>NZ_JBXARK010000008.1:145795-319997 GCF_058808175.1 Flavobacterium sp. GW821-FHT11G01 | reverse complement strand
ACCTATACAGCCAACACTGTTGTTTTAGGAGGAGGTACGGGAGCCTGGAGCAGTAGTGTTCCTACGGTTGCTACAGTAAATGCATCAACGGGAGTTGTGACAGGAGTTTCAGCAGGAACTTCGGATATCATTTATACTGTAACGGGAGGCTGTGGTACAACCGCTCCTTCTCGTCAAAAAACAATAACAGTCAACCCAGATGCAAGTATTGCTTCTGTTACCGGTGCCAATACAGTTTGTATAACAGGGACTACAACCTATACAGCCAACACCGTTGTTTTAGCAGGAGGTACGGGAGCCTGGAGCAGTAGTGTTCCTACGGTTGCTACAGTAAATGCATCAACGGGAGTTGTGACAGGAGTTTCAGCAGGAACTTCGGATATCATTTATACTGTAACGGGAGGCTGTGGTACAACCGCTCCTTCTCGTCAAAAAACAATAACAGTCAATCCAGATGCAAGTATTGCTTCTGTTACCGGTGCCAATACAGTTTGTATAACAGGGACTACAACCTATACAGCCAACACCGTTGTTTTAGCAGGAGGTACGGGAGCCTGGAGCAGTAGTGTTCCGACGGTTGCTACAGTTAATGCATCAACGGGAGTTGTGACAGGAGTTTCAGCAGGAACTTCGGATATCATTTATACTATAACGGGAGGCTGCAGCACTACTGTAACTAGTCAAAAAACAATAACTATAAACGCCCTACCAACAACCCCAACAGCCTCAGTAACCACTCAGCCAACCTGTGCAGTAAGTACTGGAACAATTACGGTAGCAACACCACAAGCTGGTGTAGAATATAGTATAGACGGTACAAATTACTATGCATCCGGAATTTTTACCGGTGTGCCAGTCGGTTCATATACAGTAACTGCAAAAAATAGCTCTGATTGTACTACGACAATGGTGGGAGCACCTTTATCAGTTTCAGCGCCTATTACCAAAACATGGTTGGGAGGACAAGGTACAGGAGCCCAACTTACAGACTGGAATTATGGGCCAAACTGGGATAGCGTTGGGATTCATGATGAAGTAGTTCCAACAGCTGCTGATTGTGTTATTATACCAACTACAGCTAATAATCCTGTTATTTCAGGAACTTTTCAATATTTCTTTGCAAATACGCTTTCTTTAACGGGTACTGGTTCCTTAATAGTTGGAAGCGGAAACACTTTAACAGTTACAAACGCAGTAACAGTTGCTCCAACTGCAACATTGACATTCGAGGACAGTTCTAATTTAATGCAGGGTAATAATTCTGATGCAGTCAATTCAGGTAGTATTAATTACGTGCGTAAAAGTCTGGATATTCGTCAGGCTGATTATGTTTATTGGTCTTCGCCTGTTAAGGGACAAACTTTGGGAGGTGTTTCGCCTCTTACAGCTAGTGATAAATATTTAGCTTTTAACGGTACAGGCTGGGTAGTAACTCCTAAAACTACTGTTATGGCTGTAGGCATAGGATATATTATTCGTGGTCCGGAAGGAACTTCGAATACAGTAAAAAGCCCATTTGCAGCCACTTTTAAAGGTACACCAAACAATGGAGACATTACGACCGCACAGGTATTTCCGTCTGGAAAATATTTTTTGCTTGGAAATCCGTATCCATCAGCGCTTGATGCAGATGAATTTATCTACCAAAATCGAGATGTACTACAAGGAACTCTTTATTTCTGGACACATAATACACCAGTAGTCCTGGGTGGTTATTACAGATATAGTACCGAAGATTATGCAAGTTACAATTTGAGTGGAATGGTTGGAACCGGTTCTGGTACAAAAGCCGGATCAGGAACTCCAAGCGAGAAACCATTGGGTAAAATAGCTGCAGGCCAATCTTTTATGGCAGGTTTTAGCTATCCTGGACAAATTAAGTATAACAATTCAATGCGTAGTGACGGTAATACTAATGGTCAGTTTTTTAAACCTGGTAAAACAGCAAAAACAACAGCCAGAGAAAAACATCGTGTATGGTTAAACATGACTAATACAGAAGGTGCCTTCAAACAAATGATGGTAGGATACATTGAAGGAGCTACCAATGATTATGACAGAGGATACGATGGAACTTCATTTGATGGAAACAAATACATTGATTTTTATAGTATAGAGGGTACGCGAAAATTTGTAATTCAGGGACGTGCATTGCCTTTTGTTGATACTGATGCAGTTCCGTTAGGTTATAAAAGTGCTATTGCAGGTGATTTTACTATCTCTATTGATCAGGTCGATGGTGTTTTTACAAAACAGCCCGTTTATCTGGAAGATAAGAAGACAGGTAAGATTAATGATTTGACAGCAGCAAATTATACCTTCACAACCGAGATAGGGACTTTTACAGATCGATTTGTATTACGTTATACCAACAAAACACTTGGAACAGGTGATTTTGAAAATGTCGAAAATGGACTTTTGGTTTCGGTAAAAGATAAAGTAATCAAAATAACTTCAGCAAAAGAAACTATTAAGGAAGTTACTATTTTTGACATAAACGGAAAATTGCTTTATAACAATATAAAGATAGGATCTGCCGAATTTCAGCTATCAAATCTACAAGCAGCCAATCAGGTTTTATTGGTAAAAATTATATTGGAAAATGGATTTACAACTACCAGAAAAATTATATTTCAATAAATAGAAATTTTTAATATACGGAAAAGAGGCGCATTATGCGCCTCTTTTTTTTGCACTATTTTATTTATTTAACATTAAAATAATCATAAAATATCACCAAAAAAGGGTATTGTACTTTTTTATAAAGCCACTTAAATTACGGTTAATTATTATAATTTATTTATTAACCAGATATTTTCAATTTTGATTAAATATTTAATTTTTTTATTTGTTCTACTTAATTTTATTGATAGAGCAGAAGTTTACGGGCAACAAGGGAAAGTGGACTTAACTTTTAATACGCTTGATGATGGCTTAATTGGTGATGGTTTTGATAATACAGTGCGTACCTTAACTTTGCAAGCAGATCAAAATTTAATTGTTGGTGGTGATTATTTAAATCTTAATGGAATTCCGTCTTCGTATTTAACTCGTTTAAAACCAGATGGGTCAATTGATGACACTTTCAACACAGGAAGTGGTTTCAATGGTAAAGTATATACTACTTATATTCAGCCTGATGATAAAATTATAGTTGGAGGTAGTTTTACCTCTTTTAATGGAATTAGTTGCGGAAGACTGGTTCGTTTAAATTCAGATGGCTCGTATGATATGTCATTCAATACTTCGATAGCTGCTACAACGGGAATTATTTATGAGATTTCGCCGCAATCTGATGGGAAAATTATAATTGTCGGGAGTTTTACAAGATACAATAATGTTACAGTCAATAGGGTTACCCGTATTCTTTCAAATGGCAATTTGGATACTTTTTTTATGACAGGTTCTGGTTCTTCATCAAATATTACTAATAGCAGTGTTTTATCAGATGGAAAAATTTTGCTAACGGGGAATTTTACTTCTTTTAATGGGACTCAAAGCAATAAAATTGTTCGTTTATATAATGATGGACGTGTCGATACGAGTTTTAATATCGGAACTGGTTTTGATGACGATGTAAGCGCTATGGCAGTTCAGTCCAATGGTAAAATTGTTTTAGGCGGAAAATTTACGAATTATAATGGAGTTGCTGCTAATAGAATTATTAGGTTGAATGATGATGGAAGTGTAGATGGTAGCTTTTCATCAGGTTCTGGTCTGAGTGCGGGTGCAGTTCAGAAAATTAAAATTGACACTTTTGATAATATTATGATCGGTGGTTCGTTCACAGGTTCTTATAATGGTAATGATGTCAACAGAGTTTGTCTTTTAAATTCCCATGGCGTATTAAAAACAGATGTAGATTTTGGTTCCGGACCAGCCTCAGCATCCGTTTTAGCATTGGTGAATGACCTGGAAGGTTCTTGGTATATTGGAGGTTCATTTTCCATTTTTGATGGACTGAATCAGGGTAGATTGGCTAAAATCAATTCAGATGGGGAATATGATACCGGATATTTATCAGCTGGAATCGGTTTTGATAATTCGGTTTTAAAGATTTTATCTTTAGAGAATAAGAAAACAATGGTATTTGGCAATTTTAAAAAATTTAATGGCGCTTTTGTTTCCAGAATTGCCCGTCTTTCAAACGAAGGGTTAGTAGATCTTAACTTTAATAATGGACAATTAGGGGCTAATAATTTAATTAAGACTGCAACATTACAATTGGATGGAAAAATTATTTTCGGAGGGAATTTTACAAAATACAATGAAAGCCTCACAAATAGGCTGATTCGGATTTTACCTGATGGAGCAGTTGACGATACATTTGGTATTGGTACAGGTTTTAATAACCAGGTTTATGCTATAGCAGTTCAATCTGATGATAAGATACTTATAGGTGGGAATTTTACCAAATATAATGATACGCCTTCAGGCAGGCTAATTCGGTTATTGCCAAATGGTTCTCGCGATCCAAGTTTTAATGTGGGTCTTGGCGCTGATGCAATTATAGAAATGATCTTAATTCAATCAGACAAGAAAATTTTGGTTGGCGGGCATTTTTCTAGTTTTAATGGTCAGTCAATTTCCCGCTTAGTTCGATTAAATCCGGACGGGAGTATAGATTCTGGATTTAATATCGGAAATGGATTTGATAAATACATATACACAATGGCATTACAGTCGGACGGGAAAATTATCATAGGAGGAAATTTTCTTAATTATAATGGAGTTTCACAAAAGAGAATAGCCCGATTAAATACTAATGGTAGTTTGGATACTACTTTTGAATCTGGTTCCGGTTTTAGTAAAGGTGATGTAAGGAGTATTCTGGTTCAGCCTGATAATCGAATTTTAGTTGGAGGTACTTTTTCCGGGACATACAAAAACTATAGTTCTATGCGACTTCTTCGTTTATTGAAGTCAGGTGATTTTGATCCCTCTTTTGATGCACGTCTCAATAATAAACTTTACACAATGAGTTTTACCGCAAATCAGCGACTGATGATTGGTGGAGATTTTAATTCGGTTTCGGGTATATCCAAACATCGAATAGCAAGGTTAAAACTTTGTCTGGAAGCTACAGTCTGGGATGGTACGAATTGGTCCAATGGTTTTCCATCAGGTGGAAAAGAAGTTACTTTTAAAGAAGATTATCCCTCTTTAATCTCCGCAAATGTATGCAGTTGTACTATAGATTATGGAAAAACAGTTACACTTTTAAGTAGTAATACTTTAGTTATAGAATTTTCTTATTTAGGTTTTGGAACATTAATTTTAGAAGATACAGCCAGTTTATATCAATCAGATGATGAAATGATTAATACAGGAATACTTCATCTTAAAAGGAAGACATCTCCAATTCTTAAATCTGATTATACCTATTGGTCATCACCCATAAACAACCAAAATTTACTTGATGTTTCTCCTAATACGGCATCAGACAGTTATTATTCTTTTTTAAATTATGCATGGAAAAGGGAAAGTCCTTCCAGTAATATGATTTTAGGTAAAGGATATATTATTCAGGGACCCAAAAATTTTTCTCCAACTATTCCTGATAAATATGAGGCTGTTTTTAAAGGCGTTCCTAATAATGGAATAATTAATATAAATGTTGGACCAGCAAACATTTATAATTTGATAGGAAACCCTTATCCGTCAACGCTCGATGCAGATATTTTTTTAAATGTAAATAGAAAAAATATCAAAGGAACCCTATATTTCTGGACTCATAATACGCCTTATGTTAATAATAAATATACACAGAATGATTATGCGGTGTATAATCGACTTGGAGGTGTTGGTACCCGGGCGGCATTGGCATCAGGGATTAATGAAACTGTTCCGGATGGAAAGATTGCTTCAGGACAAGCTTTTTTTGTAAGGAGTTTAAGCGAAGGTGTTATTGAATTTAATAATAGTATGAGGACTACCGAAAAAAACTCCATTTTTTTTAAGCCTGCAAAGATAAATGATGTAGACAGTAAACATGAGATGGAACGACATCGTATATGGCTGAATCTGAAAGGATCAGGAGGTATTTTTAAACAGATTTTAATTGGATATATCGACGGAGCAACCAATTTATATGATAGTGATTATGATGCAGAATCTTTTAATGCTAACCAATTTGTAGATTTTTATAGCATTCTGGATAATAAAAAATTAGCAATTCAGGGTAGAGCTGTGCCTTTTCAGGAAATTGATTCGATTTCATTAGGTTATATGAGTGCAATTGATGGTGAATTAAGTATTAGTATTGATCATAGAGATGGAATATTTGAAAATACTCCTGTTTTTATTGAAGATAAATTGTTGCATATTGTTTACAACCTGAATGAAGGTACTTACTTATTTACAACTCAAAAAGGAACTTTTAATGATCGTTTTGTACTTAGATATCTTGATACTAAATTAAATACAAAGGACTTTAATAAATCAGATCTTTCGGTCGTAATTTCAGTGAAAGATAAAATCATCAAAGTCACTTCTATTAAGGAAATTATTCATGAAGTTGGAGTTTTCGATATCTCCGGAAAACTTCTTTTTAATAAAAAGAATGTTAATGCTATTGAATTACATATTTCTAATTTGCAATGCCAGAATCAAATTTTAATTGTGAAAACAATTTTAGAAAATGGTTATAAGACCACAAATAAAATTCTGTTTTGAAAGTGCATTTTGCAAAATTTCAACATCCATTTGTCATTTGATAAGTGGATTTTTTTTACAATATTTTTTCTGAAAAATGTTTTTCTGAGACGTTTTTAAGAGTGTTTTTTTATTTGAAGGAGAAAATTCAGCTAAAAAAACACTGTTTTTAACAAAAAACATAATTTTTTGTGTAGATGATCAACATATTTTAAATGATGAACTACATGAAAAAAATATATTTATGCGAAATTACTTAAAAACGTAAGATTTTTAGCTTATAATAAGCTGTTTTTTAGGTGTTTATATAAAATTTTGTAAATTGATGTATCTTATTTTTATGGTATTTTGAGCTTGTAAAAAATCATTAAATGATCATTAGAATTATTAATAACAAGCCAAAAAAAATACTTTTTAGAATTCCCAAGTCTATTAAAAATATTGATTAGTTAAATTTAAATACCACTTTTAAGGAAAAGAAATATTTTTTAATCACTCTTTTTTAACATGTTTCTGGACTACATTTTTGTATGTTCCCGTGTCATTGCTATGGTATTTAAATAGTAAAAAATAATTTTCATTTGAGTTTGAATCTAATTTTCTAACGATTTAAAATACCATATTATGAAAAAAAAATTACTCATTTTATTGGTTTGTTTACCCTTACATTTTTACGGACAATCTACGACTTTTTCAAATCCTGGAAATTCAACATTCGTTAGTCCGGCCGGGATAACTACACTTACTGTGCAAGCTTGGGGAGCAGGAGGAGCAGGAGGAGGATCAACAACAAATTCTGATGGGGCGAGAGCGGGTGCCGGAGGCGGCGGAGGAGCTTTTGCAAGTGCTACATTAACAATACCCTCCGGAGCTAGTTTACCCATTATAGTGGGTGCAGGTGGTACAGGAGTTTTGGCTAATAATGGAAATGCGGGAGGGTTTTCTACAATTACAGGATACACGGGACTTATTTATGCTGCAGGTGGTTTTGGAGGTGCTGGAAATATCTCTGGAGGAACTCCTCTTGGCGGAAGTGGAGGAACAGTTGCAGGATCTCAGGGAACTACAAGAATTGCCGGAGGAAATGGAGGGAATGGAGCGACAGGTGCTTCTGATGATGACGGAACTCCTCTTAGTTCAGGTGTTGGTGGTGTTGGAGCAAATGGAGGAGGTGCAGGTGGTACACCAATAAATACTTTTTTGACAACAAATAATGGTAATCCGGGTACTGCTCCTGGAGGTGGGGGTAGTGGATCACGAACTTCTTTCTTTTTTGGTTCGAATAGAACAGGAGGAGCGGGGGGAGCAGGAAGAATTATAATATCTTATACTTGTCCTACTTATAGTTTGACCAGTACAGTGGCATCAGCTGTTAATGTTTGCTCAGGAACTTCTTCAGAAATTACATTGACAGGGATATTACCTGTTGGGCTCTATTCAGTATCTTATGAAATCCAAGGTGTTGCACAGACACCAGCTCCAATGAATGTTACAGTTTCCGGTACAGGAACCTTTGTTGCGACAGGTTTTACAACTGTGGGAAGCAGATTTATAACAATTACAGCATTAACTTCTGGATCAAGCGTAATAGCTTCTGAAAATTGTACTTCAGCTATTAACTCTAATAATTTGGCTACTGTTACTGTAAATTCATCAGGCACAGCTCCGATAGCTTTAGCAGGAACCGGTGCAACGTGTAATCAGATTACGGCTAATTGGCAAGCTGTAGCTGGTGCTACTTATTATGAGCTTGATGTATCTACGGTAAATACTTTTGCCACTTTTGTAACAGGTTATAGTGCTCGAAATGTTGGAAATGTACTAACATTTAATGTAACAGGTTTGGGTAATGCTACTTATTATTACAGAGTAAGAGCATTTAACGGTAACTGTGTTAGTGCTAATTCTAATACCATAACATATGCAACTGCAGTGGTTCCTGGCACGCCTACAGGAATTACTACTTCTGGAAATAGTTGTACACAGTTCACTTTAAATTGGAATATAGTTCCAGCGGCGACGAGTTACACTGTTGAAAGAGCCACTAATTCGGGTTTTACTACAGGGTTAATTACATTTACAGGAATTACAACTTCACCATATATAATAACAGGCTTAACTGCAAATACTCAATATTGGTATAGAATTAGATCTGTAAACGGTTGTGGTTCAAGTACAAATGCTACTGGAGCCAGTCCAACAGTTACTACTTTAAATACTGCTCCAAACGCTCCAACAGGTGTAGGTTCTGGTAGTATTCAGTGTTTACAGTTTAATGTAACATGGAATGCTGTTGCAGGTGCGTCTGGTTATGTGGTCGAACGAGCTACAAATGCTGGATTTACCACAGGTTTAGTTACATTTACTGGTATTACAACTTCACCTTACACAGTAACTGGCCTGACTCCTAATACAGATTATTGGTACAGGGTTCGAGCTGTAAATGGTTGCGGTAACAGCAGTTTTACTAATGGCTCTCCAGTTTCTATAAAAACTTCTAATTCA
Source organism: Flavobacterium sp. GW821-FHT11G01 (assembly GCF_058808175.1). NCBI lineage: Bacteria > Pseudomonadati > Bacteroidota > Flavobacteriia > Flavobacteriales > Flavobacteriaceae > Flavobacterium > Flavobacterium sp. GW821-FHT11G01. The sequence continues at coordinate 310,838 of NZ_JBXARK010000008.1, read as the reverse complement.
AATCCTTCAGTTCCTACGGGAGTTGGTGCTTCAACAACTACAGTTTTCTGTACAGAGTTTACAATGACCTGGACTGGTTCAGCATTAGCGATAGATTATACGGTACAAATATCTACAAATAGTGGTTTTCCTGCTACGGCAGCTACTCAAACTTTTAATGGAATAACAGCAAGCCCTTATACTTTTACTGGTTTGACAGCAGGAACGCAATATTATTATAGAGTTAGAGCTAATAATGGGTGTGGGTCTAGTGGTTATACTGCTGGGATTCCTTCTTCCAGAACAACGTCATCTTTACCTGTTGCACCAAGTATTTCTCCAACCCCATCCGTAATTTGTCAAACAGATGGTGTTACTCTAACTTCTAGTGCTTCTTCAGGTAATGTTTGGTCTACCGGAGAAACAACACAAAGTATTTATGTGACAGCTGCGGGGAATTATACTGTAAAAGTAGTTAATTCAGGAGGGTGTAGTAGTTCCAATTCGACACCGGCAACAGTTACAGTTCAGGGCTTGCCAACTGCGACCGCCGGTGGTAGTCAAACGATATGTTCTAATCAATCTGTAATGGTAAGTGGAGCGGCAGCAACTAACGGTACTATTAAGTGGACATTTAATGGTAGCGGGATATTAACTAATGATACAACATTAACACCTACTTATACCCCAACTTTAGGTGGAACTGCGAGAACTGTTGTTTTAACGATGACAGTTACAAGTATTAATTCATGTGCGCCACAAATTGCAACGGCTACTTATACTGTAAATATTCAGGGAGCACCAACTGTATCAGTATCAGGGTCTCAAAGTATATGTGCTAATGGAGCAATGACAATTGGTGTAGGTGAAGCTAATGCAACAAATGGGACTATTTTATGGACACATAATGGTGCAGGAACAATTTCGGGAGCGACAACATTAACGCCAACTTACACAGCTGCAGCAGCAGATGCCGGAAAACAAATTACACTAACAATTACTGTAACTGCTTCACCAGCTTGTTCTACAGTATACGCAGTTATAGATACTTATCCGGTTATAGTACGAGAAAATAATACAGTAGATGCTGCATCGTCATCACCAATAATTTGCAATAATGCAATCATGCCCAATATAATACATAACACAACTGGAGCAACCGGAATTGGTACACCGTCAAATTTACCGCCAGGGGTTACGGCGAGTTGGTCATCTGATGTTATCACTATCACAGGTCAACCAACAAATCCCGGTACATTTAATTATAGTATACCTTTAACAGGTGGTTGTGGAATAGTAAATGCTATTGGTACAATAAAGGTAAATTCGATATTAAGTACGCCAATTATTGATACAGTGCTACATCCAACATGTGTTAGTGCAACAGGAAGTATAGATTTAAGTGGATTACCTACTGCAGCATGGCAAATTACACAAAATAACGGTACAGTTTTTCAGAATTATTCTGGCTCAACAGCTAATTTTACCGTTCCTAATTTAGTTCCTGGGACTTATAGTTTTACGATACAGGAAGGTGCGAATTGTCCGTCACCACCAACGGTAAATATTGAGATAAAAGCACCAGAGACAAATATTTGGGATGGAACTTCTTGGTCAAAAGGTAGTACTCCTATAATTTCTGACATTATAGAGTTTGCAAGTAATTATGAATCAACAGGTGATTTATCGGGTTGTTCCTGTAAAGTAAATGCAGGGAAAGAAGTGACAATAAAGTCTGGTCATACATTATTTATCGATAATGAAGTAATAGTCGAATCTGGAACAAATGCGAAACTAATATTCGAAAATAATGCAAGTTTAATACAAAAAAACAATGTTGTTAATACTGGAAATATTACTTATAAGCGAACAAGTCCGCAAATTCGCCAGGCCGATTTTGTATATTGGTCCACCCCTGTTAGCCCACAAAAACTCATTGGTGTTTCACCATTAACGGAGTATAACAAGTATTTTAGATTTGATGGAACAGGTTGGGTGGCTACAGATAGAAATACAAATATGGTTGTTGGCAAAGGTTATATAATTCGTGGTCCGGAAAATTATTCTAATATCAACAGGGCAGATTACACAGCTTCTTTTAGTGGTGTGCCTAATAATGGAAATGTGACCACTGAAACATTTGATAGTGGTAAATATTACCTAATCGGAAACCCATATCCATCAGCATTAGATGCAGATCAATTTATTGAAGACAATCCAATTCTGGTGGGAACCTTGTATTTCTGGACACATAATACTCCGGTAACGTTAGGAGGCTATTATAGATATAACGTAAATGATTATGCAAGTTATAATTTAACTGGTGGTATTGTAGTCAAAAAGGCAGCATTAACCGGAACATCAGCTCCAGGAAACAATAATGACCCACCACATGGTAAAATAGCGGCTGGACAAGGTTTTTTCGCTGGTATGCGATTACCTGGTACAATAACGTTTACTAATTCAATGCGTTTTGGTGCAAACAACCAGTTTTTTAAACCAGCGAAAACTTCGAAACCAACGATTATAGAAAAAAATCGCTTATGGCTTAATCTCTCCAATACCGAAGGCGCTTTTAAGCAGACTCTTGTTGGATACATTGGAGGAGCAACTAATGACACTGATAGAGGATACGATGGTGTCACTTTTGATGCAAATAAATATTTGGATTTTTATAGTTTAAATAATGGTAGTAAATTAGTAATTCAGGGTCGTGCTGTGCCTTTTTTGGATACTGATACTGTACCATTAGGATACAGAAGTGCTATTGATGGAAATTTCACCATCTCTATCGATCAGGCTGATGGGAAGCTAACTAATCAGGCTATTTATTTAGAAGATAAAGTAACCAATTCTATTCATGATTTAAGAAGTAGCGATTACACCTTCGCAACAGCAATAGGAACTTTTAATGATCGCTTTGTATTGCGTTATACTAATAAATCATTGGGAACAGTTGATTTTGAAGATGTACAACAGGCTGTTTTGGTTTCTGTAAAAGATAAAACTATCAAAGTGACATCAACCATAGAAAATATTAGCGAAGTTTCCATTTTTGATGTCACAGGAAAGCTTCTTTACCATAAAAAGAAAATTAACGCAATGGAGTTGCAAATATCCAGTTTGCAATCTTCAAATCAGGTTTTATTGATTAAAACAATTTTAGAGAATGGTTTTGTGGTAGATACCAAAACCGTATTTTAGGTTTTAAATCCCAAAAAAAGCAGTTGAACCTTGATTTCAACTGCTTTTTTTATTTGAATTAAGCCGATTTTGCTAAATTCTCATTGGTATTCTGAATCGCTTTTTCATTTTTATAATCAATCCATTTTTGCCCTTTAAATTTTCGCATCATAATATCAAAATGGCGCATAATAAAAACATTATAAGCAGCTTTGGATAAATTGGTAATGTTTTTTGGAAAAGCGCGTAAACTCATGGAGAATCCCGGAGTCAAATATTTCATGTAATGCCAATATCCTTCGGGCATATACAACATCTCACCGTGTTTAAGATTGGTGATATAACCTTCAGCATTTTTTAAGGCAGGAAATTTTTCATAATCAGGATCATCAAAATCAATGTCTTCTCTCGAAATCAATGCATGAGGCACTTTATACATATACTTTGACTGATCAGGAGGAAAGATCATGCATTGTTTTTCCCCATGAAAATGAAAATGCAGTATATTAGAATAATCAATATCAAAGTGCATGAATACTTTTGAGTTTTGTCCGCCAAAAAACAACATTGGCATCTGCTTAACAAGTTTTAATCCAATGTCAGGCCATAAAAAGTCGTTTTTTAATGTTGGGACCTCCTTCATTAAATTATAAAGGAAAATACGATAGTTTGTAGGTTTGGATTGTAAAAGAGTGATATAATCGCTCATTTTCATTTTAGTATGCGCTTCGTTAAAACCATCTTCATGATTAACGGGTCTGTTATCGTATAATGGAACGACAGTATCACCGGCGATTTCATTGATGTAGGATAATTTCCATTTATGATAAGCTGGCCAATCTTCTGTCAGCTCTTCGATAACAACTGGTATTTGTTTTTTGACGTATTGGGAAATAAAATCAGCTTTTGAGATCTTTTTTACCCTTTCGATTTGTTTTAAATTCATCTCTATTAAATAAAAAAATTGCTTATAACGCAGGTTATAAGCAATTTAAAAATATTTTTCGAGATTTATTAACTCATTTAATTAAATTTTTGATTTAATCGAAGCTTCAAGATTTCTTTCAATCGTATGACCAGGTCTTGACCATTTTGGTTTTTCGCCTAATGGAGCAAACTGAGAATCGGCTGCTTCAACTGTTTGTGGTTGTGAAACCTTAACGAATGGTTTCTGCGGAATCAATCCTAACATTTCAAACATTTTCATGTCTTCGTGTACATCCGGATTTGGAGTTGTAAGTAGTTTATCGCCTGCAAAAATAGAATTGGCACCAGCGAAAAAGCACATTGCCTGTCCTTCACGACTCATATTAGTTCTTCCTGCTGATAAACGAACCTGAGTATCTGGCATTACAATTCTGGTTGTTGCTACCATACGAATCATTTCCCAGATTTCTACTGGTTTTTCTTCTTCCATCGGAGTTCCTTCAACAGCAACTAATGCATTAATAGGCACAGACTCTGGTTGAGGATTTAAAGTCGAAAGTGCAACAAGCATTCCGGCTCTGTCTTCAATACTTTCTCCCATTCCAATAATTCCTCCACTACAAACCGTAACATTCGTTTTACGAACATTCTCGATAGTTTGTAAACGATCTTCGAAACCGCGAGTAGAAATTACATCTTTATAATATTCTTCAGAAGTATCTAAATTATGATTGTAAGCATATAATCCTGCTTCTGCCAATCGTTGTGCCTGGTTTTCAGTAATCATCCCAAGTGTACAACAAACTTCCATATCAAGTTTATTAATGGTACGAACCATTTCTAAAACCTGATCGAATTCTTCACCATCTTTTACGTTTCTCCAGGCAGCTCCCATACAAACACGAGAAGATCCGCTTGATTTAGCGCGCAAAGCCTGAGCTTTTACCTGGCTAACACTCATTAAGTCATTTCCTTCAACGCCAGTGTTGTAACGTGCAGCTTGTGGGCAATAACCACAATCTTCAGGACAGCCTCCGGTTTTAATAGATAGTAAAGTAGATACCTGAACTACGTTAGGATCGTGTTTTGCTCTATGAATTGTGGCTGCTTCATATAGCAGGTCCATCATAGGTTTGTTATATATGGCGATTATTTCGTCTTTTGTCCAATTGTGTTTTGTAATGCTCATCGATGCAATTTTTTGATGCTTCAAAAGTAGTTAAATTGTTCTAATCAACCAATGTGTATTTCTGTAAATGAATATTTGACAGTTATTTTCAAAAAAGAAACACTCTAAAATCATAGAATTATACTTTTTCATGACTTTAGAGTGTTTAAATTGCCGATTTATTTAAAAAAATTAATCGGCTGCATATTTATTATTCCAGTATAACATCATCATTAGGGTGACAATTACTGATGATGCGACTCCTTCAAAAAGCAAACAGATACAATAAGTTGGTACAGAAGGATTTCCTCCAAACATAAATGTTTCTGATAAGCCTTGCACATAAGAATCTCCACCTCTTGCATAACTATAAACTAGTAATCCAAAAACACTCATGCATACACCAACTACAGAAGTTGTCATTGCTGACACTGCATTAGATACAAAGTTGGTCTCTCCTTCGCGAAGGTTCATTTGCATGGTTCTGTTTACCCCATAAAATATAAAAAACACATTTAGGGTACGCAGGTAAAACAAATCTGCAAGTCCTAATAAATTCATTAATAAAAAATAAATGCCTATTCCGAGGAAAATCAAAAAACCGTTGGTAATTTCTTTAGGTAAATTCATAGTGGTTATTTTTAAAGAAGTTAATAGTAAATGATTGACAAACAGAGTTGTATATCAAATTTACTAAAAAAATAACTACGATGATTTAAAATTGAAGAAAAGTATGTTCGAAAGCTTCCTAAAGCTCACAAATAAAAGCCAAAGCATCAGTCTTATCCTGATTTAATTGGGCTTTTAGTAAATCAACCGAACCAAATTTTTGTTCTTCACGAAGATAATGTAATAATGAAACTTCGATTTTTTCGCCATAAATATTAGCATCAAAATCAAAAAGATTCACTTCGATTGTTTGTTTTTCTCCGTTTACTGTCGGATTAAAACCAATATTCATCATTCCAAAAACTTCTTTTTGACCAATTAAGGCTTTTACGGCATAAACACCATTTTTCGGAATTAATTTATAATCTTCTTCAATGTGAATGTTTGCTGTGGGAAAACCTATAGTTCTTCCTAATTGTTTTCCTTTTACAACTTCACCGGTTAAAAAGTAATTATATCCCAAATAATCGTTGGCCAATTTCATATGTCCTTCATTTAGGGCTTTTCTGATTTTGGTAGAACTTACAGAAACATCCTGAATTTCCTGTGCAGAAATTTGCTCCACTTCAAAACCATATTCTGCACCAAAGGCAATTAAGTCATCAATATTGGCGGTTCTGTTTCTTCCAAAACGATGATCATGTCCAATAATTATTTTCTGAATATGAAATTGATCTACTAAAATGGAATGCACAAATTCTTCGGCAGTTAATCTTGAAAAACTTTCGTTAAAAGGATGAATGACAAGATTTTCAATTCCGGTTTGTTCTAAAAGTTTAGATTTTTCAGAAATGGTATTTAAAAGTTTAATTTCTGATTTTTCCTGTAAAACCATTCTTGGGTGCGGAAAAAATGTAAGAACTAAACTTTCGTATTTCCCGTTTTCAGTGTTTTGAGTAATTCGTTCCAGAATTTTTTTATGACCAATATGAACACCATCAAAGGTGCCAAGAGTTAAAATCGTTTTCTTAGTCGAATGGAAATCGTTTATAGAATGAAAGAGCTTCAAAACAAATAATTTAAGATGGTGCAAATTTATACTATCTATTTGAAATTTTACCAACGCATAATTGATTTTTGATACCATTTTGGTTCTTTTTAGTGAAAAACGGCTGACTGGTCGACTAAAAAGGATTAAATGTCGTTTATATGTAAGAAATTGATTTAATTCTCTTAATTTTGATTTTTCAAAATACCATTGAGTATGAAAAAACCACTACTTTTTTTATTTGTTATTTTTTGTTGTGTCAAGATTCACGCTCAAAATGATGATTTATGGCAAAAAACAACCTCAAACTCTACTTTAAATAAGAGGCTAAACTCATCTGATTCAGAAAAATTATACTATAAACTGAATTCTGATTTCTTAAAAAGCAAACTTGCCGCAACAACTGGAAAAGCTTCAAAAGCAATCACTTCTGAAATCACCGTCCCAAATTCTAATGGTGTTTTAGAGCGTTTTAAAGTTTGGGAATCGTCTAATTTCGAACCTGAGCTACAAGCAAAATATCCTGAAATAAGAGCGTATGAAGGAAGTGGTTTAGATGATAAATCGGCAAAAATACACTTTAGCGTTTCGCCTATTGGGCTGCAAACCATGATTCTGCGAGCAGATAAGCCAACAGAATATATAGAAGGGAATCCAGAAGATAAAACAGAATATGTTTTGTTTACGTCTACAAATACCGATAATTCCGGAAGACTTGTTTGCAAAACGACCGATTTAATTTCTGATAGAAATACTACTGCAAAAACGGTACAGGCGGCTTCAAATGCAAAAATATTTAAGACAATGCGTCTGGCATTGTCGTGTACGGCAGAATATACAACTTATTTTGGAGGGACAAAAGCAGGTGCATTGGCCGGAATGAATGCGACTTTGACGAGAGTAAATGGTGTTTTTAATAAAGATTTGGCCGTAAAAGTGGTTTTGATTGCAAATAATGATGCCGTAATTTATACAGATGCTACTACAGATCCTTATTCTAATGCTTCAACCGGAGCTGATGGTGACTGGAATCAGGAAGTGCAAACCACATTAACCAATGTAATTGGTAATGGGAATTATGATTTAGGGCATTTATTTGGCGCTTCGGGCGGTGGTGGAAATGCAGGTTGTATAGGTTGTGTTTGTACAAATCCAACAACAAATAATCCATTAGCAAAAGGAAGTGCCTATACGTCACCTTCAGACGGAAAACCGCAGGGCGATACTTTTGATATTGATTTTGTTGCCCACGAAATGGGGCATCAATTGGGAGCAAACCACACTTTTTCTTATGATGCTGCCGAAAGAACTAATGTAAATGTTGAGCCCGGAAGTGGTTCTACTATTATGGCTTATGCCGGTGTAACAGGCGATTATGATATTCAAAATGCTTCTGATGATTATTTTGCTTATGTAAGTATTTTACAAATTCAAAATACTCTTGCAGGGAAAAGTTGTCCGGTAAATACAGCTATTACTAATAATCCACCAGTAATTAGTGCCGGTCCTGACTATACGATTCCAATTAGTACTGCTTTTGTTTTAACAGGCACAGGATCTGATCCTGAAGGTAATTCGATAACCTATAATTGGGAAGAAAACGATAATGCCACAACAACCTCTGGCGGAAATAGTATTGCGTATCCAACAAAACCTGACGGACCTCTGTTTCGATCAGTCGTTCCAAATAGTTCAGCTGTTCGTTATATGCCAGCTTTCAGTTCAGTACTTCAAAATAAATTGACTACAACCTGGGAATCTGTTTCTTCTATTGGAAGAACGTTGCATTTTACCTTAACAGGAAGAGATAATGCTGCCGACGGAGCAGCGCAAACCTACACCGATGCTATGGTTGTAAATGTAGCTTCTTTTGCAGGACCATTTGCAGTAACTTCACACGTAAGTGATGGAGTTAGCTGGTGGCAGGGATTAAGCGAAACGGTAACATGGAGTGTAAATAGTACCAATACTTTAGAAGGTTCAACGGCAGTCAATATCAAATTGTCTACAGATGGTGGTTTGACCTTTCCGATAATTTTGGCGGCTAATACGCCAAATGACGGTTCTGAGACAATCACGCTTCCAACAAGTGTGCCTTCGTCTAAAAATTGCAGAATCCTTATAGAGCCAACAGCAAATATTTACTATGCAGTAAACAGCAAACCATTTGCGGTAGGTTTTACTTCAACAATAAATTGTAATTCGTATAGTTTTGGAAGTTCTTTTTCAATTCCGAATACCACAACTTTTGTAACCCGAACGATTACTGTTCCTGCATCTACAGCAACTGTTTCAGATGTAGATGTTGCGGTTAATGTGACACATGCAAAATTTTCGGATCTTGAAATTCAAATGGTAAGCCCACAAGGAACTATTGTGCGATTGTTTAATAAAAATTGCGGGTCGACAAATTCAACTTTAGCAATGCAATTTAATGATTCCGGTGCTGCTTTAGATTGCAACCAAACGACAGAACAAATTGTTATTCCGGTTGATTTATTAAGTGCTTTTAACGGGCAAAATGCTGCAGGAACATGGACTTTAAGAGTTCGTGATGCTGTTGTTGGAAATTTCGGAACTTTAAATTCTGCTTCTATAAATATTTGCGGACAAACCTATACTTTGAGTACGCCTGATTTTGAAAATATCGATTTTGTATTGTATCCAAATCCAAACAAAGGAAGTTTTAGCATTCAATTTGAAAGTAAATCCAATACCGGAGTTAAAGTTTTTGTACATGATATTTTAGGTAAGAAAGTTTATGAAAACACTTTTGAGAGTACATCAAACTTCAATCAGAATATTCAATTGCAAAATGTTTCTGCCGGAATTTATCTGGTAACCGTTGTTGACGGAGACAGAAGAACGGTTAAGAAAATTGTGGTGAATTAATTTTTGCCCGCAAATTTAGCGGATTTAAACGGGTTGACACAGATTAACAATTAATAAAACCTGTATAAATCTGTTTGAATCCGCTAAATCTGTGGCTAATCATTCCTAAGAATTCGCCATAGCCATGCAAACAATACTAATTTTCGTTCCCGGAATTTTTAGTAAGGCGCGGGAGCAGGCTTCAAGCGTAGCTCCGGTTGTCAGGACATCGTCGACAATTAGAAAATGTTTGTTTTGATTTTCTTCAGAAAAATGAGCGTCGAATATATTTTCGATGTTTTCTGATCTTCCTAACAGATTTTTTTTCGACTGCGTTTTGGAGTATTTCTTTCGGTATAAAACAGTATCATCAAAAGTAATGTTTAAACCTTCGGCTAAGGCTTTTCCAAAAGTGGTGACCTGATTATAACCGCGTTCCCTGAATTTCTTTTATGTAGCGGAACCGGAATTACAACATCAAAAGGAATTTCTAAATTCAATCCTTTTAAATCTTCTACATACCAATTTCCCAAAACAAAACCGATCTCTTCACGACCCTTGTATTTTAGATTGTGAATGAGTTCCTGTATCATTCCTTTTTTATTGAAATATAAAAAGGCAGAAGCATGCTGGATCTCAATTTTACCGTAGAATTTCTTTACAGCTTCATTTTTGGTGTCTAAATGATATTGAGTAAGAGGCATTTCATGACGGCAATGTGTACAGATTATATCTTCATTGGACATTAAAAGTGTATGGCATGCAGCACAAACTTTGGGGAAAAACAGGTTAATAAGGTAATTAAACACAAATAGAAAGAATTTAGTTACAAAACTAACGAAATCAATCCTTCAATCTTTATAATTTTTCTTTTTTTTAAACGTACTTTTTATATTTTTGCATCACTATGGCAAAACAAGAAGATTTATTTAAGAATGTGGTTTCGCACGCAAAAGAGTACGGATTTATATTTCCGTCAAGCGAAGTATACGATGGATTGAGTGCAGTGTATGATTACGCACAAAATGGTGTCGAGTTAAAAAAGAATATCCGTGAATATTGGTGGAAATCAATGGTTCAGATGAATGAAAATATTGTCGGCCTTGATGCTGCAATATTAATGCACCCAACAACCTGGAAAGCGTCAGGCCACGTTGATGCCTTCAATGATCCGTTAATTGATAATAAAGATTCTAAAAAAAGATATAGAGCTGATGTTTTAGTTGAAGATCATGCTGAAAAGATCAATCAAAAAGCTCAAAAAGAAATTGAAAAAGCAAGAGCTCGTTTTGGAGACGCTTTTAATGAAGAAGAATTTGTAACAACAAATGCGCGTGTAGTAGAATATCTTTCGAAGTATAAAGAAATTTTATCGAGGCTTGCAAAAGGAATGACTGATGATCTTCAGGACGTAAAAGCTTTAATAGAAGAATTAGAAATTGCTGATCCTGAAACAGGTTCTAAAAACTGGACAGACGTAAAGCAATTCAATTTAATGTTCGGAACTAAATTAGGAGCTTCTGCAGATTCTGCAATGGATTTATATTTACGTCCGGAAACGGCACAAGGTATCTTTGTCAATTTCCTGAATGTACAGAAATCAGGTCGTATGAAAGTTCCTTTTGGAATCGCTCAAACGGGTAAAGCGTTTAGAAACGAAATTGTTGCAAGACAATTCATTTTCCGTATGCGTGAATTCGAACAAATGGAAATGCAATTTTTTGTGCGTCCGGGAGAAGAAATGAAATGGTATCACTACTGGAAAGAAACACGTTTAAACTGGCATTTATCTTTAGGATTAGGAAAAGAAAATTACCGTTTTCACGATCACGAAAAATTAGCACACTACGCAAATGCGGCTGCTGATATTGAATTCAACTTCCCATTCGGATTTAAAGAATTAGAAGGAATTCACTCGCGTACCGATTTTGACTTAAAAGCGCACGAACAATATTCTGGTAGAAAACTACAATATTTTGATCCGGAATTGAATGAAAATTACGTTCCGTATGTTGTAGAGACCTCTGTAGGACTGGATCGTATGTTTTTAGCTGTTTTTGCAACATCGTTGCAAGAAGAAGTTTTAGAAGATGGATCTACAAGAACAGTACTAAAATTACCAGCTGTTTTAGCACCAACAAAAGCTGCCGTTTTACCGTTGGTTAAAAAAGATGGATTGCCTGATATCTCTAAAAAAATCATCGAAGATTTAAAATGGGATTTCAATGTGGCCTATGATGAAAAAGATGCTGTCGGTCGTCGTTACAGAAGACAAGACGCTCTTGGAACTCCATTTTGTATTACAGTAGATCACCAAACGATCGAAGATGAAACAGTTACTATTCGTCATAGAGATACAATGAAACAAGATCGTGTGAAAATTTCTGAATTGAGAGGTATTATTGAAAACGAAGTTTCGATGAAAAACTGGTTAATGAAAATGTAATTTTTTTTAATTAACACTATATAAATCCCAAATTCCTTAGCTGGAGTTTGGGATTTTTTTATTTTTGGAAAGTGCATTTCGTCGAACTTTTTTGCATTTCATCGCTAATATATTAACATTTTTATTTAATGTATTAACAATGAAATGTTTAGAAAACAGAAATGCGTAAATTTAATTGGCCGTAAAACATAAATTTAAACTTGAAAAAGTATTCTTATATCATAATTGATGATGCTGCTGAAAGTATTTTGAGAACCAAAACAATTGCAGAAGGTTTTTCAGAATTAACTTTTGTGGCATCGGCGACTAATTATCAAAATGGTTTGCACTTAGTTTTAGAACATAAACCTTCTTTCGTTTTTTTAGAAATTGACCCGGAAGACTTATCCAGCAATTTATCGCTTGCGTTCATCAATGAATTGTACAGATATTTGTCCGTAATACCTAAAATTATAATTACTACTACAAGAAAAGCGCTGGCTTTTGAAGCGATTCAATATGGTGTTTTTGATTATTTATTAAAACCTGTAACCTCTATTGACTTACTTAAAACGACTTTGAAATTAGAAAAGGCATTTTTAGAGGCTAATACTGTAGAAATCGTGAGTGAAATTGTTTCTGCTGTAATTCCTCAGTCAGAAGTTTTACATGTTGTCGAAAAGCCCTTAATTATATGTATTAAATCATATGGTGACTATCGTTATCTAAATGCAGCAGATATCGCCTATTTTCAGGCCGATAATAATTCGACAGATATTTATCTTAATTCAGGCGAAATGGTCACTGCTTTTAAAACTTTAAAGCATTTTGAGAGTATTTTATCCCATCCGTTTATCCGAATTCATAACAGTTATATCATTAATCAAAATTATATTGCGAGAATTCATAACGGGAACTCAGTTTGTTACATAAAAAACGCTAGCAAAAAGATTCCATTTTCTAAAACCTATAAATCAAATGTCGATATAATTATCGCCAATTTCGCAGCAGGAAATTATATAGAAGTCTAAAAATTAGACGTTTACATCGAATTAACGCCCATTGACTATCATTTGGGCATGTTCTACCATAAACCGCATTTTTCATATCTGTTTTTTTTGATTCCGTAACTAGTTTTACATCATCGATTCTACCCAAAGAATCGACTCCAAAAACAAACAATCAATAAAAATACCTCATGATTATGAAAAAGACAGCTTTAACATTCGGATTATTTTCTTTAGTAATGGTAGCAACTTCTTTTGCACCTCAATCTTTATCTATAAACGAAGATGCTTCAGTTCAGGACAATAAAACTACTATAGCTCAAGAAAATATCATTCCACCTGATGGAAGTATTGTTGGAGGAAACAAAAAGCGTGATTTTCACGGAGTAACAGAAAAATTAGACATTAACGGAAGTATCGTTAGAGGAAATAAAAAATTAGATTTGTAATAAATTTACATTATAAAAACAAAAAGGTTGTCAATCTATTGGCAACCTTTTTTTGTGTCAATAGTTTTGCTATTTTTGATGAAATTGTAAAACATCATTGAGAAAAAATTACTTCATATTGTTTTTTTCCATATTGTCTTTTCTTAGTTGCACTGAGAAAATAAACAAGAATGATGACTCTTCATCTGTAAAGGATAGTCTTAAAATTTATCTGTCATTAGCCCAAGATGATAAGCTACCACTGGATTATAAAATCAAATACAGTGAAAGGGCCTATGAATTAGTATCGAATCAGACTAATGATTCTTTAAATCGGGTAAATCTTTTTAAAGTTGCGAACCGGTTTTATAATAATAACCACTGGAATAGCTTTAAAAGAACAGTTCTTGTAGCCTTAAACAGATCGCAAGCAGCCAAAGATTCTGTTTTTATTGCAAAATCATATACGTATCTGGGCGATTATTATAGCAGTCGTGCAATTTCTGACAGCGCCTACATGTTTTACTTCAAAGCCGAAAAAATTTATTTTCAGTTACAAGATAATTCGAATTTGGCGACAACGCGCTTAAGCAAGGCGTATCTGCAATATGCAGAAGGGGATCTTTTAGGAAGCGAAAAAGCCGTTTTTAATGTGATGAAAGTTTTAGACACCCAGAAAAATGCTGAAATTGTGTACGAATCCTATAATTTGCTGGGTGCGATTTATAACGATTTGGAGGAATATGATAAAGCGCTGGAATTTCATAATAAAGCACTTTTAAGTGTTGATCGTAAAGTAATACCTGCTGAATTTCAATCAAAAGCAACTTCGTTAAATAATATTGGATATGTATATAATAATATTAAAAATTATAGAAAAGCCAAGTATTTTTATGAAAACGCTTTAAAAGAGAAGGATTTAAAAACAGATAAGCCATCTTTATATGCCATGCTAATTGATAATTTGGCGTACGCTAAATTCAAGCTCTTAGAAAAAAAAGATCTTCCAGACATGTTTTACAGATCGCTTAAATTTAGAGACAGTCTAAAACTTACTACTGGATTGATTTCTAATAAACTTCATCTTTCTGAATTCTATGCTTTTAATAAAGATACGGCCAATGCAATAAGATTTTCTATCGAATCTCTTCGGGAATCCAAAAAAATGAATAATTCGAGAAATGTTTTGCAGTCTTTGAAACAGCTGGCTTTGGTTGATCCAAAAAAAGCATCTCTCTATTCTGAGGAATATATTCGCATTAATGACAGTCTTCAGAAAGGAGAACGCCAAATGGGAGACAAGTTTACCCGAATCGAATATGAAACCAACGAAATAAAAGATCAAAATTCGAATCTACAGGAAAAAAACAGGGCTTTAGTATATGTTTTTAGTATTTGTACCTTGTTAGGTTTGTTTTTCTATGTTTATAAAACGCAGCAAGCAAAGAACAGGGAATTACTTTTTAAGCAACAACAACAAATTGCGAACGAAGATATTTATAATTTGATGATCTCTCAGCAAAATGATATTGAGATGACCCGAATTAAAGAAAAGAAAAGAGTTGCTCAGGAACTTCATGACGGAGTTTTGGGCAGAATGTTTGGTGTGAGAATTAGTCTGGATAGTTTAGATAAAATAGATGAAGTACAAGCGACTCAAAAAAGAAAAAAGTATTTAACAGAGCTAAAACATATTGAAGAAGACATTCGCGAAATTTCGCACGATTTAAATAGAGAAAAATCAGAATTAATTAATAATTTTATCGCGATTTTAAACAAATTGTTTGAAAATCAACAAAACATCTACGATTCTAAATTAATTACTTGTTTTGACCCTCATATAAAATGGGAGCTGGTAAGTAATATAGTTAAAATTAATTTATACAGAATTATTCAGGAAGCGCTTCAAAACTGTAATAAATATGCTGACGCTAATACCATTACAGTAGAGTTTAAAAGTGAAATTGATTATTTAATTTTGTCGATTTCAGATGATGGAAATGGTTTTAATACCAAAAGAACGAAAAACGGTATAGGATTACATAATATTCAATACCGGGCAAAAGAGTGTAAGGGCACAGTTACGATAAAATCTGCCAAAGGAGAAGGAACAATTCTCACCATTAAAGTCCCAATAGATCAAAAAATAAACTTACAAAAGAATGACATTTAACCTAACAACTCCGATTTCGCCTTTAATAAGCCGAAATATCTTAATTGTTGATGACCATCCTTTTATAATTGAGGGATATAAAAATGCAATTACACGATATAACCCGAAGGAATATGATTTTGCTATTTCTCAGGCGTATGATTGCAGGTCAGGATATGATATAATTGAAGACGAAGCAGCCCCAAATTTTGAAGTGGCTTTTTTAGATATAAGCATGCCGGCTTATGAAGAAAAGGATATCTTTTCAGGAGAAGATCTGGCTAAACTTATCATGAAAAAAATGCCTCATTGCAAGATTATTTTGCTAACGATGTATACAGAATTACTGAAAATAAAAACGATTATCAGAACTATAAACCCAAATGGTTTGATAATTAAAAATGACCTTACTTTTGATGAGTTGCTTTTTGCCTTTGATAAAGTAATGAAAAATGAAAAATATTACAGCCAGTCTGTTGTGAAAATGCTCAACCAGTCGGCACATAATTCAATAGAGATTGATGAATTCGATAAGCAGATTCTGTTTCATTTATCAAAACAAACTCCCGTTACAGAAATGCCGCAATATATTCCGATTTCTTTGAATGCGATTGAAAAACGAAAAGTGAATTTAAAAGAATTGCTTAAAATAAAATCGGGTTCTGATGAAGAATTAATCAAAGAAGCTAAAAGCAAAGGACTTTTTTGAAATTTTAGATTTTAGATTAAGAACTCTACTTAATAAAAAATATCCCAACGGGTTTCGTAAAATCTGTTGGGATATTTTTTATCATGCAGTTACCTGCGATTTAATGCTAAGATTATTCACTTAAAGCATCCCAACCGCGAGCTTTCAAAGCAATTTTAGTATTGGCGCGTGTTACCAAATGGATTCCTTCGCTTTCATCTGCCATATGTCCAATAATCGAAAAGTTTGGATTTCCTTTTATTTTGTCGAAATCGTTAATGTCAATTGTAAATAACAATTCGTAATCTTCTCCACCGTTTATAGCTACTGTTGTACTATCAATATTAAATTCTTCGCAAGTTGAAATAAACTGAGGATCTAAAGGCAATTTATCTTCATATAAATTGCAACCCACTTTTGATTGTTTGCACAAATGAATAATTTCTGATGACAATCCGTCAGAAATATCGATCATCGAAGTTGGTTTTATTTCGAGAGCGTGTAATAAGGTACGAACATCTTTTCGCGCTTCCGGTTTTAACTGACGTTCGATCAAATAACTGTACATATCTAAATCAGGCTGACTGTTAGGGTTTACCTGGAAAACCTGTTTTTCGCGTTCTAAAACCTGTAATCCCATATAAGCTGCACCAATATCACCGGTTACAACAAGTAAATCGGTTTGTTTAGCCCCATTTCTGTAAACGATCTCCTCTTCATTAGCTTCACCAATTGCAGTAATGCTTATAATTAATCCTTTTTGCGATGAGGTTGTGTCACCACCAATAACATCCACTTTATATTCTTTTGCAGCGTGTGTAATGCCTTCAAAAAGTTCTTCTAAGGCTTCTAGCGGAAAACGGTTAGAAACTGCCACAGAAACCGTAATTTGAGTTGGTCTGGCATTCATCGCACAAATGTCAGATAGATTTACTACTACTGATTTGTATCCTAAATGTTTTAAAGGCATGTATGCCAAATCAAAATGTACCCCTTCGATCAGTAAATCAGTCGAAACGACTACTTTTTTATCCTTAAAATCAAGGACAGCAGCGTCATCGCCAATACTTTTTAAAGTCGACTCCTGAGTAACATCAAAATTTTTGGTTAAATGTTCTATTAAACCAAACTCGCCTAATTGCGCTATACTGGTACGTTGTGGATTTTTATCTTCGATCATTTCTTTTAAGTTCCAAAGTTTCTAAGCCGCAAAGGTACAAAGGTTTTATGTATTAATCCCGATGAATAACACAACGACCAAATTATCTGTAGAAACGCAAAATCATCGTTTCATACTAAAATGTGCTTTGAAAACCTGATTTATTCCATCCTGGATATAAAAAACCTGAAACCAATAATCAGTAGAAGGAAGCGGATTTCCGTTGTAATAACCATCCCAGCCAGGACCTGCAGGACTTAGCCGTTTTAGGAATTTGCCATAACGGTCGAATATATTTATATAGGCATCAGGTTGAAAGGCGAGATCAGGAATATTCCAGGTATCATTGTAACCATCGTTATTTGGAGTGAAAAATTTGGGGTATTTGAGTACTTTGGCAATTAGAATCTGGTCATCACAGTTTCCCTTGATATCTTTTACAGTAATAACATGCTCTCCCGAATCGACATTAGAAAAGACATTGTTGGTTTGAAAATTACCATTATCCAATTGATATTCATAGATTCCAAAGCCGTTTGTGAGTGTTACAATAATGTCAATAGTGTCTTCAAAAGAATCAGTTACAGCAACAGTTGCAATTGCGGGACTGGATTTTGTGACCGTAACAATGGCGGAATTATAACCACAATCGTTACCAATATTGGGTGTTTTTTTAGTACTAACAACGGTGTACGTTCCTTCCTGAATTGCCGTATAATTGGGTCCCGTGCTTATTTTGTTTCCGTTTAAAAACCAGTCAATTGTGTAAATATCCGGATTAAGTCCTGAATTTAATTGGGCTGATCGAAGTACACTTCCTGTTTGATAATCGACACAGATTATTCTGTCTTCTAAGGTTAAATCTTTTAACGGATAAATGGTAATATTGAAATCATCTTGTGAATTGCAAGCAGGATTTGCCGGAGCTGCAGCATAAATATACATTTTTTGACTTGTGTTTATTTGTTGTCCGGCCAAATAGAGCGTTCCGGTTCCATTAGGACCGCTATAATAATTTCCAATTGATAAAGGAGGCAATGTATAGCTTTGACAAATGGCAATATCAGGGGTGCTGGCCAAGATAGGTGTTGGAGAAATGGTAACTGCAAAATTCTTTTCGCTGGAACAAGTCAGTCGATTTCCTGTAATGGCAAACACGTAGATGATTTGTGAGGCTCTTATAACAGTTCCAACCGGAATAATTGGCCCTTTTCCTCCCGGTTGTGAATAAAAATTACCTAGTTTTAATGGCGGTAGTGTGTAGCTGTCGCAGACATTTACATTATTAAAATTACCAACATCTAATCCATTAACACTAACTTTAAAAAGAGTTTCATTTTGACAATTTGTGAAATCTGCCCATTCGTTATAGATATAAATAGTTTGATTGGTAGTTATAGAAGTGCCTTCAGCAATTTGATTTCCCAAACCATGAGGGCCTCCGCTGGCGGTGTAATATTTTCCATTTTTTAATTTGGGTAATTTAAAATCAGTGCAGGTAACAACATCTGTAAAACTATCAACGGGAGGGCGCGGCCTGATTTCGACTACAAAACTATGCTCATTGGTGCAATCTGTTCCAACGGAATAAATATAAATAGTCTGTGTTTTAGTAATGACATCGCCTGCTTTTAATGGAAGTCCGCCACCATTGGTTTCGGTAAAGTAATTGCCATTTACTAAAGGCGGTAACAGGTAACTTTGACATTCCAGTCTGTTGCCGGGTTTATCTACTGACGGAAGTGGTTTTATAGTAATCTGGTATTTTAGATTATTGGTGCAATTTGGTGCGGTTGAGGTAGCAGCGTAATAGTATACCGTTTGCGAACTGGTAATATTTGTTCCCGCCGGAATGTTATTGCCCTGTCCGCCAGGACTGTCATAATATCCGCCAATAGAAACATTAGGTAAAGTGTAGCTTCCGCATTCAGTAATTGGAATATACGTCGCCGAATTAATAATATCGATTTTGAAGGAATGTTGATTGGTACATCTTCCATCATTGGCAAAAACAAATAGTGTTTGAGTTGCTGTTATAATTTCTCCGGAATTTAAACGAGTTCCTAAACCTCCTGATAATGTATAATAATTACCGTTTGTTAAAGAAGGAAGAACAAAAGAATCGCAAGTCACCACATTGGCAGGCTTATCAATTAGAGGTAAAGGATAAACGATAAAAGGTACGGGTTCATCACGACAAACAACACCATTGATTACGGCGTAATAGTAAATAGTCTGATCTGTTGTAAATGAAGTTCCAGCCGGAATAGGATTTCCACGTCCACCTGCTTCTGTAAAAAAACCGCCAGCGACTACTGTGGGAACAATGTATTGGCCACAAGCTTCTTTTGGAAAATCAAATTCGTAAATAAGGATTACGTTAAAGAAATTTTCATTGGTACAATTGTTTGTAGCATTTGGACCACTATAAATGTAATAGGCACCACCTTTGGTAATAACGTCTCCTGCATTCAATTTTGTTCCTGTTCCACCCGGACCCGTATAATAATTTCCGGCTATTATTGGTGGTAGTGTGTAACTGTTGCAGGCAATAACATCCGGAATATCGTCGACCGTAGGTAGTGAATTAATGGTTATATTGAAATCGACTGTCGTGTAACAAATCGAGCTTGAAATATGTTCTATTCTTACCCAGATTCTTTGCGGAGATTGAGATAAAGTAGTAATGAATTCCGTTGGGTCTTGTATTCGATTAGTCGCACTGCCGGCGTCTATTTGGCTTCTGTAATAACTAATTTTATAATCTGACGCATTTAATCCATTAAGGATTGCTGTTTCTTGTACCGTTAAATTTATTAAGACTCTTCCTGATCTCGTGTCACAAAAAGTCAAATCTGGTGGTTTTATAGCATTAATCGGATTTGTAACTAATAAATCAAACGGAAGTAAATTATTGCATAAAGAATTTGCGTTTGAAAAATGTACCGCTTTTATATAAATCGTTTGATTGCCAGTACTGGTATAGGTAGTCAATTGATTATTCGGAATTGCTGGCCCATTTGAATTAGCAGCAGCCAGAGAATCAAAATACAAGAGATAATATTCTGAGGAATTAAGTCCTAATGTGCTCAAATTATTCTGTGTTAAGTCATATTGATAAGTGGCGTTTCCGTTATAACAAGCGATTAAATTCTGTGGAGATTTAATTACTAAATCTGATATGACCACTTCATCTTTAATGACACAACCAGAAAGTGTAGCCGTTACCCCATAAGTTCCTGCTTTAGTAACAGTCAAAGAATTACTTGTTTGTCCTGCGATTATTGTACCATCCAAAGTCCAGACATAGTCATAATTACCTGTAAGCCCGGATTGGAGTATAATGTTTTCGCCTTCGCAAATAGTTCTGTCCGGACCTAAATCCATAGCAGTTATAAAACTGCCGCCTTTTATAAAAACTGCCGAATCGTAACCGCTGTCGTGATAATCGCCAATTGCCAGTTTGATGCTATAAGTTCTATTGGGAATTACAGTCGATGAGGCTGTTAAAATTTTAGTTTCGCCCCTCATATTTATGGCAGATTCTCCCGGATTGTTTACATTATAACGGTCAAACAAATTTGCATTGGCAGATAAACAAGAAGAATTATATTGTTCGTCCCGAATATTCTTGACAGAAACTGGCATAGTTGTTCCCGGAACCACGGCAAGATTGGTAGAAATTCCAGTTGTTAAATCAGTCAGTATAAAAGCAAAAACATCACTAAAGCCACATTGAAATTCTCCATATTCATTGGAAGCAAAAAGGAAGTCAAAACTAAAATTGGTAGAAAGAGGAGTAAAATCAAATTGAATAAAACTAACATCCGTTATAGGAACAACTTGTCCGTTTTCATCACTTATAGTTTGTAAATCACTATCATTGGCAGTGTTCAATTGACTACTTTCATTGGCTCCCGTATAGATTCCTTCGGTATATTTTGCAATTCCGTTCCGAATAATAATTCCGCTTGAAATGGGGAAGTTCGGATCAGTATTATTGAACTTACCAATACCCTGATGTGATGAGAATTTAAAGTTGCTTTCGTTTGCGCAGGCGTTCTGCATTAATTCTTCGCGAATCAGTTGGGGTATACTCAAGTTTGTAGTGTCGACTATGATTCCCTGCGATGTACCTATAGTCGAATAAAATAATAAAAGTAGAAATAGAGGTGTTCTCATAATTCTGATTTTATTAATTTGGGTTTCTAAAGATACGAATGATTTTACTTACAACACAATGAATTTCAATGTTTTATGTTCTTAAGGTAATTTTGATTTATTATTTTGAATATAATTAATACTATCTGTAAAAAATAATTTTTCCTGCTGACAAACTGTTGTCACCGACCCTCAATACTTTTGAAGTATTAAATAATTAAAACTTTAAAATTATGAAAACACTAGCAGCCCAAGTAATTACTCCTGAAGATTTATTGAAACACTGGCAAGGACATCGCGCCCTTACAAGACGTGTGATTGAAGCTTTTCCTGAAAAAGATTTCTTCGAATTTTCGATCGCGGGAATGCGTCCTTTTTCTAAATTAGCCGATGAACTTTTGGCGATTGGAGCTCCTGCATTAAAAGGAATTGTGAACAAAGACAGTAAGCCTTATACAGAAGGAACTGAAAAGTTGATTTTTAAAGCGCAATATCTTGAAAAATGGGATGAAGCAACAGCAGAAATCAATGAATATTGGCAGAAATTAAGTATTGAAGATTTTAATGAAACCTTTAATCTTTTTGGTCAGTATGAATTCCCGATTATTCAGAATATCTTATATTTTATTGATAATGAAGTGCATCACCGTGGACAAGGTTATGTGTATTTAAGAGCTTTAAATATTGAACCGCCTTTTTTCTGGGAAAGATAAATCAGTAAATTATTTCAAACTTAAATAACTCCATTCAAAGTATCATATAAATCAAACGTTATGAGTCTAAAAAAAATAATGACCAATTATGCCGCTTACAATTTATGGGTTAATCAACAATTTGTAAACTGGCTTTCGACAAAATCAGATGAATTGCTGAATACAGAAGTGGCTTCAAGCTATACAAATATTATTAAAACGCTTAATCATATTTGGAAAACAGAACAATATTGGTATTCAATAATAGCCGAAATTGTTCTGCCTGATAGAGAAGAAAATGTTGATTTAGATAAGAATGTGATATTTAATGGTTTGATAGACACCTCTACAAAATTGGCAACATTTATTGCATCATTATCAGAGGAACAATTGGCTAAAACAATCAAAATTGAAAATCCTTGGTTTCAATGTGAATTACCGCTTAGCGATTATTTACTGCAAGTAGTGAATCATGGTACTTATCACAGGGGACAGATTGTTACGATTGGTCGAAATGTTGGGATAACCGATGCATCCAACACGGATTACAATTTTTATAATGTTGTAAAAAACCAATAAACTAGCTAAAAAAAACTCCGAAAGAATTTAAGTTTTCTTTTGGAGTTTTTTTATAAAAGCCTTTTTCTGTTGATTTCAAGTAATTCCAAAGCCCGGGTTTTGAGCCTTTCAGGTTCCAGGATTTTAGCATAATCGCCAAACATTAAAAACCAGCGTGGAAAACCACTTTCGATGTCGCGACACATAAAAGTCATTTCTATTTGACCGTCTACTTCTTTCTCTGAAATATAACCATGATATTTTCGCTCCGTTTCCAGATATCGGGCTATTTTCTTTTCGATCAAAATTCTAACTTTTGTGGTAGGAATAGTTTCTGTTTTAGTCAAATAGGTTTCTAAAGAGTCATGTTCTATCGTAAAATCACATTCAGTTTTCTGAATTCCCTGAATTCTGTCGGTTCTAAATTGTCGGTAATCTTTTCTCAAATGACAATATCCTAAAAAATACCAATTGTTATGATCATGAAAAACACCCACAGGCTCAATGTTTCTTTGAGTTGTTTCGTCTCTTTCTACGGTTTTATAGGATAGTAAAATTTGTTTTTTCTCTGCAATACTTTCAAAAAGAACAGCCAAAGTATTAGGAGAATTATCATTAAACATAGGTTCTGCCGTTTGCATGACCACTTTCGATTCAATATTGGAAAGCCAGTCTTTATCTGTACTTCGTAAAACCGATTTTAACTTAAACATCGCCGATGCATAATGACTTCCTAAAGAAGGATCCGTAAATTTCTGCATCAGTTTTTCTGCTGCAATAAAACTGCTGACTTCTTCGCGTGTAAACATAACAGGAGGTAATCTGTAACCGTCCATTAAAGCATAACCGACACCAGCTTCGCTGTAAATTGGAACTCCGGATGCCTCCAAAGTTCGAATATCCCTGTAAATGGTTCGTAAACTAACTTCAAAGCGATTGGCCAATTCCTGTGCTTTTACAATTTTTTTTGATTGTAATTGAATGAGGATTGCGACAATTCGGTCAAAACGTTTTGGAGATTCGTCAAGCATTTTTTTTGAGGTACTAAGGTTCTGAGTTGCTGAGGTTCTAAGATTTTAAGATTCAAAGATACAAAGGTTAGTAAAATAAAAAACCCGACAACTAAAGTTATCGGGTTATAATTTCTTTGCGAACTTTGCGGTTAAACTTTCAAAGTAAGCGACCTGAATCAAATTAAAACTTGTATAATAATCCAAATTTAGGCTGTGCAAAGATGTTATTGAATAAATTGATATTTAATTCGAAACTGTTTGATGAGGATCCATTTTCCGGATTTGCATTATTGTAGGTTAAAATATCTGCCAAAACAAAGGTTGCAGCAAATTTCTGACTGAAAAAGTAATTTAATCCTATGGTAATGTTAGCTTTTATTCCGTTTGTAGTATTATCATATCGAACAGGATTGCCTACAATATTATATTCGGCTTTTGCATGGCTATAACCAAGGCCTGCATCGGCAAATGCTTTGAAACGTCTTGAGTCAGCTTCAAAAAAGTAATATCTGGCAAAAGCGCCAATGCCAAAAAAACTTGTTTTGCCATCATTTACATCAGTTTTCCCTCCTCCAAAATCTAAATCTCCTCCAACTGCAAAGTTATCGGCAATCAAATACCCAAATTTTGGATTGATAGAATATGCGTTGGCATCATCACTTGTACTGATTGAAATACCTCCTTCAATAAACATATCTCCTTTTTGAAATCTTACACCTTTTGCTGAGTGCATTTCTTCTTCAGCTTCTTGTTGCTGAGCATTGACAAATGAAAAAGTAAACAGTGTTGCCATAATTAAAAATCTCGTTTTCATAATATTTAGTTTTAAAGTTGTAAGATTAAAGTTATATTTTTTGTTGTAAAATTTATTTTAATCTCGACGAAATGCATTAAAAACCAGACGATTAAATATTTTTATAAGTATTTACTTATTTTTTGTAAAATAAAAATTCGGCATCGTAAGCAAATACGGGCTTTCCTGAAATGAGGAACCAAATCACACTTTTCTCAAAAAAATATTCATACTAATTAGATTGTTAATTTAATTATTTTGTTATTTTTAAATCCTTAAAAAATATCGAAAATGGATAACGAATTGTCATATTCTAAGCAAGAAGAGTTAAAAAATAAGCTAAGAAGAGGTGTTTTTGATGCAGAAACTGAAATCAATAATTTGATTGAATCAGGATTTGAAGAGGAAAAAGCAAAAGAAGTATTATTGAAAGTGGTTAAAAGCTATAAAGAAGATCTTTTTTATGAAGCTAAAGAAGCAAAAGAAAATGAAGAGAAAGGTAATATTGCTGTTTTTGCTGTCATTTTTTCTTCTCTCCTAATTGCAATGTTTGGGGGACAAAGCGGAATCATGGTTTTAGTTTCCTTATTGGTGGCTTGTTTAGCAGGATTCTACGGTTTTCCAAAAAATCCAATACCGGCGGTGGTTGGTTTTGCTGTGGGCGCTCTGCTTATGCCTTTTGCCGTTGGTTTTTATCTTAGAGGACGCGATACTTTTTTAAACCTAGAACTTTTTATTCCAATGATAATGGCTTTTGGTCCTGCTTTTTTGATAAAGTACATTTTGTCAAGATTGATACCAGCAAATGATTAATTTTTAAATTTTAAACCCCAAATAAAATGATTAGAAATTACACCTTTGATGAGGCTTATAAGAGATTTGAGCCTCACGATCACAAATGCACCTACTGTGGAGAAGCTGAAATGGAAAACATGAACGACTGTTATTTCGTACCTCTTTTTGTTGAGGGTGACAGAACTAATATAGTCGTTTACAGATCAGTAAAATATTCTAAAGTTTTAATCGGAATTCCTAGATGCCGCTCCTGCAAAGACATTCATTACGATGCAAAGAATAAGGCTGTTACAATTTCGGTTGTTTCGGTTATCTTATTATTAGGCCTTTTGCTTTATAATTTTATGAATTTAAATGCATTCGTATTTATACTTGGAATTTTTGCTACTATCTTCGGAGGCATTTACGGATCGTCAAAATTAGCAGAAAGATATGTTGCCAATAAAGGAATTTATACTTTACAAGACGGAGCTGAAACCAATGAAGTCGTTCGCGATTTGGTTATAGCAGGCTGGTCGTTTACCATGCCGACTGCTTAAAAATAAAAAACCCGATAACGAAAGTTATCGGGTTTTTTATTTTTATGGTTTAAGCTTTAAATTTACGGAAGGATTGAATCATTTCGTAAATTCCAAATGCGATAAAGATTTTTCCTAGAATAAAAATCAACCAACTCCACCCATTTTCTAAATATGTTCTGTCATTTTCCAGTGGATTATAAAAATCTGTTACCAGAAAAAATCTAAATGCACCAACAAAGAATTCATTTATTTTTTCACAATTAAAAGTAGCTGAGTTTTCAATTCTGTATAAAATTGTATACCATAACAATCCAGATAGTAATGTAAAACCCAACGACCAAAACCAATTTCCAAAATTTGAAGACCATTTTGTTGCCCAAAGAATGGATGTGTCTTTAAAGTTTGTAAATAAACTTAATTCTTCATAATGCGCTGACAGTTCATAATTTCTATAAGTATTAAAATCAATTTTGTTTTCAGTTTTTTGAAGCTCTTGTTTGATTCCTCTTAATGTTCTTTTCCATTCTAATATTTTAGATTTATCTTTTAAATAAGATTTGTCTAGAACTTTATTTATTTTCATTTCATCAAAATAAGCTCCTCCTCCAAATTTTACTTCATACAGTTTTAAAGTGTTAAATTCAGCATCCGTAAAAGAAGATGATTTATCGAAAGTGGATCTGTCAATATTCAAAAAATTTATTTTGGAGTTATTGAAAAGAGAAAATCCATTAAATTCACATGCAACAAATTTTAAATGTGAATTTGATAAATTTTCACATTCTTCAAACCATGTTGTACTTAAAAAATCACATTGATCAAATTCACATTTACCTATAAATGTGGATTTATCAAATTTTACTTTCTCAAAAGTGTTTTTAAAGAACCAATTATGCTTATATACTTCACTTGAAGACTTTAATTCATTGTGATTATATTTTATTGTACTATTTAAAAATGTAGTCAGATTATAAAATGTATTTTTTTTAAAGAAGATATTTGAGATAGTTGAATTGTTAAAAATAGTGTTTCCATATTCATTTAGTTCTATTCCAAAGGTGTTGTTATAAAAATGCAATCTTCCACTAACATGATTTATATGTTCGAATAAAAAGAATTTATTTATAGTCGTATTGTTTATTGAAAAATCAGTATTTAATTCTGTCTTCTTACTATTTGGGAAATTAGAAAACTTAAAAGTTTCAAATATTCCATTTTGACCATGTTTAGCATTTATATTTAATGATTTTATTAATATAGTATCGTTGAATAGTAATTTTTTTAAACTACAATTATTAAAATTAACTTCACAGTTAAAAGTACAATTATTGAATGTGATGCTTATTTTTGCATTTTGAATATTTTTAAAACTAATACTAATACAATTAAAAATACAATTACTAAAACTTATACCCTCAGGATGTATTTTTTCAATTACTAAATCGTATTCTTGTAAGTCAAAAATTTCATTATTGTAGATGTCAGTTTCTTCAAGTTTTTTATAAAATGCTTCTTCCATTTGGTTTATTTATAGAGTTATACCAAATCTAAACAAAAAACCCAACAACTTTCGTCATTGGGTTAAATCTATATTCTTTGCTCTTGCCTCTATTTTCTAAAACAATAATTAGTCGTTCAATTTCAAAACAGCCATAAAAGCTTCTTGTGGAATCTCAACGTTTCCAACTTGTCTCATACGTTTTTTACCTTTTTTCTGTTTTTCCAAAAGTTTACGCTTACGCGAAATATCTCCACCATAACATTTTGCGGTAACGTCTTTACGAAGTGCTTTAATTGTTTCACGAGCAATAATTTTGGCTCCAATTGCCGCCTGAATCGGAATGTCAAATTGTTGTCTCGGAATCAATTCGCGTAATTTCTCGGTCATTTTTTTACCGATGTTATAAGCGTTGTCTTCGTGAATCAAAGCTGAAAGTGCATCAACTGTTTGTGCGTTCAAAAGTACATCCAGTTTTACTAATTTAGAAGTTCTCATTCCGATAGGAGAGTAATCAAAAGAAGCATAACCTTTAGAAACTGTTTTTAAACGATCGTAAAAATCGAATACAATTTCCGCCAAAGGCATATCAAAATTCAATTCAACTCTTTCTGTAGTCAAATAGGTTTGGTTGGTAATTTGACCGCGTTTTTCGATACACAAACTCATTACGTTTCCAACGAAGTCAGCTTTTGTAATGATGGTAGCTTTTATAAAAGGTTCTTCAACTCTGTCTAAACGAGATGGTTCAGGCAAATCAGAAGGATTGTTTACAACAAATGCAGTTTCCGGATCTTTTTTGGTGTAAGCCAAATACGAAACGTTAGGAACTGTAGTAATTACAGTCATGTCGAACTCACGCTCTAAACGTTCCTGGATAATTTCCATGTGAAGCATTCCTAAAAATCCGCAACGGAAACCAAATCCTAAAGCAGCTGAACTTTCAGGAGTAAAAACTAACGAAGCATCATTCAATTGCAATTTCTCCATAGAAGAACGCAAATCTTCATAATCTTCAGTATCAACAGGATAAATTCCGGCAAATACCATTGGTTTTACATCCTCAAAACCAGTAATCATATTGGTTGTAGGTGTTTTAGCATCTGTTAGAGTATCTCCAACTTTTACTTCTTTGGCTTCTTTAATTCCAGAAATTAAATAACCAACATCACCAGCAGAAATTACATTTTTAGGAACCTGATTTAATTTTAAAGTTCCAATTTCGTCAGCAAAATATTCATTACCAGTGGCCATGAATTTAATTTTTTGCCCTTTTTTGATTTCTCCATTCACCACTCTGAAGATTACTTCAATTCCACGAAACGGATTGTAAACCGAGTCAAAAATCAAAGCTTGTAATGGTTCGTCTTTATTTCCTTTTGGAGCAGGAATTTTTTCGATAATGGCAGCTAAAATATTTTCAACACCAAAACCTGTTTTTCCGGAAGCATGAATAATATCTTCCAATTTACATCCAAGCAAATCGATAATATCATCACTAACTTCTTCCGGATTAGCACTTGGTAAATCAACTTTATTCAAAACCGGAATAATTTCCAGGTCATTTTCTAATGCTAAATATAAGTTCGAAATAGTTTGTGCCTGAATGCTTTGTGCAGCATCAACAATCAAAAGCGCCCCTTCACAGGCCGCAATAGATCGTGAAACTTCGTATGAAAAGTCAACGTGACCAGGAGTGTCAATTAAATTTAAAATATATTCCTCGCCTTTATAAGTGTATTCCATTTGTATGGCGTGACTTTTAATGGTGATTCCACGCTCGCGCTCCAGGTCCATGTTGTCAAGCAATTGTGCTTTTTCTTCACGAGCTGTAACGGTTTGTGTAGCGCCCAATAATCGGTCTGCCAGTGTACTTTTACCGTGGTCAATGTGTGCAATAATGCAAAAGTTACGTATCTTCTTCATTTTATTATTTCAATTCTCTTATGCGAGTTTTAGTAATTTCCGGATATAAATTTGCCCTGTAGCAATTGCAATAGAGCATGTTATTAAGGCGCAAAGATAGCGCAAAGTTTTGGATTCTGGAATGTAGTTGTCTGATTGTTGGATTCTCTAATTCAAAACAGTCTTTAAAACTCAAAATTAAATCCCTTTTGAGTCAGTTTCTTGTAAATATCAGGATCAAATTTGTATAATTTTGCAGCCCTGTGCGAGACATCTTGTTGTTTTTCATCTAAGGCAACCAACAGTTTCATATGCAGAATTTTTCTTCGGAAATTTGATTTTTCCAACTCAATTCCTAATATTTCTTCATACAAATGCATTAATTGCAATAAAGTAAATTTTTCGGGCAAAAGATTGAATCCAATTGGTGCCTGACGAACTCTGTTACGAAGTTGCATTAAGCTAAATTCAAGGATTTCATTGTGGTCAAATATTAGATTCGGAATTTCATTGATCCTACACCATTTTGCTTCCCTCACTGCTAAACTGGCTTTAACATCATAATCTTCTTGATTTACAAGAGTATAATATCCAATAGTTACAATACGACGATCTAAAACCCTTTTTGGATTTGTAAATGCTTTTAGCTGCTCCAGATAAATATTATCAAGACTGGTAAGCTCATAAAGAATTCTGTGTGCGGCATCATCGGCGCTTTCTTCTCTTTTCATCCAGCCGCCAAGCAATCCCCAGTTTCCTTCGCTTTCTCCTAAGGCGTGCTGTACTAAAAGGACTTCAAGGCTTCCTTTTTTAAAACCAAAAATTACGCAGTCAATTGAAATTCCATCAACTGCTGGTGTCGAGCTATTTAAAATAGTGTCGATTTTAGAAATTTCTTTAGGGGATAATGCTGCCATTCTTTGCTTGTATAAGCGTTATTAAAATTCAAAATTGAAACCTTTTTCAGTAAGCTTATTATAAATCTCCGGATCAAATTTATATAATTTTGCCGCTCTGTGCGAAACATCCTGTTGTTTTTCATCTAAAGCAACTAACAATTTCATATGCAGAATTTTTCGTCTGAAATTCGATTTGTCCATTTCGATTCCCAAAATCTCTTCATACAAATGCATTAACTGTAATAAAGTAAATTTTTCAGGCAAAAGATTAAACCCAATCGGTGCCTGACGCACTCTGTTTTGAAGATGTTTCAGACTGTAAGCCAGAATTTCGTTGTGATCATAAATTAAATCCGGAATGGAATCAATCTTATACCATTTGGCATCAGCTGCTGTAAAACCCGCTTTTATATTATAATCTTCTCGTTTTACTAAAGCATAATATCCGATAGTGATAACACGACGAAGCGGAAAACGATCCGGATCTCCAAATGCTTTTAATTGCTCCAGATAAATATTATCGAGACCCGTAAGCTCATTCAATAAACGATGCGCTGCATTGTCTGTACTTTCCTTTTTGTAAATCCAACCTCCGGGAAGTCCCCATTTTCCTTTACTAATTCCTTCGCCATGTTGCACCAAAAGAACTTCTAAACTTCCTTCATCAAAGCCAAATATAACACAGTCAATCGTGATCGCATTCATTGCGTTTTGTTCAGTTTTTATGACGGAATCGGCATCTACTTTTTTATCCATATACAACAGAAATTTTGACAAATTAAACAAATTAAATGCATAAGTGGCTTTATTGATTACTTAATATTTTTTTAACAAATTAAAAAATTGATAATCAGCAGCTTGGAATTTTTAAAAAAATGGATTCTAAAATTGTAATTCCTTAAATGATTGATTATCAAAATGCTACTTCGATATTTTTTCAATATTATTTATTTCATTTTTGATTAAAAACTTATCAAATCAATAAAATCGAATCTCTATAAATCCGAATTAGAAAAAAATATCCTTAATATTTTGCTAAAATAGAAAAAAAGTTTTACACTTGTAGTCAAATTTACCATAAGATAAGTTCAAAATGACTATAAGTTTTAAAAGAACAATTTTAGAAGTAATAAAATCAACTGAAAACAAGCTAAACAATAGTTGTTTTTGGTACCCTCTCAATGAAACTTACACTTTAATATATAACCATAACTAACTTAATTTAACCAACTTTTTTTATTATGAAAAGCAAATATTGTATGAAAACAACATTGTCCTCGTTTTGTACGGCGCTGTTGTTTAGCTTATTTATGATACAGTCGGGTTTTGCACAGGCGCAATCCCGATCTGTAAGTGGAAATGTAACATCGACCGTTGACGGAATGGGAATTCCGGGCGCCAGTGTTGCAGTGCAGGGAACTAAAATCGGTGCCACAACTGATTTTGACGGGAACTACAAAATAGAAGCAAAAACAGGCGATGTTCTGGTGTTTACTTTTATTGGATTCAAAAGCCAGAAAATAACGGTAGGAACGCAACAAGCGATTAACGTTAAATTGGAGGAAGAGACGGCAGAATTAAAAGAAGTAGTCGTAATAGGATACGGTTCGCAAAAGAAAACGCTGGTAACAAACGCTGTTACTCAGGTAAGTGGTGAAAATCTTGTGAAAACAAATACGACAAACGCGCTTCAGGCATTACAAGGACAGGCAGCCGGACTTCAGGTTACGTCTACTTCAGGACAACCGGGAGAAGGTTTGAATGTTGTGATCAGAGGTGCAGGTTCTACTTCAGGAACTAGTCCGCTTTATGTTGTTGACGGAATATTGACAGGTGATATTTCTTATTTGAATAATTCAGATATAGAATCTATTTCTGTTTTAAAAGATGCCGCTTCAGCTGCAATCTATGGCTCACAAGCTTCAAACGGAGTTATTTTGGTGACAACAAAAAAAGGAAAAAAAGGTGCAGGAGGACAAATTACATTTGATCAATATTACGGTATACAATCTGTAGCCCGAAAAGTAGATTTGCTAAACGCAACAGAATATGCTGTTATGTTAAACGAAGCCGCGGTAAACTCAGGGAAAAATCCTTATTTCACAAATGATCAAATTGCAGGATTAGGATCAGGAACAAACTGGATGGATCACATGCTTACTGATAATGCTGCTACTAAAAACTTCTCTTTTGGAGCATCAGGAGGTTCTGATACTTCTGTTTATTCTACTTCATTGTCTTATTTAGGACAAGAAGGAGTTGTAGGCGGAAAAGATTTATCAAACTACGAGCGTTACAATTTCAGATTCAACTCAGAACATAAATTGTACAAAGATGTAGTGACTTTAGGTGAAAACTTAAGTTTCGCATACGTTGATAAAAACGGAATTGGAGTTGGAAATCAATACAACAATTCATTAAGAAGCGCTTTTCAGGCAACACCATTAATGCCAATGTACGATGCTGATGGTAATTATTATGATACTACAAATGATACTGAGCCTTGGTTAGCAGGTGCGGCAAATCCGTATGCGTTAATGGTTTACAATAATCAAAATGAAAGTAACAACCAGAAATTATTAGGAAATGTTTATTTGCAAATTGAGCCAATAAAAAACCTAACATTAAAAACAACTTTAGGTCTTGATTATTACGCTGGAGAAGGACACTCGTATTCACCCGTGTATCAATTGTCAATTTATGCTAATAGCGCTTTTGACAGAGTGAATCAAAACATGAACAAAGGTAAAACCATCACATGGGATAATTTGTTGACTTATAAATTTGATGCTGCCGAAAATCATCACTTTGAAACTATGTTAGGTACATCTGCTATTAATTATGATGGAACAAGTGTATCTGCTACTAATTCAGATGTAATTTTTAATGATTTAGAACACGCATGGCTAAACAATACAACCAATAAAGATGGTGCAAAAATGTCAATGACGGGTTTGAAACAAGAGACTAAAAGAATGTCTTATTTTGGAAGGCTAAATTATAATTTTAAAGAAACTTATTTATTAAATGCAACTTTTAGAATGGACGGATCTTCTGTTTTTTCTAAAGAAAACGAATGGGGTTATTTCCCTTCAGTTTCTGCGGGATGGATTGTATCAAATGAAGAATTTTTGAAAGGTTCAAATGTGATCAACTTCCTTAAATTGAGAGGAAGCTGGGGACAAGTAGGAAATCAAAATGCAAGAGCTTTCCAATATCTTTCCACTATAAAATCAAACAATACCAATTATATTTTTGGAGATACAGAAGGTGTTCTTACGCCGGGGGCTTATCCTGACAGACTTTCAAATCTGGATTTAAAATGGGAAACTTCAGAGCAAATCGACTTTGGTTTTGATGCCAGATTTTTAGATAATGCCTTAAGTGTAACTTTTGATGTATACAACAAGAAAAGTAAAGACTGGTTGATTTTGGCTCCAATATTGGCAACTGCCGGTGCAGATGCTCCATTTATAAACGGAGGAGATGTCGTAAATAAAGGGGTTGAGCTAAGTCTGAACTATCAAAATAAAATAGGCGATTTTAATTATAGCATTAGTGCAAACGGTGCTTACAATAAAAATACAGTTGGAAAGATTCCGAATGCCGATGGTATTATTCACGGATTAAGCAATGAACTTTATGATAATGCAGGTGAATTCTACAGAGCACAAAACGGTTTACCGCTAGGTTATTTCTGGGGATATAAAACAGGAGGTGTTTTCCAAAATCAGGAACAAATCAATAATTACAAATCGGCAAGTGGTGTAGTTTTACAACCAAATGCAGCTCCCGGAGATCTTATTTATACGAACGTAAATGGAGATGATAAAATAGATGCTTCTGATAAAACCAATATCGGAAAACCAAATCCGGACTTTACTTTTGGTTTCTCTTTGTCAGCAAATTACAAAGCTTTTGATTTTTCATTGATGGCAAATGGTGTTGCAGGTAACCAAATTGTACAATCGTACAGAAATCAGGCAGGCGCTTACGGAAATTATACTGCAGCAATTTTAGATCGTTGGCATGGTGAAGGTTCATCAAACACAACGCCGCGAGTGACAGAAGATAACAGAAACTTTACCCAGTTTTCTGATTTATACATTCAGGATGGTGATTTCTTAAGAATCAGTACAGTAACATTAGGATTTGATTTTGCCAAAATGAAACAATCAAAACCATTTTTTGCAAGCCAGTTTAGACTTTACTTCTCGGTATTAAATCTATACACTTTTACGAAATACGATGGTATGGATCCTGAAATTGGATTTGGATCTTCAAATGATGACCAGAAATTTTCATCAGGTGTTGATGTGGGTTACTACCCAAGACCAAGAACATTCATGATGGGATTAAATGTTAAACTTTAATAAATAAAAAAATGAAAAATACATATTTATATATTTTCTGTTTTAGTTTATTGTCTCTGGGTTCTTGCAGTTTAGAAACAGAACCATTGACACAATTAACAGATACAAATTTTTACAAAACTACAGATGATGCTTATTCAGCACTTGTAGGTTGTTATGATGGTTTACAAGTTGCTACCGGAGCATCGGGCTTGGGTGTTCCGGTAATAAGCGAAGTAATGTCTGATGATTGTTTTGGCGGAACGGGTAATTCTGATGGCTTCAATTATGCTGCTATCGATGAGTTTGATATTACACGTTCTCCATCAGATGTTGATATGCTGAATGGCAACTGGATTGCGTACTACAAAGCACTTTATCGTTGTAATGTTTTCTTGTCAAAACTTGATCAGATTGACTGGAAAGGAAATACGACTTTAAGAAACACGTACGAGTCTGAAACCAAATTTATCAGAGCTTATCTTTATTTTGAAATGGTGCGTTTGTGGGGAAACGTACCATTATTAACAGCGCCTTCTTCTGAAAATGTTCCTCAGGCAAATCCGGATGAGGTGTATAAAGTCATAGCACAAGATTTGGTTTTTGCTGCAGAAAATTTACCTGCAACAGCATACAACGCAACAACTAGCGGACGTATTACAAAGTGGGCTGTAAAATCTTTACTGGGACGTGTTTATTTGTATTACACTGGTTATTATGGAAAAAGTGATTTAGTAGGTGTAGTTACTAAAGCTCAGGCTTTGGGTCATTTAGAAAATGTTATTGCCAATAGCGGACATGGTTTAGTGGCAGATTTCTCTACTTTATGGCCAGCAGCTTCTGTTGATAAATATGCAGGTGAAAGCAACAAAGAAATAGTATTTTCTATAAAATATACTTACACAAGTGATTATAACGGAAATACTGATGGTAACCATTGGCTCGTAATGTTTGGCATGAGAGAATTCTCGTCTTATCCATACGGTCGTGGATGGGGAGTTACAGTAAACTCTAAATTATACAAGGTTTACGATGCAAAAGATACCAGACGTGTAGCAACTGTGATTGGAATTGATGAAGAAAAAATTGCTTTTGATAAGAAAAACAATCAAAGAGAATATACAGGTTACTACAATAAGAAATATACACCAATGGTGGATAAAGACGGAAAAGATCTTCCGTTAACGATGGGTAGCCAGTTTTGGGATATTAGTCAATTTCAGGATTATGTGGTATTGAGATATGCTGATGTTTTATTAATGGCAGCAGAATTAGGAAGTGGAAATGCTCAGGCTTATTTTGATGAAGTAAGAAAAAGAGCTTACAAAGAGAATTTTACAACTTTACCGGTAAATGCTGATAATATTTTGAAAGAAAGACATTTAGAATTTGCTCTTGAAGGTGTTAGATATTGGGATTTACTCCGTCAGGGTATTGGAACTGCTTCTTCTACAATTGCTGAAACTACGACTTTATTAAATGGTGGAGTTGCCGGAACAAAAACAATTACGGCTGCTAAAATTCAGGCGACAAAAGGTTTGCAACAAATTCCGAATACTCAGATCACATTGTCAAATGGGGTTTTAAAACAAAATGCCGGTTGGTAATTTTAATTAAAAAATGAAACACAATGAAAAATATTAAAATATTAATTACATCATTTTTGATGTTAGCAGCGCTGGTACTAGTGTCATCTTGTTCGCCAGAGTCTTACTCATTAGACGCTGTTACCGATAAATCAGATATTAAATTTGAAATTACTCAGGATTTTGCTGTAGATCCGGGAGGAAATACTGTAATACTAAAAAACACAACTCCGGGAGTTATCCTGACATGGGATTATGTTACAGGAAAATCAAACAAAGCAACAGAAACGGTTAAATATGCTTTTAAAGGTAATTATACCATTAAAATTTCTGCTGTTACGGATGCAGGTATTGTTCAGTTAGATCCAGTAACAGTAACAGTTACTAAAGACAATTTGAATTATGTGAACGATCCTCTTTGGACGGCTTTATCAGGTGGAGTGGGTAAGAAAAAATCATGGGTAGCTGATAATGGTAAATATGGTTTAGCTCCAGGGGCAATGTCTTATGCAGATCCAAGCACAACAGTAGAATGGGGTAACTTTACGCCAAACTGGGAACCTGAAGGAAATGCTAATTCAAGTTCAGATGCTGATATGCATTGGGGTAGATATATGACATTTAGCCTTGATGGCGGACCTTTTATGACAGTGCATGAAAAAGACGGAACTGTTATTCAGAATGGAACTTATTTCTTAGACATTAACGCACATACTTTAACGACTACAGGAGCAACAATCCTAAGACCAGACAACTACATTACAAATGCAAGTAACTGGAATAACAATATTAAAGTATTGAAACTTACTGATAATCAGTTGAGAATTGCGATAATGAGAACCAACAGTGAAGGTCCATGGTGGTATATCTGGAATTTTGTTGCCAAAGAATATGCAGACAGCTATGTTCCGCCGGTTACCGTTCCGGTTGTTGACGAAGGTTTTAATCCAAAATTTGCTCCGGGCGAATTACTAACGATGCTTACTGGTGGTGTAGGTGCGGGAAGAGTTTGGAATTTAGACGGAAATGGGAATCCTGTAGACTGGATTGGAAAAGGAAAAGGCTGGACAACAGGCGCATCAAGCTCGTACAATTGGGGTTGGAATGATGATTGGGCAGCCGTAGCGGCTAATTCATGGATCCGTTTTGATCAATGGGGAGGTAAACTAAACTATACAAGAAGCCAAAATGGTGTAGTAACAACCGGACTATTTACTATTAATAGTGAAACCAATGAAATTAATTTAGGGACTAATACACTGATTCAAAACTCAACCAGTTGGATGAACCCAACTACCAATGTTATTAAAGTAGTTAAAGCATATAATACAAGTTACCTTCAAAAAGGTATCTGGTTAGGGACATCATATGATGCAGGCAAGGACGAATGGTTTGTTTTTCATTACATAATTCCTTAATTTTTAAGGGTTTATTGTTGCAAAACAAAACCATAATTACTTAAAAATATAAAACAACCGGTAGGTGATTGACACAGTCACCTATCGGTATGTTTATATTTGTTTTTCAAAATTATAACATCCATCAAAATGAAGAATAAAAGAAAATATTTAAGTAGTGGCCTGTCATTATTACTATTGGTTGGAATTTCATTATTCTCTTCCTGCAATAAAAAAGAAGCTTTCAGTAACCGAAAAGTTTCTTTTAATTCAGATTGGAGTTTTCATCTTAATGATAGCATCGTTGATAAAGATACTATTGGATCTTCAACAAAATGGAGAACCTTAAATGTTCCACATGATTGGAGTATTGAAGGCAAATTTGATGAAAAAAGTCCTGCCGGTTATGGTGGTGGATCGCTTAATGGAGGATTAGGATGGTATAAAAAAACATTTAAAATATATAAAGAAGATATAAATAAAATAATATCAATAACCTTTGATGGCGTTTACAAAAACAGCGAAGTCTGGATAAACGGACATTATTTAGGTAAACGTCCAAACGGATATATTGGTTTTCAATATGAGATTTCTCCCTATCTAAATTATGGAGACAAAAACAACGAAATAATTGTTAAGGTTGACAATTCAAAACAACCCAATTCACGCTGGTATTCTGGTTCCGGAATTTTTAGAAATGTCTGGTTAGAAACCACAGATAAATTACACGTTGCACAATGGGGTACGTATGTGACAACGCCAAAAGTTACGGCTGAAAAGGCTTCGGTTAATATTGAAACTACAATTCAAAACCAAAATAAGGAAGCGAAAAAAGCAACGATAACAACAACTATTTTTAAAGAAGAAACTAAAGTAACATCAGTTACTCAAGATATAACGATTGGTGCAAATGCCAATGCGACAATCAAACAAGCTACAGAAATTGAAGCGCCAGTTTTATGGTCTGTTGAAAAACCAGAATTGTATACAGCAGTTACTCAAATTTCGCTTGACGATAAAATGGTAGATCAATACAAAACCAATTTCGGAATCAGAGATTTTAAGTTTGACTTAGATAAAGGTTTTCTTTTAAACGGAAAACAGGTTAAAATAAAAGGAGTTTGTATGCACCATGATTTAGGACCGCTTGGTTCGGCAATCAATACGCGCGCCATCGAACGTCAATTAGAAATCTTAAAAGGAATGGGTGTGAACGGAATCAGAACTTCTCATAATCCACCTGCTCCGGAGCTTCTTGATCTTTGCGATAAAATGGGTTTCATTGTCATGGATGAAGCTTTTGACATGTGGAAACAATCCAAAACCAAATACGATTATGGCAATGACTGGGATCAATGGCACAAAAAAGATTTAACAGATCAACTACTTCGCGATCGAAATCATCCAAGTATTTTTATCTGGAGTATTGGAAATGAAATTCCACAACAGTGGGACGAAAGCGGTGTAAAAATTGCCAAAGAATTAGCCGAAATTGTACGTCAATATGATAAAACCCGACCACTAACTGCAGCGATGAATCCGCCGGTAAATATGAATATTGATGAAGTAACACTTCAATTTGAAAAAAAGAATGTTCAGATTAATCCAATTGCGGCTTCTGGAGCTTTAGATTTAATCGGATATAATTATGCGCATCAAACGTATGAACATCACAAGGAAAATTTCCCAAAAACACCTTTTATCGCAACAGAAACCACTTCAGGATTAGAGACTCGAGGTTATTATGATAATGTTTCTGATGTTGTAAAAAAATGGCCGGTAAGATGGGACCTTAAATTTACAGATGGAAATCCAGGAAATACCGTTTCAGCTTATGATCAGGTTCAGGCGCCTTGGGGTTCAACGCACGAAGCAACCTGGAAAGTGATTAAAAAACATGATTATCTATCCGGAATGTATATTTGGACCGGTTTCGATTATATCGGAGAACCAACTCCGTACGAATGGCCGTCGGTAAGTTCGTATTTCGGAATTGTAGATTTAGCCGGTTTCCCGAAAGATGTTTACTATATGTACCAAAGTGAATGGACAGACAAAACCGTTCTTCACATTTTCCCACATTGGAATTGGAAAGCCGGACAAACTGTTGATGTTTGGGCATATTATAATAAAGCGGATGAGGTTGAACTTTTCTTAAACGGAAAATCGGTCGGAATCAGAAGCAAAAAAGGAGATGATTTGCACGTAATGTGGAAAGTTCCTTTTCAGGCCGGAACATTAAAAGCAGTTTCGCGTAAAAACGGAAAAACTGTTTTAGAAACTGAAATCAAAACTGCCGGAAATTCTGAAAATTTAAAATTAACAGCAGATAGAAGTACCATTAAAGCCGATGGAAATGATTTGTCATTTGTGACTGTAGATATTTTAGATGAAAAAGGAATATTAGCGCCAAATGCAAACAACGAAATTAATTTCTCATTAAAAGGAAACGGAAAAATAGTAGGCGTTTGCAGTGGAGATCCTGTAAGTCATGAATCATATAAAGGTTCAAAACATACTGCTTTGAACGGAAAATGTTTAGTAATTGTTCAATCGGATATAAAATCTGGAAGATTGGAATTAACCGCTAAAGCGAATGGATTAAAACCCGCAACAATTGTAATTACAACAGAATAAATACAACTATATAATAAACACACAATGAAAAAAATACAAATAGCTTCCTTGTCTCTGTTTGCAAGTTTGCTGCTGACGCCAAAAGCATCGGCACAAATTCAAAATGCAGATGTGCTAAACGCTCCAATAGATATCAGTAAAGATTTCCAGAATTATCTGAACACTTTTTATTTTGCTGATGAATTGACAAATTTTGATCCTGCAAGCGGAAAAGGAACTATAAAGTATTTGAGATACAATTACAAAACGCGCCAGGCTTTCAATAATATGATGATGAAACCTGATGTGGAAAAACCAAACGAATTCCCAACTACAGAATATGAAGTTTCTCCGGAATTGCCATTCGAAATTCAGTTTGTTTCCGATAGAACTATCCGAATCAAAACGACTTCAGGCCCGCAATTTCATCCACAAAAAGAATCTTTGATGCTGATTAACGGTGTTGCGCCAAATCATCCGGAATTATGGAAATATTCTAAAATCGAAGGAGGTCACAGTTATACCAGCAAACATGGAAGGGTTGAAATTTTGATCAAACCATGGCACGTAAAAATCTACGATGAAAACGGGAAATTGTTAACCAGTACGCTTCACGATACTGATTTTAAAAACACTTATACGCCAACACTTCCGTTTTCTTATGTTCGCAGAAACAGCGATTATTCAAGAAGTATGGGCGCAGCTTTCAGCTTAGAACCAGACGAAAAAATATTTGGTTGTGGAGAATCATTCACACAATTCAACAAACGCGGTCAAAAAGTAGTTTTATGGACAGATGATGCAAACGGAATCCAGAATGAAACGATGTACAAACCGGTTCCATTTTATATGAGTAGCCGTGGTTACGGCGTTTTCATGCACCATTCAACACCAATTACAGTTGATTTTGGAAAATATTTTGGAAGTGCCAACGAAATGTACATCGGTGACGATGAAGCCGATTTGTTTTTCTTCATCGGAGAACCAAAAGATGTTTTAGATCAATATACAGATTTGACCGGAAAAGCGGCAATGCCACCGCTTTGGTCTTTCGGATTCTGGATGAGCCGAATCACTTATTTCTCTGAAAAAGAGGGAAGAGAAGTAGCAAAAGATTTACGCAAATACAAAATCCCAACCGATGTAATTCACTTTGATACCGGTTGGTTTGATGTAGATTGGAGAAACAATTATGAGTTTGCAAAAGCCCGTTTCCCGGATGCTCAAAAAATGATGTCTGATTTGAAAGATGACGGGTTCCATGTGTGTTTATGGCAATTGCCGTATTTCACACCAAAGAATACGTTGTTTAATGAAATCATGGATAAAAACTTAGCTGTTAGAGATCGCAAAGGAAACCTTCCTTACGAAGATGCTGTTTTAGACTTTTCAAATCCTGAAACTGTTACCTGGTATCAATCAAAATTGAAAAAATTATTTGATCAGGGCGTTTCTGTTTTCAAAGTTGATTTTGGAGAAGCTGCTCCGCCAGACGGAATTTACCATTCAGGAAGAACAGGTTTTTACGAACACAATTTATATCCATTAAGATACAATAAGGCTGTAGCCGAAATTACACAGAAAGAAAAAGGATATACTTTAATCTGGGCCAGAAGTACCTGGGCTGGATCTCAACGTTATCCATTACATTGGGGAGGAGACGCCGAAACTTCAAACGGTGCAATGTCTGCAGAACTTAGAGGCGGACTTTCATTAGGTTTAAGCGGATTCAGTTTCTGGAGTCATGATGTGGGAGGTTTTGCAACAAAATCGCCAGAGAATTTATACAGAAGATGGGCGCCGTTCGGAATGTTCACTTCACACGTAAGAAGCCACGGAGAACCTCCGCGCGAACCTTGGTTATATAGTAAAGACTTTTTGGAAGGATTTAGAAAAGCAGATAATATGCGTTATGAATTGATGCCCTATATCTACGCTCAGGCGAAAGAAAGTTCTCAAAAAGGTTTGCCAATGATGCGTGCCTTATTTGTAGAATATCCTAATGATCCGGGAGCTTGGTTGGTAGACAATGAATATTTATTTGGATCAAGTATTTTGGTTGCTCCACTTTTTGAAGAAGTAACAGAAAGAGATGTTTATCTTCCGGAAGGAACCTGGATCGATTACCAAACTAAAAAAGTATATCAATCGGGTTGGCATAAAATCAAAGCGGGCGAAGTGCCAATTGTAGTTTTAGTAAAAGACGGAACTGCTTTGCCTCACATCGCTTTAGCACAATCTACAAAAGATATGGATTGGAGCAAATTGACTTTAAAAGTTTATGCAAGTGATGCTACAACTTCGGCGAAAGCCAAAGTCTTTTTACCTGATGGAGATGCCGTTCAGGAAATCACAGTAACTAAAAAAGGGAATAATTTTGAAGTTGCAGCAAATGTATTAAACGGAAAAA
This sequence comes from Flavobacterium sp. GW821-FHT11G01, assembly GCF_058808175.1. Taxonomy (NCBI): domain Bacteria; kingdom Pseudomonadati; phylum Bacteroidota; class Flavobacteriia; order Flavobacteriales; family Flavobacteriaceae; genus Flavobacterium; species Flavobacterium sp. GW821-FHT11G01. The sequence continues at coordinate 267,998 of NZ_JBXARK010000008.1, read as the reverse complement.
CCACTTTTAAAACGGAGTGGATAAAATAAAAAATAGTTGAGAGTAATTTTAACACATAGAAACATAGGTTTTTAATATCTAAAAGAAGATAAAAAGAAACTCGTTTCTTCACACATAGCTATGTTTGTTTAAACAAGTGAAACGCCTTTTATAAGTTCAGTAATCTATGTTTCTATGTGTTTAAAAATCGCATTACTATATTAAAAACAAGTTTTTGTTGAGTTTTTAAATCGGGCGAAAGTTTAAATTTTGCCCGATTTATTAAAAAATGAATTAAGAAAAATATCATGAAAAAACACCTGATTCTTCCCGCTTTATTACTTTCAGTTTCGATTGGATATAGTCAGAAAAATAAAAATGCTTACGAACTGGCTTCGCCAAACGGACAAAATAAAATCAAATTTGAGCTGGTAAAAAATGCGCCAAAATATGCTGTTTCTCACGGAAAAATCGAAGTGATTTCTCCATCAGATATGGGATTTGTATTGAAAGGAAATGAAAATTTGAGTTCAGATTTTGAAATTAAAAACGTAAAAAATACTTCTTTCGATGAAACTTGGGAACAAGTTTGGGGAGAAAAGAAAAATATCAGAAACCATTATAATCAGCTTGTAGTTGATTTACAGCAGAAAACAGGAAACAAAAGAAAATTACAAATTCAGTTTCGCGCTTTCGATGACGGAATCGCTTTTAGATATGTGTATCCAAAACAAAATGTAAAAGACAGTATTTTCATTATGGATGAAAAAACGACTTTTAATTTGAAAGAAGATGGAAAAGCATGGTGGATTCCGGCAAACAGAGAAAACCGCGACGAATATCTTTTTAAAGATGCGCCGGTAAGTACTTTAGATACCGTTTTGACACCACTTACAATTGAAAGTAAAAGCGGATTGGCGTTGAGTTTTCACGAAGCCAATTTGGTAGATTTTGCCAGTATGACTTTGGTGAATACAACCGGAACACAATTAAAATCGGATTTGGTGCCATGGTCTGATGGTGTAAAAGTGCGTGTAAAAGATACGTTTACTTCTTCCTGGAGAACACTTCAAATTGGAGAAACTCCGGCAGATTTAATTACTTCGTATCTGATTTTAAATCTGAATGAACCTAACAAATTAAAAAACACCAGTTATTTTAAACCGTATAAATACTTCGGAATTTGGTGGGGAATGCATATCGGGAAATATTCTTTTTGGGAAAGTGATATTCAAGGCGCAACAACCAAACATGCCGAAGAATATATTGATTTTACTGCCAAAGAAGGATTTCATCATTTATTGATCGAAGGCTGGAACAAAGGCTGGACGCCGGCTTGGTATCAAAATAAAATGCACATGTTTAGTTTTACAAAAAGTGCAGATAATTTCGATATTGATAAAGTGGTAGCATACGGAAAGGCAAAAGATGTGGAACTTATGGGTTACCACGAAACGGGTTCAAACTTGATTAATTATTTAAAAGAAGTTGACGAAGGTTTTGCTTTGTACAAAAAACTTGGAATTCATACGGTTAAAATTGGTCATGTAGGTTCAAAATTAAACATGAAAGAATGGCACTTTGGGCAATTTGGAGTGAATTATTTCAGATATATTTTAGAAAAAGCAGCACAATATGATTTGGCTGTTTTGTATCACGAATCAATAAAAGATACCGGAGAACGCAGAACTTTCCCAAACATGGTTTCGAGAGAAGCAGCGCGCGGGCAAGAATACAACGCCTGGAGCGAAGGAAATCCGCCAAACCATTTGACGATTATTCCGTTTACAAGATTGCTTTCGGGACCAATGGATTTTACTCCGGGAATTTTTGATGTTGAGGTAAAACAAGGATATCCGGGAAAAAGAGTTCATGGAACCGCCGCACAACAATTAGCACTATATGTAACGATTTATGCGCCAATCCAGATGATGGCCGATCTTCCTGAAAACTACGAAGGGAAACCGGCATTACAATTTTTAAAAGATGTTCCGACAGATTGGGAAGAAACAAAAGTATTAGAAGGAAAAATTGGAGAATACATTACTACAGTTCGTAAAGACAGAAATAGTGCCGATTGGTATTTAGGAACCATCACAAACGAAAACGCAAGAGAGGTAAATGTTTCGTTATCTTTCTTGGATCCAAAGGCAACATACGAAGCGCAGATTTATGCTGATGCCGAAGGAACTGATGAAACGCATAATCCGGCTGCAATTGCTATTTCTAAGAAAACGGTTAAAGCGTCAGATTCTCTAAAACTACATTTAGGAGGTGCTGGAGGAACAGCAATTCGATTTAAAAAACTATAATTATAAACATTTCAAATGAAAAATTTTTCAGCAATATTATTTCTCTCCTTTCTTCTGATCAATGTAAAATTGATTGGACAAAACACAACTGCTGAAAATAGAATCATAAAAGTAGATTATAACAAAACTTCAGGAGCATTAAATACTATGTTTAAAGAATGCGTTGGTGCCGGAAGAGCCAATGAAGGTTTGAGAGCCGATTGGCAACAACAATTGGCAATGACCAAAAAAGAATGCGATTTTAAATACATTCGAATGCATGGTTTATTGTCTGATGATATGGCGGTTTACCGTGAAGATTCAAAAGGGAATCCGGAATACAATTACCAATATATTGATGCTTTGTATGATTTTTTATTGAGCATTAAGATCAAACCTTTTGTTGAATTAGGTTTTATGCCGTCAGCTTTAGCAAGCGGAAATCAGACTATTTTCTGGTGGAAAGGAAATGTAACGCCTCCAAAAGATTATAAAAAATGGGAAGATTTAATTCGAAACCTAACACAACATTTCAAAGAACGTTATGGAGACGAAGAAGTAAAAACCTGGTATTTCGAAGTTTGGAACGAACCTAATTTATCGCCTGGTTTCTGGACAGGAACTCAGGATGAATATTTCAAATTATACGAATATGCAGCACGAGGAATAAAAAGTGTCAATCCAGCATATAAAGTTGGCGGACCAGCAACAGCCGGAGCAGCTTGGGTTCCGGAAACAATTGAATTTTGTGCTAAAAATAATGTGCCGCTAGATTTTATTTCGACACATACTTATGGAGTAAAACAAGGATTTCTGGATGAATTTGGAACTTCGGGAACGGTTTTAAATAAAGAAGAATCGAGTATTAGCGGTGATGTTATTAATTCGCATAAGCAAATTTCAAATTCGGCTAAGCCAAAATTAGAGTTGCATTATACAGAGTGGAGTACATCGTATACTCCGGCAGATCCTATTCATGACAGTTATCATTCGGCGGCGTATATACTCCAAAAATTAAAACAAGTTGGCAATGCGGCAAACTCCATGTCATATTGGGTTTTCACTGATATTTTTGAAGAAGCGGGTCCGAGATTTACACCTTTTCACGGAGGTTTCGGATTATTGAATACGCAGGGAATTAAAAAACCTGCTTATTTCTCGTATGCTTTCCTGAATAAATTGGGAGAAACAGAACTTCAAAATAAAGATACCTCTTCCTGGGCAACCAAAAATGCTAAAGGCGATGTTCAGTTATTGTTTTGGGATTTTACCAATACGCATCCGGGTGATAAGGTTTGGAATCAGACCTATTACATTCAGGATTTGCCTTCTCAATCAAAAGGGATTGTGAAAATTGAAGTGGAAGGACTTCAAAAAGGGAAATACAATCTGGAAATTTATAAAGTAGGGTATAAAATAAATGATGCTTACGCGGATTATTTAGCTATGAACAAACCAAATCAACTTACTATTGATCAGGTAAAGAAAATAAAAGAGCATAATAATGGTGCGCCAATTTTAACTGAAAAAGTAGCAATTGATTCAAAAGGAACCTACCGTAAAGATTTTAAAATTAACGAAAATGATGTTGTGTTATTCAATTTCGTCAAACAATAAACTATTAAAAAACCACAAAAAAATAAATAACAAGTATGAAAAAGAAAATGATATATCTACCGGTTTTTATGGCTTTTGCATTGCTTACTTCTTGTAAAAAAGACGCACAAAGTGAAAATTCAAATGTTGCTCAGACAGAAGAGCATCAGGGTAAAGAAATCAGTTCAGAGTTTGATGCAGAGATAGACAAATTGGTTTCTCAAATGACGTTGGAAGAAAAAATCGGAATGTTGCATGGAAACAGTATGTTCAGTACGGGAGCTGTAGAACGTTTAGGTATTCCCGAATTAAAAATGGCTGATGGACCTTTAGGTGTTCGTGAAGAAATTTCGCGTGATAATTGGGCTCCAGCCGGTTTAACCAATGATTTTGCCACTTATTATCCTGCAGGAGGAGCATTAGCTGCAACTTGGGATGCGGAAATGGCGTATACCTTCGGAAATAGTCTTGGACAGGAAATGCGCGCCAGAGATAAAGACATGTTGCTTTCTCCGGCAATCAATATGGTGAGAACGCCACTTGGAGGTCGAACTTATGAATACATGAGTGAAGATCCATTTTTGAATAAAAAAATTGCGGTGCCGTTAGTTGTTGGTTTACAGGATAATGATGTTATGGCGTGTGTAAAACATTTTGCAGCCAACAATCAGGAAACCAATCGTGATTTTGTTGATGTTCAAATTGACGAGCGCACACTTCGCGAAATTTATTTACCAGCTTTTGAAGCAGCTGTAAAAGAAGGGCATGCGTACGGTATTATGGGAGCCTACAATAAATTCAGAGGCGAATATTTATGTGAGAATGATTATATGCTGAATAAAATTCTTCGTGATGAATGGGGTTTTAAAGGAATTGTGGTTTCAGATTGGGCAGCGGTGCATTCTACAGTAAACTCTTTAAAAAGTGGTTTAGATATTGAAATGGGAACACCAAAACCTTTCAATGAGTTTTTCCTTGCGGATAAATTAGTTGCTGCAGCAAAAGCAGGCGAAGTATCTGAAACAGAAATTGATATTCATGTAAAAAGAATTTTACGCGCGTTGTTTCAGGTAAAAGCTATTGGCGCTGCCAATAAAAATCGTGTAAAAGGAAGCATTTCTACAGAAGCACATTATCAGGACGCTTACAAAATTGCAGCCGAAGCAATTGTTTTATTGAAAAACGATAATAACGCTTTGCCTTTAAAATTAGACGGAGTAAAATCTATTGCTGTAATTGGAAACAATGCTACAAAGAAAAACGCTTTAGGCGGATTTGGTGCAGGAGTTAAAACGAAAAGAGAAATTACGCCTTTAGAAGGTTTGAAAAACAGATTGCCATCATCAATCAAAATTAATTATGCCGAAGGATATTTGGAGCGTTATGATGAAAAGAATAAAGGAAAATTAGGTGATATTACATTAAACGGACCAGTAACAATCGACGAATTAGATCCGGCAAAAGTTCAGGAAGCGATTGAGGCTGCGAAAAAATCTGATGTTGCGATCATTTTTGCGGGTTCAAACCGTGATTATGAAACAGAAGCTTCTGACCGTAGAACTTTAAAATTACCTTTTGGACAAGAAGAATTAATCAAAAAAGTACAAGCCGTAAACCCGAGAACAATTGTCGTAATGATTGCCGGAGCTCCTTTTGATGTCGATGCAGTAAGTAAAAAATCTCAAGCTTTGGTTTGGAGCTGGTTCAATGGTTCTGAAGGAGGAAATGCTTTGGCAGATGTATTATTAGGAAAAGTAAATCCGTCAGGAAAATTGCCTTGGACAATGCCTAAAAACATTATGGATTCGCCGGCACACGCAACAAACAGTTTCCCAGGCGGAAAAACAGTAAACTATGCTGAAGGAATTTTAATAGGATACCGTTGGTTTGATACTAAAAACATTGAACCGTTATATCCTTTCGGATACGGATTATCATACACAACTTTTGCCTTTGAAAATGCTAAAGCGGATAAAACTTCTTATGCTGAAAATGAAACTATTTCTGTTTCTGTCGAAGTAAAAAACACAGGAAAAATGGATGGAAAAGAAGTGGTACAATTATATACGTCTAAATCAGATTCAAAAGTAACCCGCGCTTCCAAAGAATTAAAAGGTTTCAAAAAAGTGTTGGTAAAAGCTGGAAATTCTGAAACAGTAACCATACAACTTCCGGTTAAAGAATTGGCGTATTACGATGTGGCTTCTAAAAAATGGGTTGTAGAAACCGGAAAATACACTTTGAAAGTTGGAAATTCTTCAAGAGATATTAAAAAAGAAATTGCGATAACTGTCAAATAAATAGATTGTTACATTAATTGTGTGGGTTTTAATAGCTTAATGGCAAGTGGTACTTGAAAAGTTATTTTCTCAAATGCATTTAATGATTTTAGAATAATAATTAGAAATCACTTAACTAACTATAAAAACCAAATAAAATGAGCAAAATAATAAAACGTTACCTGTTAAACGCAATTTTGTGTTTGTCCTGGGTAAGTATTTTAGCTTGTAGTTCTGATAAAGAAGCTACTCCTGATGATCCAAAACCAGCCGCTAAAACACTTACCGTTGATCTCAATAAAATTGATTTTCAAAGCCCGGCAAGTACTTCAGAATTTATCGTTACAACAAATAGCACGAATTGGTCAGTTGCTGCATCAGAGGCAAGCTGGTTGAAATTTACTCCGGTTACAGGCGTGTCGGGCAGAACTACAATTACTGTTACAGCTTCTGAAAATACAACTTCTGTAGCACGAACAGCTGTTCTGACAATTAGTTCAAGTGAAGTAGCATCAATACAAGTCGCTATTTCTCAGGCAGGCAAAACAGGTATTTATCCAAGTTATAATACAAATCCAATTGCTGCTGACGGAACCGGAATGAGTAGTACTGCTGTTCAATTGGCTGCAAAAATAAAACTGGGCTGGAATATCGGAAATACGATGGAAGCCACTGGCGGTGAAACTGCCTGGGGAAATCCAAAAATAACAAAGGCTTTGATTGATGCCGTGAAAGCAAAAGGTTTTAATGCCATCCGAATTCCGTGTTCTTGGAATCAATATCTGGAAAATACAGCAACTGCTAAAATAAAAACCGATTGGTTAAACCGAGTGAAAGAAGTGGTGCAATATTGTGTAGACAACGATATGTATGTTGTGGTGAATATTCACTGGGACGGCGGTTGGCTTGAAAATAATATTACCGAAACTAAAAAAGAAGAAAATAATGCCAAACAAAAAGCTTTTTGGGAACAAATTGCAACAAGTTTACGCGGATTTGATGAGCATTTATTATTCGCCAGCGCCAATGAACCTGCCGTTGAAGACGCTGCTCAAATGGCAGTTTTAACATCTTATCATCAAACATTTATTGATGCTGTTCGTTCGACTGGGGGAAAAAATGCCAATCGTGTGTTGGTAATTCAAGGACCTACAACCGATATTGAAAAAACCAATAAACTAATGCTGACTTTGCCTACAGATAAAGTGGCGAATAAAATGATGGTTGAGGTTCATTATTACACACCTTGGAATTTTGCCGGTTTAACCAAAGACGAATCCTGGGGTAAAATGTTTTACTATTGGGGAACTGGTTTTCATTCAGCAACAGATACAGAACGAAATGCAAATTGGGGTGAAGAAGCAGATTTAGAGAAAAATTTCAAATTAATGAAGACTCAATTTGTTGATAAGGGAATTCCAGTTTTGTTAGGAGAATTTGGAGCCATTCGTCGCACAACACTTACAGGAGATGCTTTAACCTTGCATTTAGCGTCAAGAGCCTATTATCTAAAAACAGTCGTAAAACAAGCCAAAGCAAATGGTCTATTGCCATTTTATTGGGACGAAGGAAATACTGGAGACGGCGGTTTTGGTCTTTTTAAAAGAGCTGATAACACCGTTTCAGACACGCAAGCGCTAAACGCAATGATTGAAGGATTGCAATAAATAGCATATATTTGATTTACAATTTTTACCGAAAAGTTCGCAAAGCAAGCGCAATAACCGCAATGCTTTGCGAACTTTGCGTAATTCCTGGCGAACCTTGCGGTTAATTTTAAAGTTAAAAAAAATGAAAAAATATACAACCTTTATTTTAGTACTGGTAAGCATAATAGCAAACGCCAATGTAAAAATGCCGTTATTATTTTCTGATGGAATGGTACTGCAACGCAATAAGGAAATTCCGGTTTGGGGTTGGGCCGATGCCAATGAAAAAGTCGAAGTTCATTTCAACAAACAAACCAAAACCATAATTGCCGACAAAAACGGAAAATGGATGATTCGGTTAGCTGCAGAAAAAGCCGGCGGACCTTTTGAATTGACCATTACAGGAAAAAATAGAATCGTTATAAAAGATATATTGGTCGGAGAAGTATGGATTTGCAGCGGACAATCTAATATGGAATTTCAAGTTTCGAAAACGGTAAATGCCGAAAAAGAAATAGCCGATTCTGATTATCCAATGATTCGTCATTTTGGTGTAGCGCAAGATCTAAGCGGATTACCAAAAGACGATTTAAAAGCCGGAAAATGGCAGGTTTCTAACAAAGAAAATGTTGGCAATTTTACAGCCGTTGGATATTATTTTGCTAAAAAATTATACGCCGAATTAAAAATCCCAATCGGAATTATAAATACTTCCTGGGGCGGAACCAATGTAGAAACCTGGACAAGTCGTGAAGCTTTTCAAAAAAGTGAAGATTTCAAAGCCATGATTGCCGATGTTCCAACATTGAATGTCGATTCTATTTCAAAATTGTACGCCAGACAAATGAAAGAAAGAGTTGAAAAAATTCAGGGAACTCCGGTAAGTACAAAAAATGAAAATTCCTTCAAGGAAGCAGCATTCAATGATTCTAATTGGAGTGAATTAAACACACCGGCTTTATGGGAAAACCAGCCTTTGGGTGATTTAGACGGCATTGTCTGGATGCGAAAAACAATAACGCTTTCAGCAGAAGATATTAAAAATAAAGCCGTTTTAAGCCTTTCGAAAATAGATGACGAAGATATAACCTATGTAAACGGAATCGAAGTGGGCAAAAACACCCAATGGGATTTCAAACGTGTTTATTCAGTTCCGGCAAATGTTTTAAAAGAAGGGCAAAATGTTATTGCCGTAAGAATTGTCGATAATAGTGGAGGTGGCGGAATCTACGGAGATGCATCTGATTTAAAACTGACTTTAGGAAGTAAAACAATTCCGCTTGACGGGAAATGGAAATTTAAAGTTATTGTCGTAAAAACGTCATTATCACCAAACAGCTATCCATCCTTATTATATAATGCGATGGTAAATCCGTTGGTGCCGTATGCAATTCAAGGCGTTTTATGGTATCAGGGCGAAGCCAATGTTTGGAGAGCAAAACAATACAAAAAAGCGTTTCCGTTAATGATTACAGATTGGAGAACAAAATTCAAACAAGGCGATTTTCCTTTTTATTTCGTTCAATTGTCCACTTTTGACGAGTACAAAGGCAACAGTAAAGTCGGAAGCCGTTGGGCAGAACTTCGCGAAGCACAATCTGAAACTTTAAAATTGAAAAACACCGGAATGGCCGTAACCACAGATATTGGTAACGCAAAAGACATTCATCCAACCAATAAACAAGATGTCGGATTGCGTTTGGCAGCAATTGCGTTGAACAATGTTTATGGTAAAAAAAGAGTTTACAGCGGACCAACTTTTAAATCTCAGGAAATAAAAGGAAACCAAATTATCCTGACTTTCGATAATATTGGCAGTGGATTGTCAACTTCAGACAATTCCCAAGACGTAAAAGGATTCGAAATCGCAGGTACCGACAAAGTTTTTCATTCCGCGAAAGCGATAATTAAAGACAATAAAATAATCGTTTCAGGCGAAAATGTTCCAAATCCCGTTGTTGTTCATTACGGATGGGCAGACGATGATACCGAAATCAATCTTTTTAACAAAGAAAAATTCCCGGCATCGCCTTTCAGAACCGATAATTGGGAAATGATTACGGCTAATGAGAAATATAAGGTTAGTAAATAGTGAATAGTAAATAGTGAATAGTAAATAGTGAATAGTGAATAGTGAATAGTGAATAGTGAATAGTGAATAGTGAATAGTTTATCTCTATATACATCAAAAAAAACAATAAAACGTAACTAAAAATGTTCCATCGGAACAATTCATTGGTAGAAACGAAACGGATGAAATCCAATTAATAATAATATCAAGATAATGTTCCGTAGGAACATAGGATCGGTAACATTAAAACGCAGCAAAATGAATTCAAGCCTCATAAAAAAAACATTTCTCATTTTACTTTTTACCTCTTGTTACATAAACATGTCGGCACAATCCAATCATGTTTTGTGGTACAATCAACCCGCTGAATTTTTTGAAGAAAGTCTCGTTTTAGGAAACGGAAAACTTGGTGCAACTGTTTTTGGAGGCGCCAATTCAGATAAAATCTATCTGAACGATGCTACACTTTGGTCTGGTGAGCCCGTAAATGCGAATATGAATCCGGAAGCTTACAAAAATATTCCGGCAATTCGTGAAGCTTTAAAGAATGAAAATTACAAACTTGCCGATGAATTAAATAAAAAAATAGAAGGTAAAAACTCAGAATCTTACGCGCCTTTAGGAACGTTGGAAATCAATAATTCTGAAAAAGGAAAAGCTGTAAATTATCATCGGGAACTTGATCTTTCGAATGCAATATCAAAAGTTAGTTACGAAATGGCGGGTATAAAGTATACGCGTGAATATTTTGTATCAGCTCCGGATCAAATTATGATAATCAAACTCACAGCCGATCAAAAAGGAGCTTTAAATCTTGATGTTAGTTTAAAAAGCCTTTTAAAATCAAATACCGAAGTGCGAAATAATATTTTGGTAATGACGGGTGCTACGCCAATTCACGAAAATCCCGGATATACTGTTTTACCAAAATACCTTAAGATAAATGAACGAGGAACAAGATTTACAACTTTAATTCAGATAAAAAAAACAGACGGGAAAATTACAAGTTCCAGAGAATCTCTAATTTTAAAAGATGCGACAGAAGCCATTATTTATGTTTCTGTTGCAACAAGTTTTAATGGTTTTGACAAAAATCCTGCAACAGAAGGTTTAGACGACGTAACCATTGCATTGCAAAATATGAATAAAGCACTTGCAAAACCGTTCGATAAACTAAAAGAATCTCATATCGCAGATTATCAAAAATTCTTCAATAGAGTGAATTTGGATTTAGGAAAAACCACTGCGCCAGATTTACCAACAGACGAACGTTTACTGCGTTATGCAGATGGAAAAGAAGATAAAAACCTCGAAATTCTTTATTTCAATTTTGGACGTTATTTGTTAATTAGCTCTTCGCGAACTTTGGGCGTTCCGGCAAATTTGCAGGGAATTTGGAATCCTTATTTAAATCCGCCTTGGAGCAGCAATTACACGATGAATATCAATCTCGAAGAGAATTACTGGTTGGCAGAAAACACCAATCTTTCTGAAATGCATTTGCCGCTTTTGAGTTTTATAAAAAACCTTTCGGTAACCGGAAAAGTTACGGCAAAGACATTTTATGGTGTAAACGAAGGCTGGGCTTCAGCACACAACTCTGATATTTGGGCAATGACAAATCCGGTTGGAACTTTTGGAAACGATGATCCAAGCTGGGCTTGCTGGCCATTATCCGGTGCTTGGCTAAGTACGCATATTTGGGAACATTATGTTTTTACCCAGGATAAAAATTATTTAAAAAACGAAGGATATCCGATCATGAAAGGTGCATCTGAATTCTTTCTAGGCTGGATGATGACGGATAAAAATGGAAATTTAATAACATCGCCATCAACTTCGCCTGAAAACAAATTCATCGCACCAGATGGTTTCATTGGCGCAACGATGTATGGCGGAACAGCTGATTTAGCAATGATCAGAGAATGTTTTGATAAAACGATCAAAGCATCAAAAGTTTTAAATACAGATGCAGACTTCAGAGCAAAATTAGAAACAGCACTTGCTAAATTACATCCATACCAAATTGGTAAAAAAGGAAATTTACAGGAATGGTATTTTGACTGGAATGATGAAGATCCTAAACATCGTCATCAATCGCAGTTATTCGGACTTTTTCCGGGTCATCAAATTACGCCAGAGAAAACACCTGATTTGGCTGCAGCTTCAAAGAAAACATTAGAAATTAAAGGCGATGAAACCACCGGTTGGTCAAAAGGTTGGCGAATCAATCTTTGGGCGAGACTTTGGGACGGAAACCGTGCTTATAAAATGTTGAGAGAATTGCTTCGTTACGTAGATCCAGACAAAAAGAAAACGGAAAAACCGAGACGAGGAGGAGGAACATATCCGAATTTATTTGATGCACATCCGCCTTTTCAAATTGATGGTAATTTTGGAGGTGCAGCAGCGGTTGCAGAAATGCTGGTGCAATCTGATGAAAACGAAATCAGATTATTGCCTGCCTTGCCAGACGCCTGGGAAACCGGATCTGTAAAAGGAATCTGTGCTCGAGGCGGATTCGAAATTGCCATGGAATGGGAAAATAAATTGCTTAAGAAAATTACAATATTTTCTAAATATGAAGGGAAAACAACTTTAATTAACGGTGATAAAAAGCAAAATATCACATTGAAGAAAGGACAAAAATTGGAAATAAACTGGTAGATATTCTAAAGCATTTTAAACCCGACAGATTTTAGAAACCTGTCGGGTTTAATTGTTAATAGAGAGCAAAACATCTCATTTACATTACAATAAGTTTGCTAAATTTTGTTTCAAATTTATTTTAAGTAACTTTGGTAAAATAATAATTTTAAGATTATGACTTATAATCCAACAACAGTCGCTAATTATTTTATTGATAAATATTCAAAAACCGGTAATCTTACGCCCATGAAGATAATCAAGTTAACTTACATTGCGTATGGCTGGTATTTGGCTTTAACAGATAAGAAAGAAAGATTATTGGATGAGAATCCGATCGCGTGGGATTTTGGACCTGTTTTTCCGTCTTTGTATTACAGTATAAAGCAGTATAAAAAAGAAAAGATAACAGAGAAGATCCCGAATGCTGTAAAAGATGAAAAAATAAGTAGCGAAGACGAAAAATTTTTAGATAAAATATGGGAAGTTTACGGGAGGTTTGATGGTATTTATCTAAGTGCTTTAACACACAATGAAGGTACTCCCTGGAATAAAGTATATCGAAAAGATTCTAATGCCGTTATTTCAGATGATGACATTTTTGAACATTATAAAACGAAGTTAAAACCAATTTAAACTTGATATGGCGTCCCTAAATCTAAATCAAATTTCAATTGCAAACAGTTCTTCTTTAACTCCTGAAGACCTTAGCAGCGCACGCTTACAAAATCAAATCCTTGAAGACAGGTTAGGAAGCGCTAAAGTGGGAAGGTTTTTAGAAGATACCCGATTAAGAAGACATTTAACCTATATTTTTGCTGCTATTATCTTTCTTTGGCTAGCTTCCGTTATATCTATTTTGTATTTCAACGGTAATGTTTTGAATCTGAATCTTTCAGAAAATGTGCTAATTACGTTATTGACAACTACGTCTGTAAATGTGATAGGTATGATGTTAATTATTCTGAAAAATTTATTTCCGAAACCGCTTAATGACGAGGAATAGAACTATTCTTTTTCAGTTTTAGAAGTCTCTTCTGGCTTTTCGGTATGATTTTCTTTAAAAGATTCATACCATTTTTCAATGGATGGATACACAAAAGCAGCGACTTTTTTTACCGGATTATAGAAAATAGATTTGTCTAAAGTTTCTTTTTTGGCAAATGTATTGTTAAAGTTTATTTTCTCAAAAAGAGCGATAAAAATACTCATAATCAGAATGGTTTTTAAAACTCTGAAAAAGCCGCCACCCAATTTATTCGCCCATCCCAAAAAAGCAAAATCAGCAATTCCGGTGAGGATTTTTGCTAAGAAATAGACTCCGATCACCACTAAAATAAAAGTCAGTATAAAAGCAGTAACCTGAATTGTATTTGGATTCCAGGAAACGTGTGGTGTAATTATTCCCTTCATCAAAGAAGAAAATTTAATCGCAAGATAGATTCCCAATAATAAAGAAACAAAAGAAGCAATTTCTACAAAAAGACCATTTTTAAAACCTTTATATAAACTAAAAGCCAAAAGTGCTCCAAAAATCATATCGAAAAAACTCATATTTGCGGGTGTTTTATTGAAGCGCAAATATATATCTTTTTTTAGGTTCAAAGGTTCAGAGTTGCAAAGGAACAGAGGTTTTTTTAAGTCAAAAACGTAGTCCTGTAGCCTCGGGATAGTTCCTTAGCATTTCAGCAACTTTTCTATCTGATTATTTTTTTAAGGTCTTTGGATTTGAAGTCCGTATCTTTGCAGCTAAATTTTATGGTTTTTGAATTCACAATTCACAATTCATAATTTACAATTATAAAAAATGTCCAGAGATACACAATTAAAAGAGCGTTGGGAAAAGCTCGTCGATATACTTTCAAATCAGTTTTCGCAAGGAGAAGATTTAGATTTAGATGCCATAATTTATTTAATAGGAGTTCAGGAACTCGGAAAAGTGCATCGTGAATTCAAAAAAGATGAAAAGTTAAACTTAATGCACATCGCCATTTGCCGATTATTAGAGCCTTACGGATTCTATGAATTCGAATATTTTGATGAAGAAGGATGGCCGCATTACAGAGTAAAAGAAGAATTGCCGCCATTAAAAGCAGGCGAACAATCGGTTTTGATGAAAGAAGCGATTGTGAATTATTTTTTAGAAAGAGAACTTATTGAGTAAATTTTAGATTTTGGGTTGAAAATATAACAGAACTTGTTACTTCTCACTCCTAACATCTCACTTTTTTACTTAAATTTGTATTCTCAATTATTGAAGGAAAATGATAGACAAGATAAAACAACATATAGAGGAAGCAAAAGCCTTTAATGATAAAAATAAAGAATCTTTAGAGCAGTTCCGAATTAAATATTTAGGGAGCAAAGGGTTGCTAAAAGAACTTTTTACAGAGTTCAAAAATATTCCGAATGACCAGAAAAAAGATTTTGGACAAGTAATAAATACTTTAAAATCCGTTGCCGAAGAAAAAGTAAGAGTTATTCAGGAGGAGCTAGAAAGCAAACAGGAAGTTAAAGGCATATTTGGTGACTTAACACGATCTGCTGAGCCTGTAATTATTGGTTCGCGTCATCCTATTTCTATTGTAAAAAATCAAATTATAGATATTTTTGCCAATATTGGTTTCAATGTTTCTGAAGGTCCGGAAATCGAAGACGATTGGCATAATTTTACTGCATTAAACTTGCCAGAATATCATCCGGCGCGTGATATGCAGGATACTTTTTTCATTCAAACGAATCCAGATGTGTTGTTGCGTACGCATACATCATCTGTTCAGGTGCGTTATATGGAAAACAATAAACCGCCAATTCGTACTATTTCTCCGGGGCGTGTGTTTCGTAACGAAGCTATTTCATCACGTTCACATTGTATTTTCCATCAGGTGGAAGGTTTGTATATTGACAAAGATGTTTCTTTTGCCGATTTGAAACAAACGTTACTTTATTTTACTAAAGAGATGTTCGGAAAATCAAAGATTCGTCTTCGTCCATCTTATTTTCCATTTACAGAACCAAGTGCCGAAATTGATATTTATTGGGGACTAAAAACGGAAACCGATTACCGTATCACAAAAGGAACCGGTTGGTTAGAAATTGGAGGTTGCGGAATGGTAGATCCAAACGTTCTTAAAAACTGCGATATCAATCCTGATGAATTCAATGGTTTTGCTTTCGGAATGGGAGTAGAGCGTATCGCGATGTTACTGTATCAAATTGGTGATATTCGTATGTTTTACGAAAATGACGTTCGTTTCTTAGAGCAATTTAAAGCAAATATTTAATTTTAAGTCGAAAGTCATAAAGTCGAAGGTCGAAAGTCTCAAAGTAATGACTTTTGGTTTTCGACTTTATGACTTTCGGCTTTTAAACTTTTGACTCAATATGAAAAAAGATATAACAATTCCAGAAGTTGAAAACGTGTTCCTTGCTGCTGTTCAGGAATGGAGCGATGATTTTATGGAAAAAGTATGGTATGCTTACCTTGTAAATGACAGCGATTTTAATTTAGACAGCGTTATGGTTGTTTCAAAAGCATTTGGAACCATTGATGGCGAAATGAAAAAAACATCTGTTTTACGTCACGCTTTTGTTGAAGTTCCAGCTGTTTCTGTAGTAAAAATTGAAATGATAGAGAAAAGTCTTTTGGTTTTAAATAATGAATTCATGGTGACTTTCTTTATTGGCAACACCTTGTACGACAAGAAATTTATTTTTAAATCGAACTTAATCGACGAAAATAAAACGGAAGAAGTGCCGATTTTGTTTGTTGAGGGGGTTATGGTGAAATAGTGTTCAGTGATCAGTTTTTTAGTGTTCAGTCACAGTCTCATTATTCAGCTAAAATTTGAAGTCTGAAGATGATGTAAAATAAAAAAGTCCGAAAAAATATTTTTCGGACTTTTTTATTTACACGAACTGATCACTAAAAACTAAAAACTGAACACTGAATACTTAATCTAAGGACTCAGTCAATTTCTTAAATACTGTCTTAGCATCTTTTCCTTCGTATAAAACAGCATAAACAGCGTCTATAATTGGCGTTTTAGCACCGTAACCCTGATTTAGTTTGTAAGCACTTTTAGTGGCGTAATAACCTTCTGCAACCATGCTCATTTCCATCATCGCACTTTTTACGGTATAACCTTTACCGATCATATTTCCGAACATTCTGTTTCTGGAGAAAACGGAATATCCTGTAACCAATAAATCGCCTAAATAAGCCGAATCATTGATGTTGCGTTTCATTTTATGAACCTTTCTGATGAATTTTTTCATTTCACGGATTCCGTTACTCATCATAACCGATTGAAAATTATCTCCATAACCTAAACCGTGCGCAATTCCGGCTGCGATGGCATAAATGTTTTTAAGCATTGCTGCATATTCGGTACCGATAATATCATCTGAAATTTTCGCTTTGATATAATTTCCTGAAAGTGATTTTGCAACAATACACGCTTTGTCAGGATCTCCGCAGGCAATTGTTAAATAGGAAAGTCTTTCTAAGGCTACTTCTTCAGCGTGACAAGGACCTGTAATAACTCCAATATTGTAATATGGAATGTCGTATTGAATATGGAAATGTTCTCCCACAATTAAACTTGTTTCAGGAACAATTCCTTTAATTGCTGAGAAAATGATTTTATCAGACAAAGAAACAGTCATGTTTTTCAATTCCGCATCTAAAAAAGCAGAAGGAATAGCAAAAATTACATAATCTGCATATTCGATTGCTTCGTTGATATTGTTAGTCAATTTAAGTTTCGTGGTGTCAAATTCTACCGAACTTAAATAGTTAGGATTGTGTTTGTATTTTTGAATGTGCTCTATTGCAGCGTCATTACGCATATACCATGCAATTTCGGAAAGATTCACACACAACATTTTTGCAATTGCCGTTGCCCAACTACCTCCTCCAATTACTGCAAATTTTAAATTTTGGCTCATTATTTTAATAATTTAAAGCAAAAGTACTTAATAAAGTAGTAATAATACAAAATCTCAATTAAGAAATTTAAAAAGGTCCTTTAAATGCAAGGGTTTTCAGTGGATTTAAAAAAAATAATATTTTTTTTCTAAAGTGTGTACAATAAAGTATAAACTATTACGTTATAAGTATTTATAAATTAGAATTTTAATGAGTTTAGCAAAAAACGAGTTAGTTAGTTTTGTTTTAGTATTTTAAAAGGCGCTCTTAACAGTTTAAGAACGCCTTTTTTGGTTTTACAATTTTTGCAATTTATTTCTTAGTAACTCATTTCAACAATAGATTTCACTTTGTCTAAAGTCACCAGTTGATTTTCGCCTAAACCTTTCCAGTTTCTTTCATCGAAACGTTTTACAATAAAATCAGCGGTTTCATTATAATCGTCTGTATATTGTGAGAGTTTGGTATCCATTCCCATTGTATGGAAAAATTCGACTGTTTTATTGATGGCTTCTTTAGCAACATCTTCATCAGAACCGCTTAAGTTGAAGATTCTTCTTCCGTATTGCGCTAATTTTCCTTTTTTAGTATCAAACATCACATTGTATAAATTTGGGCCAATAATAGCCAAAGTTCTGGCGTGATCAATACCATATAAAGCGGTTAATTCATGTCCGATCATATGTGTCGCCCAATCTGAAGGAACGCCTTTCTGAATTAATCCGTTTAAGGCCATAGTACAACTCCACATAAAGTTGGAAGCCAAAGCATAATCACCCGGATTTTCAACAACTTTAGGTCCAACTTCAATTAGAGTTTGCAAAATTCCTTCTGCAATTCTGTCTTGTAAAAAACCTTCATGCGGATACGTTAAATATTGCTCCATTACGTGTGTATAAGCATCAACAACTCCATTTTGTAATTGTCTTTTTGGTAAAGAGACAATCACGGTTGGATCGCAGATTGAAAATTTTGGGAACAATGCGCTACCGCCAAAAGCTAGTTTTTCCTGAGTTGCCGCAATAGTAACAACAGAACCGGAATTCATTTCACTTCCTGTTGCCGGTAAAGTCAAAACGGTTCCAAATGGGACTGCGTTTTCTTTAATCAATATTCGTTTTTGTAAAATGTCTATCGGATTTCCATCAAAATTTACGGCTGCCGAAATAAATTTTACACCGTCAATTACAGATCCGCCACCAACAGCCAGAATAAAATCAATATTTTCGGCTTTGATAATTTCAACAGCTTTCATCAAAGTTTCAAAATGTGGGTTGGGTTCTATTCCGCCAAATTCTACAATATCAAAACCTTTTAGGTTGTTGATTACTTGTTCGTGAACGCCATTTTTAAAAATACTTCCACCACCATAAGCCAATAATATTTTAGCGCCTTTTGGAACTAAAGTCGAAAGTTTTTCAATTTGTCCTTTTCCGAAGATTAAATTCGTCGGATTGTATAATTCAAAGTTTAGCATTTTTTTTATTTTTAAGGTTCTGAAGTGCTAAGGTTCTGAGGTTCTAAGTTTTTTTAGCCTTAGCAACTTAGTATCTTAGAACCTTAGAGCCTTTTTTTATTTTAATTTCTCTAATAATTTTCCAGCTACCAATTTAGATGATGCTGGATTTTGTCCGGTAATTAAAAGTCCGTCTTCAACCGCATAAGGTTGCCAGTTTGGTCCTTTTGAAAAAATCCCTCCATTTGATGCTAAGGCATCTTCCAGTAAGAATGGAACAACTTTAGTTAAGCCAACTGCTTCCTCTTCTTCATTTGTAAAACCGGTTATTTTTTTGCCTTTTACTAAATAATCACCGTTTACTTTTACATTTTTCAAAACTGCAGGAGCGTGACAAACAAAAGCAACAGGTTTTTTATGGGAGTAAAATGATTCGATTAAGTCAATTGAGTTTTGATCTTCAACTAAATCCCAAAGCGGACCATGGCCTCCAGGATAAAATACGGCATCGTAATCTTTTTGATTTACAGTCGAAAGTTTTAAAGTGTGTTTTAGTTTTTCCTGTAAAGCTTTATCGGCATCAAAACGTTTGGTGTCTTCTGTAGCAGAAGCCGGATCAGCACTTTTTGGATCAATTGGCGGTTGCCCTCCAAGTGGAGAAGCAATTGTAATTTCTACTCCCTGATCTAATAATTCGTAATACGGTGCAGCAAGTTCTTCTGACCAAAATCCGGTTTTTTCTCCTGTGTTGCCCAGTTTATCGTTACTGGTCACAACAAATAATACTTTTTTCATACCTTTTTTATTTGATTTTTGTGCAGTGGCTGTTATACTACTGACAGTGAATGCTATAATTGCGAGTAATGCTATTTTTTTCATAGTTTTAAATTTTCATCAAATTTACGGCTTAAGTGATATTAGTAAAAATAAAATAAACTATGTTTGTAATAAATATATTTATATCATGGTAAATCTAGAATGGTACAGAACCTTTAAGTCGGTTTATAAAAACGGTAATTTTTCAGTCGCTGCAAAAGAGTTGTTTATTAGTCAACCAGCAGTAAGTCAGCAGATATCAATGCTAGAAGCGCATGTAGGTTATAAATTATTCAATCGGAAGTCAAAAGGGGTTGAAGCAACCGAATACGCTAAGTTACTCAATAATTTAATTATTGACGCACTCGACAGATTAGAAAATGTTGAAAGCGGTTTTAGAGCTAAAGCGGAAGATTCTAAACGATTAATTTCGGTAGGCGTTTCCAAAGATTTGTTTAATAGTTTTGGAAGCACTTTAATTTCCAAATTTGATTTAATCGATTTTACTTTCGCTGAAGATGATGTTCTTTTTTCTCTGATCGATGCTAAGAAACTTGATTTTGCGGTTGTAACTAAAAAGTTTGATACGTTTGACACGATTTATGAAATCATCGGAAAAATTAAATTAGTAGTTGTCGGATCAACAAATTTAGATGTAACTGATTTTCGTCAAAAACTAAAATCAGATAATGCTACAGAAATAGAGCAGTGGCTCAACGATCAAAAATGGTACAGTCATGATGCCCGAATTCCGCATGTGAAATTATTTTGGCTACATGCTTTCAATAAAAAAAGACCAGCAATAGTACCTAATTATATCATTCCGTCAGAATCTGAGATGTTGGAAATGTTATCCAGAAATACTGGAATTGCCATAACATGGAATTGTAATTCAAGAAAATATATTAAAGAGAATAAATTGCAATTGCTGTGGAATAGTTTTCACGTTCCGGAGGAATATGTGTATTTATTGAGTGCTAAAAACAATAATCTAAATTCGTTCTTCGAAACTATTTCTAAAGAGTTAAAGTTATTTTTTGGAAATAGGATGTAGTCGTTTTTTTATACGAAAATTCTTTTTTTTTGGCCTTTTGATTTTTAATTTTTCAATATCTTTGACTAATATACGTAAAATCAAATAGTTATGAAAAAGATTGTAATGATTTCAACCGTTATTATTGTATTTTTTGTGGGGTTTTCTTGCAGTAAAAATGAAGCCAAAAATGAAGTAGATTGTTTTGGAGATTCTATTCTCACAGAGCTTAAACATTCTGTAGATGGTACAAATTCTAAAATAATTAATTATTCGATCCAATATGGTGGTTCTAATACCGTAACCTCTGTAAAATGGACTTTTGGTGATGGAACTCCGGCTCAAACTGTGAGTGGTGCAACAGGATCTGTATCACACACTTATACTACAGCTGGTACATTTGAAGTTAAGGCCGATGTCACTTTTTCTAAAAGTGGCGGCAGTTGTACTGTAAGTCCTAAGAAAAATGTTACGGTTAATTAATTTAAAATAAAAGAGCCTGATTGTAATTTCAACAATCAGGCTCTTTTTATTTCTTATAAAAATTATTGTGATCAATATATTCCCAAACCTTTGGAGGTAAAAGTGGTTGGATGTTTTTACCTTTTTTAATATTATTTCTAATAAAAGTTGAAGAAATTTCTACAACTGGCGCATCTATAATATGAACTTTTGGATGTGATTTTAGTTCGATATTTTCTGGTTCTTCAGAAATGCGAGGATAAACATAGATTTCATAATGATCTAAAATCACTTGGTAATTTTTCCATTTATGAAGTGTTTTCAAATTGTCTTCGCCCATAATCAATGAAAATTCATTATTTGGATATTTCTCCTGCAAATGAACCAAAGTATTCACTGTGTAATTCGGCTGAGGCAATTTAAACTCGATATCTGAAGGTTTTATTTTCGGATAATCTTCTGTTGCCAGATAAACCATTTCAAGCCGTTGATGATCGTCTAATAAAGTCGCTTTCTTTTTTAGCGGATTATGAGGCGTAACCACCATCCAAACCTGATCTAAATCGGCAAATTCAGCCATGTGATTGGCAATAATCAAATGACCAACATGAATGGGATTATACGTTCCGAAATAAAGGCCTATTTTCATATCTGAAGTAACTAGTAATTAGTTAAAAGTGATTAGTCTTTTAGTGTCTTAGAAAAAGCGTTAATCATTTTTGATTCTTCTTCAATTTGATTTAAAATTTCTTCGTAAAGAGTTTGGCTAGTTATAAAACCAAGATCATTTGCAATTAGTAATTGAGTTTCAATTTCGAACAATGACCCTCTGGAAATATTTAAAAAATGACTAAAAGATTTATCTGTATTTCTACCATAACCTTCTGCTATATTTGATGGAATCGACACAGAAGCTCTTTTTAATTGACTAGTTAAAGCAAATAATTCTTCTTTAGGGAATGATTTTACTAACTGATAAATCAGAGAGACAATTTTAATTCCTTTCTGCCAAATCAATAAATCTTTATAAGATCTTATTTCACTCATTTTTATACTAATTACTAATTACTCTTCACTAATTACTATTTAGAAACAAAATCTTTAACCAATTGATAAGCTTCTTCTTTAGCAGTATCTAAATCGTAGTTTTTAATAATCGTATCAAATTGTGGCGCAGTTGCCAATTCTACAGAAGCTTTTGCGATTCGCATATTGATTTTGTCATCACTTTCGGTTGAACGTTGTTTTAAGCGACGTTTTAGTTCATCAACACTTGGTGGCTTTACGAAAACGGCTAAAGTTTGTTCCGGGAATTTGTGTTTGATCCGTAATCCGCCGGCAACATCAATATCAAAAATCACATTTTTTCCTAAAGCCCAGATTCGCTCAATTTCTGCTTTTAATGTACCGTAAAAGTTGTCACGATATACTTCTTCCCATTCCAGGAAATCTTCTGCTTTAATGTGTTTTTTGAATTGCTCTAACGAAATAAAATAATAATCTTTTCCGTGTTCTTCTTCTCCGCGTGGGTCGCGTGAAGCCGCTGAGATCGAAAATTCTAAATTTAAATCTTCTTTCCCAAGTAAGTGTCTTACTATAGTTGTTTTTCCTGATCCTGACGGTGCTGAAAAAACAATTAATTTTCCTTTATTCATTATTGTTATGCTTTAAGCTTTAGGCTTTAGGCCTTAGGCTTTAATTTGATTTCGTTTTTAGCTTATTGCCTATAGCTTAAAGCTTACAGCATTTTTACAAAACATTCAAAACCTGTTCCTTAATCTTCTCCAATTCATCTTTCATCATCACAACCAATTTCTGCATTTGAGCATGATTTGATTTTGAACCCATCGTATTAATTTCACGACCCATTTCCTGAGTAATAAAACCTAATTTACGACCATTAGCTTCAGTTCCTTTAATGGTTTCTAAGAAATAATCTAAGTGATTTGTTAGGCGTACTTTTTCTTCTGTAATATCAAGTTTTTCCAGATAATAAATCAATTCTTGTTCGAAACGATTTTCATCAACATTCACTTTCAATTCAGAAATCGCAGTTTGCAAACGATCTTTGATGGCCTGAACACGTTCCGGATCAAGTGCCAAAGCGTCGTTCATGTATTGACGGATATTTCCAATTCGAAGATTGAATTCTTTTTCAAGCGATTCGCCTTCGTCTTTTCTAAAACTTAAGATGTTTTGTAAAGCTTCCTCAATGATAACCTGAATCTGATCCCAATCGTTTTCATCGATTTCTTCGCGCTCTGTTTTTAGGGTATCTGGCATACGAACGGCCATTTTCATTAGTTCCGTTTCATCTGCATCAGGGTAAACTTCTCTAAGTTGTGCGATGTAATTTTTTACAACAGGAACATTTACTTTCGTCGAAGTTTGTTCAGAAGTACTTTCAATGTAAATTCCGAAATCAATTTTTCCTCTTTCCAATTTTGTAGAGATTTGCGTTCGTAATCCTAGTTCCATCTCGCGATAAAGAGAAGGCATTCTTACATTTAAATCTAAACCTTTGCTATTTAAGGATTTTACTTCGACTGTAATTTTTTTTGTAGGCAATTGCAAAGAAGCTTTGCCAAACCCTGTCATAGATTGTATCATATAATTGAGTATAAAGGCGCAAAGATAATTAAAAGTTTGCTGTGTTTTGTTGTAATTGAGTAAACTGTGAACTGTGAAATGTTGTAAGGGTCTTTTCGCTACGAATTTTACAAATAAATAAGAAGTTTTTCAGTTTTAAAAATATAATTTGGGCGTGACCGTCCCGAGATAAGAAGGCAAATATACTTTGCGTAAATACGCCTTCTTATCTCGGGACGGTCGGGCTATCCACGCTACTTCGGTAGCTAGCTCCTATCCCTCACGCGGGTAACCGTAATGAAATTTCGTAACATTTAAATTATACGATTTAATTTAACTCAAGGCTTTCATTACCTGCAATGTGACAGGTTGAGTATTGCCAATATAAATTTTCTCATCGATAATAAAAACCGGACGACTTATAAAAGTATAATGTTCCAAAATATATTTCTTATAATCAACTTCTGTCAGTGCTTTATCTTTTAAATTCATCGACTTGTATAATTGTGCTTTTTTGCTGAATAAAGCCTCATAACTTCCTGCAAGTTTATGCATTTCTTCCAGTTCAGCTTCTGTAATCGGATTTTGTTTAATATCGTGAAAAACCAAGTTGTTATCTTTCGGTAAACTTTTAATGATTTTACGGCAAGTGTCGCAAGAGGCTAAATAATATATTTTGTTCATGATTTTTAAATTTAGTGACTACAAAGAAAATTCATTTGAAACTGAAAAATGCCTAATTTTAGAAAAAAAATTATAATTATGAATTCAGTTTTTGAAGTGCAAAAAACCATTAGAGAAATTCTTTTGAAATTATTAGACAGTCATTCATTAGAACAGCTAAACAAAATCCCAACAGGATTTGGTAATAATTTAATTTGGAATATAGCACATTGTGTGTCTACACAACAAATTTTAGTCTATAAATTATCAGGTTTGCCAATGATGGTTTCTGAAGATTTTATAAATAAATACAAAAAAGGAACCAGGCCGGAAGGTGATGTTTCGCAAGCAGAAGTAGATGAAATCAGAACGTTGCTTTCAACAACCTTAGAGCAGGTTCAGAAAGATTTTGACAATGAGATTTTTCAAAATTATACCGAATATACCACTAGTATGGGTTACACATTAAAAAATATCAATGGAGCTTTAGAATTCAATAATTACCACGAAGGCATTCATACCGGAATAATAATGAGCATTAGAAAGTTTGTGTAAAAAGAAATCCCGCTCTAAAGCGGGATTTTTTTATTCTACTATAGTCTCAATAGTGACTTTTAATGCGCCATAGCCTCTGCTTCCGCTAATGTCCATAAAAGCTCTTTTTGAGAGGTCTAATTCACGTGTTTTTACAAACGGACCTCTGTCTGTCACTTTCACAATAACAAACTTTCCATTTGCTTCATTTGTGACTTTAATTTTGGTTCCAAAAGGAAGTTTTTTGTGTGCAGCAGTGTATTTGCTGTTGTTAAATCTGCTTCCGTCAGCTGTTTTTTTACCATTAAATCGGTCCGCATAGTAGGAGGCGTGTGCCGCTTTTTTGTATGGTTTTAATTTTAAGTTTTTGTCAGTAAAAACAGAATCGTTTACTGGGAGTGCCTGATTTTTTGTTCCTGTTTTTAACGTGTCCTGAACAATTTTAGGCTCTGTTGGCCTGACTTGCTGACTCATGACGTAAGTAACGCAACTTAAAAAAGTTATAGTAAATGCGCTGAGTAAAATGTTTTTTTTAATTCTCATGGGTTATTCTTTTTCAGACTTGGGGAGTTTGTACAAATAATATGCCGAGATAAAAAAAGCCCTATTTTTAGGGCTTTAATTGGTTTTTTAGAACCATAGGTTCCACGGGATTCTACTTAATATAAGTAATAATCCTAATCCGTAAAAAATAGCAAATGTTTTAAACTTAGCTTCGCTATTAATTAATTTTTTATGTTTTGACCATCCAATAGTGATTAGGATAATAGCTATGATGTTAATTAAAGGGTGCTCTAATGATGTTAAACGAAGTTCAGCATTAGACATTTCTCCAAAAGCTGCTTTTCCAAGCGGAGATACAAAATAAAGAATCAAACCAATCAATAATTGCGTGTGTGTTCCAATTAAGGCAAATAGGGCAATCTTGCGGTCTTTGGCTGTAAAATCTTTTTTAGAAGTTAATCCGATAATGGCATTTACAACGGCAATTAATAAAAGTAATAATGCCAGATAAGCCCATCCAGAATGGAATTTTTGTAGAAAATAATACATAAAACAGTTTTTTTGTTCAAAACAAATATAACAAAAAAGGCTATAAAAAAACGGCATCAAACTTAAAAGTCGATGCCGTTTATGATATTTATTTAGATTCTAAATATTAGAAATCGTAACGTAGTCCAAAGTTCCACGTTCTACCAAATCCAAAGTATACTTGGTTTGTTGTAGCTAAACCTCTGTATGTTGGAACAGTTGGCACGTCAGCAGCAAATATGTTTGTTTTTGCCTCTGCGATGTAAACTGTATCAAAAACGTTGTTTACGTTTAATCTGAAACCAACTGAATTGCTTTTAGTTTTTCCAACTAACCATTTGTATGATAAACCAGCATCAACTAAACCAAATGAAGGTAATTCTAAAGATCCTCTGTTATCTTCTTTTGTAAAGTTTCCTGGAGAAATTGCAGCATATAATTTGTCAGTATAGTTGTAGTTTGCATCTACGCTAAAACGAGGCAATATTTCGTATGTTGCTCCTAAAGCAGCAGTTAATTGCGCAGCATCACCAACTTTTACACCATCAAGGAAAAGAATAGTAGTTGTTCCTCCGCCAATTGGATTGTTTGCAGAATCGTAACGGTTACTTGTACTTGTTCCTTCATATTTCCAGTCTCCAATAGAGAACATTCCAGTAATGTTAAGTTTATCTGTAACTCTTGCTCTACCATCAAATTCTAAACCTGAGTGAATTTCAGTAATTCCTGAGAAGTCATAATATCCTCCAGGATTTGATGTGTCATTATCATTAGATCTTTGGTATCTGTCTTTCCATGATGTACGGTAAACGTTTACGTTTGCAGTAAAGATTCTAGAACGGAAACCGTAACCAGCTTCTAATCCAAAGATTTTCTCGTTAGTTAAGTTACCATTAACTAATGAAGCGTTGTTTGGATAAACTGCATTAAAGAATGGTTGTTTTGAGTAATAACCAGTATTAAAGTAAACATTATGGTTTTCATTAATATTGTAGTTAGCACCACCTTTTACGTTACCACCAAGAATGTTTTCGTAATCTGTGCTTGACAATGGATTTGAAGATAAATATTTAAAATAATCAACTCTTTTAAATCCTTGTTGAGAAAGTGCTCCTTGTACAAAAACAGTTAAGTTGTCGTTAGAGTACTCTAATTGTGTAAAACCTCCATACCATCTTACATCTCCATCATTATAGAAGTTGATTTTTTGCTCATCATCTGTGCTTTTGAAAACGTTCCAGGCTGGGTAAGTAGAATAAGTTTCAGTTAATATTCTGTTAGGATTATTAACATCAAAGTTGTCAGCGAATGCATCTCCACCTAATAAGTTATTTACGTTTTGGTAGTGAATACCTTTGTAGCCTCTAACATCGATACCAAGATCCCAAGTTAAGTGATCAGTAAATTTTTTGTTAAAGTTAACGATTGCTCCATACCAGTTGTGTGAGTTAACTGATGAAATTTGAGAAATACCGTTTGTTGCATTGTTTCCGGTAAGCGCAGTATTTTGGTATAGACCACTTGTACCAGTAGTTGCACGAGTAGAAGCAATTCCATTAATATTTACTGTTTGGCCTGAGTTGTAAGCAACAATTTTGTCATAATCAATTAAACCATCTGCAGTTCTAAAAGCACTATTAACATAGTTTAAGCCTTTAATAAAACCTGCTCCTCTTGAACCTCCTCCACGTCCGAAAGAAACGTAACCTACAGTAGATAATTTTGAAGTTTCATTGATTTGGTAATCATAGTTTAATGAAATAACTGGCTTGTGGTAGTAATTTCTTACCATGTTAAATTCTTTTCCATCTTTATATCCCCAGTCTGAGTTATATTTGATGTTTGGATCAGTAGCTGTACCGTATTGTTGATACTGAGCAATAGTGATGAACGTTGATCTTTGATCATGCCATTGTGGAGCACCAGTTACAGTAAGCTGGAAATCGTGTTTGTTGTTTTTTGTAGCATAACCAAGACCAATATAGTAATTGTCTCCGCTAAATTTTGTTGCATCTACGTAACCATCACCCTGAGTGTGGCTATATAATACAGATGCAGAGAAGCCGCTGTCTAATTTTCCTGTGTTGTAAGCAACGTTTGTTTTGAAGAAATTGTCATTACCAAAAGAAGTACCTATTGTACCACCTTGTTTCAAGTCAGATGCTTTAGTTACGTAGTTCATCGTTCCTCCAACAGAAGCAATTGCTAATTTTGAAGAACCTAAACCTCTTTGTACTTGAATTGCAGATGTAACATCTGATAAACCAGACCAGTTACTCCAGTAAACAGATCCATTTTCCATATCGTTAACCGGCATACCGTTAACCATTACGGCAATATTATTTTGGCTAAATCCACGAATAGTGATTCTTGAATCTCCATAACCACCACCTGATTTACTAACATATACTGAAGGTGTGCTTTTTAAAATTTCAGGAAGCTCTTGGTTTCCTAATTTTTCCTGAATTTCAGCAGCTCTAATTGTAGAAACTGCAACAGGAGTTTTTCTGTCTTTTGCAATATCTACTGTAGTACTTTTTACTACAATTTCGCTTAGTTCGTTTGAGTTAGAAGCTAAAGCGATTGTACCTAAATTAACAGTAGCGCCATTAGATACTGAAAATTTTACAGTTTGGTTTTGATAACCTAAAAAAGAAATAACGATTTCTCCTGTACTACTTGTTGCATTAAGAGTAAATTTTCCGTCAAAATCTGTAGAAGTAGCTGTTGTAGAGCCTTTAATTACTACGTTTGCTCCCGGCAAAGAACCTGAACCATCGGTAATTGTACCAGTAATTTTTCCCTGAGAAAATGCGGTTGAAACTATCATGAACAATAGTCCAGTGAGTAACCAATTTTTCATTGTCTTCATTTGTTATTTAGTTTATTGTTTTTGGCAAAATTATAACAAATAACTCAGATAGTGTTATCAAAATGTTAAGAAAAACAAGTTTTATCTATTGTGTTGCGCATTAAAATGATTTTTTCTTTTTTCATTAAATAAAATAATGATTTTTTGAATTTCGGCACTTGTTTTTTGTTAAAATCATATTAATGTGAACAGTGCTGTAGGTGTAAACTTGCAATAGTATGCCCTTTGTATGCTTTATATGACTTCTTTATACGAAAAAACGCCTTAATTTGTGTTAAATCAAGGCGTTTCAGTTTGTTATGAAAAAGTCTTAAAAGACTCCTCTATTTGTTTTTCAAAAAATGATTCAACAAAAATGAAGTTGAACTATCGTGACTTTTTACTGTTTTTGAGTTTATTTCATCTAAAATTGAATTGGCCAATTGTTTTCCTAATTCAACTCCCCATTGATCGAAGCTAAAAATGTTCCAAATAACACCCTGAACAAAAATCTTGTGTTCGTATAAAGCAATTAACGAACCTAAAGATTTAGGTGTTAATTTTTGAATCAAAATGGTATTGGTTGGTTTGTTTCCTGTAAAAACTTTAAATGGTAATAAATAAGATGCTTTTTCTGCAGAAAGTCCTTGTTTGTCAAATTCAGCCTGAACTTGTGCCGGAGTTTTTCCGTTTAATAAAGCTTCTGTCTGAGCAAAAAAGTTTGACATTAATTTATCGTGATGGTCTTCGTTTCCGTATAAGGGTTTTACGAATCCAATAAAATCAGTCGGAATTATTTTTGTTCCCTGATGAATTAACTGAAAAAAGGCGTGTTGCGAATTCGTTCCCGGTTCTCCCCAGATAATTGTTCCGGTTTGATAATTAACCGGTTTTCCGTCACGACCAACGCTTTTTCCGTTGCTTTCCATTGTTGCTTGTTGCAAGTAAGGAGCTAATTTTGATAAATACTGTGTGTACGGAATCAAAGCTTCACTTTCGGCACCAAAGAAATTATTGTACCAAACGCTTAACAAAGCTAAAATTACCGGAATATTTTCGTCTAATTCTGTAGATTTGAAATGTTCATCCATTTCATTGGCTCCTTTCAATAATTCATTATAATTATCAAAACCAACTGCTAAAGCAATGCTTAAGCCAACCGCACTCCATAATGAAAATCGTCCTCCAACCCAATCCCACATCGGGAAAACGTTGTTTGGATTAATTCCGAATTCTGTTACTTTTTGAATATTGGTTGAAACAGCAACAAAATGCTTTGCAATATCTTCCTGAGAACCCGATTTCAAAAACCATTCTTTGATCGTTTCAGAATTTGATAGCGTTTCCTGAGTAGTAAATGTTTTAGAAACAATAAGGAAAAGTGTTGTTTCAGGATTTAATTTTTTGATTATTTCATTTACGTGATCACCGTCGACATTTGAAACAAAATGCGTTTTCAGGTGATTTTTATAAAATTGTAAAGCTTCAACAGCCATTACCGGACCAAGATCAGAACCTCCAATACCAATATTTACAATATCAGTAAAAGCTTTTCCTGTAAAACCTTTTCTTTCTCCCGAAATAATTTCGTTTGTAAAGTTTCTGATTTTATTCTTTACTTCATAAACTTCCGGAATTACATTTTCGCCGTCTACTTTTATTACTGACGATTCCGGCGCACGCAAAGCAGTATGCAAAACGGCTCTGTTTTCAGTTTGGTTAATGATTTCTCCACCAAAATATTGAGAGATAGCATTTTTTAATCCAATTGAATTTGCCAATTCTAATAATAAAGAAATAGTTTCCTGGCTAATATTATTTTTAGAATAATCAACTAAAAAATCATTCCATTGTAAATTGAATTTTTCAACACGAGCATTATCTTGTTGAAACAATTCTTGTATCGTAGTTTCGTGAATTGCATTATAGTGGTTTTGCAGATTTTTCCACGCTTCAGTCCCGGTTGGGTTTGTTGTGTTTAAAGCCATTTTTTATTTTAATTGAGAAAGTGGTTATAAGTGGTTTTTAAAACACAAAAATACTGAAATTACTTGTAATTGCTCAAAGCTTTGCAATTATATAACAATTAGTTACGAAAACGTTTGATGTTGTTTTCGTTTAATAGTGTTTGAGGTTCTTTAGCTTTAGTTAGGGATGGGAAATTCGAAATGAGGTAAAGTTTTAAGAAATATCGTTAGATTAAAGAATTTAAGATTTAGTTATTCGGCAATGTTTTTCTGATTTAATATTACCAAATCTTCCACCATGGTTTTGTATTAATTTCGATTTTTTTCTCCGCTTTATTGATTTCAATTATTTTTGGTTCTTCAGCTTTTATAGTAGAATCATCAAAAAATAATTCACCATTATCAGTCATTCCAATTGGAGATTTTGTTCTTTCTTTCCAATTCTCTGTTTGTAATTCAGGAATTAAAGCCGAATTGATTTTGCTAATAAATTTTTGTCTCGCTTTTTCAGTGATTTCTTCTTCCAGATTTGAAGTTGAATTTTTAAAAAGAGGAAGAGAGTTTCCGGGAATATTTAAAAGAAAAATCTGCGTTTTATTTCCGATTGTATGGATGTCTAATACTTTGAAAAAGGAATTATCGTCTAAAAGAGCATGACCGTTTTTGACTGAATCAGGATTAAATTTAGATAGATCTCTGGCATCAGAACTTGCAATTAAATACCTGCAATTTCCTAAAAGACCTCCTCCGATAAAACTCATATCGGTAAAACCTTTTTCTTTTAATATTTGTCCAATTTTATATTTTGATAGTAAATCCTCAGGAAGATCGGTGTCCCTGTAAAATAGTTTTAAATCTGAAAAAGTTTCATCAAGAATGTCTTTAATGCGTTTGTTTTCCATCTTTTTCTATTTAATAATAAAGGTCCTTACAAGTTTCCAATACTGTCCAATTCTCTTTTCAAAGGTTCAATTTGTTTTGCAAAACGAGTTTTGTCATTTCCGGTTAAAGATTCTCCAGTTGGCAAATTCAATCGAAGTGCATCAACCTGAACTCCATTTTTCCAGAAACGGTAACAAACGTGTGGTCCTGAAGCTAGACCAGTACTTCCAACTAAACCAATCGTTTGGCCTTGTGTTACACGCTGTCCGCGACGAACTAAAATTCTGGACATATGTAAATATTGAGTAGAGTAGGTTCCGTTGTGTTTTACTTTAACAAAATTTCCGTTTCCTGCAGTATAACCCGTCGCTTCTACAATTCCGGAAGCAGTTGTCGAAATTGGTGTTCCGGTTGGAGCGGCATAATCTGTTCCTTTATGCGCTTTCCACGTATGTTGAACCGGATGAAACCTGTTCATGGTAAATCGTGAAGTAATTCGGCTGAATTTAATTGGCGTTTTTAAGAAAAAGTTTTTAAGCGTTCTTCCCTGATCGTCGTAATATTCAATTTTCCCCGAAAGGGTATCTTTTTCAAACGGGAAAGCATAAACGATTTTTCCTTTGTATTCAAAAAAGGCAGCTTCAAGATCTTCAACGCCATCGTATGTTTTACCATTAATAAAACGTTCGGTAAAAATTAAACCGTAACGATCTCCTTTTTTAAGTTTAAAGAAGTCGATTGACCATGAAAAAACTTTGGTAATTTTGCTAGCCAAAGCTGTTTCTACACTCGCATTTCCTAAAGTTTCAGATAATGAACTTTTTAAAACGCCACCTATTATTTTACGTTTAAAAGTAACAGGTTTTATTTTTTTGTAAGCTTTTGCAAT
This sequence comes from Flavobacterium sp. GW821-FHT11G01, assembly GCF_058808175.1. NCBI lineage: Bacteria > Pseudomonadati > Bacteroidota > Flavobacteriia > Flavobacteriales > Flavobacteriaceae > Flavobacterium > Flavobacterium sp. GW821-FHT11G01. The sequence goes on along the minus strand of NZ_JBXARK010000008.1, from coordinate 235,383 downwards.
ACTATCTCTTAAGTCAACAACATAATATGTTAATGCGTCCGGCTGATAAATAAAAACTTGTAATTTGTTAGTTTTATTTTTAGCACGAAGAAGTGTGTAAGGTTTGTTATATCGAATTGATCTAACATTAAAAGAATCTTTTACCTGTTCGACAATATCGTAAACTTGTTTATCCCCAATATTTTGATTTTGGATGATTGATCCAAAGGAATCTCCTTTTGATATGGTATCATTAACAACATTGAAGTCGGCGTAATTAAAACCAAATTCTACCTTTTTAGTTTTTGGTTTGGTAATTTTAGTTTCAACTTTTTCATCAGTTTTATTGCATGAAAATATTGATAATAAAACGATTATAATTACGAATGCTTTTTTCAAACTTTTAATTTTTTTTGGGAAATTAAATGGTTTCTTCATTTCCCCAATTGGACAATTCATCTTCGGTCCACAATTTAGGAAAAAAGATGCGTCTTTGGTATTTTGGATGCATATATTTTTGCCAGTCACTTCCACCAGTAGCTTCTCCATTACCTTTACCGCTTTCCAAAATATACTTTCTCGCAGTGTTCAAGTGCTGCATAACCCAGGTAATATTAACGGTTTTGTCATAATGACGCATTGCGTTTATTAATTCTTCGTTTTGCTGATCTTTTTCTGGTAATTGAGTAAATTTTTGCCAAATATTTTTAGTCTTAAAAGTAGACATTTGTCTTAAAAACTGAATTTTATATTTGTTTTCGAATTCCTGAAGTAAATATGATTTTTCTCCTGTTTGGTAATCTTTACCAGCTGCTTGCCAGTACAAATGTTCAAAACTAGTTTCTAAGTCCGTATTTTCGTCAAAGTTTGCTTTGTATCTGCGGTCTGTTAAATTGATTACATCAGTAGAAGCAAATTCAATCAATCTGTATTGTGCACTCTGAAAACCGCTTGCAGGAGTAAGTGTATTTCTGAATTTCATGTATTGATCTACATCCATTCCGTTCTCCATAATACTGAACGAATTGGTTAGCATATCAAAATAACGGGTGATTCTTGATAATCTTTCGCTGAAAAAATCAACCTGAATATTTTCGGTATTGGCAATCTGATCAATTTCCCACAAAATCATCTTGAAAATTAATTCATTTACCTGATGATACATGATGAAAACCATTTCGTCAGGAAGCGTGGTACGTTGTGTTTGTAAACTTAAAAGGGCGTCAGTTTGGATATAATCCCAATATGTAATTGGTTTTGACCAAAGTAAACCTTCAAGCTGTACGTCTGTTTTTTGATTTATAGCTTGAAATTTAAGGTCAATTTCGTTTAAGATTGATTCTGAATGATCAGTAAGGTTCATTATTTTTTTGCTTTAAATGGATTTTTTAATCCTTTATATTCATCAAGATCGGCTTTAAGTGATCCTACCGCAAGATCGGCTTTAATTCTAATGGGAACTTTGTTGTCGTCGTCTGTTATCCAGAGTGTTACGCTCTCTTTTTCTTTGAAAACTCTTCCTGTTTGTACCAGTGGTTTAAATACCATTGTAGAAACGGTTCCAAATTTAGTTGTAATATCCTGACGGCCTATATATTTTAACTTAAATTTTGTGATTTCTTCGTCAAAAAACATATCTATCGTAATGGCTTCTCCTGATTTCAGCTTGTCAATGTTTGGATGATTTCTTAAGTAATAAAAAGAAGAAATAATATCCTGAACATTATCCGTTGTAATTATGGTTTTCTCAGACTTTCGTTTGTAATCTTTTACTAAAACCCGATTTTCTGCCTGATTAAAAAAACCTTCCTGATTTTTAGTGTAGCCTCCTTCATCAATTTTTCGAACATATCTATAAGGACTACCGGTTTCTTTGTCGAAATAACTTTCGTATAAATCTTCTACTTTAAAAAAGAATTTTGACATCCCGGTTGTATAACCTTTACCCACCGCGTGATGAACTTTTTTGTTATTTATTGTGGCATCTTTAATTTCGAGTGTGGCATAACCGGCGTTGACAATTCCGTAATGGATTCTGAATTTGAAGTATTCGCCCGTCCCGAAAGCATCTTCTTTTTGAGTATCAAAAGAGAGGGAAGTGAGAATTAATATGATGAGAACTAGCTTTTTCATAGTACAATCTTTACATTTCATTATAAAGGTAATTAAATGCAAATTCTATTCCAAATGTACCAAAACAAAAAAACTCAGTCAAGGAATGACTGAGTTTTTATGCTATTAACTAACCAAAAAACTATAAATTATGAAATTTATATCAATTCAGAAGGAAACCACCCCTTCTTGATTTGCGAGTGCAAAGATATATAGAAAGTTCAAAAAAGAAATAGCAAAAGGCAAGTTTAACATAATATTTGCATAAAAATCAACGTTTTACAGAGAATTTTTCTACATAATGTAAAAATATTGCGTTTTTACAAAGTTCCTCTCAATTCCTGTTCTCTCTCAATCGACTCGAAAAGGGCTTTAAAGTTCCCTGCACCAAACCCTTTTGCACCCATTCTTTGAATAATTTCGAAGAAAAGCGTTGGTCTGTCCTGAACTGGCTTGGTAAATATTTGTAATAAGTAACCATCTTCATCGGCGTCAACCATGATGGCAAGTTTTTCAATTTCGTTTAAATCTTCTTTCATCATATCCATGTGAACGCCTAATCTTTCAGGGATTGCCTGGTAATAAGTATGCGGCGGAGCAGATAAAAACTCAACACCTCTTGCTTTAAGTTGCGATACGGTTTTGATAATGTCATCCGTAGCAATAGCAATATGTTGAATTCCAGGGCCTCCATAAAAATCCAAATATTCTTCAATTTGAGATTTTTTCTTTCCTTCTGCTGGTTCGTTGATTGGGAATTTAATTCTTCCGTTTCCGTTCGACATTACTTTACTCATCAAAGCCGAATATTCAGTGTTGATTTGTTTGTCATCAAAAGAAAGGAAATTCACGAATCCCATAACGTCTTCGTAGAATTTTACCCATGTATTCATTTCGTTCCATCCTACATTTCCAACCATATGGTCAATGTATTTTAATCCGGTTGGTTCTGGATTATAGTCTGATTTCCATTCTTTATAGCCTGGTAAGAAAACACCATTGTAGTTTTTTCTCTCCACAAAAATATGAACGGTTTCTCCATAGGTGTAAATTCCGGAACGAACGACTTCACCAAATTCATCTGATTCTACAGTTGGTTCCATAAAAGAGCGAGCGCCACGTTTTATGGTTTCTTCATAAGCACTTCTGGCATCTTCAACCCAAAGAGCAGCCACTTTAACACCGTCTCCATGTTTTTGAAGATGTGCATGAATTGGCGAATCCTGTGTTAAAGGCGTAGTCAAAACAATTCTGATTTTGTCTTGTTTCAAAACATAAGATGCTTTGTCTTTTACTCCGGTTTCTAATCCGGCGTAAGCCAATGACTGATATCCAAAAGCAGTTTTATAATAATGTGCCGATTGTTTTGCATTTCCTACGTAGAATTCTACATAATCTGTTCCTAATAGTGGAAGGAAATCTTGTGCTCCTTCAAAGATTTTTTCTAATCCGTATTCTACTGATTTAATTTCTTTGCTCATGATAATTAGATAATTTGATAATGAGAAAATGAGATAATTTTTGAAATGTAGATAATTAAAATAATTTTCTAATTGACACATTTTCTAATTTTCTAATTCCTCTTTGATGTTGATATTATTTTGTTTAAAATTTTTAAAATTTCTGATAATTCATTTAATAAGTCTTTGCAATCTGGATAAGCTTTATGCGCGTCACACAAAAACAACCAATATTCTGTTTCATCTGCCTCTTTGATTGCAATTTTTAGTTTATGATAAAATCTGCTTTGCTTTCTGCATTTTGTGATTCTTTTGAATTCGCTCCAATTGATGTTCCGCTTTTTAATAATTGATTAGCGATTACAAATTTCTTTTGATCTTGAAGTTCGGTCGTGTAGTCTATAATTTTTAATGCGAAATTGAAAGTTTTATTAAAAGTGCGTTGTCTTTATTTTTTTCGTTAAAAATCATTTTTTTAATTAGATAATTAGTAAAGTGCGAATTAGATAGTATTTTTTGTGGGTTTAAAACTATAAATTAATTTTCTCATTTTCTAATTGACACATTTTCTAATTAAAGAAATTATCTAATTATCTAATTGACACATTGCCACATTAAAAAATTACTCCGTCCAGGATTTATAGTATTGACCATCATCCAGTCCCATAGCTTCTTCAGTAACCATTAAAGGTCTGAAAGTATCAACCATAACGGCTAATTCCTGAGTTTCTTTATGACCAATACTGCGTTCCATTGCGCCAGGTGCCGGACCGTGTGGAATTCCTTTTGGGTGTAAAGTGATGTGACCCTGCTCTATATTATTACGGCTCATAAAATCGCCATCAACATAATAAAGTACTTCGTCAGAATCTATATTGCTGTGATTGTATGGCGCCGGAATTGCTTTTGGATGATAATCGTAAAGTCTAGGGCAGAAGGAACAAACGACAAAAGTTGCCGTTTCGAAAGTTTGATGTACCGGAGGCGGTTGGTGAACACGTCCCGTTATAGGTTCGAAATTGTGAATTGAAAATCCGTATGGGAAATTATAACCGTCCCAACCGACAACGTCAAAAGGATGAGTGGCATAAACCACTTCGTGAATCATGCCTTCTTTTTTGATTTTAATTAAAAAATCACCTTTTTCATCATGCGTTTCCAATTCGTTTGGCAAAATAAAATCACGCTCGCAAAACGGAGAATGTTCTAAATGCTGACCCGATTGGTTTTTATATCGTTTTGGAGTATAAAAAGGAGAATAAGATTCAACGTAAAAAAGTCGGTTTTCTTCAGTCTCAAATTCTATTTGGTAAATAATGCCTCTCGGAATAATCAAATAATCACCATATTCAAAAGGAATATTTCCTAACATGGTTCTTAATTTTCCTTTTCCTTTATGGATGAAAAGCATTTCATCGGCATCGGCATTTTTGTAGAAATAATTTCGAAGCGATTCTTTCGGCGCTGCCAATCCAATAATACAGTCTTTATTGACCAACATTGGTTTGCGGCTGTTTAAAAAGTCATTCTCCGGTTTTAATTCAAAACCTTTAAAAAGTAATGATTTTATGTTTTTTCCGATTGCAATTTTTGGTTCAACCGAATAAGAGTTTAAAATTTCTTTAACCTGAGTTGGTCTGTGAACATGGTACGATAATGACGAATGTCCATGAAAACCTTCGGTTCCAAACAATTGCTCGTAGTAAAAACCTCCGTTAGGTTTTTCGAATTGGGTGTGTCTTTTTTGAGGGAAATCTCCAAGTTTATGATATAATGGCATGGCTTTTCAATTAGATAATTTGTAAATTAGATAATTCGAAAAATTTGAATTGTGTGAACAGATAATCAGCTCAACTTTTGTGTTGACCAATTATCTCAATTCGATAGCTTCATTCAGGATTTCTCTTGATGAGGAATTGAAGATATTCTAATAAACCTGTCCATTTTGTTTTCATTATAACAAATGTCGTAATTTTTATCGAGTAAAATTATAAATAATATCAGTTATAAACATTAATTCTTTCGGTTTTTTTGAAATAAATTTTAGATAGCAAAAAAATAGTACGATTTTTTTGAACTATTATTGAATAGAATATTAAAACATAAAGCCGATACTAAACCAGGTAAAGCTTTTTGACAATTCAGGCGACCATGATTGTTTAATTTCGATTGGTCCAATAATAGTTTCTAATCCGTAACCAACCGCATATCCTGAATATTTAGGCATCGACACCCAATCAACAGTGGAGAAAATGTCATCACCCAAATTAGCATAATTCGCAGAAAAGTTGACATGATTCTTTTTGAAAATTTCATAATCGAATGTAATTCCCGCTTTAATAAAACTGTTTCCGGCAATACTTAAGAAATCATAACCATAGAAATAATTGAAATTGTTAATCTTATTATAACCATAACCACCTAAAATATAATCGAAGTACGGAATACTGTCATTGCCAAAAGTCATTCCTGCATCTGCTTCAAATTTGAAAGTTGCTTTTCTGAATAAAGTATTGGCTACAGCAATTTCAGCTTTTGCCATAGAATACGGCTTGAATGTATTAGTATAATCTGAAGATCCTAAATAAGTCTGTACATCTGTAGAAAAAAACAATCCGGAATGTGGAAAGCTTTTATTGTCAAACGAGTCGTATTTTAAGTAACCAAAAACACTAAAATAACTGCTTTTATCAATAACATTATCTTGATTAGAAAGTGTTGGCGAATTGATTTTTAAGTATTTATATTCTAAACCACCTCCCATTAAAAATTTCTGTACAAAAATGGTCTGAAAGTAAGCCTGATTACTAACATCCATAAAATCGACATTAATTAAATTGACATCTGGACTTGGAGAAGTTAAATTACCAATACTGCTGGTTACATTTCGGTTAAACTGATTTAATCTCGAACGAAATCCGAAACTGATATTAAAACCATTTTCTATATAATAATTTAAATCATATCTGAAATTATCTCCTAAAATGATGTCTAGTGAAGTTATGTCATTTTTCAGAAATGTTTTTTTATGGGTAAGATTTAATAAAATCGCACTTTTATAAAGTCCGTCATAATGTAATCCCAATTTCAAATAGGTTTGAGTTGGATTTTCTTTCAGTACAAGATCCAGATCATCCTTGTTGCCGTCTGGTTGCAGACAATAGGAGATAGTGCTAAAGTTTTGAGTCGCATTTAAATTGTTGATACCGGTTTTCAGATCATGATAAGTTATAGTGCTTCCAGGCTTAAAACGAAGTTTACCATTGATGTATTCTTTGGTGTAATTATCTAAGTTTTCGCTGTTTATTTTTTTGATCTGAATAGTATCTGAGCTTACTTTTAATTTTGGTTTTTTATAAAAATTATCTTCGTTGACCAACGATTTAATTTTTTCATAAACGGCAAATGTAGCTTCTTCTCCTTTTCTGATAATTTCTTCACCTCTATCAAATGAAATTACACCAAAATCACGTATGTCTGGTTTGACATAAATATCAGTGTCTTTTATTTTGCTTTTCATTTTATCAATCGATTGGAGATTGGTAATCTGAACTAAGATCCGGGTTGCATTTTTAAGACTTTTTCTTTTTAATAAATCGTCCTGAACATCAACACCAATGATGATATCAGCACCAAGATTTCGAACTTCATTTATTGGATAATTGTTGACAACTCCACCGTCGACTAATAAATTCCCATCAATTTCGACTGGAGTAAATAAGGAAGGAAATGCCGAACTCGCCATCATGGCCTGAACCAGATTTCCTTTGTTTAGTAAAACCTCTTCGCCAGTTTCTATATTGGTTGCAATACATAAAAACGGAATTGGCAGTTTGTTGAAGTCGCGTATATGACGCACATTTCTGGTCAAACTACTTAGCAAATTATAATTGTACATTCCTTTTGAAAGCGCCTCAGGAATTCCAACTCTAAAATTACTAAAAGGCAACACTATGGCATATAATTCATCATTTTTTTTGCCGTAGAAGTTTTTAGAAGATCTTGGAATATAATCGTTAATCAATTCGTCGAAATTGGTTTGTTTGAAGATGGAATCGATTTGTGAAGCATTGTATCCGGAAGCATAAAGTCCGCCAATAACCGCTCCCATACTGGTTCCTCCAATATAATCGATTTTTATTCCGGCTTCTTCCAGAACTTTTAAAACACCAATATGTGCAAAACCTTTAGCACCACCACCACTTAAAACCAAACCAATTTTTGGTCTTTTTACACTGTCTTTTTTTTGTTCTTGTGAAAATGATTTATTGGGATTGAATAATAGTATTGTCAGTAAAACTATTATGCTCCAGAAGCTTCCGATAATTGTCGGGATGGAAGAAAATCCTTTTGACCGGGTATTTAAAATGGAAAGCTGAATTTGGCGCATAAAAATATACTAGTTGGTTTTGTAAAAGTCGACAATTTTTTTTGCTTTTGATACTCCTATAACGTCAGATATTTCTTTTTCTGAAGCTAATTTTAATCTTTTAACACTTTTAAAATGTTGTATTAAAGTTAGCATGGTTTTTTCTCCAATTCCAGGAATGCTTTCTACAGATGAATTAAGTGCTGCTTTACTACGTTTGTCACGGTGAAATGTAATTCCGAAACGGTGTGCTTCATTACGTAATTGCTGAATCACTTTCAATGTTTCTGATTTTTTATCCAAATATAACGGAATAGAATCTCCGGGATAAAAAAGCTCTTCAAGACGTTTTGCTATCCCGATAATGGCAATTTTTCCGCGTAAACCTAAATCATCAATACTTTTTAGCGCTGCTGATAATTGTCCTTTTCCACCGTCAATAATAATTAATTGCGGCAAAGGTTCATTTTCATCCAATAATCTTTTGTAACGGCGGTATACAATTTCGGTCATCGAAGCAAAATCGTCCGGGCCTTCAACTGTTTTTACATTGAAATGGCGATAATCTTTTTTACTCGGTTTTCCATCTTTAAAAACGACACAAGCGGCAACAGGATTTGTTCCCTGAATATTCGAGTTGTCAAAACATTCAATATGTCTTGGTTCAGTTGGCAAACGTAAATCTTTTTGCATTTGTGCCATAATACGATTCACGTGGCGATCCGGATCTACAATCTGTAATTGTTTTAATTGTTCAATTCGGTAGAATTTGGCATTTCTGATTGATAAATCCAGAATCTGTTTTTTATCTCCAAGTTGCGGAACCGTTGTTTTGATTTTTTCTCCTAAATCAACTTCAAACGGAACAATAACTTCTTTTGATAATAAATGAAAGCGTTCCCGAAGTTCGATGATGGCTAATTCTAATAATTCTTCATCACTTTCGTCTAGCTTTTTCTTAATTTCTAAAGTATGCGAACGAATAATTGATCCGTGCGAAATTTGCAGAAAATTGACATACGCCGCACTTTCATCAGAAACAATTGAGAAAACATCAATATTGGTAATTTTCGGATTTACAATCGTTGATCTTGATTGGTAATTTTCGAGAATTTCTATTTTTTCTTTGATTTTTTGAGCTTCTTCAAAACGTAAATCCTGCGCATATTGATTCATTAAGCGTTTGAAATCCTTCATGCTTTCTTTGAAATTTCCTTTCAAAATTTCGCGAATAGCATCAACTTGTCGCTGATAATCTTCTAAAGATTCTATTCCTTCGCAAGGGCCTTTGCAATTTCCAATATGATATTCCAGGCAAACCTTAAATTTACCAGAATTGATGTTCGATTCGCTCAAATCATAATTACAGGTTCTTAATGGATATAATTCTTTGATTAAATCTAAAATCGTATACACCATTTTGAAATTAGTATACGGACCAAAATATTCAGAGCCGTCCTTGACCATTCTTCTGGTTAGAAATATTCTTGAAAAAGGTTCTTTTTTGATGCAAATCCAAGGATAACTTTTATCATCGCGAAGCAACACATTATATCGTGGTTGCAGGGTTTTGATTAAGTTATTTTCTAATAAAAGCGCATCAGTTTCAGTAGGAACAACAATGTGTTTTATGGTTACAATTTTTCGAACCAGAACATTTGTTTTTCTTGTATCATGAATCTTATTGAAGTAGGAGGAAACCCTTTTTTTTAAATTTTTGGCTTTTCCAACGTACAATATTTTTTCGTCCTTATCGTAATATTGATACACGCCGGGATTGTCCGGCAAGGTTTGTATTTGAAGTTCTAAAGACGGTTTTTGCATTCTGTTTTGTTTCTGAAGATGGTCGAAAAGCATTCTAAAAAATCATTCTTTTTTTCATGAGAAGCTTAACGTGGATTTAGATTCAAATTTACGAAATCAAAAGAATAATTTCTATATTTAGATTTTATAATTCTATATGAAAAATAACAAACCCATGATTATTTTTGGCGAACCGGTTTTGCCAGGAGAAAATAGAACAATAAACGTTGAAATTGCCCGATTGCATACGACTACAAAGCTTAATATTCCGGTTATTGTACGTCGTTCTAAAATAGATGGTCCGGTAGTTTTGTTTTCGGCCGGAATTCACGGCGACGAAATAAACGGAGTTGAAGTAGTACGCCAGTTGATCAGTAAAAAAATAAACAGGCCAACACGAGGAACCATAATTTGTATCCCAATTATAAATATGTATGGTTTCGTAAATAAATCAAGAGAATTTCCTGACGGACGTGATTTAAATCGTGTTTTTCCGGGAAGTAAAAAAGGTTCTCTGGCGAGTCGTTTTGCATTTCATATCGTAGCCGAAATTTTGCCGGTCATTGATTATGCAGTTGATTTTCATGCCGGAGGTGCGAGCAGATTTAATGCTCCACAAATCAGAATAACTGAAAATAATCCGGAATTAAGACTTTTGGCAGATGTTTTTAATGCGCCATTTACCTTATATTCCAAGAACATTGCTGGATCCTTTAGAAATACTTCTGAAAAAGCCAATGTAAAAATGCTTCTTTTTGAAGGAGGGAAATCATTAGACATTAATAACGTAATTGCAAATGAAGGTGTAATGGGAGTGAAGCGTTTACTGAATTATCTCAATATGCTCGATCCAAAACAAATTGTAGAAGATGCTGTTCATCCTTCTATTTATATCAAATATTCAGTTTGGCTGCGTGCTAAATGTTCAGGCTTGTTGCATGATTATAATTTGATTGGGAAATTTGTAACCAAAGGAACTATTTTAGCCATTATTACAGATCCGTTTGGTAAGTTTGAGCAAAAAGTAAAAGCACCGCACGACGGATACATCATCAACGCGAATCATTCGCCAATTGTTTATGAAGGCGATGCCATTTATCATATTTCTAAAACCCTTCCTGATGGCGACGAATAAAAAAGAATTACGATTGCATTATAAAAATCTTCGAAAAGAATTTTCAATAGATGATATCGAAGAAAAGAGTTTGGCTATAGCCAATGAAGTACTGCAATTACCGATTTGGGAGAAAACCTACTATCATGTTTTTCTACCAATTGAAGAACAAAAAGAAGTCAATACCGAATATATTTTGCATTTACTTTCTGGAAAAGATAAAGAAATTGTGATTTCGAAAAGTGATTTTGAAACACGAAAAATGTCTCATTTTTTATTGACGGATAATACCAAAATCAAAAAAAACGAATACAATATTCCGGAGCCGGTAAATGGTTTACCAGTTCCTTCTGAAACTATTGAAGTAGTTTTTGTTCCGCTTCTGGCTTTTGATGTTTTTGGAAATCGTATTGGGTACGGAAAAGGTTTTTATGATAAATTCTTAGCCGAATGTAAACCGGAAACCATCAAAATCGGTTTGTCTTTTTTTGAAGCCGTAAACCAAATTGATGATGTTTTTGAATCTGATGTAAAATTAGATTATTGTGTGACGCCCGATAAAACATATACCTTTTAAATTTCACACAACATATATTTTCACAATCAAAATCGTAGAGGCGCACAGCAGTGTGTCTACATCCAGCATAACGACAAACATTGTGTAGACGCACTGCTGTGCGCCTCTACGATATACATTGGTGTAAATTTGTTATAAATATAAATTGAACAGATTATGGACTTGATTTATATTTACTTATATCACTTATATGGTTTTTTAAAAAATAAACTCCAAAAAATAAAAAATTCCAAATTCCAACTTTAAATTGGAATTTGGAATTTTTTATTTGATATTTTTAAAATCTTATTTCACTTCCTTAATAGTCGAAGCATCAATCCAGCCTTCAGTTCCGTCTGTTAATTCTATTTTTTTCCAGTTTAAAAGTGTTTCAGTAACGTATACTTTTGCACCTTCATGCAATAAGAAAATAGCCGATCCTGCTTTTTGAGGTTCACTTCTAACTTCGCTAACTTCTGAAAAAACAATTGCCGGGCGATCATTATCATAATGATCCTTTTCTGACATTGCAGCTGCAACGCTTAGAAGTACACCAACCAGCAATACAAACATTCCAATAAAATACAACCTTTTTGAAAGTGTAAGTTGTGAAAAATAATATCCAATAAAACTCAATAAGAATAGAAAAGCAATCCCAACCGCAATTTTAGCCCAGGTATTGTAATCGAAAATTCCCGTAAAGTTCTGAATCAATTTTGCAAAACCTACTTTCGGAACTTCCTTAATTTCATCAATAGTTAGTTTTTTGGCGAATTTTAAGTTGTTCAAAGTCTGTTCATCATGCGGTTTTAAAACCAATGCCTTTTCATAATTATAAATCGAAGGCGCCACTTTATTGAGTTTGTAATAACAGTTGGCTAAATTAAAATACAACTCAGCAGAATGTTCTTTATTTTCCTTAAGGACATTTTCATACTCCTGCGCGGCCTGCTCAAACTTGTTATCCTGATACAAAGCGTTTCCTTTTTCAAAGCTGCTCTGAGCAAAGAAAACCTGAGTAATTAATAAAAAGAGATATACTATATTTTTCATTCTTATTTTATTTACCTGAAAAGTATTAGAAACCTATCAGGTTTATTTTTTAAACTTTGCGAACTTAAATCAACACAATCCAAATCACTTTTCTTAGCGCACTTTGCGGTAAAATAGCCTTTGAAGTTAAACGATCTGTTTTTCTAATTCTGAAATAATCAAAACAGCCTTATCATAATCTTGCTGAATCGAAGCACTTGAAGCCGGAGCATAACGTGCAAACTCACAGTTTTCTGTCAAATTAATGAAATTTTGAACCGATTCCGGATTCGCATTTCTGGACAATAATAATTCGCGAATATTGTCTTTGCTCATTTCTGAGGTTTCAATATGCAGTTTGGCTTTCAGGAAATTATGCATCGCTTTTTCCAGTGCAATATAAAATGGCTCTTTATTATTAAGCTGTTTTTTGGCTTCAGACAGATATTTCTTAGCCAGCTTATTGTTCATTTTAATTCGGTTTCCGGTAACATCGCTGTCAATTGCCTCTTTCTTCTTCTTAGCTAAAACAATAATTGGCAAAATGAGGAAAGGCGCTAGTAACAATCCATAGTACAAATTCGAACCATAAAAATCGTTTTTAGCCATTGAGACTAAAGTAGTTTTTAGTTTGATGTATTTGAATTGTTCTGTTTTTGTAATCACATTTTTAGCTGCACTTGCTGTTGCTTCTGCTTGCATTGGTCCGTCTAAAACATCAACCGTAATTTCCTGAGAAGTTATGGTTTTGTATGATCCGGAACTCAAATCAAAATAAGAAAACTGCATTGGTTTTATAACATACTTCCCTTTGTATTGTGGAATTATAGTATACTTATCCGATATTTTTCCTGACATTCCAGACAATGAAGTTGTTACTTTTTCGTCATGAACAGGATCGTACATTTCAAGGGCATTTGGCACAATTGGTTTTGGAAGTGTGAATAATTTCATGTTTCCGCTTCCTGCCGCACTAACAACCAAATCAAGACTTTCGCCATTTTTTAAAGTCGTTTTTGAAGGTGTAACCGTAAAATTAAACTTACCAACAGCTCCTGTAAAGCCTTCTGGTTTACCAGCTTCCGGAAGTGGTCTCACATTTATAGTTTTAGCTCCCGCCGAAACAACTTTATTGTCCTCAGACAGAATCATTTGGCCAAACATGTCACGTCGATTTGTGGGTAATTGCACCCCAATATCGAGTGAAAGAGGTTCAATTGTAAGTTTTCCTGATTTTTGCGGATATAAAATGGTCTTTTTCAATACCACAAAATAACATCTTTGTCCTCTGTAACTTCCTTCTTCAATAGCTAACTGTTTGATTTCTATATTCTGATTCCAGAAATCATTGTATTTTGGTTTTCCAAGTTCTTTAAAACCGGTAACATTAATATTGTTGAAGTATAATTTATAAACCACCGTAATTGGTTCATTCAAATACGGATTTGTTTTTGAAATTTCAGCAACCAAATTCAAAGTTTCACTTCCTGCGCCGCCTTGTTGTCTAGGATCATTTGGGTCTCTTTCTTCAGCAACAGCATTGGTTACAACAATTTTTTGGGGAGTTGTTTTGTATTTCTGACCATTAAACTCAATTGCAGCCTGTTTAATCGTTAAAGTTCCTTTTTGAGCTGGCTGTAATATATAAGAATATATTTTTTGAAAAGAGCTTCTTCCGTTAACCCAGGATTGACTTATTTGCTGACTTGGTCCTGCTACAATTCTAAATCCATCAAATGAAGGCTGTTCGAAGTTATCCCCGTCAACATTCATGATGAAGTCAATACGAAGTCTCTCGTTTATACCAAGCGAGTTCTTGCTTACTCTGGCTTCAAATTGAACTTGAGCCATAAGCCCTTGAAAAGTGAATAGTAATAGAATTAAATATCTTTTCATTAATTGTTTCAGTTTTGTTTAACTGTTTAATTGTTATTTGTTTAATCGGTTTTTTTAAAGTTTTATTGTCTATTCGAATAAACAGTTAAACGAATAAACGATTTACCAAAAAAATCTACCAGTCTTTTTCTGTTTTCTTAGGACTTCCTTTTACTTTTTGAGCATTTACTTTGTCCTGAATTTTCTTTTCTTCATTGTTAACGGCATCTAATAAATTCTGAACACGTTCTTTTGAAATTCCGCCGGGCTGTGGTTTAGGTTCTCCTTTATTGTCTGATTTATCATCTTTCTTAGGATCATTTTTACCATCTTTTTTATCCTTGTCTTTGTCGCCTTTGTCGTCTTTTTTGTCTTTATCCTTGTTCTGATCTTTATTTTTGTCTTTGTCCTTGTCCTTGTCCTTATCTTTGTTTTTATCCTTGTCTTTATCTTTATTCTTATCCTTGTTTTTATCGTTTTTTGGAGGATTTTCTTTTAATTTTTGTTTGGCTAAAGCATAATTATAACGCGTTTCGTCATCTGTGGGATCATTGCGCAAAGCTTGTTTATAAGCCTCAACGGCTTGGGTGTAATCTTTCTCTTTCATAAAAACATTTCCAAGATTATGAAATGCCTTATGTTTTTCAGGTCTTGTTTTTGCGTTTTTAATGGCGCTTCCATAAGCGAATTTTGCTTCAGAAACCTGGTTTTGTTTGTAAATGGTATTTCCTAAATTATAAGAAGCAGTCGCTTTCTTTGGAAATTTTGAATGCGAAATCCTGTAATTTGCCTCAGCATCAACAAATTTATTCTGCTTATATTCTTCATTGGCATCAGGCAATGTCTTGTCTTTTTCCTGAGCCGAAACAGCTAAAGAAAACGTTAGTAAAATATAAAGAAGTAAATTTTTCATTCTAATTTTTTTAATTTTTTGTTCCGAAATAAATTCCAAAACAATTATTTCTTTTCGTTAAATAAATTCAATTCTTTTATCCAGTTTGTTTTTCTTTCCAAAAGGAAAATATCTACAAACAATAATAAGAATGCAAAGCCAAGAAACCACTGAAATTGCGATTGAAAATCGGCCATTTGTGTCGCTTCAAATTCTGTTTTCTGAATATTATTTAAGGCATTTTTTACGTAATCTAAAACTTCTTTGGTGCTTCCGCCGTACACATAACCACCTTTTGTAGCTTTTGCTATTGCTTTTAGTCCGTCCTGGTTTAGTTTTGTAATAACAACTTCTCCGTTTTGATCTCTTTGAAAGCTTTTTACTACTCCATTTTCTTTTAACGGAATAGTGCCTCCTTTTTCTGTTCCGATACCAATGGTGATGATTTTCATCCCCAATTTATTGGCTTCTTCGGCTGCTGCAGAAGCGCCTTCAGAATGATCTTCTCCATCAGAAATCAAAATCAATAACTTACTTGTTTTGCTTTTTTCATCAAAATAAGTCGATGATAATCGGATTGCTTCGTCAAGTGAAGTTCCCTGAGAGGAAACCATATCCGGACTCATGCTTTGCAGGAACATTTTGGCTACACTATAATCTGTTGTAATTGGTAAAACCGGAAAGGCGCTTCCTGCATAGGCTACAATTCCAATTCGGTCACTTCCTAAATTATTAATGATTTGTGAAACCAATTGTTTACTTTTTTCTAAACGACTTGGTGCCACATCTTCGGCCAACATACTTTTAGAAACGTCGACAGCAAAAACTATATCAATACCTTCACGTTTTACAGTTTCCATTTTGGTTCCAATCTTCGGATTTACTAATCCGATAATCAAACACGCAAGTGCTAAGAGAAGTATAGATAATTTTAATACAGGTTTAAAAACAGAACGTTCCGGGCTCAGTTTTTTCACCATTTCCAAATCACCAAATTCGCGTTGTTTTTTTCTTTTCCAATACATATTGAAAAGGAAAATACACACCACAATTGGGAGTAAGAATAAAAGGTATAAATATTTTTTTTCGTCTAATTCCATTATAAATTTTAGATTTCTGTCCCGAAACTTCGGGATTAGATTTTAGATTTTTTTAATCTAAATCAAATAAAGCTTCTGTAAACTGTATTTCTTAAACCAACTTCCAACAATAATAAAAAGGCTGCCAATAAAACAAACATTCTGTATTTCTCGTCATAATCATAGAATTTTAATTCCTGAATTTCTGTTGTTTCTAACTTATTGATCGCGCTGTAAATTTGAGCTAACCTGTCGTTGCTTGTTGCTCTAAAATAGGTTCCTTCGGTTTTTCGGGCGATGCTTTTCATTAATTGTTCATCAATTTCAACTTTCTGCATTTTGAACAAGAAACCTCCGTTTGGAGCATATGCATAAGGAGATGGTGCCATTCCGTTGGTTCCAATTCCAATTGTGTATACTTTTATTCCGTATTGTTTCGCAATATCTGCAGCTGTTTCAGGTTCGATAAAACCGGCGTTATTTACACCGTCTGTCATCAAAATAATTACACGGCTTTTTGCTTTACTGTCTTTTAGTCTGTTTACAGCAGTTGCCAATCCCATTCCAATTCCGGTTCCGTCTTGTAAAGCGGTATCGTACTTAATATCTTTTATCGCTTCGAGAATAATAGCTTTATCACTGGTAACAGGAGTTTTGGTATAAGCTTCAGAAGCATATAAAACCAATCCTATTCTGTCATTTGGTCTTTCTTCAACAAATTCTCCGGCAACTCTTTTTAAAGCTTCCATACGATTTGGCTTTAAATCTTTTGCCAGCATACTTCCTGAAACGTCAATTGCCATTACAATATCAATTCCTTTAGTAGTTTTGGTTTGATTGCTAATATCAACGGTTCTCGGTCTTGCCAATGCAATAATCAAAGAACTTAACGCAATAATCCTGAATACATATAAACAAGGTTTTAATTTGGTTAATAATGATTCGCTATTTTTAAAACCCTGAGTTGAACTCATTTTTAAAGTAGGCGATTGCTGATTGCGTTTCCAGAAAAACCAAGCGATAGCAATTGGAATTAAAAGAAACAACCAAAAAAATTCTGGATTTAAAAAAGTTATCTTTTCCATTAATTGCTCGCTTTTTGAAGTTCAACAGAATTTAAAATTCGGTTTGTAATGTCATTTGCATACGTGTCGCCTTCCTGATGTAAAATCATAATTTGTTGTAATCCCTGATCTTGTTTAAAAAGCAAAATTTCATAATAAGCTTTTGTGCTTGTCTTGTTAACAGGATTTAAGACGGTCATTGTGCCATATCCTTTTAATCCCTGAATACCGGCGTTAGTCTGGAAATCTTCTTGTTTTACAATAATATTTTGTCCGCCCTGAGCTTCAATTACTTTTAATGTACCTTCTAAAGTTTTTGCTAAATCTAGTTCAACAGGGTTTTTAAATTTACTGGTTGAAACTGCAACATAGAAATTGTCGATCATACTTCCGTATGCGAAAAGCTGCATTTCTTTAATAAGAGCCATCGTTTCTTTTGGAAGTACTTTCTGCGTATCCATTCGTTTTAAAACCTTTGGAGTTTCAATTAGAACAGCAGGATTTCCGTAAGCACTTTTTACCCATTCACCTTCTAATAATTCTTTAGATGGATGACCAATAACATTATCTTTTACATAAGCGAAGCCTTTTGTTACAACGAAAAATGTTGTTGTTGCAGTTAATAAGAATACAACAGTTGCCACCGCAAGAGTAATTCGTTTATTGCGTTTTTTTCTTAATTGAAGCTGAATTTGCTTTTGTTTTTGCGCTTCATTCAATAATTGATCTTCTTCTTCAGCCGGAACTTCAGTCGGGATTGCATTGTCAAGCGTTAGAATTACTTTCTGAATTTTATTTCTATCATCCGTAATTTCAAAATCCAACGGCTTAGATTTCGCAAACTTTACTAAATCCGCCTGACGTAAAACGCGCTCTAGATTCTCAACGGTTTCAGGAGTTAACGTCATTTTCTTTTTGGTAGAAGCCAGTCTTATTGCCTGAATTAATTCAGAAGTGGTACTTTCCATTGCCGGAATATGAATCGCTTCTTCGATATAATTACGGGCAATATCAGTCAGTTCACTATAATATTCTTTGATTTCACCTTTTTGAACCAATTCTTTTTGCTCCAGGTTATTCAGTAAACTTGTCGCTTTTTCGATCGGAGTTTTATAAACTTCTTCTTCGATTTTTTTCTTCTGATGTTTTTTTACATACCAATATACAAAAGCACCAATCGCAATAATTACGATTAAAATCAAAACATAAATCCACCAGTCGTTATTGCTTTCAGCGCCTGAAATGTCTTTGATGTCGTACATTTTTTGTTGTAAAGTATCCACTTTTACATTGGCGACTTCAACACGAATAGAATCGGATAAATAAGGTTTTTTATCAATTAAAATTTTGATACCCGGAATGGTATATTTTCCGGAGTCAAATTGGGTTAAGCCGTATTTTTTGATCAACTCGTAAGTGTCATTTTTCTTAATCGTGTCAATTGGGTACGATTGAATTACTTCTAAAGGACCAATGTTTTTTAGTTTAGGAAAAACAACTTTCGATTTTGAGCTTACAACCGTTTTAAGTGTTAACTTAAACTCGGCTCCAATTTTATTTTTTGTAGTATCAATACTCGTTTCAACTTGTTTTTGTTGCGCAAAAACAGTTGAAGTAAGCAAAAATAGAAATATGTAAAATTTTAATTTCATTTGATTAACGATTGAAGATTAACGATTTTTGATTTCAGATTTTTAGCTGAAATGGAATGATTTACTATTTCCTCAAATTCGAATCTTATATTTTTATGAATTATTTTTTGATGTTTTAATGCTTGAAACAAATATTGATATTAATTCATTGACTTCTATTTTAGCCTTTGTTAGATTTTCTAAATCTGTTGATAAGTTTGCCTTTTCAATGATTTTCAAACAAACAAAAGTTTCTCTTAACTCCTTTAAACAAATTCCCATTTTATGAATAAAGTCTTTTTTACTTTCTGCGCTTTGTGCTTCTCCATAGTTTAGAGCTGGCGATGTACTAGATCTCGTGATTTGCCCTAATAAATGATTTCCAGCGTAGTTTTTTTCAAATTTTATAGTTAATCTTATAATGCTTGCTGCAAAATCTATTAATCTATTTTCTAATTCTTGTTTAGTCATTTTCTAAATCTTAATCATCGCCTTCCATCATAAATCAAAAATCGTTACTCAAAAATCAAAAATCATCATCTTGATTTAAAATAACCGAGTAATTTTGTCACGTAATTTTCATCGACTCTTGTGTTTACAACACCAGCTCCTGATTTACTGAAAATATCTTTGAAATAATTAACTCTTTCCTGATAATGTTTTTCGTAATTCATTCGCACCGTTTTTGAGCCTGTATTGACCAGTTGTATTTTTCCCGTTTCAGCATCAAGCATACTTACCATTCCTAAATTGGGGATTTTTTCTTCACGAATATCGTATACACGAACACCTGTAATATCATGCTTTTTAGAAGCAATTTTTAAGGTCTGCTCATAATTTTCGGACATGAAATCAGAAATCATAAAAACGATTGCTTTCTTTTTTTGTGTTCCTGATAAAAACTTTAAAGCTTGTGAAATATCCGTTTTATGGCTTTTTGGTTCGAATTCGATTAGTTCACGAATGATTCTCAAAACGTGTGAACGACCTTTTTTTGGCGGAATATACAATTCGACATTATCAGAAAATAATATTAATCCGATTTTGTCATTGTTTTGTGTAGCTGAAAAAGCCATCGTTGCCGCAATTTCGGTGACGATGTCTTTTTTGAATTGACTTTTTGAACCAAAACCTTCAGAGCCCGAAATATCAACCATTAAAACCATGGTTAATTCACGCTCTTCTTCAAAAACTTTTACGTGGGCTTCGTTGTAGCGTGCGGTTACATTCCAATCGATGTTACGAATATCATCGCCATATTGGTATTGACGCACTTCGCTAAAAGTCATCCCGCGCCCTTTAAATGAAGAATGGTATTCTCCCGAAAAGATATGATTACTCAGTCTTTTGGTTTTGATTTCTATTTTCCGTACTTTTTTTAAAAGCTCTTTTGTATCCATTTTTTAATTTGGTTTATGGTTTATGGTTGTTGGTTGATGGCATATGTACCATCAACAAAAAACTATCAACCATCAACTTTTTAAGGTACTTCAATCTCGTTTACGATTTTGTTGATAATGTCTACAGAAGTAATGTTTTCGGCTTCAGCCTCATACGTTATTCCAACTCTGTGACGTAAAACATCATGTACAACTGCACGAACGTCTTCTGGAATTACATAACCACGACGTTTGATGAAAGCGTAACATTTTGCTGCATTGGCTAAATTGATACTTCCACGTGGTGATGCTCCAAAACTAATAAGAGGTTTTAAGTCCGCAAGTTTGTATTTCTCTGGATAACGAGTAGCAAAGATGATATCTAAGATATATTTTTCGATTTTTTCGTCCATGTAAACTTCACGAACAGCTTCTTGCGCACGCAAAATTTGTTCTACAGAAACTACCGGATTTACTTTTTCGTAACTTCCTTTTAAGTTTTGACGAATTACAAAACGTTCTTCATCGATTTTTGGGTAATCAATTACCGTTTTCAACATGAAACGGTCAACTTGCGCTTCAGGAAGCTGGTATGTTCCTTCTTGCTCAACAGGGTTTTGAGTTGCTAGTACTAAAAACGGACGATCCAATTTGAAAGTCGTGTCGCCAATAGTAACTTGTTTTTCCTGCATTGCCTCTAAAAGTGCTGACTGAACTTTTGCAGGAGCACGGTTAATCTCATCGGCAAGTACGAAGTTGGCAAAAATTGGCCCTTTTTTAATAGAGAATTCGTTTGCTTTGATATTGTAAATCATCGTCCCGACAACATCGGCAGGTAATAAATCTGGAGTAAACTGGATACGGCTGAAAGAACCCTGTACCGCTTGCGACAAAGTATTTATCGCTAAAGTTTTGGCTAATCCCGGAACTCCTTCAAGTAAAATATGCCCTTGTCCTAAAAGCCCGATTAATAAACGCTCGACCATATGTTTCTGGCCCACAATAACTTTGTTCATTTCCATTGTAAGAAGGTCTATAAAAGCACTTTCTCTCTCAATTTTTTCATTTATCGCTCTAATGTCTAAAGTCGTTGTATTTTCTTCCATATAAATATTTTTAAAACCTTTTTAAAACGTTGATTTTTATGCCTAACTTTTGAGAGTGCAAATTGAATATTTTTTGAGAAGTAAGATGTTAAAGAATGGTTAAAACTTCGACCAATCAACTAATTTTAAGGACGAATTGTGATTCTATTTTTATATTTTTAAGAACTTTGATGATTATGCTTTAGAAATGCATATTTATTACCAAAAATAACGCAATAAAACCATGAGCAAAACAACGTTATCGCCCATAATTTCGGGTACTATGAATTGGGGAGTTTGGGATAAAAACCTTACAACTAAAGAAATGGAAAATATGATACAAATCTGTATCGAAAACAAAATTACCACTTTTGATCACGCCGATATTTACGGATCTTATACCACAGAAGCAGATTTTGGAAAAGCTTTCCACGCAAGTAAAATTTCAAGAGAAAAATTACAGTTAATTACCAAGTGCGGCATTCAGATGATTGCTGAAAAACGTCCGGAGAATAAAATCAAACATTATGAATATTCAAAAGAATACATTATTTGGTCTGTTGAAGAATCGCTGAGAAAATTAAAAACAGATTTTATTGATGTTTTTTTATTGCACAGACCAAGTCCGTTAATGCAGGCTGATGAAATTGCTGAAGCGGTGGAGAAATTAAAATCGGAAGGAAAAATTGTAGATTTCGGACTTTCGAATTTTACCAGTTCTCAAACCGAATTAATTCGTTCAAAAACAGAAGTAAGTTTTAATCAGGTGCAATTTTCGGCGACACATTATGAAGCCATGATCGACGGAAGCTTAGATTATATGCAAACACACGGAATTAGACCATTGTCATGGAATCCGCTTGGAACTGTTTTTAGAGAAGATACGAAGAAGACACGTCGTTTGAAAAAATTGCTTGCCGATTTAGTTCAAAAATACAGTTTTGGTTCTGATACACTTTTATTAGCCTGGATTTTAAAGCATCCGGCAGGCGTTATTCCGATTGCAGGAACAGTGAATATTGCAAGAATTCAGTCGCTAATGAAAGCGGTTGAATTAAAAATGGATAAAGAAGACTGGTTTGCGATCTGGACAGAAAGTATGGGCGACGATGTGCCTTAATTTTTAGTGTTCAGTTTACAGTTTTTAGTGTTCAGCTAAAATGCTATTAAAAAAAATTGGTCACAGATTACGCAGAATAAACGGATTTCCACGGTGTTTTAATCTTTTTAATCCGTGTAATCTGTGGCAAAACAAAAATATAAAATGAAGAAAACAGTTTTAATTACTGGAGCGACAAGCGGAATTGGAAAAGCAACCGCACAAATAATGGCAAAAAATGATTATAAAATTATTCTTTGCGGAAGACGTAAAGAACGTTTAACGGAACTTGAAAAAGAACTTTCAGCCTTTACAGAAGTTCATTCACTTTCTTTTGATGTTCGTGATAAAGAAGCTGTTTTTTCAAGTATCAATTCTTTGCCAGCAGAATTTTCGCAAATTGACGTTTTAATTAATAATGCGGGAAATGCACACGGTTTAGATCCGATTCAAAATGGAGATATTGACGATTGGGATGCCATGATTGATATCAATGTAAAAGGACTTTTGTATGTTTCAAAAGCAATTATTCCACAGATGATTGAAAGAAAGTCGGGGCATATTATTAATATTGGATCCATTGCAGGTAAAGAAGTTTATCCAAACGGAAATGTTTATTGTGCTTCAAAACATGCTGTTGATGCGATTAACAACGGAATGCGAATGGATTTGAATCCTTACGGAATCAGAGTCGGAGCAATTCATCCGGGAATGGTTGAAACCGAATTTAGCGAAGTGCGTTTTAAAGGCGATGCTGACAGAGCTTCGAATGTCTATAAAGGTTTAGATGCATTGCAAGCGGAAGATATTGCTGATATTATTCATTTTGTAGTTTCAAGAAAATACCACGTCAATATTGCTGATTTAATTGTTTTCCCGACGGCACAAGCCTCAGCAACAATTGTCAAGAAAAATATTTAATAAAAATTTTTATTGTAGAGACGCACAGTAGTGCGTCTTTTTTACGTTTTAATGTTATGGATTGAAATTAAAATGATTAAGAGTTTTAATTAGTGTAAATTAGTGCAGTTAGTGGCAGAAAAAAATTAGACCATGATCAACAAACGCCTTTTGATAAAGAATTTACTCGCGCACAACGACGAAAGCAGTTTTTATGACAAAAAAAGGCAGTTGAATTTGCATTCGCGTGAAGGCAAGGGAAAGTTTCTGAAACATATTTGCGCACTTTCAAATTCAAATCCAACCAATAATTCTTATATCGTTGTTGGAGTTGAAGATCAGGATAATGAAATTGTAGGTGATGATTTTTTTGATGATAGCCGAATTCAGAATCTTGTTAATGCTTTTTTAGAAAATCCACCTAAGATTCAATACGAAAATATACCATTTCCTAATCTTCCAAAAGATAAAGTAATAGGATTGGTTACGATTAAGCCGAAAAGCAAAATTTCTTATTTTAAAAAAGGAATTCATACTATACTTGCAAACAGTATTTTTGTTAGACGTGGAAGTAATTCGATCCCTGTAGAAATTGGTGAAGAAGTTGAAAAAAATTATCAAAATACAGAAACGGTAATTGGTATCGAAAACAGTTCCCGAAACAGTATTCAGTATACTTTAGACGGTGTTATCGATTTTATGAATTTCAGGCACAAGGACATGTCTCCGAAATATCATGTTTTCAAAGAATTATTTGTGATTTGTTGGGCAGGAGTTCCTAAAAAATCCCGTGATAAAACCTTTCTTTCCAGAGTTGATATTGAATTGATTAACGAACAAATTAAACTTTTTTATTCGGCGCAAGATGTTGTTACGATTGTTTTTGATGATGATAGTTTCACGATTACCGAATATGTTCCGTTAGGATTAAACGACAAAACAAGTTATTATCCGTTAGAGGAACAAACCATTCGTTTTTTTGATAATGGTTATTACAAAATTGATCGGAAAATGCTTTTTCAACCACCTGAATTCAATCGAAAAATGCTGTATCATATTTATAATTCAAATATGGCATTACTTCAAAAACTACAAAAAGGTTTTACATTGTCACAACGCGAAATGGTTGACCTTGAAAATCTTCCTTCTACTTTTATGATTTGTTATTTGAATGGTTTTGATGAAGCCAAACAAAAGCTTATTGATTCAAAATTGCTTTTAAAACCTTTTTCGCAGGTGTATTTGTCTTTTAAAGAAGCCTTAAGAATCTTGAGGAAAATGAAATATGATTTTCAGGAAGGTGCAAAGTAGCAGAGGTACAAAGTGACAAAGGTTTTTTGTAGGGGAGAACAACTCAAAGTGTATTTTTTGAATTGGCTCCAGCTTTAGCTGGAGATAAAAATTTGTCTGGTAACTCGGCTTTAGCCAAATGTTTTTGCAAAATCACTGATACAATAAATATTTACTTACGTTATCATACGGAAATAAAAGTTCTTTTGGGCCATCGGCGTAAGATGCGGCTTCGTATGAGTTATAATATAGGAGTAAACCTTCTTCTGTATAAAAAATATTCTGTGGCAACTGGAATTTGTCATTTTCAAACATTAAACCTGTTGCGTTAATGTTTGCTTTTGCTGGGATCTTATATTTGGCCCGAAATGTTTTTTCGGCGAAAGCCTTAAACTCTTTTTCATTTTTAAAAATCTGATCTGAAAAAATGGTTTTCCCTGTTTTAGGATTAAATAATAGAGAACGATATCCCTGATAACCATGTGCGCCGCCGGTAAAAGTGTAATGATCAATTTTTATATTAATGATTTGGCTTGATTCAAATTCTACATTCCCTTTAATTTTGCCTTCCCAGCCAAAAGTTTCATTTGGAAATTTTTTATGCATTTCTTCAAAAGAATCAATAAAAGAAGTGGTTAGTATATCGTAGTCGTTTGATTTTATTGGTTTTTCTCCAAAATAAACAATTTCTTTTACGACCGAAAAGATTTTTTTGTTGATACTATCCGCAACAATAGGAATATTTTTTGCAATTGGAATGTCAATTGTTATTATAGGACAATCTTTTTTGCACGGAAGGGTAGATTTTTTTTCAAATGTTTCATTCTTAAATGAAAGCTCTTTGTTACAACTAGTGAAAATTAAAAACAAAAAGACTAAAAAAGTATACTGTTTCATATCTCAAAGTGTTAATTATATACAAAGGTAAGAAGTTGTATCAGGATTAAAATAAATTAAACGGTAAATTTGTAGTCTAAAATAGCGTTTTAAAAACATAACTATATGAAATTCAATACTAAAGTGATTCATGGTGGTCAACATCACGACCCAAGTACCGGAGCAGTAATGCCTCCAGTGTATCAAACTTCAACTTATATTCAAACAAGTCCGGGACAGCCTTTAGGTGATTACGAATACAGCAGAGCTTCAAATCCTACTCGTACAGCCTTAGAAAATGCTTTGGCCAGTATCGAAAATGGTACTCGCGGATTGGCTTTTTCATCTGGATTAGCAGCGACCGATTGTATTTTGAGAGGATTCAAAGCTGGAGATGAAGTCATTGCAATGGATGATTTATATGGCGGAACTTATAGAATGTTCTCCAGAATTTATAAAGATTCCGGAATTAAGTTTCACTTTGTGGATATGACTGATATCGCAAAATTGAAATCATTAATCAATGAAAACACAAAGTTGATTTGGGTGGAAACACCAACAAATCCACTAATGAAATTGGCTGATATTGAAGAAATTTCAAAAATTACGAAAGAAAAGAAAATTTGGCTTGCTGTAGATAACACTTTTGCAACACCATATTTGCAAAAACCGCTTGATTTGGGTGCTGATATCGTTATGCATTCTGCAACAAAATATTTAGGAGGACATTCTGATGTTATCGCCGGAGCTTTAATTGTAAAAGATGAAGCTTTGGGAGATCAATTGCATTTTCAACAATTTGCAACTGGCGCGACTTTAGGCCCAATGGATAGTTTTTTGGTTTTAAGAGGAATTAAAACGCTTTCGTTAAGAGTACAAAGACATTGTGAAAACGGAGAAAAAGTGGTGGAATACTTAACTAAACACCCAAAAATAAAAACAGTTTATTATCCGGGATTGCCTATCCATCCATTTCATGAAATTGCCAAAAAGCAAATGAAAGCTTTTGGAGGAATGGTTTCATTTACCTTCGTTTCTGGTAAAAAGGAAGATTCAATTGCTTTTTTAGAAAAACTAAAAGTATTCACTTTGGCAGAATCATTAGGTGGAGTTGAATCATTAGCCAATCATCCGGCTTTGATGACACATGCTTCTATTCCGGCAGATAAAAGAGCTGAAGTAGGTATTACTGATGATTTGGTTCGATTAAGTGTTGGTATTGAAGATGCCGAAGATTTAATCGCCGATTTAGAACAGGCATTAGCATAAAAATAAAAACCCCCAACTCGAGAGAATTGGGGGTTTTATTTTTATTTTATTTTTTTAGAATTCTAAGTAATAAATATATCCTACGTTGAACCAAACTTGCGAATCGTTCGATTTGTTTTCTTTATAAAGATCTTTATTTGGGTTTAAACCATCAACCCAATCAGAACTGAATCCTTGATAACGAGCTTCAAACATAAGATCGCTCATTGTTGTTAATTTGTAATGAACTCCTATACCCGCTGTTACAGAAGCAACTATTCCATTTTCACTCGAAAAACCATATGGACGACCATCTGAAGGAGTTAAGTATTTTGGGAAAGTAGTTTGAGGAAGACCTAATGTTCCTAATCTCGAATCAACTTTGGTAGAATAGTAACTAACCTGAAATCCTAAACTTAAGTAAGGGCTAAAACCACCTATTGTATTTTCAAAATCATGAATTTTCATGAACGGAGAATATTCCAATTGAGCTCCAAGGTTTACTAATGTAGAACTACCGTGCATTGCTCTAAGGTGCTGAACCAAATTTTTTAGTTTTTCTCTTTCTACCCATTCACCAAAATGTTCCAGTTTAGTGGTGTTGAAAGATAGCTCTGATCTTACTTTGAAATGTTCTGAAAAAAAACTTTCATGGTTATTATTGGCAGAAAAGTTGATAAAGTGCACAATTCCAACTCCGATTCCAGAATTTCCAACATTCGTTTTAAAATCATGTCTTTGTCCATAATCAGATTGAAAAGTAACGGGGCCGAATACTATTCCTACTTCTTGTGCAATACCTTGTGCGTTTGATACTGATGAAATTCCGATAAAGGCGAATAATGTGAGTATTATAGGTTTAAGCATGTTTTTTTGGCTTTCAAATAATGGCAAATATATAAAAAACATGTACGATTCAAAATAATATATTCGTCTATTAAAAAATAAGTAACAAAATACTTAATTTGTTAACTTTAAGTAGGTTGTTTCGGTGTAAAATTAATAGTGTAAAATGCTATTTTTGGTAAAGTTTGAAAAATACACAATTCAGTTCTGTAAAATAAAAAAAATCACATTACATCCGCATTTTGTTATATCTTTGTACGTTGAAACGAAAACGTTTTCTTAAACGTATTTTCTTATTTAATTGAGCGAAAATTAAAATAATTTATCTGAATAATTTATTTAAAAATGGAACAAAAAATAAATGAATTTATGGCTCTTGTAGAGTCAAAAAATCCAAACGAGCCAGAGTTTCTTCAAGCCGTTAGAGAATTTGCAGAAACGGTAATTCCATTTATTGCAGAGCGTAAAAAATACGATGGAAAAAACTTACTTCTTAGAATTGCTGAACCAGAACGTTCTATAATATTTAGAGTTCCCTGGGTTGATGATAGAGGAGAAATCATTGTAAACAGAGGTTTTAGAATTCAGATGAATTCTGCAATCGGACCTTATAAAGGAGGAATTAGATTCCATCACTCTGTAAACCTATCAGTTTTAAAATTCCTTGCTTTCGAACAAGTATTTAAAAATAGTCTGACTACACTGCCAATGGGTGGTGGTAAAGGAGGATCTGATTTTGATCCGGAAGGAAAATCAGATGCTGAAGTAATGCGTTTTTGTCAATCTTTCATGACGGAATTATGTCGTCATATTGGTCCTGATTTAGATGTACCAGCAGGAGATATTGGTGTTGGAGCAAGAGAAATTGGATATTTATTTGGTCAATATAAAAGAATAAGAAATGAATTTACAGGTGTTTTAACCGGTAAAGGAATTGCTTACGGAGGATCATTAATCAGACCTGAAGCTACTGGATACGGAGTTGTTTATTTTACAGATCAAATGCTTAAAACTATTGGGCATGACATTAAAGGTAAAAGAGTAGCAATTTCTGGATTCGGAAATGTGGCTTGGGGTGTTGCTTTGAAAATAAATGAATTAGGAGGAAAAGTATTGACTATTTCTGGTCCTGATGGATATATTTATGATGAAGACGGAATCTCTGGTGAGAAAATCGATCATATGCTTGAAATGAGAGCCACTGGTGATAACAGAGCAGAAGTTTATCTTAAGAAATATCCAAACGCAGTTTTTCATAAAGGAAAAAGTCCATGGGAAGTAAAAGTTGATATTGCAATTCCATGTGCTACTCAAAATGAATTAAATGGCGAAGATGCTCAAAAACTAATTGATAATGGTGTTTTATGTGTTACTGAAGCTGCAAACATGCCTTCTACATTAGATGCTATTAAATTATTTTTAGATAATAAAGTATTGTTTGCTCCAGGAAAAGCGGCTAACGCTGGTGGTGTTGCTGCATCTGGATTAGAAATGACGCAAAACTCAATTCGTCTAAACTGGACTAGTGAGGAAGTTGATTTGAGATTAAAAGATATTATGGTTGGAATTCACAACCAGTGTAAAAAATACGGCGTTGGTGAAGATGGTTATGTAAACTACGTAAAAGGAGCGAACATTGCCGGATTTGTTAAAGTTGCCGATGCTATGCTTGCGCAAGGTGTAGTATAAGTTTTGTTTTAGTTCTAAAGTGCCTTCATTTATCGAAAGATAAATCGGAGGCATTTTTTATTTGTATAAGAACAAAATTCAAATACTTTCGTTTGTATTATATTTGTCTATCTGAATATATCAAAAATGAAGAAAAGATTTCTCTATATTTTGTTACTGCTTTTTATGCAATTAAATTTTGCACAGAATAATTTGTCGTGGCAAGGTTATTTTTCATTTAATGAAATAAAAGATATTTCAGAGTCTGCAACAACCGTTTATGCGGCTTCAGAAAACGCTTTGTTTTCTAAAAATGCGGCAACAAATTCAGTAAAAACAACTACTACTGTTGACGGACTTTCTGGTCAGACCATTTCTGCAGTATATTATAGTGAAGCTTTCAAAAAAACGATTGTGGGTTACGAAAATGGCTTAATGATCGTGATCAATGAAACAGATGGTAGCATGCTTAAAGTAGTTGATATTATAAATAAGCAATTAGCTCCAAATCTCAAGAAAATTAATCATTTTATGGAACATAACGGTTTGGTTTATGTTTCTTGTGATTTCGGAATTGTGCAGTTTAATTTAACAACTTTACAATTTGGAGATACTTATTTTATTGGAGATAACGGAGCGGAAATAAGCGTAAAGCAAACTGCTTTTTTTAACGGATTTATTTACGCCGCAACTTCAAGCGGTATTAGAAAGGCAAATAGTACAAGTCCGAATTTAAATGATTTTAGTCAATGGACAGTTGTAAATTCAGGGGATTGGTCGAGTGTAGAAACTTTAGATACAGAACTTATCGCGATTAATACTGTTGGGTATATTCATAGATTTAATTCGGTTACTTTTGTTGGTTTTTTGCAGCTTCCGCAGCCATCTACAGATATGAGGGCAAAGAATCACAATTTGTTTATTACGACTCCAGGTACGGTTTATATTTATAATAATCAAATGATTTTGAACCGACAAATTACTAATAATCAGGTTTTAGATAATACTGTGACTTTAACCTGTGCAACAGCTGTTGGAGATGCAATGTACATCGGCACAAAAGAAAAAGGTTTGTTTTCTACCTCTCTTTCAAGTAATGGCAGCTTTGAGAATATTACACCAACTGGTCCTTCACGGAACAATATTTTTTCATTAGATGTAACTCCAAACGTTCTTTGGACGGTTTATGGTGATTATGATTCATTTTATAATCCGTATCCCTTAGATAGTTATGGAATAAGCAAATACAATACTTCAGGTTGGTTAAATATTCCATATTCTGAAGTGTATGACGCCAAATCGATCACCAGAATTATTGTAAATCCTACTAATGAAAAACAGGTTTATGCGAGTTCATTTTTCTCCGGATTATTAAAAATTGAAGATGATGTTCCGCAATTTTTATACAATGAAAAAAATAGTGGTTTAGAATCGATTACTACTGAAGGCCCAAATTATATAGATGTCCGCATAAACGGAACTGCTTTTGATAAAACGGGAAATCTTTGGGTAACCAATAGCCGAATCAAAAACGGATTGAAAGTTTTGAGAACTAATGGTCAATGGGGAAGTTATGCGATGACTTCGATTATAGACAATTCTGAGGCTAGTAGTTATGCGAATATCGTAATTGATAGAAATAATGTAAAATGGATTGCAACTAATAGAGATGGTGTTGTTGGTTTTAACGAGGCTACTAATACATTCAGGAAAATGACATTTGGTGCCGATGCCGGGAACCTTCCAATAGCAGACGTAAGATCGATTGCAATTGATGCCAAAAATCAACTTTGGATTGGAACTACAAAAGGATTGAGGGTGTTGTCGAATATAAGTAGTTTTCAAAATGATAGCCAGTTAAAAGCAAATCCGATTATTATTATGGAAGATAATTTGGCTCAGGAATTACTTTACGAGCAATTTATTACTTCGATCGCAGTTGACGGAGCCAATAATAAATGGATTGGAACTTCAGATTCTGGTGTTTTTATGGTGTCGCCAAATGGTCAGGAAACAAAATATCATTTTACTATAAGTAATTCGCCTTTGCCAAGTAATGCTGTAAACGACATCAAAATTAACAGCACAACCGGAGAAGTTTTTATTGCAACCAATAAAGGAATGATTTCTTTTAAAGGAATTGCAACTGGTGCCAACGATGATTTAACTAATGTTTATGTCTATCCTAATCCGGTTCGTCCAACCTATTCCGGAACCGTAAAAGTGGCTGGATTAATTGATAAAGCCAATATTAAAATTACAGATATAGAAGGGAATTTGGTTTACGAAACAACTTCTGAAGGGGGAACGATTGAATGGGATACAACTGCTTTTGGAAGATATAAAGTAGCTTCAGGAGTTTATATGATTTTTATTTCTGCTCAGGATGGGGGTGAAACTAAAGTTAAAAAAGTAATGATTATTCGATAGAGAGATTTAAGTAAATAAAAACAATTAATCAAACATAAAACTATAAACCAACAGAATGCTTTTTAATTCCATAGACTTTGCAATATTTTTACCAATTGTGTTTCTTCTCTATTGGTTTGCGACAAATAAATCACTTAAACTTCAGAATGTTTTACTGCTTATATCAAGTTATTTTTTTTATGCTTGTTGGGATTGGAGGTTTTTATTTTTATTGATTTTCTCCACATTATTAGATTATTTTACAGGAATCAAAATGTCAGAATCTAAAAATAAAACTGAAAAAAAGTTTTGGTTCTGGCTGAGTATATCTGTAAATCTCGGTTTTCTGGGTGTTTTTAAATATTATAATTTTTTTGTTCATTCATTTGCAGATGCCATCTCTAATTTTGGCTTGCATATAAATCCCTGGACATTAAAAATAATCTTGCCTATTGGGATTTCATTTTACACTTTTCATGGTTTGTCGTATGTAATTGACATTTATAAAGGCAGAATTAAAGCCGAAAAGAATATTATTGATTATTCTTTATTTGTGAGTTTCTTTCCTTTACTTGTTGCCGGACCTATAGAACGAGCGACACATCTTTTACCGCAAATTCAGAAAAAAAGAACTTTTGATTATGATAAGGCGGTTGATGGATTAAGGCAGATTTTATGGGGATTATTTAAAAAAATTGTAATTGCTGATCAGTGTGCCCAATACGTTAATACAATTTTTAATAATTCAGCTGAATATTCAGGAAGTACACTTTTGTTAGGAGCAGTGTTTTTTTCATTCCAGATTTATGGAGACTTTTCGGGTTATTCAGATATTGCGATAGGAGTTGCACGCCTTTTTGGTATCGACTTACTTAAGAATTTTGCTTTCCCTTATTTTTCCAGAGATATTGCAGAGTTTTGGAGAAGATGGCATATTTCTCTTTCTACTTGGTTTAGAGATTATTTATATATTCCGTTAGGAGGAAGTAAAGGCGGGGTGTGGATGAAAGTTAGAAATACGTTTATTATTTTCTTAGTAAGCGGATTTTGGCATGGAGCCAATTGGACTTTTATTGTTTGGGGTTTTTTAAATGCTTTGTACATTATGCCGTCTATTATTTTTAATACAAATCGAAATAATTTAGATATTGTAGCTCAAGGTAAATATCTGCCAACTATTAAAGAAGCTATTCAAATGATTGTAACATTTAATTTAACCGTTTTTGCATGGATATTTTTTAGAGCAAATAATATAGAGCACGCTTTAAGTTATATTTCGGAAATATTTTCAGGTTCATTGTTTTCAAAACCAGTAATTAGACCGACAATTTTATTTGTTTTAATTTTAATATTTATTGCCATAGAATGGCTGGGTAGAGAAGAACAATTTGCCTTAGCTAAATTGGGAGTAAAATGGAAATCACCACTCAGATATGCATTGTATTATATTATTATAATCGCAATTTTTGTATTTAGTGGGGAGAAACAACAATTTATTTATTTTCAGTTTTAATCTATGAAAAAAATTATTTTTAAAACATCCTTTTTTGTATTTCCGTTCATGCTTCTGTATGTGGTTACATTGTTGTTTTATAGTAACTCTGAATCTCCAGATTTAATACGTTTGGGTTGTTTTCCAAACGTTTTTAAAGAATATAGAAATGTGTTCCAGGATGAATTTAAACGTGAAATTTACTTTAATAAAATTTCAAAAAGAAAAAGAAGAAAAGAAAAAATCCTTACTATTGGAGATTCATTTTCTGAGCAGGATAATTATGGGTATAAAAATTATCTTGCAGAAAAATTTAATGTTTTACACATTGACAGATTTATTTCCGGAAATCAGGTTCAGACATTATATGAATTGGTAAATGGAGATTTTTTTGAAAAGCAAAATATTGAATATGTAATATTGGAAAACGTAGAGAGAACTTTTATTTCTAATGCAAAAAATATAGATTCTTCAAAAATAATGATTGCATCTCAATTAGATAATCTAGGGCGTAATCATAAACTTTCTGAAAGTGACAAAGAAGATACATTTTTTTCAAAAAAAACTATTCAATTTCCTTTTTCAATGCTTCGGTATTACTTTAGTCAAAATTATCTATCCAATAGATATGTTTACAATGTGGTTCTGAACAGAAATAATTTATTTAGCATTAATGAGAGTAATTTATTGTTTTTTTATAAAGATCTGTATTGTTTGGAAGAAAATAATGATTTGGGAGAAGTTCAAAAATTAAATAATGTTTTAAATAATTTGTCGAATAAGTTGAAAGGTAAAAATGTAAAGCTTATTGTTTTGCCAGCACCCGATAAATATGATCTTTACTATGATTATATTGTTGATAAAACCAAGTTCCCGCGACCATTGTTTTTTAATCATTTAAGTGCGCTTAAAAAAGATTATATATACATAGATTCAAAGAAAATTCTATCTGCTCAATTAGAAAGTAAAAAAGATATTTATTTTTATGATGATACGCATTGGTCGCCAGTTGCTTCTAAAATTGTAACAGATGAAATAAAAAAAGCAATAAATTGAACCTGTAAAGTAATAAGTGTTTGATTTTAGTTAAATTTCAACTATTATGAAGAATTAGAATCTAAAGTGATGCAAATCAAAACCAAAGCAATAGTAATTTCATCCTTAAAATTTCAGGAAAAAAGTCTGATTGTAAAGTGTTTTACGCTTTCAAATGGCCTGAAGTCTTATTTTGTGCGTGATGCTTTTTCTAGTCGGAAAGCCAGTCAGAAAATAGCTTACTTTCAGCCTTTTTCTATTTTGGAAATTGAAGCCGTTCATAAAAATAAAGGTACTTTAGAAAATTTTAAAGAAATCAAAACGGCAGTTCCTTTTCAGACGATTCATACTGATGTAGTGAAAAGTACAATCGTAATGTTTCTTTCAGAAATGTTACATTATTCGATTCAGGAAGAAGAAAAAAACGAATCACTTTTTGTGTTTTTAGAAACAGCATTGACTTGGTTGGATCATCATGATGAAATCTCTAATTTTCATTTGATTTTACTTTTAGAAGTAACAAAATATCTTGGGTTTTATCCGGATATTTCTGAAATTGATTTGCCTTATTTTGAAATGATTGAAGGTATTTTTACCTCTTTTCATGGAATAAATGCTTTGACTGAACACGAAACAAATCTTCTAAAAAAACTGATTGATCTGAAATTTGATAACGATCAAAAAGTTTTTCATGTACTGGAAAGACAAATACTGCTAAAAATCCTGATTGACTATTATAGTTTTCATTTGGATGGATTCAAAAAACCTAAATCTTTAGAGGTTTTAAAGGAGGTTTTCTCGTAAATTTCTAAAATGAGCGATTTTTTTTGCGGAATATACCTGAAATTTCCTCACAGCGCTCTTTTTTCTGTCATCTTTTATCTATTTTCCTCAAAATTCCTTACTTTCGCACCTCGTTTAAGAAAAGGATAAAATGAGCACAAAATTTACTGAATACAAAGGACTTGACTTACCAACAGTAGCGTCAGAAGTTCTTGATTTTTGGAAGAAAGAGAATATATTTGAAAAGAGTGTAACTACTCGCGAAGGTGCAGAACCTTACGTATTTTTTGAAGGTCCGCCTTCAGCAAACGGATTACCGGGAATTCACCACGTGATGGCGCGTGCGATTAAAGATATTTTTTGCAGATATAAAACTCAAAAAGGTTTTCAGGTAAAAAGAAAAGCCGGATGGGATACTCACGGTTTGCCTGTTGAATTAGGTACTGAGAAAGAATTAGGGATTACAAAAGAAGATATTGGTAAAACAATTTCGATCGAAGAATATAACGAAGCGTGTAAAAAAACCGTAATGCGTTATACGGACGTATGGAATGATTTGACCGAAAAAATGGGTTATTGGGTTGATATGGAAGATCCATATGTAACTTATAAGCCAAAATATATGGAGTCTGTTTGGTGGCTTTTGAAACAAATCTACAATAAAGGTTTGTTGTACAAAGGATACACAATTCAGCCGTATTCTCCAAAAGCAGGAACTGGATTATCTTCTCACGAAGTAAATCAGCCTGGAGCTTACAGAGATGTTACGGATACTACAATTGTAGCGCAATTCAAAACTTTACCGGAAACACTTCCGAGCTTTTTACAAGGTTTTGGAGATATTCACATTTTGGCATGGACGACAACGCCTTGGACATTGCCTTCGAATACCGCTTTAACAGTTGGTCCAAAAATCGATTATGTTTTAGTACAAACTTTCAATCAATATACTTTTGAACCGGTAAATGTTGTTTTGGCTAAGAATTTAGTTGGAAAACAATTCGGAAAAGGATTTTTTGCAAGTGAAGAAGACGCTGATTTCGACAAAGTAAAAAATGGCGACAAACAACTTCCATACAAAATTTTAGCAGAAGCAAAAGGTGCTGATTTAGTAGAAATCCGTTACGAGCAATTATTACCGTACGTATTGCCTTATCAAAATGCAGAAAATGCATTTAGAGTAATTGCCGGAGATTTTGTTACTACAGAAGACGGAACAGGAGTTGTACACACCGCTCCAACTTTTGGTGCTGATGATGCTAAAGTAGCAAAAGAAGCAAAACCTGAAGTGCCGCCAATGTTGGTTTTAGACGAAAATGGAACTGCAGTTCCCTTAGTAGATTTACAAGGAAAATTCACTTCTCATTTAGGTGATTTGGCCGGTAAATATGTGAAAAATGAATATTATGATGCAGGTCAGGCGCCAGAGCGTTCTGTTGATGTTGAAATTGCTATTCGATTAAAAGAAGAAAATAAAGCCTTTAAGGTTGAAAAATACGTACATAGTTATCCACACAGTTGGAGAACTGATGAGCCGTTATTATATTATCCACTAGACTCCTGGTTCATTAAAGTAACCGATGTAAAAGATAGAATGTTCGACCTGAACGAAACTATCAATTGGAAGCCTAAGTCTACTGGTGAGGGACGTTTTGGAAATTGGTTGAAAAATGCCAACGACTGGAACTTATCTCGTTCTAGATATTGGGGTATTCCGTTACCAATTTGGAGAACAGAAGACAAAAAAGAAGAAGTTCTTATTGGTTCTGTTGAAGAATTGTATAATGCGATTGAAAAATCTATCGAAGCTGGTTTTCAAAAAGAAAATCCGTTCAAAGGTTTCGAAATCGGAAATATGTCTGAAATAAATTATGATTTAATCGATTTACATAAAAATGTGGTCGATCAAATTACTTTAGTTTCAGCGTCAGGCCAGCCAATGAAACGTGAGAGCGATTTAATTGATGTTTGGTTTGATTCAGGAGCAATGCCTTACGCCCAGTGGCATTATCCTTTTGAGAATAAAGATAAAATTGACGAGAATAAAGATTTTCCTGCGAATTTCATCGCTGAAGGTGTAGATCAGACTCGTGGATGGTTTTATACCTTACACGCGATCGGAACTTTGGTTTTTGATAAAGTAGCGTACAAAAATGTTGTTTCGAATGGTTTGGTTTTGGATAAAAACGGACAAAAAATGTCGAAACGTTTAGGAAACGCGACAGATCCTTTTGAAACGATTGCAGAATATGGTCCTGATGCCACACGTTGGTACATGATCTCAAACGCAAATCCGTGGGATAACTTAAAATTTGATATTGAAGGAATTGCCGAAGTTCGTCGTAAATTCTTCGGAACATTATACAACACTTATTCTTTCTTTTCGTTATATGCTAACATCGACGGATTTAAATACGCTGAAGCGGAAATTCCGTTAAACGAAAGACCTGAAATCGATCAATGGATTATTTCTGAATTGAATACTTTAATAAAGTTTGTTGACGAATGTTATGAAGATTACGAGCCAACAAAAGCGACAAGAGCTATTTCTGAATTCGTTCAGGAGAACTTGAGTAACTGGTACGTTCGTTTATGTCGTCGTCGTTTCTGGAAAGGGGAATATGCTCATGATAAAATTGCAGCTTACCAAACACTTTATACTTGTTTATTAACGATAAGCAAATTAAGCGCTCCTGTAGCTCCTTTTTTCATGGATAAATTGTACCGCGATTTGACAGCTTCTACAGGAACTGAGAATTTTGCCAGTGTTCACTTGGCTGAATTCCCAAAATTTGTCGAAAACTTTGTTAATAAAACGTTAGAGAGTAAAATGCAGAAAGCGCAAACTATCTCTTCTTTGGTTTTATCACTTAGAAAAAAGGAAATGATCAAAGTGCGTCAACCTTTGCAAAAGGTAATGATTCCGGTGCTTGACGAGAATCAGAGAGCTGAAATTGAAGCTATTTCAGAGCTTGTAAAAGCGGAAGTAAACGTTAAAGAAATCATACTTTTGGATGATGATTCCGGTATTTTGGTGAAACAAATTAAGCCTAATTTTAAAGCTTTAGGACCACGTTTCGGTAAGGATATGGGTCTGATTTCCAAAGAAATACAATCTTTTTCGGCGGATCAGATTAACCAGTTGGACAAGCAGGGAACGCTGGATATTGTTATTTCTGGAAATAATGTAACTTTATCACTAGAAGACGTCGAAATAACATCGCAGGATATTGAAGGATGGTTGGTTGCAAACTCAAACGGAATTACGGTTGCGCTTGATATTACAATCTCTGAAGAATTGAAAAACGAGGGAATCGCAAGAGAATTGGTAAACAGAATTCAAAATATCCGTAAAGATTCTGGATTTGAAGTTACCGATAAGATTAAGGTTCAAATAAAAAGAAGTGGCTTATTAGAAGAAGCTATTCTAAAAAATGAAGACTATATTAAGTCTGAGACATTAACAGAAGATTTGGTTTTTGTTGACGCTTTAGAAAACGGCACAGAAATTGAGTTTGATGATATTAAAACAATGCTATTAATTTCAAAATAATATAATACAATGATAGATGAAATTACAAGATACTCTGATGCTGATTTAGCAGAGTTCAAAGAAATAATTCAAAACAAAATACAAAAAGCACAAGCCGATCTGGATTTAATTAAAAGTGCTTACATGAATGATTTGAATAACGGAACAGATGATACTTCTCCAACTTTTAAAGCATTTGAAGAAGGAAGCGAAACAATGTCTAAAGAAGCGAACTCACAGTTGGCTATCAGACAGGAAAAGTTTATACGCGATCTAAAAAACGCATTATTCCGTGTTGAAAATAAAACATATGGTATCTGTAAAGTAACAGGTAAATTAATCAGCAAAGAAAGGCTTAAAATTGTTCCTCATGCTACAATGAGTATCGAAGCTAAAAACTTGCAACGATAATATTTGTATATTGCAAAGAATTAACGCTCCTTTAGGAGCGTTTTTTTTGATTAAATTGTTACTTTTGCGCATCAAAAATCCATAAAATGTCATTACGAAAAGCGTATCTCCTTATATTTTTAGTTTTACTTGTTGATCAGATTTCAAAAATCTATGTGAAAACCAATTTTATTTTAGGAGAAGAAGTTCATGTTTTCAATTGGTTTAAAATTCATTTTATTGAAAATGAAGGAATGGCATGGGGAACAAAAATTCCTGGTGAATATGGGAAATTGATTTTGACGGTATTCAGAATTTTTGCTGTTTTCGGAATCGGATATTGGCTAGCAGATGCAATCAAAAAGCGTCATTCAACTTATTTAATAGTTGCAATTGCACTGATTTTTGCCGGAGCGGCCGGGAATATATTAGATTCTGTTTTCTATGGAGTAATTTTTGATGACAGTACACATAATTTGGCAACACTTTTTTCACCTCAGCCATACGGAACATGGTTTCATGGTTTGGTGGTAGATATGTTTTACTTTCCAATTTGGGAAGGCAATTTACCAACGTGGATGCCGATTTTTGGAGGTAAACATTTTATGTTCTTTAATGCCATTTTTAATGTTGCCGATATGGCGATTTCTACAGGTGTTGGTATTTTGCTTGTTTTTAATAAAAGAGCATTTCCAAAACACTAAACTATCTTGGTTTAATAGAATTTTTGGTTTTTGTAAAAAATAGTGATTTAGAAGTGCTATTTTTACAAATACTAAAGCTAAACTTATGCAAAGTCCATCTTTTTCTATTTATGATGCATCTGCAGGTTCAGGAAAGACCTATACTTTAGTTAAAGAATATCTTAAAATAATTCTTTCATCGCCTAAAAATGATGCTTATCGAAATATTTTGGCTATTACTTTTACCAATAAAGCAGTTCATGAAATGAAAAGCCGTATTGTGGGAAGTTTATCTGAATTTACAAAAGACGAGCCTTCGGCGAAAGCCATAGATTTAATGGAAGA
Organism: Flavobacterium sp. GW821-FHT11G01; assembly: GCF_058808175.1. Classification (NCBI taxonomy): domain Bacteria; kingdom Pseudomonadati; phylum Bacteroidota; class Flavobacteriia; order Flavobacteriales; family Flavobacteriaceae; genus Flavobacterium; species Flavobacterium sp. GW821-FHT11G01. The sequence goes on along the minus strand of NZ_JBXARK010000008.1, from coordinate 195,357 downwards.
TTTGTCTCGCGATACTGGACTTTCGATAATTAAAATCAAAACCAAATCTCAAAATATTATTAAGCATCTAATTTATAATTATGCTGCTTTTGATATTTCTACAATTGATAAATTCACACACAAGGTAATTCGGGCTTTTGCTCACGACTTAAATTTACCAATGACTTTTGAGGTGACTCTAGATACCGAAAATTTATTGGTGGAAGCTGTAGATGCAATTATCGCACAGGCGGGACAAGATGAAACGCTGACAAAATTGCTGGTTGATTTTACAATGGAAAAAACCGACGATGATAAAAGTTGGGATGTTTCGCGTGAAATTTTGGAAACCGGAAGGTTGGTTCTGAATGAAAATAATCGAAACGAAATTTCTCATTTTCACGATACTTCTATCGAGGAATTTGTTGCGATCAAAAAGAAAATGTCAGCTTTGTGTATTGATTTAGAAAAAGAGAATGCCGAGTCTGCAGTAGAGGCTTTATCTTTAATCGATAAAAACGGAATCGATTTAAAATCATTTTCAAGAGGAACTTTTCCTAATCATTTAGAAAGTATTCGTGACGGAAAATTTAATTCAAGAAATAAAACGTTTCATGAGTTTGATGATATAGCTATTAATAAAACGGCAAAAGATAAAGCTTTAATAGAGAACATAATTCCTGAATTGCTTCAAATTTTAGAGAAAGTTTATAAAAACTTTGAGAAAAGAGATTTTTATAAGGCATTTCTAAAAAATATAACCCCACTTTCCTTGTTGAACACAGTGAGTAATGAACTGGCTAAAATTCAATCGGAACAAAATATTTTATCGATTTCAGAATTCAATGCTATTATTCATCGTGAAATTCAAAACCAGCCTGCGCCTTTTATTTATGAGCGTATGGGCGAGCGTTATCGTCATTTTTTTATAGATGAGTTTCAGGATACTTCAGAGATGCAATGGCAAAATTTAATTCCGTTAATTGATAATTCTCTTGCAGGTCAGGATGATTTAGGAAATAAGGGAACGCTTATGATTGTAGGGGATCCAAAACAATCTATTTATCGCTGGCGCGGAGGTAAAGCGGAACAATTTATTGAATTGGGCAAAGATGTTAATCCGTTTAGTAACCCGGATAAAGTAATTAAGCACTTAGATACTAATTATAGAAGTTATAGCGAAGTAATCGATTTTAATAATGCTTTTTTTAAGTTAATTTCAACAGAATTTTCTAATGAAGATTATAAGGATTTATATGAAAATCATAGTCATCAGAACTCTAATTCGAAAAAAGGAGGATATGTCAATATTTCTTTTTTGCCAATAATCGAAAAGAATGATTTTGCTGATGAAGAAGAAGTTGTTGAAAAGTCAGATTTGTATGTTTTGGCGACTTTAAATACAATTCAAAAAGTACTTCGTGATGGTTTTGAATATCGCGATATAGTGGTTTTAACTCGAAAAAGAGATCAGGGAGTTGCTATCGCTAATTATTTAACGGAGCAAAATATACCTCTTTTGTCTTCTGAAACTCTGATGATTCAAAATGCTACAGGAGTTCGCCTGATTATTCATTTATTGAAATATCTGAATAATAGTATTGATTTGGAAGCTAAAGCTAATTTTCTTCATTTTTTGGCAAATACAAAAGAACTTGATATGCCAATTCATGATTTTATAGCCGCAGGAATGGCTAAAAAAAATGAAAATGAATTTGAAAAATGGCTCTTAACTTTTGATGTTTCACTTTCTTTTGAAGATATCCGAAAAAAATCACTTTACGAAGCTGTTGAGATCATCATTTCTAAATTTGTTCTTTCGTCAGAAGGAAATGCTTATGTGCAATATTTTCTGGATATTGTTTTAGAGCGCGATATTAGAAATCAGGCAGGGATTGCAGATTTTTTAAGTTACTGGGATAAAAACGGTCAAAAATTTAGTATTCCGTCTCCAGAAGGAAATAATGCAGTCCGAATTATGACGATTCATAAATCTAAAGGTTTGGAATTCCCGGTAGTAATTATGCCTTTTGCAGAAGAAGATTATAGCAGAAAGCCAAAAGATAAATTATGGCTTGATACAGAAGAGGCTGATTTAGGTGTCCCAAAAGCTCTAATTGATAATAGTAGTGCTGTTGAGGGTTTTGGAGAAAGTGCTTCTGCTGTTTTTAATTTGAAAAAACAAGAAGAGCTGCTAGATAACATTAATGTTTTGTATGTAGCGTTAACACGTGCCGAAGAACAATTATATGTTATTTCTCAGACTATTAAAGAGAGAAAAGATGGCGAGTTTCCTGGTAATATGGCTTCTTTTTTTATTAAATATTTAATACATAAGGGACTTTATGACGAAGGAAAATTTGAATATGAATTTGGAAATAGAATGAAACTTTCTTCTAGTGGTAAAACATTAGATATAGTAAAGACAATCCCGATTGTTTCAGAAGTTTTGAATCCAAAAAACATTAAAATTGCTCAAAAAGAATCTTTGATGTGGGGAACTCATCAGCAGGAAGCAATTTCTTACGGAAATGTTGTTCATGAAATTTTAGCATTTGTAAAAGATAAATCAGATGTTGAATTGGCAGTTACAAAAGCAATTGAGAATGGTTTGATAACATTTGATCAAACTGAAAAAGTTTTAAAAACGCTTTATGAAATTGTTTCTCATCCTGAGTTAAGTGTTTGTTTTGATGGAAAAAATAATGTTCTAACTGAGCAAACTATAGTTCAGAAAGAAGGAAGGATCTTAAAACCGGACCGAATTGTTTTAACCGAAAATAAAGAGGCGTATTTGTTAGATTATAAAACAGGTGCAATAAACTCAAAGTATACGCAGCAAATTCAGGAATATCAGGATGCGATTGAAGATTTAGGATACAAAGTGTTAAAAAGAGCATTAGTGTATATAGGAACCGAAATCGATGTAGTAAATTTGTGAAAAAATTAGTCAGTTGTTAATAGCTTATTTTATATAAGTTGTTAATTTTTAACATATTAAATATAGTAAAATGTACGGTAAAATTAAAGAGCATTTGCAAAACGAATTGCAAACAATTGAAGAAAGTGGAATTTTTAAGAAAGAACGCATCATAACTTCAGAACAAGGAGCGGAAATCACTATTTCTACCGGAGAAAAGGTTCTGAATTTTTGCGCCAATAATTATTTAGGACTTTCTTCTCATCCTGAAGTTGTTCAGGCAGCCAAAGATACTATGGACACGCATGGTTTTGGAATGTCATCTGTTCGATTTATTTGCGGAACACAGGATATTCACAAAACACTTGAAAAAAAGATTGCCGATTTTTATGGTACAGAAGACACAATATTATATGCTGCTGCTTTTGATGCTAATGGAGGTGTTTTTGAACCTTTATTAGGGGAAAATGATGCGATAATTTCAGATAGTTTAAATCATGCTTCTATTATAGATGGAGTTCGTTTGTGTAAAGCGGCTCGTTATCGCTATGAAAATAGTAATATGGAAGATTTGGAACAGCAATTAATTAAAGCTAATGAAGCCGGAGCTCGTTTTAAATTAATTGTTACTGATGGAGTTTTTTCTATGGATGGTCTTGTAGCTCCATTGGATAAAATTTGTGATTTGGCTGATAAATATGATGCAATGGTGATGGTAGATGAATGTCATGCCGCAGGATTTATCGGAGCAACTGGTAAAGGTACATTAGAGGCAAAAGGTGTTATGGGACGAGTAGATATTATAACAGGTACTCTCGGTAAAGCTTTAGGTGGTGCTATGGGTGGTTATACAACGGCTAAGAAAGAAATAATTGAATTATTACGTCAACGCTCAAGACCTTATTTGTTTTCAAATTCACTTGCGCCAGCTATTGTGGGAGCTTCAATTAAGGTTTTTGAATTGTTAGAAAAAGATACTTCGTTACGAGATAAATTAGAGTGGAATACTAATTATTTTAAAGAAGGAATGAAAAAAGCGGGATTTGATATTATTGATGGTGATTCTGCAATTGTTCCTGTAATGTTATATGATGCAAAATTGTCTCAAACAATGGCAAATGAACTTTTAAAAGAAGGTATCTACGTTATTGGGTTTTTCTTTCCTGTTGTTCCAAAAGAAAAGGCAAGAATAAGGGTTCAGTTATCTGCTGCGCATTCTAAAGAGCATCTAGACAAGGCGATAAGTGCTTTTAAAGTTGTCGGACAAAAGTTAAAAGTTATATAATTCCCATTTTAAATAATTTTTGTAGGTTTTTTTTAACATTTCATTTTGTATTTAAAAATTTTGGTGTTACTTTTGTCTGTAATTAACTAAATTGTAATTAAAAAAATTAAGTATGAAACATCTTAACAAACTTTTAGTTGCTGTGATGATGGTGATGGGTTTAAGTTCTCACGCACAAGACAGTAACAATCCATGGGCTATCTCTTTTGGAGTTAATGCCGTTGACACTAGAACCAGTTCTGGTGCTGGACATGGTTTCTTTGATCAACACTTTTCTCAGCCATTCGCTGTAGATGACAACTGGAACATCCTTCCTTCTTTATCTTACATTGGTGTAAATAGATATGTAGGTCACGGTTTCTCTGTTGGTTTACAAGGTTCTGTAAACAAAATTGATAAAGCGGTTTATTTCAGACCAACTGCTCCAGGACACGATTCTAGAGGTAATGTTGTTACTAACCCTGGTGATTTAATGTATTATGGAATTGATGCTACTATCAAATATAGCTTCCAGGAATTAATTAAATCTAAAGTAATTGATCCTTCGTTATCTATTGGTGGAGGTTATGTTTTCTTAGGAGATGATAGTTATGGTGTTGTTAATCCAGGTGCTGGAATTACTTTCTGGTTTACAGATGCTATTGGTTTAGAGCTTGCTACTAAATACAAATGGGCTGTTGCTGTTGGTGATGATGTCCCTGGAAGAAATGATTATAATGGTGAAATTGATTCTCCATCTCATTTCCAACACACTTTAGGTCTAGTTTTTAAATTTGGAGGTAAAGATACTGACGGAGACGGAATCTATGACAAAGATGATGCTTGTCCAGATGTTGCTGGTTTAAAACAATTCAATGGATGTCCTGATACTGACGGAGACGGAATCGTTGACGCTAGTGATGCTTGTCCAGATGTATTCGGTTTAGCTGCATTAAACGGATGTCCTGATACTGACGGAGACGGAATTGCTGATAAAGATGATGCTTGTCCAGATGTTGCTGGTTTAGCTGCTTTAAAAGGTTGTCCTGATACTGACGGTGACGGAATCGCTGACAAAGATGACAAATGTCCTACAGTTGCTGGTCCTAAAGAAAATGGTGGTTGTCCTTTCTTAGACGCTGACAAAGACGGTGTTGCTGATAAAGATGATGATTGTCCTACAGTTTATGGTCCTGCTTCTAACAGAGGTTGTCCAGAAGTAACTACTGAAGCTTTAGAAGATCTTAAAGTTCAAGCTAGAGCGGTTTACTTTAACTCAGGTAAAGCTACTTTCAAAACAGGAGATAAAGAAACTCCAGCTAGATTAGATGCAATCAAACAAATCCTTATCAACTATCCAAACGCGAAATTCAGCATTGAAGGTCACACAGATAGTACAGGTTCTGCTAAAATTAACCAAAAACTTTCTGAAGATAGAGCTGCTGCTGTATTAAACGCTTTAGTTGAAAGAGGTGTTAATCCAGAGAACTTAACTTCTAAAGGATTTGGATCTTCTCAACCAGTAGCAACTAACAAAACTGCTGCAGGTAAAGCACAAAACAGAAGAACTGAAATCAAACATATTGGTTCTAAATACCAAGGTAAACTATAATTTACTTTGTAAATAATATGGAAAAGCCATTCTTAATTGAATGGCTTTTTTTATTTTTATCAAATGGTAAATACTTCCTTTTTAGAAAAAATTGCAATAAGAGTAATTCAGCATTATTCTGCAAAACTTGCAGATACAACTATAATTTTACCAAATAAAAGAGCTAAAGTATTTTTGATAGAAGCTTTAAAAAAAGAAACAAACAAAACGATTCTTTCTCCTGAAATTATAAGTATTGAAGATTTTGTCCAGGATGTTGCTTCAATTCGTTCTGTAGACTCGATTGAGTTATTATTTGAATTCTATGAAGTATATCTTTCTGTTACAGAAAAACAGAATCAGCAATCATTTGAATTATTTGCAAATTGGGCAAAAACACTATTGCAGGACTTTAATGAAATAGATCGTTATCTTTTAGATCCATCGCATGTTTTATCTTATTTGAAAGATATTGAAGATATTAAGAAGTGGGGAATTGAGGTTGAAAACAAAACAAAACTTTTAGAGAATTATATTGATTTTTGGAAACTTCTTCCATTATATTATAAATCTCTATATGAACATTTACTCAATAAATCAATTGGATATCAAGGGTTGATTTATCGTGAGGCCGTTAATAATTTAAATCATTTTTCGAATACAGTTTCCAATCGTACTTTTATTTTTGCCGGATTTAATGCGTTGAATGCTGCAGAAGAAAAAATAGTGCAACATCTTCTTGCTCTCGATCAGGCTAAAATATATTGGGATGTAGATCAGACTTTTTTAAATGATCCTTATCATGATGCTGGTCTTTTTGTACGACGTTTCAAAGAAAATTGGAAACATTATAAAGCAAATCCTTTTGAATGGATTGTAGATGATTTTTCCCAATCTAAAAACATTCGGGTAATAGGGACTCCAAAAACTATTGGACAAGCCAAACTTGCTGGTAGTATTATAGAAAACATAATTACCGAAAACGAAATTTCTTCACTTGACAAAGTGGCCATTGTTCTTGGCGAAGAAAATCTTCTAATGCCAGTTTTATATGCATTGCCATCTTCTGTGGGTGCATTAAATATTACAATGGGATATTCAGGTAAGAATAACCCATCGCAAATATTAGTTGCCAAATTATTTAAAATGCATACCAATGCACTTTCAAGAAAAAGCGAGAGTTATGTGCTTTATTATAAAGACGTTCTGGATGTTTTGACTCATCCTTTAGTTGAACCTTATGCTATGGCAGGTAATTTGGTAAAGATTATTAAAGAGAATAATTATACTTTTATTACCCATAATAGATTAATTGAGCTCAATTCTAGTCCGTCTAAATTGTTCTTATTATTGTTTCAAAAATGGGAAAATGGTGCAGTGGCTGTTCTTGAAAATATTTCGGCACTTTTACTTTTAATAAAAGAAAATTTTAGCAACGATAGTGAAGATGAAAAAATAGCTAAGGCTTTTGTTTATGCTATTTTTAAAGTCATTAATAAGTTGACTAATTATTATTTAAAGCATAAACACATTGATAATATAGATACTTTATATGCTATTTATAAACAGGTTATTGATGTTGCTGAAGTGTCGTTTGAAGGAGAACCTCTTCGTGGACTACAAATTATGGGAGTTCTGGAAAGTCGTGTTCTGGATTTTGAAACTGTAATTGTGACTTCTATGAACGAAGGCAAATTTCCAGCTGGAAAATCTCAAAATTCTTTTATTCCGTATGATGTGAAAAAGGAATTAGGTCTTCCAACATTCAAAGAAAAAGATGCCATTTATACCTATCACTTTTATCATTTATTGCAAAGAGCAAAAAATATTTATTTAATATATAATACTGAAAATGATGGTTTGGATGCAGGCGAGCGAAGTCGTTTTATCACGCAACTAGAAGTTGAAAAACAATCCAATCATAATCTTACTTTTGATATTTACAATCCTGTTTTACCAACAACTGCTTATCAGCCAACGGTTGTTCCGAAATCAGAAGCAGTCATGGAGCGTTTGCGGGAAATAGCAGTAAATGGTTTTTCACCATCGGCTTTGACAAGTTATATTCGGAATCCGATTGACTTTTATTTTCAAAAAATACTTCGTATCAGAGAAGTAGAGGAAGTAGAGGAAAATATTGCTTTAAATACACTCGGAACTATTATTCACGAAACCTTAAAAGCTTTATATGAGCCATTCATCGGTAAATTTATTTCAGAAAGTGATATTTCAAATTGTTTTAAATTGTTAGAAGAGGAAGTTCTAAAACAATTTAAATTGGTTTATAAGGAAGGTGAAATAAAAAAGGGGAGAAACCTTTTGGCTTTTGAAGTTGCAAAGCGTAATGTTTCAAATTTCCTTAAAATGGAGTTAGAATCAATTGAGAATGGTGATGCAATTCAAATTATTGCTTTGGAACAAACATTCGAACGAGAACTTACCCATCCCAATTTACCATTTCCTGTTTTAATTAAAGGAAATGTCGACAGAATTGAGTTACGCAACGGGAAGATAAGAATTATTGATTATAAGACCGGAAAAGTCGAAAAGGCGAATGTGATATTGAAATCATGGAATGGATTAACCCAAGAGCTTAAAAACGACAAAATTATTCAGGTTCTGGCGTATGCCTTTATGTTTGAAAGTACCGCTAACGATTATCCAATAGAAGTTGGGATTATTTCGTTTAAAAATTTAAAATCAGGATTTTTACCTTTTGGTTTTAAGGAAGAAAAAGAATTGAATATAACGGTTACAAAAGAAATTCTAAATAGTTATTTGGAGGAAATTGTATTACTGTTAAACGAAATTTTTGATATCAATATTCCTTTTGAAGAAAAAATACTATAAAAATTAAAGCCTCTTGTCTACGTGTTTTTTTTAGTATGATATTTCTTTAAAATTGGATTCATTTTTTTGCTTTCAAAAAGCCATTCTTGGCGTTTTTTTTATGTGAAATATTTTGGTAATAAGACAAAAAACTAATTTCTGCTAAAAAAAAGGCTTAATTATCAGATTGTTAATTAAGATTTATGAATCGTAATGTTGTATTTTTAAAAGATTCTTTTCTTTTTGTTAAGATTTATTAGTTAGTCTATTTTAAAAATAACGAAAACATACAGTATAAATAAAAGTGCTTTTTGTGCTTTAAATCAGCCTTTTTTTAACAAGTGTTCATTGAACGATTACAATTATTAAAATATCTTTGTCACTTCATAAAAAGGGTTTATTCGATTTAATAAGAGCAGTCTTTTCAAATCAAAAAATATATTATTACAATAATTAAGATTTTTTGCCCCCACAAATGATAAAAAGGCTGTTTCAAAATTATTTTGAAATGGCCTTTTTTGATTTTATTTGCTAAAGAATTCCTGTAAGATAGGTTTTAATTCTTCTTTGTTTTCGATCTGACTCATATGTCCGTCTTCAAATGAAACCAATTCGACAGTCGTGTCTTCAATTTGAGAAAGACTATCATCATAATTTAAAACGGGATCTTTTTTGCCTAAAACCAATAAAACAGGAAATCTGTTTTCATGTATAAGTGCTTCACGATCTTTTCTTATTTTCATTCCTTCAAGAGAAGCTACAATTCCTTGTAAAGGTGTTTTTAGAGCTTGTTCTTTTACTTTTTCAATTTCGTTGGCTAATCTTGTTCTGTTATTCTCACTAAATAGATTCGCAATTGCTAAACTAACAAAACTAACGTAGCTTTGTTTTACGGCTTTTATGGCACGAGTTCGGTTTAGTTTTTTCTCAGCGCTGTCTTCTTTAGAAGTTGAATTCAGTAAAACTAATTTCTGAATATTTTTCGGATACAATTCAGCGAATGCCAAACCAACATAGCCGCCCATAGAATGCCCTAAAATAATGGCTTTTTCGATTTTTAAAGAAGCTAACACTTCCTGGACAGCATTTGCATTTTCTTCCATCGAATGAACATAGCCCAAACAATCTGATTCGCCGTGACCTAATAAATCAATCGTGATCACGCGATATTTTTCTGAGAAAAAATCAATGTATTCTTTCCACATTTTTTTGTTTTCCAAAAAGCCGTGAAGGAATACAATGGCAGTTCCTGCTCCCGAATCGGTATATGATATTTTGGTGTTTTTATATAAAATGTCTCTCAAAATGATAATTTAAATTTTTAAGTACAAAGATAAGAAAGCGTAAGTCGTATAAGAAATATATGTGCTTTTGAGTCAACATTTATTTGATAGTGTTATTGTTTTTCTTATGACAAAGTTTATTTGAAATAAAAAAACGGCTTTCATTTCTGAAAACCGTTCCATTTTTATTATGATTTTAAAAAGGAGTTTATTTCTCCAAAATATTTCTCTTTTGCATCCAGCCATCCGTAATGTCGGCAGTTTTCAAGCAAAATTAGTTTTGAATTGGGAAGTGTTTTTTGTGCCAATTCTCCAATTTGGTTGCTAATCACGTCTTGTTTTCCCTGAATAATCAAAACCGGATTTTTAAAAGACTTCAGTTTGGCTGCGCAGTCAAAATTAATCTTTTGCATATCGTCCCAAAGTAATCCATTTATGGTCGAATTTCCCTGAGTTAGTCTTTCAGCAATTATCGGAACATATTTTTGATCGTAAACATAGGCCGGCGCCATCGCTCTTCCTCGTCCTAAACGGGCAGCGTGCGAAGTATCGCCTTTTTCGATTTTATCATTCCAAAAATCCAATGAATCTTTTTCGACTTTACTTAAATTTCTTTCAATCAGATTTGGTGTTTTCAATAAAGTCAAATCAATTCCGCCAGACGATGATAAAACCAATTTATTAATACTGTTTGGATAAACCGTCGCGTAATAAGAAGCCAACATCCCACCAAAAGAATGTCCCAGAATATTCCATTTTTTAATTTTCAGATGTTTTCTGAGCGACTCAATATCATCAGCCATTATCTTCATAGAAATAGTCTTCGAATTCAATTCGGCTAATTTCGAATTCCCAGTTCCACGCTGATCATAAATAATGGTTTCCTGAGTTTCGGCCAAAATTTTAGCCATGCCTTCAAAACCATTGCTGTTCATTCCGGGACCGCCATTAATAATCAAAAGCGGTTCACCTTTTCCGAAAATTTTATAATAGGTTTTGCTTGAATCGTTGTTGGTTGAATAACCTTCCGTTTGCGCGAAAGTATTTCCTGCAACAATCAGGAAAGCAAATAAGAAAATCTTTTTCATCATGAAATTATTCATTCATCAAACTTTCAATTTCATCTGCTTCAACCGGAATATTACGCATTAAGTTAAAAGGCGCACCTTTTTCCTGAACCACAACATTATCTTCCAAACGAATTCCGAAACCTTCAGCCGGAATATAAATTCCTGGTTCAACGGTAAAAACCATATTGGCTTTCATTGGTTCGTGAAGCAAACCATAATCGTGCGTGTCCAATCCCATATGATGAGAAGTTCCGTGCATGAAATATTTTTTGTAAGCTGGCCATTCCGGGTTTTCGTTCTGAACATCGGCTTTGTCAAGTAAACCTAAACCAAGTAATTCAGAAGTCATGATTTTACCTACTTCAATATGATACTGTTTCCACAGTGTTCCTGGAGTCAACATGGTTGTAGCTTCATTTTTAACTTTCAAAACCGCATTATACACTGCTTTTTGTCTTTCAGAGAAACGTCCAGAAACCGGAATCGTTCTTGTCATATCACTAGAATAATTAGCATATTCAGCCGCAACGTCTAATAAAATTAAATCTCCGGCTTTACATTGCTGATTGTTTTCGATATAATGCAAAACATTCGCATTATTTCCCGAAGCAATAATTGGCGTGTAAGCAAAACCTTTAGAACGGTTACGGATAAATTCGTGAGCTAATTCAGCTTCAATTTCATATTCGGTAACATTTGGTTTCACGAATGATAACAATCTGCGGAAACCTTTCTCTGTGATATCACAAGCATGCTGAATCAAATCGATTTCTTCGCTTTCTTTTATAGAACGAATGCGTTGCAAAATTGGGTTGCTTTTCGCCACGTTGTGTGCCGGATAACGTTCTTTCCACCATTTTACAAAACGAGCTTCGCGAGTTTCAGTTTCAACTGTTGCGCGGTAATGTTCGTTGGTATTGATGTACATTGTATCAGCATACGTCATCATTTCGTTCAAAATTTTATGAAAATCCTGCAACCAATAAACCGTTCTGATTCCCGAAACCTGGTAAGCGCGTTCTTTACTTAGTTTTTCGCCTTCCCAAACTGCGATATGATCGTTAGTTTCTTTCAGGAAAAGCATTTCTTTTTGGTTCTCAAAAGGCGCATCCGGAAACAAAAGCAAAATGCTTTCTTCCTGATCTACACCGCTCAGATAAAAAATGTCACGGTGTTGTGCAAACGGTAAAGTACTATCAGCACTAATTGGGTAAATGTCATTTGAGTTGAAAACGGCAACCGAATTAGGTTTCATTTCTGCCGTGAATTTTTTGCGATTTTTTACAAAAAGAGCGCTGTTTATTTGATGATATTTCATAATAACTTAGTTTTTGAACTTCGAATTTCAAAATTAGTGATTTTTGAAGAAGTGGCGCAAGATTGAATTATTAAAGTTTTCTTATTTGTTTGCACAGCTTTTTGTCATTCTGAGGAACGAGGAATCCCCACAAGTACCTCGACCAAGAAAATCGCTAATATTTGTCATTTCGACGAAGGAGAAATCACATTCGGGGATCGACAAAGATTGGGAATTTTCGTTGAGGAGTTTCTCGGTCTCATAAGAAGATTGTTGTTTGTAGAGGAAATGAGTTTTCAATTAACAGAATTTGTATATTGGTGGTAGAAATAAATTGTCTTTTTGTTAAGTCAATTTCGTTATTTATATAATATATTTTAAATTAATAGTATCATGGAGGAAAAGATAAGTATTGAAGAATTAAAGCTAGAAATAGATAGAATTGGGACAGATCTACAGAAACATAATGGCGATCCCATCTCAGCTATAATAGAAGCGTGGTATTATAAAGTAGAAATTTTGTTAGCTCATGATTATTTTTTTGAACAGGATTTTTTGAACGAATTAACAAGTTACAAACTAAAATGTCAAGAAATTTATTCAGGCACTTCTGTACCAGACATTGGTAAACGCAAACAAATAATTCAAGAGTTAATAGAAAAAAAATTTGAAGAAAAATGTAACAAGAATTAAGTGGTTAATAAGATAATGACGGTTTAATTCGGTCAGTAAAGGATGCTATTAACTCTATCTGTTTTAGTAATTTTGAAAGAGGACAGTTAATTTTTAGGGGACAAGTAAATTCGGAATGGGATGTTTTGCCTTCATTGTTTAGAAAATATCAAAATTTTCATGACGCAAATATCTATGAAGGAGTGACTGTAGGACAAATATTCAATGGTATTAAATCTCCTTTTATGAATAATTATGACCCAATTGAGCAATTAATGATTGCTCAACATTTTGAAATGCCTACTCGTTTAGTTGATTGGACATCTGATATTTTGGTTGCACTTTTTTTTGCATGTTATGATTGTAGAAATGAAAATAATGATAAAAATGGAAGACTGATTTTGACTGAGAAATTAAGTTTTAAAATTTTTAATACTAATTCCTCCGATCTTTTAGAGTATAGAGAACCTCTTTTGGCGGAAAAAACAGCAATTTATAAAAAGAGATTTGATATTGATGATATTCATTTTTTAGAACCATTAGTTAAAAATCCAAGAATGAGATTTCAAGATGGTAGTTTTATGTTTTTTCCTTGGAAGTTTAGTGAAAATGATGGTGAATTGTTAAGTTTTAATAAATATATCAGAGAACATCGGAAAGCAATAGATCAGTTTAATTTGGGTAAAAAGGAAAAGCACCCTTATTTTTTTGTTGTTCATAAAGATATAGACAAAGACTTCAAGGGAAAAATCCTGTTAGAATTAGATGAAATCTATGGAATATCTGCACAAACTTTATTTATAGATTCAAAATATTCAAAAACTGTAGAGGATCATTTTAATATTCTAAAAAGTCACGCAGAAATAAAGACTTTGCAATTGTCTAAAAAATAAGAGTTTACGTTTGTAGATGTGTTTGCAAAAACGAAAGTTCGTAATAATGAAAAATCCATTAATAAAGAATTCAAACCTCCAAATAAGAAAAGCCCAAGCCAAAGACCTGGACTTCATCTACAAATCAATCTGCGAACTAGAAAATGAAGAATTAAACTTCGAAGTCTTCGCAGCAATCTTTAACGAAAATATTTCAAACCCAAGAAATCTTTATCTTATTGCCGAAAACGAAAATGAAGGTTTAGGATTTATTAGTTTTCATACCCAAAACCTCTTACATCATTGTGGTTTAGTTGGTGAGATTCAGGAGTTTTTTATTCATCAAAATCATCGCGGAAAAGGTGTTGGTCGACAACTTATCGAGAAAATTAAGCAATATGCAGAAGAGAATAAATTAAAAAGTATCGAAGTGACCACAAATCGCAAAAGAGTAGAAAATGTCTTGATTTACGAAAATCTTGGTTTTACCTTATCGCATAACAAGTTTACTATCTATAAATAATGAAAGAATTAAATCCATCAATAAAACATCATCTGGTAGTTGGGCTTCTTATTGCTTTATGGATTTTTGCTTTCGCTTTTATCATAAAACCTTTTGACGACGGAACTTTAAATTTTCGATCCTGGTTTTTCATCAGCTTCGGTTTCAGTGTTTTGGCTTTTTTGTGTTACAGTGTTTTGGCCGTTCTTCAAAAAAAGATTTACGAGAAAATCTCAAAGTGGAATCTCAGTTTAGAAATCAGCAGTATTGTTTTCTTTTTTTTACTTTATTTATTTGGAATTTATACGTTTTATAAAAGCCCAATCTTAAAAGGCGGATATACTTTTACGGAGTTTTTCTTTGTAATTTTCATTAAAATAGCTTTGATTTTAACTCCGGTAATTATTCTCGCAAGAAGATATTTAATCAAACTCATTCCCGTAAAAGATGATGTTCTGACATTCATAGGAGAAAATAAACTAGATATTTTAAAAATCAAAAAAGCCGATTTGGTTTGTATTTCTAATGCTCAAAATTATGTTGAGATTTTTTATATCGAAAACGAAAAATTACATTCAAAACTGATCCGATCTTCACTCAAAAAAATCCTCGAAGATTTTACTTTTTTAATTCAAATTCATCGTTCACATTTAATAAATCCCATTCATTTTAAGTCCTGGAGAAATTCAAACACTGTTATTCTAACTCAAATCGAACTTCCGGTTTCTAAGAATTATAAAGAAACTTTATTGACATTATAATTTCGTACCTAAAAGAATAGGTTTTGTACCTAAGCCAGTAAAACAAGCTTTTAGGGTGATTTTTCATTTTAGTTTTGCTTCATCAATTTTAAAAATTAATTATGAAAACAAAACATCTTTGCCTACTTGGATTATTATTTTTCCTGATCAGTTATTTATTCTTTGCTAAAGTTTTACCCAATTTTCAAAAACCAATTGATTTTGCGCATTGGTTTAATTTAATTGGAGCTTGTTTGTTATTGTCCTTTAATGATGTTTTTCCGAAATGGGAATGGAGTTTTGCTGCTTCCTTCACAACAAGTTTAGGAGTTATTGCCCACATCGGACTTTGTACTATTGACTTCGTAATGTGGAGTTATGGAAATGATGAAGTTGCAAAAGAAGCGTTAAGTATTCAGATTGAGAGTACACCTTCTCTTTTTTATCCTTTTATTGTTATTGGCCCTTCGTTGCTTTTTATTGGTTTGAGTTTGCATGCTTTACGTTTTATTAAAACGAATTTTGTAATTGTTTTAATGATCATGCTGAGTTCTGCATCAATTGGATTTTCATTTTTTGTTTTGAAAGACGGAATTTATATGCTTTTGAGCTGTGTTATTTTTGTTTTTGGATTGGGCTTTTTGCTTCATAAAAAAGGAATCAATAATTAAAAACAAGTCATTGTATAAATGAAGTTACATTGTAGCTATTGTTTTAATTTGTATTTTCGTTCTTCTGACGGACTTAAATAAAACAAATTGAATAAAAATCTAAAATACCTTCTTTCGTTCTTTCTGGTTTTCACCATGATTGCGACGGATTGTACAATAGATTCGCAATCAAAATCAGCAGAATATTATCAGGTTTCGCAAGTTGTTTTAGGAAGAGATTTAGATTTTGCAACTTCACGTTTTTATATTTTCAATCAATTAAAAACGAGTATTAAAGTTCCCTTTTTAATTCCTGTCACTTATATTCAATTAAAAGCTGTTTTTAGTTTTCAAATTCAGGTAGTATTAAAATGGCAAGCACTTCTTCATGAAAAAATAAATTCATTTATAAAGCAAGCTGTTTTTGTAAATGAAGTATTCAATTCAAACAATTTATTATAAAAGTTTATACAGTGCTTAAGAAAATTTATTTCTAAGCTTTATGTCTTCAGGCATATGATGATAAAATAATGTCTAATCATTTATCATTTTCAAAATGTATAAACACAAAAATAAAACACGCTTAGAGCAATCTAGGCAACCGCTTCATTGGATAAAAAGAAAATTAATTTTAATTATAACGGCCTTTATGCTCGGAATGTCAAACGGAATGCACGTGCATGACGAGGCACTTAAAGGAAATCAACATTATACTGAACAGCATAAAAAGGATTGATTTTTTTAATTAGATAATGTGTCAATGAGATAATTAGAAAATGTTTTATTGTGGGTCTAAAGGATTAATCGGTTTCAATTTTATGTTGCGACCTTTGTCAAAGTTTTAAACTTTGACAAAGGTTTTTAGCACCATCTTGTCATTTCGACTGAAAGGAGAAATCACACTAGTAATTCGACATGCAAAATCGCCAATCTTTGTAGAGTTTCGAGTGTGATTCCTTCGTCGAAATGATAAACTTTGTGAAATAAAAAAAAACCGAAGCATCAAGCTTCGGTTTTCTTATTGGAATTTAGATTTTTTTTTTGATTTTTTAAAAAAATTAATCAATCCATTTATAATATCTCGCCCCAATCAAATTAGGAATCTCTTTTTCAATTCGGTCTAAAATCCATTCGTTTTTAGGAGCTCGAACGCTTTGTTTTTGTTGTTTTTTGTGAAGACTTTCGTAAGTTTCAAAACCAATTTCTACACTTTCTTCCAGATTTTCAAACAGTTTAACTTGAGCTAAAGCCGATTTCCATTCTGGCTGAATCGTTCCTTCAAAAACTTTCGATTTCGATCCGCTTCCGTACGCTAAGAAACCGAATTTAGTTCCGGCAACTTCTTGCTTTGTATCGTAATAATGCGCCAAAGTCGATAATAATCCCATGAAAATTGAACCTGTATAAAGGTTTCCAATTAAAGACGAAGCTAATTCTGCAGGTTGTAATTTCTCAGTTACAAACTTTTTATAGTCGTCTGATTTTCCAACTTCTTTAATTTTATTCTGATAATCTGCAGGCTCGATATTTTCTAAAATGATTTTATCTGCACTGTCTAAAGCATAAATTTCAGACAACATTCTTCTTCCCTGAAAAGAATAGGGAAGGTGCATGATAATGCTGTTCCAGGTGTTGTATAAAGTTTCGGTTGTGTTTTTTAGTTTTTTGAAGGAGAAGTAGGCATTTCGCGTACGATCCATATAACATTGATTCGAATATTGTCCGTCAAAAACCGGTTGATCTTTGTGAATTTCGATTTCGGCTTCTAAATTGTCAAACCACGGATCGTTATTTTCGTTTTTTGTTATTTCTTCTTTAGAGATAGTTCTGTATGGTTTAAAAAAGTCGAAAACACCTTTTGTACTAGTTGCCCAATTTTCATCAAAAGCAATAATTCTTGGGTTCGAAGTGACTAACATTGCTAAGGCTCCTGCGCCTTGTGTGTATTCTCCGGTTGAATTTAAATCGTATTTAGCGAAATCAGTTGTAACCACAATTGCTTTTTTCGTCGGATTCAATTTTACAAAATCAATACAATTTTGAAGTGCATCAACACCGCCAATACAGGCAAAAGTAAAATCGACAACATCGCATTCGGCCAGAGCATCTTCGCCAAATTTCTGTTCCATTAAATTGATTAAATACGAGCTAATTGGTTTTGAACTGTCGATACCACTTTCGGTACCCACATAAATCCGGCTGATTTCGTTTGGGTTTATATTGTTCTCCAGAATAAGTTTGGTTAAAGCGTTTGCTCCAAAAACTACAGCATCCTGATGAACATCTGGTAAGGTCATTTTAATTAATCCAAGACCTTTTTCTAATTTTTCTGGTTCAATATTTCTGGCAACTGCCAAAGTTCTGATGGGTAAGTGTATGTTGGCTACATCAAAAGAGATAGCATCAATTCCTGTTTTCATTCTCATTTTTTTTGAAGCCGATAAAGGTAAAATTATGTAATGGAATGACCATTTTTTTCTGCTATAAAATTTCGAATCGCAACCACTTTTGAAGAAAATAAATTAAAAGTTTGATTAAAATAGTAATTTCATAAAGTTTTGTGACTGTCTGTAGCGTTGGTATTACTGTTAAATAATTTCTGTAAAGTGTGCGTTTTTAGTTTTTTATAATAAAATTATTTGATATTAAGTATTTTTTGTACGTAAAAATACTTAATACTTAGTCTATTTTAAAATGATTATAAATAACAACGAAATGGTTGTAGTTCTTTGTTAATTGAGTTATTTTTGTCTAATTTTTTAAAACAAACTACTTAAACACTTATGGCACAATCTGCACTATTGAATGCTTCCATCTTAAAGAAAGTGGCTATGGCTCTTTCGGGAATATTCTTAATCACGTTTTTAGCGCTGCATGTTTCCTTAAACTTCATTTCTATTATTAGTGAAGATGTTTTTAATGAAGCTTCTCACTTCATGGGATACAATCCGCTAATTCAATATGTAATGCAACCTGTCTTGGCATTCGGAGTAATTTTCCATTTCGTTATGGGATTTGTACTGACTGCTCAAAATAGCGCTGCAAGACCAATTGCGTACGCAAAATACAACGGAGCTGCAAATGCTTCATGGAGTTCTAGAAATATGATTATTTCTGGATTGGTGATCTTAGCTTTCTTAGGATTGCATTTTTACGATTTTTGGTTTCCAGAAGTTAACTACAAATATATTGTAGGGAATGCGCCAGATGCAACAAGATATTATGAAGAATTAGTGCATAAGTTTCATGATCCAATTCGCACGGGATTATATTGTGTGGCTTTTGTGTTATTAGGTCTTCACCTTTGGCATGGATTCGCATCTTCTCTTCAGTCAATGGGGATGCACAATAAATACTCTCGTTTCTTAAGTAAAGTTGGTTATGGATTTGCGGTTGTTGTACCTGCATTATTCGTTATCATCGCATTATTTCATCATTTCAATAATTAATATCAATTATAATGGCATTAGATTCAAAAATTCCAAATGGTCCAATATCGGACAAATGGACAAATTATAAAGATCATATTAATTTAGTAAACCCTGCTAACAAACGTAATTTAGATATTATTATCGTTGGTACAGGTTTAGCTGGAGGTTCTGCAGCAGCTACTTTGGCAGAATTAGGATATAACGTAAAAGCATTTTGCTTTCAGGATTCACCAAGACGTGCGCACTCTATTGCGGCACAAGGGGGAATCAATGCAGCAAAAAATTATAAAGGTGACGGTGACTCAGTTTACAGATTATTTTATGATACTGTAAAAGGAGGTGACTACCGTGCGCGTGAAGCAAACGTTCACCGTTTGGCTGAAGTTTCGGCAAATATTATTGACCAGTGTGTGGCTCAAGGGGTGCCATTGGCTCGTGAATATGGAGGACTTTTAGACAACCGTTCTTTTGGAGGAACTTTGGTTTCTCGTACATTTTATGCACAAGGACAAACCGGACAACAATTATTGTTAGGAGCTTATTCTGCAATGAACCGTCAGATTGGTCGTGGTAAAGTAAAAATGTACAACCGTCACGAGATGCTTGACATCGTAATCGTTGACGGAAAAGCGAGAGGAATTATCGCTCGTAACTTAATTACCGGAGAAATAGAAAGACATTCTGCTCACGCTGTAGTAGTTGGTTCTGGAGGATACGGAAACGTATTTTTCCTTTCAACAAATGCTATGGGAAGTAACGCAACAGCAGCTTGGAAAATTCATAAAAAAGGAGCATTTTTCGCAAATCCTTGTTACACACAAATTCACCCAACATGTATTCCGGTTTCTGGAGATCACCAGTCAAAACTGACTTTGATGTCTGAGTCGTTACGTAATGACGGTCGTATTTGGGTTCCTGCAAAATTAGAAGATGCTCAGGCAATTCGTGAAGGAAAGAAAAAAGCAACTGATTTATCTGAAGCTGAGAGAGATTATTTCTTAGAAAGAAGATATCCTGCTTTTGGTAACTTAGTGCCTCGTGACGTTGCATCTCGTGCAGCTAAAGAAAGATGTGATGCAGGTTTTGGAGTTAACAAAACCGGAGAAGCAGTTTACTTAGATTTCGCAGCAGCAATTAAACGTTACGGAACCGAAGATGCTTATGTAAAAGGTTTAGATGATAAAGATGCGGCTTTAATAACTAAATTAGGAGCTGCAATCGTGAAAAGTAAATACGGAAACTTATTCCAGATGTATTACAAAATCGTTGATGAGGATCCTTACACAACGCCAATGATGATTTACCCGGCGGTTCACTACACAATGGGTGGAACTTGGGTTGATTATAATTTGATGACTACAATTCCGGGATGTTTCTCAATTGGAGAATCTAACTTCTCTGATCACGGAGCAAACAGACTTGGAGCTTCTGCTTTGATGCAAGGTTTAGCTGATGGATATTTCGTTCTTCCTTATACTATCGGAGATTATTTGGCTCCAGATATTAAAATGGGACCAATTTCTACAGATTTACCAGAATTCGTAGCAGCAGAAAAAGAAGTAAAAGATCAAATCGACAGATTTATCAATAATAAAGGAACTCATTCTGTAGATTATTTCCATAAGAAATTAGGAAAAATCATGTGGGATAAAGTGGGTATGGCTCGTAATGCTAAAGGTTTAACTGAAGCTATCGAAGAAATTGCCGCTCTACGTGAAGAGTTTTATAAAGATGTAAAAGTTCCTGGAAGCGCTAACGAATTTAATCAGGAATTAGAGAAAGCGACACGTGTTGCCGATTTCTTAGAGTTAGGAGAATTGTTCGCAAAAGATGCATTGCACCGTAATGAATCTTGTGGAGGTCACTTCCGTGAAGAATACCAAACAGAAGAAGGAGAAGCACTTCGTGATGACGAAAACTTTGCATACGTTGCAGCTTGGGAATACAAAGGAAAACCAAGTGATGCTGTATTACACAAAGAACCTCTAGTTTACGAAAATATTAAATTAGTTCAACGAAGCTATAAATAGTATTTAAGAAAGTTAAGAAACTTGCTAAATACTTAAAACTTATACAAAATGAAACTTACATTAAAAATATGGCGTCAGAAAAACGCCCAAGATAAAGGAGGAATAGTTGACTATCCAATCGACGGAATCGAACCAGATATGTCTTTCCTTGAAATGCTTGATGTTCTTAACGAACAATTAATCAACAAAGGAGAAGAGCCTGTAGCGTTTGACCACGATTGTCGTGAAGGAATCTGCGGAATGTGTTCTTTATTCATTAACGGAGAAGCACACGGACCAGACAGAGGAGTTACAACTTGTCAGCTGCACATGCGTATGTTTAAAGATGGCGATACGATTTTTATCGAGCCATTTAGAGCAAAAGCTTTCCCGGTAATTAAAGATTTAGTTGTTGACAGAAGTTCTTTTGACAGAATTCAACACGCTGGAGGATTTATCTCGGTAAATACTTCTGGAAATACAATTGATGCGAATACAATTCCAATTAACAAAGACGATGCAGATAAATCATTTGATGCTGCTGCTTGTATTGGTTGTGGAGCTTGTGTTGCAACTTGTAAAAACTCATCAGCCATGTTGTTTGTTGGCGCAAAAGTATCTCAATATGCTTTGTTGCCACAAGGTAAAGTTGAGGCTACAGAACGTGTATTAAACATGGTTCACCAAATGGATTTAGAAGGTTTTGGTAACTGTACTAACACTGGAGCTTGTGAAGTAGAATGTCCAAAAGGAATTTCTCTTGAAAATATCGCACGTATGAACCGTGAATATTTAGCTGCAAGCTTAAAAGGGTAATCCTAATTATAGTTTTAAATAAAAAAAGCATCCGTTGTAGCGGATGCTTTTTTGTTTTCTATTCATAATACAATTGTGAAGCTTTTATTTCTTGTTTTTCTTTTCCTTCCTGCTGAATATAACAACTTAAAGAAGTTCCTCCAATCTGATCAAAATAACTGATGTTGATTTTGTGAAATCCTTTTTCGAGTTTTACAACTCCATAAGCTTCATTAAGCCAATGGATACCATCGTTATTTACAATCAATTCATTGTCTATAAAAAGCTTTGATCCGTCATCTGAAAGTGTTGAAATGGTGTAATTTGCTGTTTCAGGAACAAAGATATATCCATCGAATTTTAAGCCGATATAACGCTCTGTTTTCGTTTTCCATTTTTCACTGCTTATCGTGCCCTCAAAGATTCCTGAATTTATTGGTTTTGCTAATTCTAAATCCTGAACTTGCTGAAATAAAGTTCCTGTGTAATATTCGTATTTTAAACCTTTCTTTGTTGGATTTACAGCTAAAGCTGATTTTTGCTCCGGATTTCTAACCAGTATTTTGTTGATTGAACTTTTTCGTCCGCTGGGACTTATTTGAACGGTTTTGATAGTCCTGTATTCTCCTTTCGGAATGTTTATCGTTACTGATTTGTCGTAAAGTTCAGCAGTTTCATCTGGATTGTAGCCATCAATAGTATAGAAAATTTTTCCATTTTTGATGGTTGGTTTTAAATCCAGAACATATTTTGAAGCGATTAATGCCGTTTCGTTAGAGCCAAAAGGAACCGGAACTTTATATAATCTTTTCTGTGCTTCTAATTTTTCGATATGATGAGGCATTCGGTTTAGAACAAAATTATTATAGTCTTTGTTTTGAAGTTCTGTCCAGGCAATTTCGGCCAAAGCAAACATTCTAGGATAAAGCTGATAATTTAATTTGGCCGGACTTGTCAAATATTCTGACCAAAGATTTGATTGAACACCCCAAATATATTTTTGTTCTTCAATCGTCAGACTGTCGACAGGCGTCGGGTTGTAATTGTATATTTTCTCAACCGTAACTAGTCTTCCAACGGTTAAGGGTTCTTGTGGAGAATATCCCTGATTATAATCTAAATATAGAAATTGTTCCGGATTCATGATAACAAGGTGCTTTTGTTTGGCAGCATTAATTCCGCCAGATTCTCCACGCCATGACATTACAGCTGCGTTTGGTGCCAATCCGCCTTCAAGCATTTCATCCCAGCCTAAAATTTGTCTTCCATTTGAGTTTAAGAATTTTTCTATTCTTTTAGTTAAATAGCCTTGTAGTTCATGTTCATCTTTCAATCCTAAAGCTGCAATTCTCTTTTGGCAATTAGGACATTCTTTCCATCTTGCTTTTGGACATTCATCGCCACCAATATGAATGTATTTACTCGGAAATAAAGCCATAACTTCAGTTAGAACATCTTCTAAAAAAGTAAAAGTTTCTTCTTTTCCTGCACAAAAAATGTCTTCAAAAACGCCCCAATATTCTACCACTTTATAAGAACGATCCGGAAAACAAGATAAATTTGGATACGCAGTTACCGCTGCGGTTGCATGACCCGGCATTTCGATTTCAGGAATTATATTTACATAGTGTTCTTCTGCAAATTTTACAACTTCCTTAATTTCTTCCTGTGTATAAAAACCTCCGTATGGATTTCCATCAAAAAAATAAGGGAATCTTTCGAATTTATTTCCCACTAAAGTCTGTGCTCTTTTAGATCCGACTTCAGTTAATTTTGGATATTTTTTTATCTCAATTCTCCATCCCTGATCGTCTGTTAAATGCCAATGAAAATTATTTAATTTATAGCTGGCCATCTGTGCTATAAAATCTTTTATAACATCAATAGTGAAAAAGTGCCTGCAAACATCTAAGTGTAAACCGCGGTAAGCGAATCTTGGTGCGTCTTCGATGGATACACAAGGCAATTTTATTTCTCTTGCAGATGGTTTATTTGGCAACATTTGCAATAAACTCTGAACGGCATAAAATAATCCTTCTTCACTTCCGGTAACGGTTATTTTTTTAGTAGTAATATTTATTTTATAAGCTTCTTTTTTTAATGTAAAAGATGGGTTTTGTGTAATAAACAATACTTCAATATTGCTCTTTTTTGAAGCTACATTTTTATTGATAGCTGATTCGAAAATTTGTGCTGTTTTAAGTTCTTTTGTGCTGAATTTATTTTTCTCAAAAGAAATTTTTATTTGTCCGTTTAAACTAATACTATCTCCAGTTGCTTTATATGAATTTGGAGCTGGAATTATCGAACTGTTTTCAGAAATGGTTTGAGCATTTCCGAAGGAATAGCAAAATAACAAAAGAAGGAATATATTTTTCAGCATGATTAGTTTCTGGGTTTGTTAACAAAGTTATTGTTTGTAAATTAAACTGCATTTTTTTTGCAAATCTTATTTGAGTTTAAATGGCTTTAAAATAGGCTAATTAACTATTTTATTACATTGTGTTATAATTTGTTTCGCAATAATATTGCATTTATTGTTTACATTTGTTTTCAATAAAATTGAATTTGCATGAATAATGATAATGAAGTAATAAACTATAGCAAGGAAGAACGTAAAAATCTTATTTTAAAGGAGATTAACTTGCATACTCGTGTAAGTTTTGAAACACTTTCGGCTAAATTATTTGTTTCAGAAGATACTGTAAGACGTGATATTAATGAACTTGAATCAGAATCATTATTAATTAAGGTGAAAGGTGGTGCAATGACAAAAGCATACCATCATTCTTCTTCAAATCAAACTTATGCAGGCGAATCAAAACAAATTATTGCACAAAAAACTTTAGGTTTACTTCACGACGGAATGGTTTTATTAATTGGCGGCGGAACTACTATTAGGGAGTTCATTCGCTTAATTCCTAATGATTTAAATCTGACTATATTTACTGTTACGGTTTTATCTGCCGTTGAACTTTTAGATAAACCTAATGTGAAAATTATCATGATTGGGGGCAGTATTTCATCTTATAGTCAAATGTGCGTGAGCGGCGATGTCTATAATCAATTGGCGAATATTAAAGTTGATTTATTAATATTAGGAACTAATGCCTTAGATATCGAAGGTGGTTTCTCAGATTCTGATTGGGAAACCGTTCAGGTAAAAAAAGCAATGATTCAGGCCTCTGAAAAAACAGCGATTTTGACTATTTCTGAAAAACTCGATACGGTTTTAAAAATGAAAATTGCCAACTTATCTGAGGTTGATTACGTTGTCACGGAAGTTGATCCTAATGACAAAAAATTACAATCGTATAAGAAGGCAGTTCCAAGTTTAGTTTTTATTTAATCCCAATTTTTCATTAAAAAATTAATCCAGTTCTGGTGAAAGATTTTGTCAAGATCTTCATTAGAATATCCTTTGTCTTTAAAAATAAGAACGAGTTTTTGCAAATCAGCAATGGTATTTAAATCATACGGAGACTGTTCTGTGCCAAAAGCACCGTCGAGATCAGAACCAATTCCGATATGATCCGTATTTCCGGCCAATTGACAAATGTGATCCATGTGTTTAAAAACCGTTTCAAGATTGCAATTGGTACCTTGCGGAGTTGAAACACCTCTTTCCCAATCGGGAACCAACATCCACGCATCTAAAGCTCCTCCAATAACAGCGCCTCTCGAAATCAAAGCTTTAATCATTTCGTCGCTGTATTGACGATTATGATCTACAAGAGTTCTGCAGTTATTATGACTTGCCCAAACCGGACCATTATAATGATCTAAAGCTTGCCAAAAAGCATCGTCACATAAATGAGTGGCATCTAAAATGATATTCAAACGTTCCATTTCTTTCAATAAATCAAGGCCATTTTGATTCATTTTTCCGGTTGCATCGGTTCCGTTTACATATCGGCCAGGGCCATAATGCGCAGGACCAATTGCACGTAATCCGTAATTGTATGCCTTTTCTAAATAAGAGATATCAATAATAGAATCAGCGCCTTCTAAACTCAAAATATAGCCAATTGGTTTTTTATCATTTGGAGTTCCATCATTCCATAAATCAATTTGTTTTTGCAGCGACTTTTTATCCGTAATAGAAAACATTTCTCCCGCTTCTTCCATGGCTTTATACCACGCTAATTGTCCTTGCGTTTGCGCCCAGGCTTGTTCAGGAGAATTCCAACCGGGAATAATACTGTCAGGTTTTACAAATCGTGCAATTTGAGTGGCAACCACAATGCCGATATTGCCGCGTCGCAAATCAGGAAATGAAACTGTTGCACGTTCACGATCTGGTTTGTCGGTCATTCCTTTTTCCAATTGACGTAAAGTGGTAACGTCATTTCTTAAATCTCGGTTCCATTCCATCGCATTCATGCTCAGGTCTAAATGGGCGTCTATTATAAACATATTGTTAGACTTAAATTTTTAAATATTAATTTTTCTGCTACGGGCAGCAACCAGCCATTGATCACAAATTTGATGTTCTTTGTTGATTACCTGAACAGAATCGTAGAGGGCACAGGTTGGGCAAACGTGATAGGGTTGGGCATAAATAGTATCACCAATTTTATAATGATTTTTACCCCGATTTTCTACAATCAAATGTTCTTCTGAATGCGAAACCGGAATTAAATTTTCATCATTTAAAATCACTAATCTTTTATCGATTGGATTTTCAGAAGAAACAGCTTTGTAGCCAATATCAATACAAAGCGTTGAATTTGTTGGTTTTGAAATAATGGTTCCAACAATCACTAAAGCGGGTTTAAATTCCTGCTCCGGTAAATTAATTTGATAATTATAATCCCAAAAAACAAAAGTTCCGGGACTGCATTCTACATTTTTTTGAGTGGCATAAAACGGAAAACTATTTGATCCGCCAGCAACGATTTTTAATTTATAATTAAACTTTGATTGCAGTTTTTCAAGCTCTTTTTTAATAATCGAAAATGAATTTGAAGCATCTAATGTTCTTTCTTCGATACTTCCTTTCAAATGTCCGTCGTAAATATGAACCCCGGTAAAATGAATGTTTTTTAGTTGAAGAATTTCTTCAGTTAATTCATCCCACTTTTCAGAAATCGAAATTCCGGTTCTGTTCATTCCGGTATTCAGATCTAAATAAAGATTAAGTTTAAGGTTATTTTCTTTGGCAATTTCATTTAAGGCTTTCGCCGATTCTAAATTATCTACAATAGTCGAAAAATTTATATTTGGATATTTTTGTATTAATGAGATCCATCGCTCTTTTTTTACACCAACAGGTTGATAGGCGAGAAGCACGTCTGAAATTTCATGAAGCGCAGCAAGCTCGGCTTCGGCAATTGTAGCACATTTTACTTTTTTGATATTGTAGATTTTAAACAACTCAAGGATTTCACCAATTTTATGTGTTTTGATATGAGGTCTTAATTTTTGAGTATCACCATTTACGGCGCTAATAAGCCGTTCCAGATTAAACCGAATACGATCTTCGTAAGCGGCTAAAAATGGAGTGTCTACGTTGATTTCGGAATTAATTTTCCACCAATTGTTTTGCATAACTTTAGTTTCTTGTTTTTTCTACAACTTCAATTAAATTTTGAAAAGCTTGTAACGATTGCTCATAATTTAGGTTCAAAAGCATTTCTTTCGAAAATAAATTAGAACCAATTCCAACACAAACAACGCCAGATTTAAACCATGATTTTAGATTGCGTTCTTCTAAAGTTACGCCTCCGGTTGGCATTATTTTTAAATTTGGAAATGGCGCTCTTATTGCTTTTACATAACCTGGACCGCCAATTTTATCAGCAGGAAAAAGCTTGACGATTTCTGCTCCTAATTTATTAGCGTTTAATATTTCATTTAAAGTAGTGGCACCAGGAATCCAGTAAATACCGTTTTCAAGGCAATAGCTACCAATTTCTAAATCTGTGTGAGGGCATACAATACAGTCTGCACCTAATTGATGATAGATTTTAGCATCAATAACATTTAAAATAGAACCAACAGCTATTTTAATGTCCAAATTGTTCGTGTTTTTAAATGCAATCATTTGAGTAAATACCTCTTTTGCATCATCGGCACGAGCTGCAAACTCAATGATTTTTATGCCAGCATCAGCTGCTGATTGCAACACTATTTTGGCTGTTTCGATATTGATTTGTGTAACTAACGGAAGTACGCCTTGTGCTTTTAAAATGCTGTACATATTCTTAATTCTAATTTATCTATTGATTCTGTTACTTGCGCCATTTGCTATAAAGTGACTTATTTCTGTTGGATTGCTCATGGCAAAATCTCCGTGTATACTTTGCTTAATTACACTGCAGGCCGTTGCCCATTCGATACATTCTTGTCCTGATAATTGATTGGATAATCCGTATAATAATCCTGCGTTAAAAGCATCACCAGAACCAATTTGATCGGTTACCAAATGTATCTTGTATTCTTTTGTTTCATAAAAATGATCTTCATGAAGTAGCATACCTTTGTATAAATGTGCTAATCCGTCTGATTTTCTAAAACTCATTGCAAGCGTTTTTAGAAAAGGCATTTTTTCTTTTAATAATTGATATGTTTTTTGAAAACGATTTGCATCGGATTCTTTTTTATCGGTTTTAATTCCGAAATAAATTTCTATGGCATCTAAATCGGCAACCGTAATGGTGCTGTATTGCAATAAATCGGGCATAATTTCAGAAGGATGTTTTCCATATTGCCATAATTTCGAGCGGTAATTAAAATCGGAAGAAATTGGCAAACCTTTTTTATGTGCCGAAAGAATCGCTTTTTTGCAAACCAAACCCGCTTCATGTGAAACGCCGGGACTTATTCCTGACCAGTGAAAATGAGTTACATCGGCGAAAGCCAAATCCCAATTAATTTGATTTTCCTCAATAGTTGAAAAAGCAGAATTACTACGATCGTAAATAACCTGCGATTGCCTGATTTGGTTTCCGGCTTCGACAAAATATAATCCTAAACGTTCTCCGCCATAAACACATTTCGAGGTGTTTACTTTGTATTTCTGAAGTTCGTTTAATGCCAATTGTGCCAAATCATTTTGTGGTAATCTTGTGATATAATCGGTTTGAATACCGAGTTGAGAAAGTAAAACACAAACATTGGCTTCGGCTCCACCTACATGAATTTTTATTTCGTTAGCCTGTGTAAACCTGTTTCCATCTGCAACACTCATTCGAAGTAATAATTCTCCAAACGTTGCAATTCTTGTTTGTGGTGTATTTGTATTCATTTGTTTATTTTTTTTGCCACGGATTAAAATTATTTTACCATTAAGATATTAAGAAAATTAAGCTTGACTTCTTAATGACCTTAGTGGTCAAGAAAAATTAAGCTTTCTTTCTTAATGAAACTTAATGTCTTAATGGTTCAATTAAAAAATCATGGTCAATAATTTTAATCTGTGGCGTAACTTTTTAATATAATTCAAAAACGGCTTCAACCTCAACGGGAATATTATCTGGTAAAGATCCCATACCAACGGCACTTCTTACGCCAATTCCGTTTTCTTGTCCCCAAACTTCAGCAAATAATTCGCTGCAACCGTTTATCACATAGGGATGTCTTAGGAAATCACCATTGCAATTCACCATTCCGAGCACTTTTATGACTCTTTTTACTTTGTTTAAACTTCCAAAATTGGTTACAATAGTCGAAAGCATAGTTAAACCAACTTGTCTTGCGGCTAATTTTCCTTCTTCGATATCCATGTCGTCACCAATTCTCCCGATTACTAAAGATTTGTCATCGCGAACAGGACCATGACCGGAGAGATATAGATATTTTCCGTCGACTAAATAAGGTTTGTATATACCAAGAGGTTGAGGTGCTGGCGGTAATGATAAGCCAAGGGTTTCAAATTTTTCCTGAGGTAATAAATTCATGATATTAATGTATTATAGAGTTTAAAATAAAAACGAAAATAATTCCTAAAACAGATACTAAGGATTCCATGACAGTCCATGACTTAAAAGTATCTTTCAGGCTGATATTAAAATATTCTTTGAACATCCAAAAGCCGGGATCATTTACATGCGAGCACATCAAACTTCCGGCACCAACTGATAAAACTAATAGATTTGGGTCGAGACCATTAGCTTGTAACAAAGGTAATAAAACGCTGGCAGTCATTAATCCGGCAGCTGTTGCAGAACCTACACATACTCTGATGATTGCGGCCATAATCCAGGCCAGCAAATAAGGATGAATATTTATCTGGGTTAATGTCGTAACAATAGTTTCATTTACGCCACTTACGATCATTATTTCTTTTAAACTTCCGGCACCGCCGATAATTAAAACTATTAAAGCAATATCTTTTATGGCAACGGCGTAATCATCCATTATTGATGCAATGCTTCGGTTCATTCTTATTCCTAAAGTGTAAGTGCATATAAGCAATGAAATCAACATAATCATACTTGGTTCTCCAACTGTTTTGCAAATATTTATGACTGTTTCATTATCTGAAAGTAAAGGAAATATCGAAGTCAGTGTTAATCCGAAAACCGGAAATAATGCCGAAAATAAACTGAGTAGAAAACCAGGTTGTTTTCCTTCGTTAACAACTTCTTCGACATTCAAAATTTCATTATCTGATTCGGATTTAATGTTTTTAAGCAAATTCGAAAACAATAAGCCGGCAATGAATATTGTGGGAATGGCAATTATAATTCCGTAAACCAAAACTAGTCCAATATCAGCATTTAAGATACTGCTTAACGCCATTGGAGACGGATGTGGTGGCAAAAAACCGTGTGCTACTGAAAGCGACGCCAACATTGGAATTCCCAGATATACTTTTGAAAGCTTAAATTGATGGGCTACTGAAAAGATTAGCGGTACTAACAAAACAAATCCAACACTATAGAACAGCGGTATCCCAACAATAAATCCGGTAATCATTAATCCTAAGCGAACGTATTTTTTGCCTGTCCATCCCATAACAGTTTTGGCAATGACATTGGCAGCTCCTGATGAAACGGTAAGTTTACCAATACAGGTTCCAAAAACAATAATCAGTGTGATAGACCCTAACATTTCGCCCAAACCTTTTTGAACAGTTTGTGACAAAGTATTTATTGGCAGGCCCAAAAACAGGCCTGCTAATAAAGATGTTATGATAAAGGCAATAAACGGATTGATTTTAAGCCAAGCTATCTGAATGATTAAAAAAGCAATACATGCCGTAAGAATTAAAATGCTC
Organism: Flavobacterium sp. GW821-FHT11G01; assembly: GCF_058808175.1. Lineage (NCBI taxonomy): Bacteria > Pseudomonadati > Bacteroidota > Flavobacteriia > Flavobacteriales > Flavobacteriaceae > Flavobacterium > Flavobacterium sp. GW821-FHT11G01. The sequence continues at coordinate 164,230 of NZ_JBXARK010000008.1, read as the reverse complement.
ATTTATTTTTTGTATTATTATTTATCCCACCAGATTTTAGTCGTAAAGGTGTCTTCTCCCTGACGCTTAACTGCTTCTGCTAAGTTAGTTGAATTCACAGAATATTCGCTCGTTGAATATTTCAATCTTCTTGGGATTGTGCCGTTTGTAACATTTCCAGGGAAGTTTACAGGAGTTAAAACAGGGTAGCCCGTTCTTCTCCAATTGGCATAAACTTCTTGTTCGTCAACAAATAATGCTACATAAATTTGAGTGTGAATCTGATTCATTTTTGCTTCAAATGATCCTGCAGCATTAAATGGATTTAAGGTTAAATAAGGTGTTGCATCAGTAATGGCATAAGTTGCACCATAAATTCCCATGTTTAAAAAAGATGCTTTTACACCCTTTTCGTATAAATCTTTATCAGTTTCTGCAGTGTACCAACCTCTTGCTGCGGCTTCTGCCAAATATAAATTGGTTTCAGCATTGCTTATCAATACTAATGGCGCATCATATTTGAAAACCGTACTTTGATTAGGTTCAGAATAAGTGGCTTGTTCAGCGGCAGGTGGTGCAATTTTGGTTCCATTTGGGAAACCTTTTTGCACGGCTAGTGTTGTGTTTTGTACTGTTCCCTGCCAAACTCCTGAATAAACACTAATTCTGGGATCTACAGTTGTTTTTAATAAATCAATGAAAGTTTTAGCCAGTTTTCCTCCTTCAACATTTTTCTGACCGTAGGATCCCGCTGTGAAATCTTGTCTTCTGGCATCGAACCCAACGGGATTTCTATTGAAATCATTTGGCCCATCTGTGTATTTCATAATGGCATTATCTGATCCGTTTAAAATTACGCCACCAGCAATAGCTTTGGTAACCCAGGTTTTGGCCAGGGCTGGATCAACTTTGGTCAATCGCAGGCCTAAACGAAGCATTAATGAATAGGAGAATTTCTTCCATTTTGTTACATCGCCATTGTAAATAAAATCGGCTCCGCCAAAACTTGGTTTAGCAGCGTCTAATGCCGTAGCAGCTTCGTCAAGTTCTTTTAGTAAATCTTTATAGATGAATTCCTGAGAATCATATTTTGGAAGAAAGATTTGTTCACTGTTTGCTTTTGCAGCTTCAGAATATGGAATATCTCCGTACAAATCTGTAATTCGGTGGTACAGATAAGCTTTCCAAATTCGGGCAATATTTAATTTATTGCTATCATTAGGATTGCTTTTTACAGTATTAATTACAATTTCTGTTTCATTTAATGCCAATGGATAAACCTGATTAAAATAAGCAGAATAATAAACTTCGTTGCTTAAATATTTATCTCCCACACCAGAGGCTTCTTTGTAAGTCGCATAATGTTGTAACATTCCGCCACATTCAAGAATGTTTGTGAAAAAATAATTATTGTTAAGGCCATCTAATTGTGCTTTGCTGAAAATATAATTTGGATTTGGTTTTTCAACTACATTCGGGTTAGTGTTGATTTCTTCAAAATCCTTGGTACAGGACGTCATACCTCCTAAAAGTAGGCCTGTAATATATAAAATGGTTATCTTTTTCATGTCTTTTAATTTTAGAATTTCACATTTAAACTTAAACCGAAACTTCTGGTTTTTGGTACTCCAAATTGTTCTACACCCTGAGCGTTTCCAGCACTAAATACAGATTCCGGATCTACGTTTGGTGTTTTCTTGTAAAGAATGAATAAATTTCTCGCAACAAATGAAACAGAAGCTCCCTGAAGTTTAGACAAGCCTTTAATTTTTTCAAGAGGCAATTGATAACCAAGAATTACTTGTCTTAGTTTTATGAAACTGGCGTCATAAATAAATGTTGAAGATATATTTCTTAAACCGTCATAGTAAGTTCTTAAGTTTTCAGGAGCAATTACCATATCAACCGGATTTCCGTTAGTATCAACACCTTTAATCGGCAATCCGTTTTCACGGCCTTCTAACGTTAATTTGGTTAATCCCATACGTGTTCCGTATAAATCTGTTCCGGAATATAAACTGCCTCCAAATTTTCCGTCAATTAAAAAGCTAAATGAAACCGATTTATATTTGAATTCATTACTAATTCCGGCTGCCCATGGATGAACGCCCTGGCCTAATTCTTCAAGCGGACCTTGTGCAATAGTTGCAGAACCACCACTCACATTATAAACGGTATTTCCATTTGCATCTTTACGCGGTTTGTAACCTTTAATGATACTGTACGGACGACCAACATCACTTGTTATGGTTACATATCCGTTTACAGAAGTTGCCATTGTAATTGAGTTTAGCTGATCAGTAAGTGCCTCAACAGTGTTTTCGTTATAAGATCCGTTGAAACTTGCATCCCATGAAAAATTCTGAGAATTGATGATTTTACCACTCAACAAAAATTCAACTCCTTTGTTTCTCATTTTTCCAAGATTTAGCAAAGCAGTGTTGGCTCCTGAAGCAGTTGAAATTGTAGTCTCAACAATATCATTTGTGGTAGCACGATTGTACCAGGCAAAATCAAGATTCAAACGATTACGGAAAAAGCCTAGATCAGCTCCAACTTCAAACGTAGTTGATGTCAATGGACTTAAAGTAGAATTTGGAACTCTTGAACTAGTTGGCCCTTGTAATTGCTGACCGTTATGTCCACCCTGAATCATAGAATAAGATTGATTCAGTGCATAAGGATCTGGTGTTGCGCCCCCAACCTGCGCCCATGAACTTCTAAGTTTTGTAAATGAAACCCAGTCTGGCATTGTTATTATATCTGAAAGAATTACACTCGTCCCAACAGAAGGATAAAATACGGTGTTATTATCTTTTGAAAGCGTTGAGAACCAATCCTGACGTCCTGTTACGTTTAGAAAAACAATATTTTTATAATCAAAATCTGCTGCGCCGTAAACCGAATTTGTTTTCGTTTTTCCGTAAGGATAGCTATAAGTTAAAGTGGATAAATTGCTCAAGGCATAAAAATCATCTAATACAAAATTAGAACCTTCAACTCTTATTTCGTCTCTTAAATTAGTACGAGAGTTAACTCCAATTAAAGCATTTAAAGAGAAATCACCGTAGATGTTTTTCTTACTATAGTTAAGAATTGCTTCAGAATTCAGGTTAGAAATTTTCATTCTTGAACCTTGTGCGTACCCAACAGGATTGTTCAAAGTTGTTTTCGGAATATATCCGAAGAATTCATAATCAGTGAAATCTTGTCCAATTCTTCCCTGAAGAAATAATTCAGGTGTAAAGTTCAATTTCACATTCAACATTCCAATAAAACGGTTTTTAGAATCGCTGTTTTTGATTTTATTGATAGTGTAATATGGATTTGTCGCAACAGCAACAGGGTTCCAGGCTTCTTCAATACCATTTTCGTCATAACCAGGAGACAAGTTTCTAATATCAACTGTGTTTGCAATCATGTAAGTTGCCCAGTTTGGATTGGCTTCGGCATCTGAAACGGTTGTTCTGTTATTTGATTTTTCAATATTATATTGTGCCACAACATCAAATTTTAACCAGTTTGTTAAGTTAACGTCACTTGCAATATTGATGCTTTTACGATTGAAATCAGAATTAGGTACAACACCCTGATTGTCCATGTTTGAAAACGAAAGACGGCCAGTAGCTTTTTCATTTCCACCTGCTAAAGCAATCGAATTTATAAAAGTTGTTCCGGTATCGTAGAAGTTTTTAATATTGTTCTTTTGTGCAACATAAGGTCTTGCAACTCCGTCAAATTGTACTACATCTGTACCATCCATTTTGGCTCCCCAGGACCAACGCCCGTCTGCTATTGCTTCTGCTTGTGTAGTTGGTTTTTTTCCTAATGCTCCTGAACCATACTCATACTGCCAATCTGGTATGATTGATGGTGTTTCAAAAGTGAATGAAGTATTATATTCTACGCCGATTCCTTTTTGGGCAGAACCTCTTTTGGTCTGAATTAAAATAACACCGTTTGCTGCACTTGAGCCATATAATGCGGCAGCAGTTCCTCCTTTTAAAACGGTAATCGTTTTTATGTCATCAGCATTTATAACAGATGTTCCATCACCTCTGTCAACGTTGATTCTTGTAGATCCGACACCATTTCCAATTCCTGGAAGATTAAGCTGGGTATTGTCGATTGGTAAATCGTTTACCACATACATAGGTTGGTTGTTTCCGTTCAAGGAACCGTTTCCACGAATAACAACTCTGCTTGATCCGTTAGGGCCAGTTGCGGTACTGCTCACGTTTACACCGGCAATTTTCCCCACCAAAGCATTCGCAATATTGGTTTCTTTTGCTTTTGTAAATTCAGTCCCTTTAAGTTCGGTAACTGCATAGGCAATAGCTTTGCTGCTTTTTTTAACTCCCAAAGCAGTTACTAAAACCTGATCCAGAACGTTTTCAGCTGGTTTTAATTTAATAACTAAATCTGAAGTATTGTCTGTTTTGTATTCTAACGTTTCGTAACCCATATAAGTAATCACAATCTGGGTTTCATTTTCAGGAACATTTAGTTTGAATTTTCCTGTCTCATCAGATATTGTTGCAATTTTATTATTCCCTTTTGCATAAATGGTTGCTCCGGCAATTGGCATTCCATCATCAAGACCTATAATTTGGCCGGTAATTTCGGTTTGATTGCTTTTTTGTTCAAAAAGGTGCTTTTTTATTGCAACCTCTTTTGCATTTGTTGAGAAGATGATTCCCCCAATAAACACTAATGAAATTAGCTTTGTTTTCATAATACTTTGGTTTTCATGTTTCTTTTTTGGTTTTTTATTGGCGATCAAATATAAATATTAATTTTTCACATTTGCATTTTTTTTGCACAAATTGCATTTTTTTTGCAATTGTTTTTCTCAAAGTGTTTTTAAATTCCAAAAGATGTGAGGTTTCTAAAGGTCTTTTGAGAAATTTTTGCAGAAATTGGTTTTTATGAAAAAAATAGTTTTTATCTTAAAATTCGTATTTTTGAAAGATGAAAATCGCACTTATTCAATCAGATCTTTATTGGGAAGACACTTTTAGAAACAGAAATAACTTTGAGTCGAAGATCAATCAAATCGATTCAGATGTTAATTTGATTGTTTTACCTGAAATGTTTTCTACCGGATTTACTATGAATGCTTTACCAATGGCAGAGGCTATGAATGGTGAAACAATTCTATGGATGAAATCTGTTGCAAAACAGAGGAATTGCGCGCTTACAGGAAGTTTGATTATCACAGAGAATAATAAGTATTATAACCGAATGTTATTTGTTTTTCCGTCAGGAGAAATAAAACATTATGATAAACGTCATTTGTTTTCGCTTGCCGGGGAAGATCAAACCTATACGAGTGGAACCGAAAAAGTAATCGTTGATTATTTAGGCTGGAAAATTTGTCTACAGGTTTGTTACGATTTAAGATTCCCGGTTTTTGCCCGTAACGTCGAGAATTACGATTTGCTTTTATACGTTGCCAATTGGCCCAAAGTGCGTACAAATGCCTGGGATATTTTATTGAAAGCACGTGCTGTTGAAAACCTAAGCTATGTTGTTGGTGTCAACAGAATTGGTTTAGATGCCCATAACTATGAACACATTGGACATTCTCAAGTCGTTGATTTTTTAGGAAATTATATCTTGGAACCACAAGAAACAGAAGATGTTTTTGTAGTTGAATTAGATAAAAACACGATGTTGGAAACCCGAAAAAAACTTGATTTTTTAAGCGATAAGGATATTTTTGAAATTAAGATCTAAAAGGCTTTACTCTTTTTTACTGCTTCTTTTTTCTTTTTAGCATCCTCCCTTTTTTCCAGTTCCGGATTGTATGGGATACTCATATCAATACTTTCATCGACATCCCAATTCGTTCGGACATCAACTTCTTTTTGATAATAAAATACTTCTTCGGCATAGGTTTTCTTTAGGAAATTCCCCGAATCATAAATTTTATTTTTATTGTCGTCGTAAGTTACTTTAACTGTAAAAGCATTCGGCTCAACTAAATCAAATGTGAGTTTGGTTTCCCCTTCAGAATATTGACTGGCAAGCACAACATCTCCTTTTTTATTGGTTATTTCAACAATAATAGGAAAGCGTTTAACATTTTTTAGATTCAAAATTAAATTGCCATAATCCGCGTATTCCCTGGTAGTTAATTTATAAGATAAAGTGTCGTTGGTTTTATCATAAAAATCGGTTAATGCGCCAGGCAGAAAGGTAAACTTATATTTTTCTAAAGGCTCTTTCTTGAAATCAACATATAATTTTTGGTCGAATTCATCATATTCAGTAGTAAAATCGACCGCAACCGAATCTTTATTTATCAAGTTTATTTTCGATTTGTCAAATTTTACCAAAGGCGTTGCTGACTCCAGTGTAAATCGGTCCCTAAAATTAAGAACACCTCCTTGAATTGCGGTGATATTTAAAGTGTCTTTTTTCTGATCCTTAATCTTAAATGTAAATCTTTTGTTGTAATTCTCATTACTAATTTCCATAGATAAAGAGTCGGTTTTTATTGGTTTGTACCAAACTTGCAAAGAGTCTTTTTTAGGAAATTTTGTTACAATAGATTCTAAAATTTCATTCTTATTTTTAAGAACTATTTTAGGTTTAGAATTGGTGAAATCCTGTTTGCTGTCATACGGAAGAAATAATCTGTTTCCCGAAGCCTGTATTGGTTTTAAGGCTTTTAAAGGTTGTGATTCCTTAAAAAGTTCTAATTCAAAAAGAGTGTCGTTTGGTATCGTAATGTAATGTTTTATGAAGCCAATTTTATCATCTTTCGGATTAAACTTATTGTTGTTTCCTTTGTCTTTCAATGCAACTAAAAGATATTTTCCGGCTTTTAAATTCTCTAATTTAAAAGTTCGTAAACTGTCCAGAGTATTGGTAATGTATCTTGGGAATTCCTTATAAACAACTGAATCTTTAAATTTGTCGTTCACTTCATAAAGCATTACCGAAACAAAATTATCTACATCTTTTTCATAGGCGTCTTTAATTCTTCCGCCAATAGAAAGCGAATCAATATAAGATCCTGTAGAGAAAACATATTTGAATTGATTGTATGCATTTCCTTCGTTATTGTCTGCAATACTTTGCCCGAAATTCATGCTATAGGTTGTATTGGGTTGCAAAGTATCCAGAATTTTTATGGTAATTTCTTTACTTGCAGTAGTAGGCAAAATGATTGGTTCGTGCTTCATAGGCGGCGAAATAATCAATTGCTTATTGGTGTTTTTAAGTTTTACATATTCATCAAATGTCAGGATAATTTCTTTTGCTTTAAAATCAGTGCTGAAATTTTTAGGAGAACTGTATTTTAAAACAGGAGCCAGAGTATCTTTTAATCCTCCGGTAATGCTTCCTCTTTTAGCACAGCTCATCATTAAAAATACCAGTAAAAATGGAATATATTTAAAGTTGTTTTTCAACATAACAGTTTTTGAATTTGATTGCACAAAATAACGATTATATTTGCTTTAAGCGAAATTTTTTATCTATTTATTAGGATTTCGGACTTTTGTGTTTTTTCGCAATTCTTAAATTCAAAACAGATAATTTGATATAATTTCTTACTTTTGAGATCAAAAATATAATTTTTCTCCATTTTGATTAAAAAGTCTTTTTTGATTTTCTTCGTTTTTTTGGTAACAGCCTGTAGCAATAATGATAAGCCAATTATTGCTTTTTACTATTGGAAAACAGTTTTCAAATTATCTCAAACAGAAAAAGAAGTTTTAAAAGATAATAATGTTAGTAAACTTTACATTAGATATTTTGATATTGGTTTACAGCCAAATACTAAAGAATCAATTCCGTTAAGTCCAATACATTTCCGGGAAAATGTTAGTGAATTTGAAATTGTTCCGGTAGTTTTTATTCAGAATAAAGTCATGCTGAAACCAAATATTGATATTGATGATCTGGCTGAGAAAACGCTTCATTTGATAGAAGAGATTAATGTCAAAAACAAAATAAAATGCAACGAAATTCAAATAGATTGCGACTGGACACTTGCAAGTAAAGAGAATTATTTGAAATTTATTGAGCGATTTAAAAAATTGTCTCATAAAAAGCTATCGGCCACGATTCGATTGCATCAGGTTAAATATTTCAGAAAAACTAAAATTCCAAATGTAGATTCAGGTATTTTAATGTACTATAATATGGGAACTATTGCTCCGGATTCTACCAATTCTGTATACAGTCATAAAATTGCAGAAAGATATCTCGAAAGTTTGAAACAATATCCTTTGCATCTTGATATTGCGTTGCCAATTTATTCCTGGGCAATACATATTCGCAATCAAAAAGTGATTGGTCTGCGTTCTAAGCTGATTGTGGCTGAATTTAAAAAGGATAAAAACTTTGAACAGCTTAATGCTATGTTTTTTAAAGTAAAAAAATCTAATTATAAAAATGGATTTTTTTATGAAGAAAATGATCTGTTGAAAATGGAAACAATTTCTGCTGAAGATTTAAAAACGATGGGAGAGGAGTTGAATGAAAATTTAGCAAAGACCCCAAAGGAAATTATATTTTACGATTTGGATGAATTCAATTTAAAAAATTATGAAAAGAATATTTTTGAACAAGTTGTTTCTTGTTTCTAGTGTTGCCTTATTTGCTGTTTACGGAATAATTTATGCTTGCGGTGGCGGAGATGATTGGGATTTTTTCGGCTATAATTCAAACTTTACTCCTGAAACTTTTACGGACAAATCGTATTCTCCGCTTTTCTTGTCAGGAGATGTTTTTTATGGGATTGGATTTGACACGCAACATAATTCAAGATTTAATGAAGATTTAAAATCGAATTGGAATACTTATTTGAAAACAAAAGTAGATACTGCAACTGTAAGTTATTTTTTAATTGGAGATCTTACACCAAGATATTCTGATGAAAATAAAGGTGGAAAAAATAAAGCTGAAATTACAGATCTTCACGTGTTTTTTAAAACTAAAAAAGCAAATGCAACTTCTCTAAAATGGGGAAAGAAGTTGAATTTAAAAGAGGATAAAATTAAAAGTTTTATTGAGTTTTTGTATTTGGCACAAAAAATTGAGACGGTTTCTATTGGAGAAGATTATTGGAGCTATGATCCTGTGGTGGCTAAGAGTTTCAATGATTTAAAAATGATTCAGTCTATTGAGAATGTGTATAACACAACATCCGATTCATTTCTGAAAAACAGATATTGGTTTCTAACTGTCAAAGCTTATTTTTATAGTAGCAATAAGCCAAAAACGATTGAATTTTTTAATAAAACAGAAAAATCAGTTCCTAAAAATATATTGTATTATCGTGCACTTTCTTATGTAGCGGGAATAAAATATCAGCAGAAAAAATATTCAGAATCCAATTATTTATATGCTCAGGTTTTTGATAAATGTCCAGAAATGAGAGTTGTAACGGCTTATAGTTTTCATCCGCAAAATGAAACAGATTGGAATAAGTCGTTAGCGATGGCAAAAGATAATAAAGAAAAAGCAGCACTTTGGGCGATTCATGGTTACTATAAAGATGAGGTACAAGCCATTGGAAAAATTTATGAATTAGATCCTAAAAGTGAACATTTAAATTATTTGCTTACGCGATTGGTAAACAAACAGGAGCAAGACATAAATAATTCATTTGAAGAAAGCGCGAAGGAAAATGTTCCGGCAAAAAAGCTTTCGGTTGCTGAAAACAAAGAATTAAACAAAAGTAAAATTGATAAAAAAGCTTTTGATTTAGTTTTGAAAATTACTGCTGCATCAAACACTGAAAAGCCATATTTGTGGAATATTGCTTTAGGATATTTGCAAACATTAAAAGCGGATTATAGTAATGCGGATAATAATTTTGATAAAGCAGAGAAAATAATGCCTAAAACAGAGTTGGCAAAATATCAGTTAAGATTGCTTCGTTTTGTAAATAATATGAGCAAGATTGATAAGTTGACAGATAAAAATGAGCAAATAATTTTAGCAGATTTAAATTGGTTGTATCAGGAGCTTCCAAAAACGTATAAGGGACAAGAATTTCGTTATCAAAATGCGGCACAATGGAGTAAAAATTATCTGGCAACACTTTATAGAGTTAAAGGTGATGCTGTAATGGCGCAGTTATTTGGAGATTCTCCGAATAATTATTGGGGAGAAGGAAATTCATTTTATGATAATGACAAAAATCTTTTAGCTATGAAAGCCTTTTTAACTAAGTCGGATAAAACTGAAATAGAAAAAATTGGTGCAGGAATTTATAGTTTAAAACTAAAAGACATCAATAATTTTCAGGCAGTTCAGGCCACTTTCAAAAATAAAATTCCAGAAGCAATTGCTTTTATTAAAGAAACAGATTCAGTTCAATATTATAATTTCTTAGGAAATCCGTTTAACGGAAATATTAAAGATTGTCATGATTGCGAGCATGCAGCCTATCAAAAGAAGAAATATTCTCAAATTGAATTTTTAAGTACAATAAAAGCCATGCAGGATAAATTGGTTCAAAAAGAAGATGTTTATACGAACAGTTTGTTGCTTGGGAATGCATTTTATAATATCACACATTTTGGAAACGGAAGAACTTTTTATGAGATTAGTATTGTAGGTTATGGTTCAAGTCCGTACTCCTTTAGAGATTCAATGAAAAAAATGATTACCAATTGTGATCTGCCTAAAATGTATTATCAAAAAGCTTTTGAAGCAGCAACTACAAAGGAACAAAAAGCAAAGTGTGTTTATTTGTTGTCTAAATGTGAACGTAACGACTATTACAATAATAAATATAATAATGTAACCAACTGGTGGAGTGTTGAGGATGATAAAATTAATTTTATCGCCTGGAACGGATTCAAAGCGTTAAAAAAGGATTACTCAGATACCAAATATTATCAGGATGTTATTGCTGAGTGTGGTTATTTTAAGACGTATATTAATCAATAAGTTCTAATTGTATCTTTGTGTTATATAATTAAAGAGATGGTAAATAAAATTGAACATATCGGAATTGCAGTTAAAAATATGAATGATGCCAATGTGTTATTCGAAAAATTACTTGGAGTTTCATCGTATAAAGAAGAAGAAGTAGAAAGTGAAGGAGTTTTGACTTCTTTCTTTCAAACCGGAACAAATAAAATTGAGCTTTTAATGGCAACCAATCCAGAAAGCCCAATTGCGAAGTTTTTAGAAAAAAAAGGAGAAGGTATTCATCACATCGCTTTTGATGTTGAAGATATTTATTCTGAAATTGAGCGTTTGAAAATGGAAGGTTTTGTATTAATAAATGAAGTTCCGAAGAAAGGAGCTGATAATAAATTGGTGGTTTTTTTACATCCAAAAAACACAAACGGAGTTTTGGTAGAGCTTTGTCAGGAAATAAAATAAAAATTATCATTTACTGATTAAGAAATAATGTATTGAAAATCAATTACGTTTAGAAAATAGGATGTTGTAATTTGAAATTAAATAGAAATCATATCTTAAAATATTTGCAGTGAATAAAAAATAGTAGTAATATTGCATCCTCAAACCGGTCCTATAGCTCAGCTGGTTAGAGCACCTGACTCATAATCAGGTGGTCCCTGGTTCGAGCCCAGGTGGGACCACGTAATAAAAAAGCTTCATAAAAATTTTTATGAAGCTTTTTTTGTGATTAAAGTTGTCATTTTGCAAAAAACTTCTACATTTGCTAATGAATTTCAATAAAAAGCTTTTTTTGTGAGAAATTTCTATAAAAGACCCCAAGTCTAATTTTTAATACTGTGCTTGTTTTTAGCATGTTAAACTTATGAAGATAATAAAGACAGTTTTTTTTACAGTTTTTTTGATGTTTATCAATGTCTGTACCGTTTTTGCAGATCCACCTGGTCCAGATGATCCTACTGATCCACCACTTGAACCACCTGGAGGGGCTATCGATAGTAATATTATGGTTTTAATAATAGCCGCCTTAGTATTAGGGATGTTTGTTATATATAAAAATAAAATAAAAAAAGCTTCCGTATAAACGGAAGCTTTTTTTTATAGAATATTTTTTTGAGTTTATTTGTTAATCGAATAAAGTCGTGAAATGTATTTCCCGACAACATCAAACTCTAAATTTATTTTGGTGCCAACTTTAAAATTTTTGAAATTAGTATTTTCAAAAGTATAAGGTATAATGGATACACTAAATTCATTTGTTTTTGAGTTTACAACGGTCAGGCTAACACCATTTACAGTTATAGAACCTTTTTCTATTGTAATGTTGTTAAGATTTTTGTCGTATTCAAAAGTGTAATTCCAACTTCCGTTTGCTTCTTCAATTTTAATACAGGTTCCGGTTTGATCTACGTGGCCTTGTACAATGTGCCCGTCAAGACGATCACCAAGTTTCATTCCTCTTTCTAGATTTACAATATCGTTTACTTGCCAGTCTCCAATGTTGGTTTTTAAAATAGTTTCATCAATCGCCGTAACAGTATAAAATGAATCTTTTATCGCGACAACGGTTAAGCAGATTCCGTTGTGCGAAACGCTTTGGTCAATTTTTAATTCATTTGTAATAGAAGAGTCGACTGTGATGTGAAGATTGTTTTGGTCTTTTTGTATTTCGTGAATCCTTCCAAGGGTTTCTATAATTCCTGTAAACATTGTTGTTTTATTTTACTAAATTTGCACATCAAAATTAGTAATAAATAATCTGAGCTCATGAATAAAAAAGCAGAAAATATAATTGTTGGAATTTCAGTTGGAGATTTAAACGGTATTGGAAGCGAAGTTATACTTAAAACATTCGAAGATTCTCGCATGTTAGAAATGTGCACACCGGTTATTTTTGCAAATGCCAAAATACTTTCTTTTGTTAAAAAAAGTATGACTTCTACAATTCAGTTTCATGGTGTTGATAAATTAGATCAGGTTTTGCCAGGAAAAGTGAATGTTCTTAATCTTTGGAAAGAAGGAGTTGATATTAATTTGGGAACAAATGACGAGAAAATAGGAGAATATGCAATAAAATCTTTTGTTGCGGCTACTAAAGCCTTGAAAGAAGGTGCTATTGATGTTTTGGTTACAGCTCCTATTAATAAATATAATATTCAGTCAGAAGAATTTAAATTTCCGGGACATACAGATTATTTAGATCAGGAGTTAGAGGGAAATGCGCTGATGATGATGGTTCAGGATAATTTGAGAGTGGGTTTATTGACGGATCATGTTCCTTTAAATGAAGTTTCGTCTCATTTGACAGAAGAGTTAATCACTAGAAAAATCGAAACAGTAAGAAAGTCTTTAATTCAGGATTTTAGTATTGTAAAGCCAAAAATTGCTGTTTTAGGATTAAATCCACATGCTGGTGATGGAGGAGTGATTGGAAAAGAAGATGATTTGGTTTTAAAACCAGCTTTAAAGAAAATTTTTGAGAGCGGAACGATGGTTTTTGGTCCTTTTCCTGCTGATGGTTTTTTTGGAAGTGGCCAATATGAAAAATATGATGCTATTGTAGCAACGTATCACGATCAGGGATTAATTCCGTTTAAGACGTTGTCTTTTGGAAAAGGAGTGAATTATACAGCAGGCTTAAATAGAGTAAGAACATCGCCAGATCATGGTACAGCGTATGATATTGCTGGAAAAGACATGGCAGATTACAATTCATTTAAAGAGGCAGTTTATCTTGCGTTAGATATTTTTCGTTCGCGTAATCAGTATGAGGAGATTAGCCAAAAACCTCTTAAAATAAAAGAAAAACAGTTATAAACAAAAAAAGGTGAATAAGATTATTAGTTTTATAATAATTTTATATCTTTGCACCCCAATTCAGGTATCTGAGTTTTAGATACGAATTGGTCAAATTGATGTTGAGATGAGCAAAACAAAAGAATTTTTAATTCCTTTCATAGGATTAAAGCTGGGAAAACACCATTTTGAGTATCAAATAAGTAACGCGTTCTTTGAGAACTTTGATTACGACGAATTTCAAAGTTCGGATATCAAAGTGAGTTTAGTTTTAGATAAGAAAAGCAACATGTTAGAGTTGGAATTCAAACACAAAGGGACTGTAAATGTGCCTTGTGATCTAACAGGCGAAGATTTTGATCTTCCTATAAAAGGGAAAATGAAATTAATCGTTCGTTTTGGAGATGAATTCAATAATGATAATGAAGAGTTGTTGATCTTGCCACACGGAGAGCATGAAATAGATGTTGCACAATACATTTATGAAATGATTGCCCTTTCGGTACCGCTAAAACGAGTTCATCCCGGAGTTAAAGACGGAAGTTTACAAACTGAAGCTTTAAAAAAACTGAATGAACTGACTGTAAAAGAAGAGAAAGAAGAGAGTAAAAAAGAAGAAGATATTGACCCGCGTTGGGACAAATTAAAGCAACTATTAACGGATAAATAATATAGTAAAATGGCACATCCTAAGAGAAAAATCTCGAAAACAAGAAGAGATAAGAGAAGAACACATTATAAAGCTACTGTAGCTCAAATCGCTACATGTCCTATTACTGGAGAAGCACATTTATACCACAGAGCTTACTGGCATGAAGGTAAAATGTATTACAGAGGGCAAGTTGTTATCGATAAATCTGTAGCGGTTGCTTAATACGTTTTTGTAAATTATACTAGAACTCTCACATAGTGAGAGTTTTTTTTGTTGGTTATAATTTTCTTTTTTTAAGAAATTATCTACAAATTAATTTCGTTTTTTTTTGTAATTTTCAAGTCTTTTAAAAATTTTTCAAATATCCTGTATTTGAAAAGAAATAATAAAATATAATGAATACAATCACAGCCGCAATTACCGCTGTTGGAGCCTACGTTCCTGACTTTGTACTTTCAAACAAAGTTTTGGAAACTATGGTCGATACTAATGACGAATGGATCACTACTCGTACCGGAATTAAAGAAAGAAGAATTCTTAAAGATGCTGATAAAGGAACATCGTTTCTTGCCATAAAAGCAGCACAAGATTTAATAGCAAAAGCTAATATCGATCCGCTAGAGATTGATATGGTTATAATGGCAACAGCTACTGCAGATATGCCGGTAGCCTCTACAGGAGTTTATGTTGCAACAGAAATTGGCGCTACTAACGCATTTGCATACGACTTGCAGGCAGCGTGTTCAAGTTTCTTATATGGAATGTCTACTGCTGCAGCTTATATACAGTCAGGACGTTACAAAAAAGTTTTATTAATTGGTGCCGATAAAATGTCATCAATTGTAGATTACACAGACAGATCTACTTGTATTATTTTTGGAGATGGAGCAGGTGCTGTTTTATTCGAACCAAATTATGAAGGCTTAGGCTTACAAGATGAGTACTTACGAAGCGATGGTGTAGGACGTGATTTTCTTAAAATTTCTGCAGGAGGTTCTCTAATCCCAACTACAGCAGAAACCGTTCAAAACAGACAACACAATATTATTCAGGACGGAAAAACCGTTTTTAAATATGCTGTAACCAACATGGCTGACGCTAGCGAATTGATCGTTAAAAGAAACAATTTGACTAATGAAGATGTTGATTGGTTGGTACCACATCAGGCAAATAAGCGTATTATTGATGCTACTGCAAGCAGAATGAACCTTGAAGATTCAAAAGTATTAATGAATATTGAAAAATATGGTAATACAACTTCAGCAACTTTGCCATTAGTATTAAGCGATTTTGAACACAAATTCAAAAAAGGAGATAATATTATTTTAGCCGCTTTTGGTGGTGGATTCACTTGGGGATCTATTTACCTGAAATGGGCTTACGATACAAAATAAATTAAAACTAAAAACGAATCATTATGGATTTAAAAGAAATTCAAAACCTAATCAAATTTGTAGCAAATTCGGGAGTTGCAGAAGTAAAGTTGGAAATGGATGATGTAAAAATCACGATCAGAACAACTTTAGAAGGAAACGTAACTGAAACTACTTATGTACAACAATTACCAACTCAGCAAGCATTGCCGCAAGCTGTTGCTCCTCAAGCTGCTCCAGCTGTTGTTAATGTAACTAGTGAAGCGTCTGTTCCGGCTGAAGATTCTAAATTCATTACTATTAAATCTCCAATTATTGGAACTTTCTACAGAAAACCGTCTCCAGACAAACCAGTTTTCACTGAAGTTGGAAGTGTTATCTCAAAAGGAGATGTTCTTTGTGTAATTGAAGCAATGAAATTATTCAACGAAATCGAATCAGAAGTTTCAGGTAAAATTGTAAAAATTCTTGTTGACGATATGTCTCCTGTAGAATTTGATCAACCTTTATTCTTAGTAGATCCATCATAAAAAATTTAGATTTTAGATTTTAGATTTTAGATCGATTTGCAATTTGTTAATCATCTAAAATTATCTAATGATCAAATTGTCTAATTATCTAATTAAAATAAGATGTTTAAAAAAATATTAATTGCGAATAGAGGAGAAATTGCACTTCGTGTAATTCGTACATGTAAGGAAATGGGAATTAAGACTGTAGCGGTTTACTCTACAGCTGATGCAGAAAGTTTACATGTGAAGTTTGCTGACGAAGCGGTTTGTATCGGACCTCCTCCGAGTAACTTATCGTATTTGAAAATGTCAAATATTATTGCTGCTGCAGAAATTACAAATGCAGACGCAATTCATCCAGGATATGGATTTCTTTCAGAGAATGCTAAATTCTCTAAAATTTGTCAGGAACACGGAATCAAATTTATTGGTGCTGCTCCTGAAATGATTGATAAAATGGGAGACAAAGCTTCTGCAAAAGCAACAATGAAAGCTGCAGGAGTTCCATGTGTACCAGGTTCTGAAGGATTATTAGAATCTTTCGAACAAACACAAAAGTTGGCTAAAGAATTTGGTTACCCAGTTATGCTTAAAGCTACTGCCGGTGGTGGTGGAAAAGGAATGCGTGCTGTATGGAAAGAAGATGAGTTATTGAAAGCATGGGAAAGTGCACGTCAGGAAGCTGCTGCTGCATTTGGAAATGACGGAATGTACATGGAGAAACTTATCGAAGAACCACGTCATATCGAAATTCAGGTTGTTGGAGATTCTTACGGAAAAGCATGTCACCTTTCTGAAAGAGATTGTTCGGTACAACGTCGTCACCAAAAACTAACTGAAGAAACTCCTTCACCTTTCATGACAGACGAATTGCGTGCTGCAATGGGAGAAGCTGCTGTAAAAGCTGCTGAATTCATTAAATACGAAGGAGCCGGAACTGTAGAATTTCTTGTGGACAAACACAGAAACTTCTATTTCATGGAAATGAATACTCGTATTCAGGTAGAGCACCCAATTACAGAACAAGTTATTGATTATGATTTGATTCGTGAGCAAATTATGGTTGCTGCAGGAATTCCAATTTCTGGAAAAAACTATTTACCACAATTACACGCTATCGAATGTCGTATTAATGCTGAAGATCCTTATAATGATTTTCGTCCTTCACCAGGAAAAATTACTACGCTTCATATGCCAGGAGGACACGGAGTTCGTTTAGATACTCACGTTTACTCAGGTTACAGTATTCCACCAAATTACGATTCAATGATTGCTAAGTTAATTACAACGGCACAATCTCGTGAAGAAGCAATCAGCAAAATGCGAAGAGCTTTAGATGAATTCGTAATCGAAGGTGTGAAAACTACAATACCTTTCCACAGACAATTAATGGATGATCCAAGATATATTGCAGGAGATTATACAACTGCATTTATGGATACTTTTAAAATGAATCCAATCGAATAATTATAAAGGCTGTCAATTTTGGCAGTCTTTTTTATTTCCATCATATTACAAACCCGACAGATTTTCAAATTTGTCGGGTTTTGTTATTTAAAATAGCGAAGTAAACACTAAAAGTGTATACTTTTTACACACTCATTTTGAAAATTACACACTTTTTTAAATTCCAATATTTTGGCACAATTTAGTTAAGGCCTTTAAAAATAAGGGTTTATGTGATTTGGCACGATAGGTTTGGCTTACGGCACAATAATTTCATTATCTAAAGCGTAGACAACTATTAAACTAAATATACATTATGAAAAATTTATTCTTATCCGCCGCTATTGTTTTGGGAAGTTTATCTTCATTCGCTTCAACTTCTCCAATAACAAATTCTATTATAAATACAATTTCAATTCAGGACGAATACACAGAAATTAAATTAGAAGAAGTACCGGCTCCAATTATTGAAGCTTTAAAAAAATCATTTCCGGATGCAGTACTTTCTAAAGCATATAAAAATGCAAAATCAGAATACAAATTAGATGTTACCGTTGGAGAAAAAGTAGGTTCTCTTTATGCAAATGCAGACGGAACATGGATTAAAAAATAATTTAATAAAAATTCCTTATGCTTATTCAAATTAGCAATATTAAAATAAAATTAAGGATACTAAAATACAACTATCATGAAAAATTTATTCTTATCAGCCGCAATCGTTTTGGGAGGTTTAACATCATTTGCTTCAACTTCTCCAATTTCAAATACAATCGTAAAAACA
>NZ_JBXARK010000008.1:0-145698 GCF_058808175.1 Flavobacterium sp. GW821-FHT11G01 | reverse complement strand
GTTTATCAGCCGCAATCGTTTTGGGAGGTTTAACATCATTTGCTTCAACTTCTCCAATTTCAAATACAATCGTAAAAACTATTTCAATTCAGGACGAATATACTGAAATCAAAGTAGAAGAAGTACCAGCTGCAGTAACAGGTGCGCTTAAAAAAGCTTACCCGGATGCAATTCTTTCTAAAGCATATAAAAATGCTGCTTCTCAATATAAATTAGAAGTTACAGTAGGAGACAAAGTAGGTTCTCTTTATGCAAATGCAGACGGATCTTGGGTTAAAAAATAATCAAATAACTACTAAAAAACTATCATTATGAAAAAGTTAATCTTATCGGCAGCAATCCTGTTAGGAGGGCTGTCAATGCAGGCAGGAGTTATTGATATGAAAAATACAATAACAGAATCAGTAAAAATTCAGGACGAGTATAAAGAAGTTGATGCTGTTCCGGCAGCTATTAAAACAGCTTTAGATAATGCCTATCCGGGTGTTAAACTTGATAAAGCATATGTAAACGACAAAAAAGAGTATAAAATCGAGATTACTGTAAGAGGTGAAAAATCGACTGTTTACACTGACGAAAAAGGAAACGTCCTTAAAAAGTAACCATAAAATCCCCATAATATGAAAAAGTTAATCTTATCGGCAGCTATCCTTTTAGGAGGTCTGTCAATGAATGCAGCAACTTCGGTTGTAACAAATTCAATGATTTCAATAAACATTCAGGATGAATATACTGAAGTTGCGGCAGATGCCGTACCGGCAGCTGTCAAATCTACAATTGAAAAATCGTTTGTAGGTTCGAAACTGGAAAAAGCATGGAAAAATGCTAAGGATGAATACAAACTTGAAATTTCTAAAGAAGGTAAGAAATATACTTTTTTTACAGATGCTTCAGGAAACATCATTAAAAAATAATTAAAAAGAACATTATGAAAAAGTTAATCTTATCAGCAGCACTAATTTTGGGAGGTTTATCAATACATGCAACAACTACAGAAGCTGAAGCTGTAAAGATTGCTGTCAATGTTCAGGATGAATACAAGGAAGTTGCTTCAGATGCAGTTCCGGCTGCTGTGAAAACAGCTTTAGAAAAAGCGTATCCTGGCGCAAAGCTAGTGAAAGCTTATACAAATGAAAAAAAAGAGTATAAACTCGAAATATCAGTTGGTGACCAAAAGGCTACTGTTTTCTCAGATGTCAATGGCAATTGGTTAAAAATATAATTAGGTGAATTAGATTTATGTTTTTGGTAAAAAAGAGATTGCGACGTGCAATCTCTTTTTTTTTGCATAATTTTATGAAAATACAACTTTAATAGTATTATTTTAGCAAAAAAGACCCTAAAAACAGATGTCAAAGATATTACTGATAGAAGATGATATTTCGTTTTGCAAATTATTAGAGAAATTTCTAATAAAAAAAGCATACGATGTAACCGTTGCTTTCTCGGCAGAAGAAGCCCGATTGGCAATGAAAAAAGAATCTTTTGATTTGATTCTGACAGATCTGCGTTTGCCAGATTCTGACGGCATTGGACTTATGTCTGAATTTAAAACTTCAAATCCAGAAATCCCTGTGGTTCTTATGACAGGATATTCAGATGTCAATACAGCGGTGAAAGCCATTAAAAATGGTGCAGCCGATTATATTTCTAAACCTTTTAATCCTGATGAGGTTTTACTGGTTATTACAAATGCTTTAAAAAATTCTGAAGCAGAAGAAATTCCATCAAAAGAAAAAAAAGCACCAAAAAAGAAAGAAAATATTTCTGCTGAAAATGAATTTGTCAGAGGTATTTCTGTTGCTTCCAAAAAATTATTAGATCATATTCAATTGGTTAGTCCAACGGATATGTCCGTATTAATTATTGGTGAAAGCGGAACAGGAAAAGAAATCATTGCTAAAAGTATTCATCAGCAAAGTACTCGTAAAAACAATAATTTTATTGCGGTAGATTGTGGAGCTATTCCAAAAGAATTGGCAGCAAGTGAATTTTTTGGACATTTAAAAGGATCTTTCACAGGAGCCATCAGTGATAAAATGGGTTATTTTGAAGCCGCTAACGGTGGAACTTTGTTTTTAGATGAAATAGGAAATCTTTCATATGAAAATCAAATTCAGCTATTGAGAGCACTTCAGGAACGAAAAATTAAACCTGTTGGTAGCAATAAGGAAATTAACGTCGATATCCGAATCATAACCGCTACAAATGAAGATTTACGTGAGGCAGTAAAAAACGGCGATTTTAGAGAAGATTTATACCATAGAATTAATGAGTTCTCTATTCTTTCTCCTTCGTTAAAAGAAAGAGAAGAAGATTTAATGGTTTTTGCTGATTACTTTCTTGAAAAAGCCAATCAACAATTGAATAAAGAGATTATTGGTTTTTCTCCAGAAGTCGTGACTATTTTTCAAAAATACAATTGGCCGGGAAATTTACGTGAATTACAAAATTGTGTAAAACGCGCTACACTTCTTACCAGAGGAAGCTATATTGAAAGCGATGTTTTGCCAGCCGAGTTTTTTCAGGTTCAGAAGTCGAATCTGCAAAACCCAAATGAGACTTTTTCATTGTCTGAAAATGAAAAAGAAACTATTATTCATGCGCTTTCAAGAACTCAAAATAACAAATCGGAAGCGGCAAAATTGTTGAAAATCACCAGAAAAACACTTTATAATAAATTAAAGCAATATAATATCGATTAAGCTTTGTTGCTTATGAGTTTGCCACAAATTAAACAATTTCTTTTTCCAGCGCATTGAAAAGTGAATCGGTTTTGGATTCTAAAACTTTATAAATGTCTTTCAAATCAGAGATTTCAAAATCATTTTTATCTAAAACTTTTAAAATTCCACCAATTTCATAAGCTTCAATTTGATTGAACATTGGTGAGATTCGATGCGCAATAGCATTTATTTCTGAGATATTTTCTTCTGCAATGGCAGTTTCTAAGAAAGTCAAATTTTCATTAGTGCTTTCTATAAATGATTTTAAAACTTCTTTCAAAGCATCATCGTCATTCCCTAAAAATTCTTTTAACGTTTCTAACGAATATGATTTAACCGCTATTTTTTGTTCGTTATCCTTAATCTCAACTGCGGGCAAATCATCATTTTCTAAAATAAGATGTATGGTCTCCAGTAATATTTTAGGTGAATATGGTTTTTTAACCACAGTTGTAAAACCAGCTTTAGCATAAACAGAAGCATCTAAATCAGTTCTTCCGGTTAAGGCAATTACAGGTTGATTTTTGTAAACAGCAGTATTTTTCAGTTTTTGAAGGAACATAAAACCATCCATTTCCGGCATTTGAATATCGGTAATGATAAAATCAAAATTGGTTTTCTGAATTGCTTCCAAAGCTTTCATTGCACTGTTGAAAGACAAAACCTGATGGTTTTCCTGCCTTAAAACACCGCTCGTTAAATTAAGAAGATTGATATCGTCATCAATCACAATAAAAGTCTGTGCTTTAGTATTGCGAACGATTGGCTTTTTAATCTCAGCCACTGAATTTGTACTCGTGTCAAATAATAATGGCAGCTGAATTTCAAAGGTACTTCCTTTTCCAAACGTACTTTCAAGCTGTAAAGTTCCGCCTAAAATCGAAATTATTTTCTGGCAGATTGATAATCCCAAACCAGTTCCGCCGTATTTTTTTTCGATGCCTTCATTGGCTTGTGCAAATTCTTCAAAAACCAATTTTTGATTTCCCTTTTCAATTCCAATTCCACTATCTTCAATTGCAATTGTGAAAAATTGATCATTTTCACTCAGGAAAGCGCTAATTCGAATGAAACCTTCTTCCGTAAACTTATAGGCATTTCCGATAATATTACTTAGAATCTGTTTCAATCGAAACGGGTCTCCAACAATTTTTGTGTGCAGTTTTTCATCGACATTAATAATAAGTTCAATGTTTTTTTGCTCGTAAACGGTCTGGATACTTTTAGCAACCTCGTCAATAATTTCGGGTAATGAAAACGGAACTTTTTCAATGGTAATCTTCCCGGCTTCAATCTTCGAAAAATCGAGTAAATCCTGAACTAATTGCGTAATATATTCAGATGAATTTTTAATATTTTTAATGAAATACGATTGTTTCGTGTTAACATCAGAATTGCCCAAAAGTTCAGAATATCCCACAATCGTACTCAAAGGAGTTTTCAAATCGTGACTTACCGTCGAAATCAATTGCTCGCGGCTTTTTAATAAATTCTTGGTTTTGAAATTCGCAATCTCAAGCTGTTTTTTATAGACTTGCGATTTCGAATAATCGCTCACAATTAAAATGGAGAAAAACAAAGTCAAAACCAAGCCAATAATGGCAGATGCTGTAACAATCTCATTGACTTTTTTAAGGGATTTTTCTTTTAAGGAATTGTTTTTTATGGAGTTGATGATAATCTCACGCTCAATAATTCGAAGCACTTTTCGGAGTTGTTCTGAAATTGCAATTTCATTTTTGAGTAGTTTGTTTTCCTGAAAATTTAAAGATTCTTTTTTCTTTTCGGCTCTTTGTTTTACAGAACTCAAGAGTTTTTTTGAGTTGGCCAAAATAGAATCAGAAGCTTTTTTGCTCAAAGTATTCGTACTGTCATCCGGAATATTCTGATTCAGATAATCAACATATTTTTGAAGAACATTCTTTTGATAACTGCCTAATTGATTGGGGTTTTTTGTAAAATCCTGAAGTTCTAATTTTCGGAGTTTAAACTCCATTTTAGTAATTTCATCAATAGCAGAATTTACCGAAACTTCATCATCAGCTTTGTTTTTTATGGTTTTTAGCTGCTGAATGTTTTTGGTTTTTTCAGACAAATAATAATTGACACTGTCTAGTAATGTTTTTTGATATTGTGTAGTAACAATTTGTTTTAAAGTGTCGATTCTGGAACGCAAAGAATCGGTTTCAATAAGATAACTTTTAAAGTCACTTTCAGAGTTGGTCTGAATCGTTTTTCGTGCTAAACTCTCTGTTTTATAGACATTCGAAAATAATTTGCTGACTCTTAAAATCTTGGTTTTTTCGAAGGCAATTTTATCTTCCAGTTTGTTATAAACTACGTTTTCAGAATATAAAAACCATCCAACTGTCACAACCAAAGCGAGTAGTGCGACATAGCTAAAAAGCACTTTGATCGCTGTGTAACTTTTTTTACTCTCCATAGATTTTATTGTTGGATTTGGAAGTTTTAAATTCGAATTCCCTGCAATTTATTCAAAAAAAACTGTTTTAAAAAGAGAAATTAAGTAGAATCTGTTACATAATTCAAAGGTCTAGAATAAAATAGCCGCAGATTATGTAATAATCTGCGGCTATTAAATATTTTTAAGAGTAACTTATAGTGTTTCGTTCAGCCATTTAAAAAATTCACCTTGCCAAACCTGAGCATTTTGCGGATGCAATACCCAGTGGTTTTCATCAGGAAAATAAACAAATCGGCTTTTGATTCCTCTTAACTGAGCAGCTTGGAAAGCTTCTTGTCCTTGTCCAATCGGTACACGGAAATCCTTTCCTCCCTGAAAAATCAAAATTGGTCGATTCCAGTTTTGAACTAAAGTTGCCGGGTTAAAAGTAGTATATGATTTTTGCGCAACAGCATTGTCTTTTTCCCAATAAGCGCCACCAAAATCCCAGTTGTTAAAGAAAACTTCTTCAGTTGTTCCCAACATACTTACGGTGTTGAAAACGCCATCGTGTGCGATAAAAGTTTTGAAACGGTTGTTGTGAATTCCAGCCAAATAAAATACTGAATATCCTCCGTAACTTGCTCCAACGCAACCTAAACGGCTTTTGTCAACGTAGCTTTCTTTGGCAACATCATCAATTGCAGAAAGGTAATCGTCCATAACTTGTCCGCCCCAGTCTTTACTAATTTTCTCATTCCATTCCACACCATGTCCTGGCATACCACGACGGTTTGGCGCTACAACAACATAACCTTTCGCAGCCATTAAAGAAAAATTCCAACGGAAAGAATAGGATTGTGTCAACGCACTTTGTGGTCCGCCCTGGCAAAACAATAAAGTTGGGTATTTTTTTGAAGCATCAAAATTTGGAGGTAAAATTACCCAAACCAACATTTTTTTACCATCAGTGGTCGTAACATAACGTTTCTCCGTTTTGCTTAACGCTAATGTTTTGTACGTATCTGTATTTACATTTGAAAGTTGTTTCCAGCTGTTTTTCTTCAAATTAAAAGAATAAATTTCTGGTGCGTGATTCATATCATTTCTGGTTACGATGATGTCATCTCCAGCAAAACCTACTAAATCATTTACGTCAAAATCTCCATTTGTAATCTGGCGAACCTGAATTGCAATTCTGGTCAATCCCGGAAAGTTTACTACAAAAAGTTGTTTTGTACCGTCAACTGGCGCTACAAAATAAACGTTTTTACCATCTTTACTCCAGATAAAATTATCTACAGTTCCGTCCCAATTGGCTGTTAGGTTTGTTTTGATTCCCTTAAACTCGACAATAATATCATTTTTGTCTGCTTCGTAACCATCACGTTTCATTTGTAACCAAGTCAAATTTCCTGTTGGAGAAAATTGCGGAGCCGTATCGTAACCTAAATTATCTTCGGTTCTGTTGCTTGTTTTTTGAGTCTCTAAATTGTACTCATAAATATTGGTGTTTGTAGAAATTGCATAATCAGTTCCTGCTTTTTTCTTGCAAACATATAAAATGCTTTTTCCGTCAGGTGACCAGATATAATCTTCGTCGCCACCAAAAGGTTTTTGCGGAGAATCAAAATTTTCACCTTTTAAAATGTCAATTCCGGCAGCTCCTTCCTTGTTTTCTTTATAAAAAACGTGGTTGAATTTCCCTTCGTTCCAAGTGTCCCAATGACGGTAATCCAAACCATCATAAATTTGAGCATCTGATTTGGTAAGGCTTGGGTAAAAATCTTTTCCTAAAACTTTTTCCAGTTTAACTTCTTCATTGTACACTAAAAATTTTCCGTCAGGCGAAACATTTTTGTCGGCCAAAACCGCTTTAGTGTCTTTAATTTCAGTTGCAATTCCGCCATTTACTGGCAGGATGTAAAATTTTGAAGATGATTTGTTTTCTTCTACTGAAGGAGTAGAAACTTTAAAAACAACATTTTTTTCATCTTTTGAAAGTCCAAGTGCAGTCACTCTTCCTAATTTCCATAACAATTCTGGTGACATCACATTCTGTCCGATAGCGTTTAAACTCATCATTATTAAGGTTGTAAATAATACTTTTTTCATAATAAAATTCTAATATTCGTGGGGCTAAAAGTACAAATATATTTTAGCAACTAAATGTTAAAAGAATCACACCATATAAGTAATATTAGATAATTCAAATTCATTTTTGAACATTAAATTTTTTGAAATTAACCATTAAGAGATTAAGAAAAATTAAGCACTACTTCTTAATATAACTTAATCTCTTAATGGTAAAAAAATATATTCAAATGATCTTATATTACTTATATGGTGAAACAAAAATCATTATTTTTATAAAAAAATGGCAAATGGAATTAAGTTATTGGGAACTTAAAAACTGGTTCACGAATGTTGATTATACCATTGTTGGAAGCGGTATTGTAGGCCTACACGCCGCATTGCGCTTACGCGAAAGATTTCCGGCGGCTAAAATTTTGGTTTTAGAAAAAGGAATGCTGCCACAAGGCGCGAGTACCAAAAATGCCGGTTTTGCCTGTTTTGGAAGTCTTTCTGAAATTTTGGAAGATCTCAAAACACATTCGGAAGAAGATGTAATTGCATTAATTGAAAAACGCTGGCAAGGTTTGCAATTGCTCCGAAAAAGATTAGGAGATGCAGCAATAGATTTTAAACCTCATGGCGGATATGAATTATTTTTGAAAGAAGATGAAAGAGGTTTTAATGAATGTGTCGCGCGATTGCCTTTTATCAATGAAATATTAAAACCACTTTTTAAAGCTGATGTTTTTACCAAAGAAGTAGACCGATTTGGTTTTGAAAATATTCAGGAATATTTAATTTTTAATCCGTTTGAAGCGCAGATTGATACCGGAAATATGATGCAGGAATTGTTGAAACAAGCCGTTGCTGCTGATATTTTGATTTTGAATCAGCAAACGGTAACAGGATATGCTGATTTAGGAAATCAGGTTGAAATTGCGCTAAACGATTTCAGTTTTACCTCAAAAAAAATATTATTTGCAACAAATGGCTTTGCTAATACGTTAACAAAAGGAGCGGTGCAGCCGGCGAGAGCACAGGTTTTAATTACAGAGCCAATTTCGAATTTAGACATTCGTGGCACTTTTCATTTAGATCGTGGCTATTATTATTTCAGAAATATTGGTGACCGAATCTTACTTGGCGGAGGCCGAAACTTAGATTTTGAAACAGAAAATACAACCGAATTTGGCCAAACGAAAATTGTGCAAAATAAATTGGAAGAGTTGCTGAAAAATGTAATTTTACCAAATCAGGATTTCCAGATTGCCCATCGTTGGAGTGGGATTATGGGAGTAGGAAACAGTAAAAAACCTGTAGTGTCGCAATTGTCTGAAAACGTGTTTTGTGGAGTGCGTTTAGGCGGAATGGGCGTCGCAATAGGAAGTTTAATAGGAACAGAATTAGCAGATTTAATATAATGGCAGCAACCAAGAAACCAGCACCAAAAAAAACAACCGCAAGCAAACCAAAACCAGCTGCGAAAAAGAAAACCAATCGTTCTTTTGGCGAAAAAGTAAAATGGTTTTTTATTAAACTGTTTTTATGGTTTTTCGGACTTTCGATCGGATCGGTTATAATTTTTAAATATGTGCCGGTACCTTTTACGCCTTTAATGGTGATTCGTGCGATCGAAAATAAATTAGGAGGAAAAGAAGTTTACTTTGATCACGATTGGGAGCCAATTGAGAAAATTTCGATGAATCTTCAAAAAGCGGTTATCGCGAGTGAAGACGGTACTTTTTTATATCACAATGGTTTCGATTTCAAGGCGCTTCAAAAAGCATATAAAAGCAACGAACGCGGACGCCGAATTCGTGGTGGAAGCACCATTTCGCAACAAACGGCCAAAAACGTTTTTTTATGGCAGGGAAAAAGTTATTTCCGTAAAGGTTTAGAAGCTTATTTTACCGTTTTAATCGAAATAATCTGGGGGAAACAACGCATCATGGAAGTTTACCTGAATAGTATTGAAATGGGCGATGGCGTTTATGGCGCTTATGCTGCTACAGAACATTGGTACCGTCGTGATGCTTCGAGTTTAACTGCCATGCAGGCAGCTGGAATTGCAGCAATTTTGCCAAACCCACGAAAATTTAAAGCTACAGGATCTTCAAGTTATATCAATCGTCGCAAAGAGCGAATTGTTCGCGAAATGCGTGCTGTTGGAAAAATAAATTATAATGCGAAATAAAAAGATTGTTTTTGTATTCCTGGTTCTTACCACAGCGCTATCTTTTGGGCAGGGAAAAACAAAAGAATTTGGTTTTATTTCCGATAATGATTTATATACGTCGTCTAAAAACGATATGTATTATACAAACGGTTTAGAACTGTTTTTCCGATACCTGTCGAAGAACG
Source organism: Flavobacterium sp. GW821-FHT11G01 (assembly GCF_058808175.1). Lineage (NCBI taxonomy): Bacteria > Pseudomonadati > Bacteroidota > Flavobacteriia > Flavobacteriales > Flavobacteriaceae > Flavobacterium > Flavobacterium sp. GW821-FHT11G01. The sequence continues at coordinate 136,131 of NZ_JBXARK010000008.1, read as the reverse complement.
AAAACGAAAAAATCAATAAAAAAATTACTGAATTCCGTTTAGGACAATATATTTATAATCCGAGATATATTAATGAAACGGCTGTCGATATTAACGATCGCCCATTTACCGGTTATCTTTTTGCCGAAGCCGGACGCAGTTTTTTCTACCAAAGCGAATCGGTTTTAAAGACCGATTTTCAGTTGGGTTTTATGGGGCCAAATGCTTTTGGTCGTGAAACACAGGAAAGTTTTCATCACGTAATTGGATATAAAAAAGTATACGGCTGGGAAAATCAGCTTGATAATGCATTTGCCGTACAGGCGCATGTGATGTATTCTAAGAAATTATTTCCCAGCAAACACAACGATTTTGTAGATCTTCATTTTCAGTCAGAAGCGAATTTGGGGACTATTTTTGATGGCGTTTCCACTGGTTTTTTGGCCCGAATTGGGTTTAAGAAATTACTTCCTGTTTATGATTCTAATTTGCATGACGCTTCGGTAAGTTCTCAACCGCAATTTGATGTTAGGGAATTTTACTTTTATGCGATGCCAAGCGTCAATTACCAATTTTATGACGCGACTATCGAAGGCAGTATGTTTAGCGATACAAGTCCGGTTACTTTTGAGTTGGAACCGCTTCGTTTCAACGCCGAGGCTGGTTTAAAATACCGCCACAACAATTTCAATATTTCTTATTCTTTTCTTTATCGTGGACGCGAATTGAAAGATCCTGAAACGAATACCAATGCGGGTTATTTTTATGGGTCGATTCGATTGGGGTTTTTGATTAAGTAGGGGGTGTTTGCCACGAAGGCGCTAAGGCACTAAGTTTTTTTTAACCGCAAAGTTCGCAAAGGTTTTACGCAAAGAGCGCAAAGTTTGTTTGCCGGTGAGGTCGCAAAGCTGTATAGTTCTGCCGCAATTTTGTCATTCCGACGAAGGAGAACCCGAGCGATAGCAAATTGTCGAAGCAATCCCCGCAAAAAGCTCCATAAAGTTGCCACAATATTGTCATCCTGACGAAGGAAGGATCACACTAGAAACTCGACAAAGTTTTACAATTTAATCAAATTATGAAAAAGAATTATTCTTTTACTCTCATCGCCTTAATCGCTTCAAGTTTCATCCACGCACAAACAGAAAGTAATCTTCCATTTGAAAATCGAGAACTGACGATTGAAAAAGTAATGGCAGGAATAGTCATGTTATTTGTTTATTTTATACCAACGATTATTTCATGGAATAAAAAAAACAGCAAATATTTATTAGTATTTAACCTTCTTACCGCATGGACAGTGCTTTGCTGGTTTATTTCTTTTGTTTGGGCGTTACAAATAAATACAAAACATGCAAGAATTTTGGCTGAAGAGAAGAAAGCCAGGAAGAAAGATGAAAAACTTAAATCTTCTACAACTTAAGTTAAACTTCAGATTGTTTTCAGGTAAAAGTACGCAGTCAAGTGGATTGATAAAAGGTTACTTTTGTTTTAGCAATGATTTTTTAAAACCTAAAAAAGACTACAAAAAACATATCAAGAATGAATAATCTTTACTGACTATGGGTAATGCAAAAAAAACATCAACATCAAAATGATTTTATATAAATATCGAACAGACTCCAGCTTTACTGAACAAATTATAACGAAAGGTCAAGTTTATCTAGCCACTGCAACTGAATTGAATGATCCTTTTGAATGTTCATTGCAAGAGATTGGTAAAGAATGGATTGAAAAGAAAGTTGCAGAATTGCAAGGAGCGGGAGTAATGGGTTTCATAATGGAAGCCAATCGATCAATTAAAGAACGTCGTGAATATTTTGGTTTGACCATTTCAGAAACAAAAAAAATGCTGCAATCGATAAAAAAGATGGACAATGTTAGAGATATTTATTTATTGCGTTCGAAAGTAATGAAGAAATATACTGGACATAAACCTGCAGATGTCGAAGGTCTCTTCGCCGGAATTGACTCACAACTTCTTTCAGTAGGAATTTTTAGCATGTCAACTAATTCAAAACACCCTTTAATGTGGTCTCACTATGCTGGAGATCACAATGGGATTTGCCTTGGATTCTTGAAAACGCCTGAATCAAGACTTTCTAATCCAGAAAACTTATTGCCAGTAATCTACTCTGATAAAATGCCGACACTGGAAGGTGACGGTTTTCAAACAATTATGAGCTTTAGCGTTGATAATAATGGAAGAATGTATACTTCGAGTTACAAGTTAGCATTTAATGACAAAACTCTTCAAAATGCAATTTCTACAAAATCGATGGACTGGAAATATGAGGAAGAATGGAGATACGTTGAGCCTTTCGGAGGTGTGTTTGACTTGCCTGCACCTCTTCATGAAATTATATTTGGGTTAAATTGTCGCGATTCAAGAATATACCATTACATCAAATTAGCTGAAGAGAATATACCCTATCCTATACAGATATTTAAAATGAGAAGGAAACCAAACTCTACCGAAATAACAAGAGAGCTGTTTGAAAAACCGGTAACAATTCCTAAAGTATTAAAATCACCAATCGAAAAGTTGAATCGAGATAAAGATGGCATAACATTGGATGAGTTCAAAAGCAAAATGGATCGCCTAATTAAACAAGAAAAATATGGAGAGGTTTTGTATTTTGTTAATGAAAATTTAATGCTTACCCCTAATTCACCCGATTTATTACATTTAAAAGGAGTCGCTCACGGCTTTGCTCAAGAACATGATTTAGCTCTAGAATGTTTTTCAAAACTCAATCAAGATTTTCCAGAAGATGCGCAGTGTTGGTATCAAACTGCTTGCGCTTTGACTGCTTTGGATCGACATGAAGATGCTGTGGGAGCTCTTAGAACTGCTTTTAAACTTGATAAAGAAAACGCCAGTATATGTTTTAATTTGGCCATTGAGTTAATTAGAACTGACAGTGATGAGACTGAAGTACTAAGATTTTTACATCTGGCACATGATTTAGGACATAGACGGGCAAATTCGATTATCAGGCAGCTCAAGAATGAAGGAATTGACAGTTTACTATAAGTGAAGATTGTAATACCCATAGCACACTCTACAAGCAATTTGGGTTTTAGGCTTAATTTGAAATTGGTTTTGTTTTTGGGATAATTTGGCAAATCCTAAGAATGGGCTTAATTTAGCCTCAAGCCTGTTGAAGCCCCAGAACGATGTGTGAAATTACCCTAAACGAAATCTAAAGAATTTATGAAGCCAGAAAATTATCCCGATATTATTTACAAATATAGATCTTGGTCAAATGAGTTTCATAAAAATATTCTAACCAAAGGCGAATTATATTTATCAGCACCGAAAAATTTTAATGATCCTTTTGATTTTGGAATTAGTAAAAATTTTTTGTTGCTAGATACGCCTGAAAAAATTGCGCGTTATGTTGACGAAGGAATTGAAAAACATAAATCTTGGCTTTTAAAAAACGGACGAAATTTAGAGAGCGAAAGAGCTTTTCAATTGAAAAGACTGCAAAATCTCGAACAATATCAGCAAGAATATGAAACTATTGAGTTTGATGCAAATAATAATCACTATGGAGTTTTGTCCCTATCTTCAAGATGGGATTCAATTTTAATGTGGTCTCATTATGGAGATTTTCATAAAGGTTTTAATGTTGGTTACAAAGAAGATATGATGAGAGAGTCGGGTTTATTTGGAAAGGGCGGTCCAGTGATTTATTCAGATACTTACCCTCAAATTGAAGCTTTAAGCGAACACACAAAAGAGATTTCTGTTTTACAAACTCACTATAAATCTAAAGAATGGGAATATGAAAAAGAATACCGATTAACAAAACTATTCTATCCTAAACCTGCTAGTGAAACAGATCGAATCATTAATATTCCTTTTGAATTTATAGAAGAGATAAATTTAGGTATGAACATTCCAGATAATGATAAAAAAGAAATCGTTGAAATCGCTAAAGAGAAAAATATAAAAATCTTTCAAACAAAAAAAATTTCATTCAAGTTTGAATTGAACAAGTTTCAAATATAACTACAAACAACAGTTACCAAAACAGATTTGGATATTTGGTTCAATCGAAATGTGGGATTTATTTTGAATATTTAGTTAATCTGAAACAATCTTAACTTAGAATTGCATGTTTCAATTAAGTCAGTATTATATTCGGTACTAGATTATCCGATAGCGCACATTTACAATCCATACCCACAAAGAAAATCCACAATCTAAAGAAATCCCGAAATTTTAAGTTTCGGGATTTCTTATTTTAGGACTTAAGTCAGGTCGTTTAGGTTCAATCATGAAGTGTTTAGGTTCTTTCATGAAATTTTTACGTTATGAACCTAAAATTTTAGGTACAATAGGGTAAAACTTTAGGTTCTAAACCTAAACGTTTACGTTCGTGACGTCAAATTTTAGGTTGCGAACGTATAAAATGAGGCCTGGTAGGGTAAAAATATCATGATAGAACCTAAACGATGGGGTTGCGAGCCTCAAAGTAAATCTACAACCCAACTCAAACCTCTTATAAAAACAAAACTTCTAATCTAGCCCCGATGGGAGCGGTATCCTTTTTCTTCCGCCCATAGCGGAAGAAAAAGATTTAGCGGACAGCGGGACGGGTCGTCTGTTGAAAGAAAATCTTCTGCTCCTGAATAAAAAAATTGTCAACGGAAACCTCTTTCTGGAATAAAAATGAATTCCGGAATAGAATATCTGTTTTGTTGGAGTAAACTTTTTCAGAAAATAATTGAAAACCAAAATGATTTCGTCGGAATATTTATTTGACATCATTACGGGAAGCCGTAAGTAAAGTTTGGTTTTTACTAATATATTTACCCACTAAGCATAAACAACGCAATTTTTGGGTTAGCCCTAATTTACTGGTAATTCGGGAGAACGACAACGATAAAAAATAAACTAAAAAATGACTTTCATTAAAACAATTTCTACATTTTTACTTTCGCTTTTATTAGTAACTACAAGTTTTGGACAAGCTGCTAAGCAAAAAACTAAAATCTTATTAATTGGCACAATTCACTTTGAAACACCTCATTTAGATGCGCATGAATTAAAGACAGACGATTTTTTAGCTCCAAAAAGACAGCAGGAACTGGAAGAACTGACTGAAACTTTAAAACGAACAAATGCTGATAAAGTGATGATTGAAAAACCATTTAATAAACAACAGCAAATTGATAGTTTGTATAGTGCATATTCACAAAATAAGTATAAGTTAACAGTTTCTGAACGAGAGCAAATTGGCTTTAGATTAGCTAAAAAATTAAATTTAAAACAGATCAATTGTGTTGATGTTTTGTATCTAATGAAACATGATAGTTTAGTTTCTGTAACGGCTAAAGAAAAAAATCAGTTGTATATATTAAAGGATTTAGGTATTACTGCGAATAACTTTATGGCTGAAATAGATGGTGTGGTAAAACGAAATTCAATAACCGAAATACTAAAATATCTAAATACAAAAGAACTTTTGCAGAAAAATTTATCCTTGTACTTAAAATATTATGCAAAAATTGGAGCAGGAGAAAATTATATTGGTGCAGAATCAGTTTCTGATTGGTATTTGAGGAATTTAGCGATTTACGCTAATGTAATTACTCAAGTAAATGCAAATGACAAATACGTTATATTACTATTTGGACAAGGACATATTCCGATATTAAAACACTTATTACAAAATAATGACGATTTTGAAGTCGTTGAAGTAAATAGTGTGCTAAAATAAACTGCGAATACTATTTATAGAAAATTCGATATTAAATTTTAATCCTCTGAAGAATCTAATTCTTTGGTGAAATACCAATTTTTTAGAATCACTATAAAATTTGAAATTATAGCAATAAACATAATTTTGATTATAAAAATGGTAATAGATTCAGAGACACCATCCATGATATCAGGGATTTTGTTGTCGTATTTTCTCCCGCCGGAATTTTGCAAGATGAAAATTAATGCCCAAAAACTAAAGAAGAAAAGAACGAAATATAGTAACATCGATGTATTCTTGTAGAGATAATGAAAAATCGCGGAGAATATAAAACTCGCAACTGCGAAATAAAATAAACTCATAATCACAAGACTATTGAAGAAAAAAACACTAGTTATGGCGTAATTTTCTAAAGTTACAATTAAAAAATAGGCTGTAGCAATTAGAACAGTGAGAGTAGTTGCCTGAAGTATAGTAAGAAAGCTTTTAATATTTTCTTTGTCGTCTTCCATTTTAATAACGAGTCTTTGTAAACATTGTATTGAAATAAAAAAACCGTATCACAATAAAGTAATACGGTTTTTTTGTGGAGAATACCGGATTCGAACCGGTCACCCCTTGCCTGCCAGGCAAGTACTCTAGCCAAATGAGCTAATCCCCCAAAGCGTTAGCAAATAAAGTCAATTAATTGGCAAAAAACAAATTTCAAAAGGCTTCCCGTGAAATTATTTTTCAAAACCGTAACTTTACGTTCAAAACTATTTTTATGAGTGCAGAAAATCAAAACGGTTCTTTATATACAACTTTTCAAAATGCCGTTGCGACGGTACAATTTGGGCATCCGGCGAGCAATTCTTTTCCACGTGAATTGTTGAATCGGTTAACATTGGAAATTAATGATTTAAGCCGAAATGAAGCGGTTTCGGTTATTGTTTTACAAAGCGAAGGCTCGAAAGCATTTTGTTCAGGCGCTTCGTTTGATGAACTTTTGCAAGTGAAAAATGAAGAACAGGGAACGGAGTTTTTCTCTGGTTTTGCGCATTTGCTAAACGCCATGCGAAACTGCTCTAAAATAATCGTCGGCCGTGTTCAGGGAAAAGCGGTTGGCGGTGGTGTCGGCATTATTGCAACTTGCGATTATGTTTTGGCTACGACTGAAAGCGCCATTAAATTATCAGAATTGGCGATTGGAATTGGCCCTTTTGTGATCGAACCGGCTGTTTCGCGTAAAATTGGTAAAACGGCTATGACGGAAATGACTTTGGCAGCAACAGATTGGAAATCGGCAAACTGGGCTTTGGAAAAAGGACTTTATGCGTCGCTTCACAACACTGATGAATTGGATGCTGCGGTGGAAAATTTTGCTCAAAAACTAAGTTCTTATAATCCGGAAGCTTTATTCGAAATGAAGAAAATCATTTGGGAAGGCACAGAACAATGGGAATCGATATTAATTGAACGTGCTGCCATTACGGGGAAATTGGTTTTATCTGATTTCGCGAAAGAGGCTTTGAGGCAATTTAAGAAGTAAAACATTGAGGATAATTTTTAAACACATAGAAACATAGTTTTGATTGTGTTCAAAAAGGCATTTCACTTCTAATACACATAGCTATGTGTGAAAGCGAGCTTTTTAATTGTCTTTCAAAGCATAAAAATCTATGTTTCTATGTGTTTAAATAAACTCACCAATCAATAATATTATTATTCCTTTAGTTGTTCAGGTTGATGTAGCAGAGAAAATTAAGAACGCTCCGGATGGCGGTTATCAGATTGGAGTAATCATTGGATCGTTTATTCCTTTCGTGATTTTAATCGGAATTGCATATTGGATGTATAACCGTGCCAAAAAAAGAGATGAAAACGGTTATTAATTTGTAAATTTGCAACCTAAAATTCAAATCGATGAGTAATATCAGAATTACAAAACAATTTAACTTCGAAACCGGGCACGCTTTATACGGTTACGACGGAAAATGTAAAAACGTTCACGGGCACAGTTATAAATTATCGGTAACGGTTATTGGTTCACCAATCACGGATCGATCGAATGTGAAATTCGGAATGGTAATTGATTTTTCGGATCTAAAGAAAATTGTAAAAGAAGAAATCGTCGATCAGTTTGATCATGCCACTGTTTTTAACGAAACTACGCCGCATATCGAATTGGCAAATGAATTGAAAAACCGCGGACATCACGTCATTTTAGTAGATTATCAGCCAACCAGCGAAAATATGGTAGTTGATTTTGCAGAGAGAATTGTCGCGAGACTTCCAAAAGGAATTGCTCTTTTTTCGCTAAAACTTCAGGAAACAGAATCGTCGTTTGCAGAATGGTATGCTTCTGACAATTAGTCGAAAGTTTAAAGTCAAAAGTCTCCACAATCCGGAAATCTAAGAAATCTAAAAATCTAAATGAAAAAAATATATTTTGCTTCTGATCAGCATTTTGGTGCTCCAACTCCAGAATTGAGTTTGCCTCGTGAAAAGAAATTTGTCGCCTGGCTGGATGAGGTAAAGGAAGATGCAGAAGCTATTTTTTTATTGGGAGATTTATTTGATTTTTGGTTCGAATACAAAACGGTCGTGCCGAAAGGCTTTGTGCGTATTTTAGGCAAACTGGCTGAAATTCGCGATAGCGGTATTCCGATTTATTTCTTCGTTGGAAACCATGATTTATGGATGAATGATTATTTTGAAACCGAATTGAATATTCCGGTTTATCATGATAATAAGGAATTTACTTTTAACGGAAAAACCTTTTTAATTGGCCACGGCGACGGAAAAGGTCCTGGTGATAAAGGGTATAAACGAATGAAAAAGGTATTTACAAATCCGTTTTCAAAATGGCTTTTTCGTTGGTTACATCCAGATGTTGGCGTGAGTTTAGCGCAATATTTATCGGTTAAAAACAAACTGATTTCAGGCGACGAAGATGTAAAATTTTTAGGAGAAGAAAACGAATGGCTGGTTTTGTACGCCAAACGTAAACTCGAAACCAAACACTACAATTACTTTATTTTCGGACACCGTCATTTACCCATGATTATTCCGGTTGGAGAAGATTCCAAATACGTAAATCTTGGCGACTGGATTGGTTATTTTACTTACGGTGTTTTTGATGGCGAAACTTTCGAACTTAAAAAATTCGAAAAATAAATATTTTTATTTGGCCGGATAAATAGCAATTTTGTGCGTTCTCAAAATATAATTCGACAATTGTTTACTATCAGAAAGCTGAAATTTAATCGCACCTGATGATTTTTTCGGCATATGACATTCTACGCAATTGCTTGCCAGTAAACTTCCTGACATTGTTTTAAGCGTTTTGTCAGAATGTTTTATACCTGTTTGATGACAACTCATGCAAATTTTAGAATAAGAAGCTAAATTTTTAGAAGCATTTTCGTGTGGATTATGACACGTAATACAATCCATTTTTTCACTGTTGATGAAACATTTGCTTTGCGCCATCAAACGAAATTGATTTCCGTGAACGTCAAACGTAGCAGTGTCAGTTATACTTTTTGTACTTCTATAAAATTCTGAAAGATTATCTCCGGGTTTAAAATCAAAACGCGATTTTATTTTCATTCCGTCATTTCCACCATGGCAAAGGGCGCAGGCATCTAATTTTTGTTGTCTGCTTAAACTTTTAATACTGGTGATGCTGTTCGCTACTTTTACGTTTGGATTTTTAAGATGGAATTCGGCGTGCTTTTTTGCCGGGCCGTGACAACGTTCGCAATCAATTCCGTAAACTATAGTTTTAGGATCAATTATATCTTCAACATCCATTGACATTAAATTTCTTTCGGCAGAATTTTGCTGAACACTTCGACTGCTGGCGTTTGAAGCATGACAAGAATAACAATCTTTAAGAACCATTCGGTCAAAATAAGGTTTGTCAGCAGGAAATCCCGGACTTGTGGCCCAGCCTTTTATGGAATGGTAATATGAAATTGGTAATTCGTAAGTATTGCCATCTCGCCAATAAACGGAAGTTTGGGCGTGTTTGGTTCCAAATACAATATCAAAAGGATGCGCTTCGACTTCTTTTCCGTTTTTATACAAAACCTGATAGAGACTATCGTTGCGTTTTTCTATAGCTAATTTGGTGTTTTTATCGTAGATGAAAGTATGATTTCCTTTGTCGAATTCACCCAAAACATTTTCTAAGAGGGCAGGAGCAGTTGCTTTAAAGTGAGAGCTTTTTAAAGCCATATCGTATTGGGTCTGATGGCATTGAATACAACTTTCGGATCCTGCATAATCAGTTCCGCGGGGATCAATATATTCATCAGATTTGTTCGTGCAGTTTGATAATAAAACCGCTAAAACCGTAATGGCAAAAAGAATTTGTAATTTTTTCATTGCCGTAAATATACTTTTTTTTGAAGAAAATCAAAATATATTTCAATTATGAAAAAATGTTGTTAAAATATTTAGAATGCTTCTTAATTCATTCCAACTCCATAAACATATTCATCTAATTCAATTCGGAATAAGGAACCTTCAACTAAATCTTTAATCGATTTTAATTCTTTTATTGAAACGGCTAAATCAATTTGTGCGCAAGGCGTTTTGAGTAAAAATTTATGACAGGAGTTTTTTAGTTCGCAAGCTTCACAACAAGCATTTTCGATAATGCTGTCTTCGATCAAATCACAAAAGTAATTCAGTTCCTGAACCGTAAAATAAAAACCGGTTTCTTTAAAAACCAATTGTACTTTGTCTGTAATGGTTTCGTTTTCCTTTTTCCAGTAAAAGGCAATTCCAAAATTGTTGTGGTATAATTGTTCTATTTCTCTCATTGCAATCCTTTATTTCAACAAATATAAATATTATTTATATTAATTCTAAATAGAAAACTCATAAAATTGCAAAAAAATGTTCAGCCTGAGGAATATAAGGCGATTTAAAAATTTGATATTGGATTTTGTTATATCAAAGAATCTATATAATGAAATTTTACTTATACCAATTTTGAATTTTAGAGAGAAATTGAGCCTGTTGATCTACGAATAAGTAGTGTGAGCAATTTTCCAATAAAGCAAAATGATTTTCGCCAGCGATACCTTTAATAGATTTGATTTGGGCCGATGAAAATACACCATCTTCTTTTCCGTAAATTGCATAAATCGGAATTCCGTTCTTTTTTATTTTATTTAAAGACGGTCTGCTGTCAATATTGTTTTGCTTTTCATTTTTGTAGAAAAGCAATGGTGCATTTTGATTTCTGATATTTGTTTTGAAGAAATCACTCGCTTCATAATCACTGTATAGTTTTTTTGAAGCTTCAGTTGGATTTGGCATTTTGAAATAATTATTTTCACTTGCCAAATTAAAACAAGCTTTTCGATATTCGGCAGAATTTTTATTTAGCTTTTCAATTGCATTTATTTTCTCCAATTGAGTTGCATCTTTTTGTGCTGTTGCAATTTTTGTAACCGAATTTAAAATATGATTGTAAGTTTCCTGTTGTGAAAATAAAGCTCCGGCCAAGATGAGGTTACTCACGTTTTGAGGATATTTGTCTGCATAAAGTGTGGCAACCAAACCACCAAAACTGTGTGCCAGAAGCGTGGCTTTTTTTAGATTGTATTTTGCATAAATACCATTCAAATCCTGAAAAGCTTCTTCATAAGTAAATTTCGCATCAGGATCTGCAGATCTTCCTTCGCCTCTTCGGTCATAAATGATCACATAAAATCCTAAATCAGCTAATTTTTGAGCGGTTGTGCTTTCAAATAAGGTTGAATTGCCACTTGGGCCTCCATGAATAAAAATTAGGGCTTTCTCTTTTTTGTTTCCATACGTTTTGATGTAAAGATTTTGTCCGTTTGCGAAAAGGGATAATGTAAAAAAGAAAGCCAATAATAATTTTTTCATTATTCCATATTTTGATGATCTTCCATATCTTTTCGAAGATCTAAATTTCTAAAAGTAGGTGAAGATGCTCCAAATCCTAAAACGGTTAAAAGCGTCATACTTCCTCCAAAAACTACTGAAGTTACAGTTCCCATTAATTTGGCTGTTAAACCGCTCTCAAAAGCGCCTAATTCGTTTGATGATCCCACAAACATGGAATTTACCGCAGCAACACGCCCGCGCATATGATCCGGAGTTTTTAATTGTAAAATCGTTTGACGAATTACTACTGAAATTCCGTCAGCAACTCCGCTTAAAAACAGCGCCACAACAGATAACCAGAAAATGGTCGAAACTCCAAAAACAATAATACAAAGTCCGAAAATGAAAATCGCAATCAAAAGTTTCATTCCGGCTTTTTTATACAGGGGAACGTAAGCAGAAATCAACATCGTAATAAAAGCACCAATTGCCGGAGCCGCTCTTAAAACACCAAAACCTTCAGGTCCGACTTTTAAAATATCCTGTGCAAAAACCGGTAATAAAGCCACGGCGCCACCAAAAAGAACGGCAACCATGTCAAGAGAAAGAACTCCTAAAATAGTTTTATTATTGAAAACAAATTTGATTCCTTCTTTCAAACTTTCCATAACCGGTTCACCAATCTTCGGATTCAAAATTGGTTTTTTCTCGATTTGAGTTAAAGCAATTAAGGCAGAAACAGAAAAACCAACCACAAGACACATAGACCAGTGAACTCCTATCCAATTAATTGAAAACCCGGCAACTGCTGGTCCTAAAACGGCACCAATTTGCCAAACCGAACTACTCCAGGTCGCAGCATTTGGATATGCTTTTTTAGGTACAATTAAAGATAATAGCGAGAAAATAGTTGGTCCTAAAAAGGCACGAACCAATCCGCCCAGAAATACTAAAAAGTAAATCGAATATAAAATAAGATGAGGTGATGCATCGCCTACAACTTTTGGCCATGTCAGTAAAAATAATCCAAAACTAATGATTGTAAAGCCTAAAATACACCATACCAACATTCCTTTTTTCTCTCTTTGGTCGACAATATGTCCGGCAAATAAAGCCATTGAAACAGCCGGAATTACTTCCATCAAACCAATTATTCCAAGTGAAAGCGGATTCTTGGTCAAGCTGTAAACTTCCCATTCAATAACAATAAACTGCATCGACCAGGCAAAAACCATGGCAAAACGCAATAATAAAAACATATTAAATTCTCTAAAACGCAATGCCTGATACGGGTCGTTTTTCTTTTCTTTATTTTTCATTTGTTCTGATATCTTTTAGCATAAGTTGAGTAGACACATTGCCGTTCCACTCATTTTCAGCAATAGTGTAAGCTAGCTGAAAAGTATTTTGATTTTTTGTAATGTCTAATTTTTTTCCGAGTCCGAAGCCAATGGCAGCAATTCCTTCCGAGTTATGTTGTTTCGCGAAAAGTCTCAAATGTTCGTCTTCAGAACCCAGCGTTTTGGCATAACCAGTATCTTTTATATCCGAAGTCATAAAAACAGGTGTCATATTCTGTGGACCAAAAGGTTCGAATTGTTTTAAAATCCGGATGAGTTTTGGCGTAATGTCTGAAAAATTAATTTCGGCATCAATTTCGATTTCCGGAGTTCGCATTTCTGGTAAAATGGTCTGTTCTACTTGTCTTTCAAAAGCATCTTTAAATGTCTTGTAATTCTCTGCTTTCAAAGTCATTCCGGCAGCGTACATGTGACCCCCAAATTGTTCCAAATGTTGAGCGCAGGCATCCAATGCATTATAAACATCAAAGCCTTTTACAGATCGGGCAGAAGCCGCATATTTGTCACCGCTTTTAGTAAAAACTAAAGTCGGACGATAATAGGTTTCGATCAATCTTGAGGCGACAATTCCGATAACACCTTTGTGCCAGTCTTCCTGAAAGACAACGGTTGAAAATCGTTCTTGTTCCTGATTTTCTATAATTTGCTGAAAAGCTTCTTTGGTGATTTTTTTATCTAAATCTTTTCGGTCAGCGTTGTATTGTTCGATTTCTGAAGCAAATTGTTGTGCCTGATCAAAATCAAATTCAGTTAATAATTCAACCGCATGATTGCCGTGTTTGATTCTTCCTGCCGCATTAATTCGTGGTGAAATAATAAAAACAACATCAGTAATGTCTAAAACTTTCTTTTTTACCTGATGCACTAAAGCTTTAATTCCGGGTCTCGGATCGCTGTTGATTACCTGCAATCCAAAATACGCCAAAACTCTGTTTTCACCTGTAATCGGAACAATATCTGCCGCAATCGCCGTAGCAACTAAATCCAAATACGGAACCAAATCTTCTATCGTTTCATTTCGATTTTGACCCAAAGCCTGAATCAATTTAAAACCAACACCACAACCACACAATTCATCGTAAGGATAGGAGCAGTCTTCTCTTTTCGGATCTAAAATCGCGACCGCATCCGGTAACGTATTTCCGGGTCTGTGGTGATCACAAATGATAAAGTCAATGTTTTTTTCTTTCGCGTAGGCGATATGATCGATGGATTTTATTCCACAGTCGAGTGCAATAATTAAAGAGAATCCGTTGTCATCGGCGAAGTCAATTCCTTTAAAGGAAATTCCGTAACCTTCGTCATAACGATCCGGAATATAAGTGGCAATATTGGGATAATGAGATTTTAAATAAGAAGAAACCAAAGAAACTGCCGTTGTTCCGTCAACATCGTAATCGCCAAAAATCAGAATATTTTCCTGATTTTCAATCGCCGATTCGATTCGGGAAACCGCTTTATCCATGTCTTTCATCAGATAAGGATCGTGAAGATGTTCTAATGAAGGACGAAAGAAATTTTTGGCATCTTCAAAAGTTTCAATGCCACGCTGAATCAAAAGTGTTGCTACAAAATCTTCTACATTTAAGGCCTGCGCCAAATGTTTGATTTTATCTTCAGAAGGTTTTGGTTTTAATGTCCAACGCATGGGTTGATTTTAGATTTTAGATTATTGATTTTAGATTGTTGATTTCTGAAATCGTTTAATCAGTAATGTGATTTTTTTAATCTGTGAAAGAAATATTCGGTTTTAACTTTGTCAAAGTTTTTAAGAATTCTGAAATCTAAAATTATTTCGCTTCCAAAGCATTTCCTTCAAACTGAATTCCATCCCAGCCTAAGTTGATGAAATTTCTAATATTTTGATGGTTTGTTCCGTTTGGATCTTTTAAAACTTCTTCAAAATAAAAAGCTCCAAAACACGCTAAAGTTTCTTCTTTGCTTAAGTTTTGCAATTTGGCGAAAGAAAATAATTTACAAGAACCTGAATTTTCTCCGGCAGCATTATGCTGTGTTCCGTTTTGAAAAGCTGTTGGGGTAAAATTGTAGTTTTCCTCGATTACAGCGATAGTTTCCGGGAATGTTACTTCGTTTGGAGTTTGTTTTACTTTTTCTAAAAAGGCTTGAATTGTCATTGTTTTTAATCTTTATATTTTATACTTGAAGTTTAAGTTCAATTTTGTTCTCTAAATTTTTCCACATTTTTAAAAGTGTTTTTGTTTCACTTTGAGTTTCAAAAAACATCTCTTTTCCTGATTCAGTTAGAAAGTATTTCTTTCCTGTTTTTAAAATTAGTTTTTTGTTTTTTAACCAAGTTAAAGAGTTTTGCATTTCTTTTTCCAGTGGAATGGAATGATTTATTCCATCTGCAGTTTGAGAAATTGAATTGAAATCAGCTGGAGAATCTTGGGATGAAATGGCTAAAGCTAAAAAAATCCATGAAATAGTTTCTGCGTTTTTCATATTCAGTTGAGCAACTATAATTGCAGTATTGTTTATTCTTCTTCGTCCTTAGAATACTTACTTTTCTTAGCTTCTTTTTCTATTGTTTTCCCCGCAACCACCACTACAATTTCGCCGCGTGGCGCTGTTTTTTCAAAATGGGTTAAAACTTCTCTTGCAGTTCCGCGTACATTTTCTTCATGCATTTTTGATAATTCTCTCGAAACACAAACTTGTCTGTCTTCTCCAAAATATTGAATAAACTCAGCTAATGTTTTAACGAGTTTATGTGGAGAAACGTATAAAATCATCGTTCGGGTTTCTTCGGCTAAAACCAAAAATCGGGTCTGACGTCCTTTTTTATCAGGCAGAAAACCTTCAAAAACAAATTTATCATTTGGTAATCCGCTGTTTACTAAAGCGGGAACAAAAGCCGTTGCGCCAGGTAAACATTCTACTTCAATTTTATTTTCGACACAGGCACGCGTCAATAAAAATCCTGGGTCAGAAATTGCAGGAGTTCCAGCATCTGAAATTAAAGCGATAGTTTCACCGGCTTTCAAACGCGCAATTAAATTTTCGGTTGTTTTGTGTTCGTTGTGCATGTGATGGCTGTGCATGTGCGTACCAATTTCAAAATGCTTCAACAGTTTTCCACTCGTTCTGGTGTCTTCGGCCAAAATCAAATCGACTTCTTTAAGAATCCGAATGGCACGAAAAGTCATGTCTTCAAGATTGCCGATTGGCGTTGGAACGATATATAATTTTGACATAATTTTTTATTAGTGAAATGTAAAAAGTGAAAAGAATTAAGCGAATTTCTTCTCTATAATTCCCAGAAAACGCTCTGCGTAATCGTCTTTTCCTTCCCAATTATTATAATCTGGTTTTACCATGTTTTCGATAAATTCCTGCGCTTCTCCGTAAGTATCAAAAGTAAGTAACTGATTTAAAACACGGCTGTAGTCTTCAGCGCTGTTTCCGAAAAGGTTTTTTGTAAAAGCAATTCGGTCATTCAAATCAATATGGAAACCTTTTGCCAGTTTTTCATTTAACGTAACTGCTTTTGGTTCAGCCGGAGTTTCCAGAACCTCTGTTTCAATTTTTGTTTCCTGAAATTCATTAAGTGACGGAAAAGGAGTTGAAGGAACAGCTTCAAAACTATCTACTTTTACAAATTGAGCATCGGCATAATTTATTCCGAAATCTTCAAATGCAAGCGGAATTGGGTTTGATTTTGATGAAGTTTCAGCTTTTGGCTCTTCTTTTCTCTCTTCAATTATTTCTTCTGGTTTTTCTAATTCAAAAGCGGGTTTAAAATCTGGGATTGGGTTTAAATCGTTGGTGGTCTTAAACGAATGATCTCTACTATTGGCTTCGATTGTTTTTTTAGCTTCAGAAACAGCTTCTTCAATTTGTGCAATAATTGGATCTTTAACACTTTTAGCAGGTTCCGGAATAGTTTCAATAATTGGATCCGGAATTACTTCTTCAGGAACTTCAGCAACGATTTCTTCAACTACTTCCTCTGTTTTAATTTCCTCAACAATTTCTGGTTTAGAAACTATTTCAACTGGAGTTTCTTCTGCTTCAATTGGTGCTTCAACTTTAACTTCATTCGGAATTATTTCTTCTTTTTCGAAAATAGTTTCGATTTCAGAAGTGATTTCGCTGTGGCTGATGGTTGGTTTTGCACCATCGAAGTTTTCATCTATAAACTTTAAAACCGCCAGTTTCTCGTATAATTTCTGCGTTTCAAGATACAATTGATTGATATCGGATTTGTTTTTAAGTTTTAAAATTCGATGTGCAATGCTGATTAAATCGGCTTCCAATTTTTTTTTCATAGCTGTAGAAATTATAGTGAATAGGGGTATTTTATATGTTTTGTAATTGAATGTCTTTATTACGGAAAGAAATCAACAAGATATTTTTTTATTTCTGTTAATAAGCGATTGTGAATCTCCGATTTGATAAAAATTTTCTACTTTTGAAAAAGTGTAAAACAGCAATTTTTCACGTCGATTTATTACCAGTACAAAGTAATAAAAACTATTCATTTTTAAAGGTAGAAAAATACAAAATGTTTCTCGAAAATACAGTAAATCACAAAGAACAATTTGGTTGGATTGAAGTTATTTGTGGATCAATGTTTTCGGGTAAAACCGAGGAGTTAATCCGCAGATTAAAACGTGCCCAATTTGCCAAACAAAGAGTCGAAATCTTTAAACCTTCTATTGATACCCGCTATCATGACGAAATGGTGGTATCGCACGATGCCAACGAAATTCGCTCAACTCCGGTTCCGGCCGCTGCCAATATCGCTATTTTAGCGCAAGGATGCGACGTTATCGGAATTGATGAAGCACAGTTTTTTGATGATGAAATCGTTACTGTTTGTAATGATCTTGCCAATCAGGGAATTCGTGTGATAGTTGCGGGACTTGATATGGATTTTAAAGGAAATCCTTTCGGACCCATGCCGGCACTTATGGCGACAGCCGAATATGTAACGAAAGTTCACGCTGTTTGTACCCGAACAGGAAATCTTGCCAATTATAGTTTCCGTAAAACAGATAATGATAAACTGGTTATGTTGGGAGAAACAGAAGAATACGAACCGTTGAGCCGCGCTGCTTATTATAATGCAATGAAAAAAAGTCAGGAGAAATAGAATTTAATGCTTTAAGTCACAATTAACAATGCAGGACAAGAAAAATAGAAGAAAACAAAATATCTTAGTAATAAGTGTAATTGGAATTGCAGTGGCTTTAGCTGTTTATTTTCAGTTTTTTCTTTCTGAAAGCAGAGGAGAAGTAAAGACTGAAATAACAGAACTTGTTGCAAAATATAATAAAAGTTGCCCACTGAAAATTCAGGAAGGGATTCGATTAGATAGTGTCAGTTTACCTAATTTGCCGGAAGAAAAAGCGGTTCAATACAATTTAACATTGCTTAATGTAGAAAAAGAAACGGCAGAAATTGATGTAATACAGACGGAAATCGAAAAAAGTTTGATAAGTACTGCTAAAGCAAATCCGGGACTTCAGGTTTTTAGAGATAATGATTATGCTTTGATTTATAGTTACAAAGACAAAAAGAATGTTTTTTTGTTTGATGTAAAAATATTACCGGATCAATATAAATAATAAAGAATTCGTTTATAATAGTTAAACCCGACAGATTTTAAAATCTATCGGGTTTTTGTTTTAAAAAGGCATTGTTCATTCCGTAGGAATGTTTGATCGGTAGATATTTAAATTGGTTTGTGAATATACGTTCCGTAGGAACGTTTGATTATGTTCAAAACATTCATACCCCAAAACAGATGTCCCTACAGGACACATTCGAAAATCGTAATATTTTTTTCTACCGATCAAATATTCCTACGGAATAATAAATTATATCATTTGGGAATAATAAAAAACCCGACAAATTTTTAAAATTTGTCGGGTTTTTCTATGCTTAATTTTTCTTAATCTCTTAATGGTGAAAAAAATAAATTTAAATGCTTAAATCTTCTTCCTCATTCTTGCAACCGGAATGTCAAGCTGTTCGCGGTACTTTGCAATAGTTCTTCTTGCGATCGGATACCCTTTTTCTTTTAAAATGTCCGCCAATTGATCGTCTGGCAAAGGTTTCTTTTTGTCTTCTTCTTCAATTGTATTTTTAAGGATCTTTTTGATTTCTAAAGTCGAAACATCTTCTCCCTGATCATTTTTCATGGCTTCAGAGAAAAATTCTTTAATAAGTTTTGTTCCGTATGGTGTTTCTACATATTTACTGTTGGCAACACGCGAAATTGTCGAAATATCCAAACCAACCATATCGGCAATGTCTTTTAAGATCATTGGTTTTAGTTTGGTTTCGTCGCCATCTAAAAAGTATTCTTCCTGATAATGCATAATCGCATTCATCGTAACAAAAAGTGTTTCCTGACGTTGTCTGATCGCATCGATAAACCATTTAGCCGAATCCAGTTTTTGTTTGATAAACTGAACTGCATCTTTTTGTGCCGATGATTTATCACGAGAATCTTTATACGTCTGCATCATTTCCTGATAATCTTTAGAAACGTGCAACGACGGGGCATTTCTTCCGTTTAAAGTCAATTCCAGTTCGCCGTCAACAATTCTGATCGCGAAATCAGGAACTACATTCTCCGTTACTTTATTGTTTCCAGTGTAAGATCCACCTGGTTTTGGATTTAATCTTTCGATTTCGTGAATGGCTTTTTTAAGCTGTTCGTTCGAAACGGCATACTTTTGCAATAATTTATCGTAATGTTTTTTAGTAAAAGCATCAAACTGATTTTCGATAATATCGATAGCTAAATCAACATATTCTGTTGGCGTTTTGTGCTTTAACTGCAACAACAAACATTCTTGTAAATCACGTGCACCAACTCCCGAAGGTTCAAGTTCGTGAATGACATGAAGCATTTTTTCGACCATTGCTTCGTCGGTATAAATACCTTGCGTAAAAGCCATGTCGTCAACCATATCAGCAACGCTTCTGCGGATGTAACCCATATCATCAATACTTCCAACAAGGAATTCAGCGATTTCGCGTTCTTCATCATTCAGAATAAAAGTATTCAGCTGATTGATTAAATCCTGATGAAAACTAATTGGCGAAGCAAAAGGCGTTTCGCGTTCTTCGTCTTCACTATAATTGTTAACCTGAGTTTTGTAATCCGGAGTATCGTCGTCGCTTAGATATTCGTCAATGTTAATGTCGTCTGCTTCGATTCTGTCTGATTCTGCATCATCATAATCGTCGTAGTCTTCATTGGCGAATTCATCGGCTTCGTATTCGTCTTCTTTACCAGCTTCCAAAGCTGGATTTTCGTTCATTTCTTCTAATAAACGTTGCTCAAAAGCTTGCGTAGGCAATTGAATTAACTTCATCAGCTGTATTTGCTGTGGAGATAATTTTTGTGATAATTTTAAATTTAAAAATTGCTTTAGCATAATAAGGCACTAATTTTTTTAGCCACTAAGACGCGAAGGCGCAAAGTTTTTTATTTTTTAATTGCCTCTAAGGCTTATATTTGAAATCTTTTAAAATACTCTTTTCGTATTTATAAATCTTCTAATACCACTTTTGATTAATGGTACATTGAAATTAATTAAAAAACCTAAATCTTTATTTAGCAATTTTAATTGACTTATAATTTGTGCTTCCCAAACCGGATTTATTTGTTCAACTGCTTTTATTTCTATAATTATAGAATCTTCAATCAGCAAATCTAATCTTAATCCTTCTTCAAATTCAATTCCATCATAAAAAATCGGAATATCAACTTGCCGTTTCACATCAAGACCGGCTTTTGTAATTTCATGAGCCAAACAAACTTCATAAACTCTTTCTAATAATCCCGGTCCAAGTTGTTTATGAACTTTAAACGCCGAGTTTACAATTATTTTTCCAATTTCTTCTGTTCTTTCAGAGAGCATAATATTTTGTATTTGCCACGAAGACGCTAAGGCGCAAAGATTATTTTTTTAAGGCTGAAGTCCTCAAAAAAAATAAAATAATACTTTTTGAATTTGTGTCTTCGTGGTATTATTTTAATTTTTTTGAGTCTTTAAGCAGTGCTTAAAAATAAAACTTAGTGTCTTTGTGCCTTCGTGGCAAATTCCGTTTCCTAGAATTCTGCGTTTCCTGGAGTTCTTGGGAAAGGAATTACGTCTCTAATGTTTGTCATTCCAGTTACAAACAATACCAAACGCTCAAATCCTAAACCGAAACCTGCGTGCGTTGCAGAACCAAATCTTCTGGTGTCTAAATACCAGTATAATTCTTCTTCGTCGATATCTAAGGCTTTCATTTTTTCTACCAAAACATCGTAACGCTCTTCTCTTTCAGAACCACCAACGATTTCTCCAATTCCAGGGAAAAGGATATCCATGGCACGAACCGTTTCTCTTCCAGGTTCTGTGTTATCGTTCAAACGCATATAAAACGCTTTGATGTTTGCTGGGTAATCGTATAAAATTACCGGACATTTAAAGTGTTTTTCCACTAAATAACGCTCGTGTTCAGATTGTAAATCAGCTCCCCATTCTTCGATGATGTAACTGAATTTTTTCTTTTTATTTGGAGTTGAATCTCTTAAAATGTCAATTGCTTCCGTATAAGAAACACGTTTGAAGTTGTTCTCCAGAACGAAATTTAATTTCTCTAACAAAGCCATTTCGCTTCTTTCTGCCTGAGGTTTTGATTTTTCTTCTTCTAAAAGTCTTCCTTCTAAAAACTTCAAATCATCTTTACAGTTGTCTAAAGCATATTTAATAACGTACTGAATAAAATCTTCAGCCAAATCCATATTGTCATCAAGGTCGTTGAACGCAACTTCCGGCTCGATCATCCAAAACTCTGCAAGGTGACGAGAAGTGTTTGAATTCTCTGCTCTAAAAGTTGGTCCAAAAGTATAAATCTGACCCAAAGCCATGGCGAAAGTTTCTCCTTCTAATTGTCCGGAAACCGTTAAGTTTGTTTCTTTTCCGAAGAAATCTTCTTTATAATTTACTTTTCCGTCTTCTGTTCTTGGTGTATTGTCGAAAGGTAAAGCCGTAACTTTAAACATTTCTCCGGCACCTTCAGCATCAGAACCAGTAATGATTGGCGTATTTACATACACAAACCCTTTTTGTTGAAAATAGTTGTGAACCGCAAATGACAATACTGAACGTACACGCATAATTGCTCCAAAAGCATTAGTACGAACACGTAAATGTGCATTTTCTCTTAAGAATTCTAAAGAGTGTTTTTTAGGCTGCATTGGGAATTTCTCCGCATCAGAATCTCCAAGAATCTCAAGCGTTTTAACCTGAATTTCATATTTCTGACCAGCTCCTTTACTTTCAACTAAAGTTCCGGTTACAGAAACCGCAGCTCCGGTTGTGATTCTTTTTAAAGTTTCTTCCGCTGTATTTTCAAAATCAACAACACATTGTATATTATTAATGGTAGAACCGTCATTAAGCGCGATGAACTGATTATTTCTAAAAGTTCTCACCCATCCTTTTGCATTTACTTCCTGTAGCGTCGTCGTACTGTTTAATAAGTCTTTAACTTTTGTGTGTTTCATTTTAATTTTAGATTTTAGATTGCTGATTTTAGATTAAATAAAATCAGTATTTTTTATATCGAATTGCAAATATAAACGATAATAATTAATTTTTGAAGCTATTTCCCGCTCTCCGCTGTATCTTTTTCTTGCTAAAGAAGCAAGAAAAAGGATGCCGCTTCGATCGGGGCTAGGGGTTCAGTTTTCAAAAGTCCTGTTTTGTCATTTCGACGAAGGAGAAATCACATCCCGAGAGCAGCGATCGTACTGGATCGGCTAGTGTGATTTCTCCTTCGTCGAAATGACAAGATTGTATTTAATCAGTTCTAATTAGTGAAATTAGTGTTCCCTTCCAATCCTTCCAAATCCTCTTTCTTAGCTTTCTTCTTCTCAAAAGTCAAAACCAAAGCCGGTAAAACCAATAAATTAGCAAACATCGCAAATGCCAATGTACATGAAATTAATCCACCAAGCGCAATTGTTCCGCTAAAACTAGAAAGTGTGAAAGTAGCGAATCCTAAAATTAAAACTACTGACGTATAAAAAGTACTGATTCCGGTTTCTCTCAAGGCACTGAAAACAGATTTTTTTACTTTGCCGTTACTTTGAATTAAATCATGTTTGTATTTCGCCATAAACTGAATTGCATTATCTACCGAGATTCCGAAAGCAATACTGAATACTAAAATCGTTGAAGGCTTTAATGGAATTCCAAAATAACCCATTAATCCGGATGTAATGCAAAGCGGTAAAACATTCGTAATTACCGATGCAAAAACCATTTTGAACGATCGGAACAAATACAGCATCAAAATTGCAATTACTAAAATCGCAAAAATCAAGGATTCAATTAAATTGTCAACCAGGTAAGATGTTCCTTTCTGGAAAACCAATGCTTTTCCGGTAACGGTAACTTCATAACGATCTTTAGGGAAAATTTCATCAATTTTTGAATGTAATTTTTTCTCGACTTTCGCCATTTCATCGGTACCAATATCTTTCATGAAAGTCGTGATTCGGGCATATTGTCCTGTCGAATCAACATAAGCTTTCATTAAATTTTCTTTGCTGTTTTTCGTTGCGTTTTTAGCATATCCCAAAATAAACGTCTGTTCCTGCGAAGTTGGCAATTGGTAATATTCCGGATTTCCGTTATAGAAAGCCTGTTTCGAATATTTAACTAAATTCACAATAGAAACTGGTTTTGCCAATTCCGGCATTTCTGCAATTGTATTTTGCAATTCGTCCATTTTACGAATGGTCGACGCCTTCATAACACCTTTTTTGTGTTTGGTGTCAATCATGATTTCAAGCGGCATCACACCGTTGAATTCTTTTTCGTAGAATAAAATATCTTTAAAGAAAGAAGCACTTTTTGGCATTTCACCAATCAAACTTCCTGACACTTTCATTTGTGCAACTCCAATGACACTGAAAACTAAAAGCAAACCGTAAATGGTGTAAATTATTTTTCGTTTGTTTTTTACCACATTTTCTACAAAATCTAACAATGTAGAAATGTAAGTTTTAGTTAAGTGATATAAATGTTTTTCTTTTGGAAGTGACATGAAACTGTATACAATTGGCACAATTAAAAGTGTCAGTAAATAAACAGAAATTACGTTGATAGAAGTCACCAAACCAAATTCAAAAAGCAAATCGTTTCCGGTAATCATAAAAGTTGCAAAACCTATCGCAGTCGTTAAATTCGTCATTAAAGTCGAAACTCCAATTTTCGAAATAATACGCTGTAAAGCCTTTGCCTGATTGTTATGAAGTTTAATTTCCTGCTGGTATTTGTTGATCAGGAAAATACAATTCGTAATTCCGATTACGATAATTAATGGCGGAATAATAGCCGTTAAAATCGTGATTTTATAATGAAATAATCCAAGCGTTCCAAACGACCAGATTACGCCGACAATCAAAATACAAATTGAAATAAATGTTGCTCTGAACGAACGGAAAAAGAAAAAGAAAATTAGGGAAACCGTAAATAAAGCGGCTCCAATAAACAATCCAATTTCGCCTTTCATATCCGCCGCATTAATTGTTCTGATGTAAGGCATTCCCGAAACTTTCAAATCAATTCCGGTTGTTTTTTCGAATTTATCGATTTTCGGAACCAGGTTTTCAAGAATAAAAGTCTTTCTCTCAGCTGTATTTACAAGTGCTTTATTGATATAAATTGCAGAACGAATACTGCCGCTTTCTTTATTAAACAGCAATCCTTCGTAAAAAGGAAGATTGTGAAACAAATCGTATTGTACCTTTTTTAAATATTCCGGATCTACCGTTTTGCTTTGGTCGATAAAAGGCGAAAGAACAAATTTTTCATTCACCGTATCTTTTTCTAATTTTTTTAAATCATTTAAAGAAACAACCAAATCAACTTCTTTAGAATTTTTCAATCCCGTCATCAATTCATTCCAGGCAGCGTAATTTTTTGGTGTAAAAAACTTTGGATCCTGAAAACCAATAACAACAAGGTTTCCTTCTTCTCCAAATTTGTCTAAGAATTTTTGATAATCTTTGTTTGCAATGTGATTTTTAGGAAGCAAGTTGGCTTCAGTATACGTCATAGCAAGGTTTTTCCATTGAAAACCAAGGAAAATTGTCAGGGCCGCAACCAAAATTAATATTATTATTCTGTTTTTAAGAATAATTCGGGCTACTTTTTCCCAAAAACCAACGTGAATAGCGTTTTTCATAAAATCTTTAAAATGGATGCAAATGTAGTGAAAAGTGCTCGAAATCATAAACAATCGATTGTATTTTACTTAATGTTAACACAAATTTGCAAGTTGTTGCTTTATGATAAATTGCTCCATTTTGCTGTTTAATCATTAGCTTTTCTCATATTTGTATTAAATTTAAAAATGAAAAGAAAATGAATTGGATTTTATTAATTATTGCAGGACTTTTTGAAGTTGGATTTGCGTCATGTTTAGGCAAAGCCAAAGAAACAACTGGAATAATGTCAACGTATTGGATGGCAGGATTTTTTGTATGTCTTTCGATCAGTATGATTTTACTTTATAAAGCCACACAAGAATTACCAATTGGAACTGCCTACGCCGTTTGGACCGGAATTGGAGCTGTCGGAACTGTTTTAGTTGGAATATTTATTTTTAAAGAACCAGCAACTTTCTGGAGAATATTTTTTCTTTCAACATTAATTGCTTCAATTATTGGATTGAAGTTTGTTTCTAGTCATTAAAAAATAATATTGAAATTGGTAGAAAAATTTATTTTGATTTTAAATGCAACTAG
This sequence comes from Flavobacterium sp. GW821-FHT11G01, assembly GCF_058808175.1. NCBI lineage: Bacteria > Pseudomonadati > Bacteroidota > Flavobacteriia > Flavobacteriales > Flavobacteriaceae > Flavobacterium > Flavobacterium sp. GW821-FHT11G01. The sequence continues at coordinate 110,431 of NZ_JBXARK010000008.1, read as the reverse complement.
AAGATTTGGAAGTCTTTCTTCGGGTATAGAGTTTGGTAATATTTATAATTATTTGCTTAACGATAATACAAAAGTAACTCTTGTTGAAGACGATTTTAGTTCAAGTTTAATCATTGGTTTTAAGGAAGCTTTTAAAGTTGATATAATCGAATACACAGTTAATCTTAAAAAGATTGATAACGAATTATTGATGCGTTTTTTAAAGATGAATTTTAGAGGAGATTATATAAGCGAAAAAACGGATAATTTTGATTTGTTACATGAAATTCTGGATTACTTGAATGTTGAATTTCGTGAAGCTGCGATTTCAGAAACAATTGAAGATAAGATTATATTTCATTTTAAGAAATCTTTATCTGAACTGGATAAGTTCTTTGAGGATGAAAGAAAATCGTTATCATTTTTTAAAAGTAATGAATTCTCAGTAGAAAATCTGTGTAATAATCCGATTAAGCTGAAATGGATTAATTTAGATTTTATTCAAAATTATGGATTCAATAATTCTTTTAGATTACTTGAATTTTTGTCATCAACACAGATTTTTCAAGAATACAAGAAGAAATTTTATCAAAAGAATAAAGATTATGAACTAGTTTTGTTCGTGTCTGAAGGCGAATTTTGTTGTAGTTTAAAAAAAATCGTGTTTTCTAGTTAGTTATTTTTATTTAAAGATTAAATCGTATGCAAGAAAACAACACCATCACTTTTATTTTTTTAGCCATAATTTTATTGTTGGTTGTCATCATTTGCTTTATGGTGTACCAATTAATGCAAGCCAAAAAATCGAAAGATGATGCCGAAGAAAGTTTTTATGCGCTTGAAAGAAAGGTCAATGATTTACAGTTAGAGACTTTAGAGTCAAAACTGAATCCGCATTTGTTTAAGAATATTTTGAATTCGATTCAGTCGCACGCCTATCAAACGTATTTTGCTTTAGATAAATTGGCGAATGTTCTGGATTATATTTTATATGAAAGCAAAAAGAAATTCGTCACTGCCAAAGAAGAAATTGATTTTGCACTGAATTTAATCGAAATCAATAAAATTAAAATCAGTCCGCTTTTCGAATTAAAGATCAAAACCAACATTAACAAAGAAGACAAACTGTACGAACAACCCTTACTGGCGCCGTTAATTTCGATTGACTTAATTGAAAATGCCTTTAAACATGCTGATTTGCAAAGTGCAGATGCTTTTATTTCGGTTGTTTTTGAGTTCAAAGACAATGCTTTTTTTATGACGGTTTCGAATAAAATCTCCAATAAAAAAGTATTGAAAAAGGAGCGAAGCGGTTTCGGTCACGCAACTTTAGAACATCGTCTCAAAATTATTTATAAGAATAATTTTAAACTGGATCGGTTCGTAGAAAATGATATTTATATTGCTCATCTAAAAATAGATTTACTTGAATACAAAACTGAAATGCTTGCTGCTGGACGATGAGTTACCTGGATTGACGTATTTAAAAATGCTTTGCGAACAAATTCCCGAAGTTGAAATTGTAAAAACGTTTAATAATCCGGAAAAACTTCTGGCCGAAATTCCGAATCTCGATTTTGATTTATTAATATCAGATATCGAAATGCCTGGAATGGATGGTTTGCATTTGGCCGAAATGCTAGATAATAAATTAGTGATTTTCTGCACAGCCTATAAAGAATATGCAGCCGATGCTTTTAATATCGATGCGGTAGATTATATTACAAAACCGGTAAAATTAGAACGTTTGCAAAAAGCAATCTCAAAAGCTTTGGAACGTTTTCATAAACCAGATACAGCAAAACAATTTATTCAACTGAATACCGACAAAGGAAAAACGTTGCTTTATTTTAATCAGATTCAGTACATCAAAACGGCAGTTAGTGATAGTCGTGATAAAACGGTTTTACTTTCTGATGGTAGTTTTCTGAATTTAAAAAATGTAAAATTTGATACACTTTTAAAGGAATTACCGGAATCGGATTTTTGCAGAATAAATAAAAAAGAAATCGTGGCAGTAAAGGCGATAAAATTCTTTAATCATAACGAAATCGTACTGCATCATTTAGAAGAAAATCATAAAAATACAACCCTGATTTTGAGTGAAACCTATCGTTCTGACTTTTTGAAAAAGGTAAAAATCTAACTTATTACAAAGTTTTTCGGACTTGTTACATAGATTGAAAATTAGCTGTAAATTTACTTTTTCACTACGCTTTCAGTGTTGATATTTGCGGCATTAAATCAAAAAAAACGAGTTATGAATAACATTAAAAACTCTTTATTTTATGTAACCATTATCGGGGGCTTTGGCGCTCTGATCTATTGGGTAATTTCAAAAGGTGCTGCATTAGAAGTTGGACGAGAAATTGTTCACAAAAAAATAGAAAGCAATCATTGGAATGATTTTCTGCATTCTATGGTTGAAAACTTACAACATCCATTGGCCATTTTATTAGCGCAAATTGTGACTATTATTTTAGTAGCGCGTTTGTTTGGATGGATTTTCAGAAAAATTGGACAACCTTCTGTAATTGGAGAAATGATTGCCGGAATTGTTTTAGGACCTTCTTTAGTCGGAATGTATTTTCCTGAATTTTCAGCAGCTTTATTCCCAAAAGAATCTTTAGGAAACTTACAATTTTTAAGTCAGATTGGTTTGATACTTTTCATGTTTGTTATCGGAATGGAACTCGATTTGAAAGTTCTTAAAAATAAAGCGCATGAATCGGTTGTAATTAGTCACGCCAGTATTGTAATTCCGTTTGCTTTAGGATTAACATTTGCTTATTTTATATATGGAACATTTGCTCCCGTTGGAGTTGAATTTTCTTCCTTCGGATTGTTTATGGGAATCGCCATGAGTATTACTGCTTTTCCGGTTTTGGCCAGAATTGTTCAGGAAAGAGGCATGCAAAAAACGAAACTCGGAACTATTGCCATAACCTGCGCCGCTGCCGATGATATTACGGCCTGGTGTATTTTAGCTGTTGTAATTGCGATTGTAAAGGCAGGTTCGTTCACGAGTGCTTTATATGTTATTGGTTTAGCTATTTTGTATGTAATTGTTATGTTGAAAATCGTTCGCCCGTTCCTGAAACGTGTAGGAGATCTAAATTCAACACGTGAAAGTCTGAACAAACCCGTTGTGGCTATTTTCTTTTTGACACTTTTATTTTCTGCTTATGCTTCTGAATTAATCGGAATTCATGCTTTATTTGGCGCTTTCTTAGCCGGAGCAATTATGCCGGAAAACAATAAATTCAGAAATATTTTTATTGAAAAAGTAGAAGATGTTTCGATCATCGTTTTATTACCATTGTTCTTTGTATTTACAGGTTTACGTACACAAATTGGCTTATTAAATGATCCTTATTTATGGAAAGTGACTGCTGTAATTATTGCGGTGGCTGTAACCGGAAAATTCTTTGGAAGTGCTTTGGCTGCAAAATTTGTGGGGCAAAACTGGAAAGACAGTTTAGCCATTGGAGCATTAATGAATACACGTGGTTTAATGGAATTAGTAGTTCTAAATATCGGTTACGATTTAGGAGTACTTTCTACTGAAATCTTTACTATGATGGTCATTATGGCTTTAGTAACCACTTTTATGACAGGTCCGGCATTAGATTTTATTGGTTTTATTTTTAAAGATAAAATTACCGCTATTCCTCAGGAAATTGGTAACAAAAGTAAGTACAAGATTTTGCTTTCGTTTGCAACTCCTGAAAAAGGGAAAAAACTATTGCAGATTGCTAACAGTTTAGTGAAAAAACAAGGTGACAATTCTATTGTAACAGCGATGCATTTGTCTTTAAGTACTGAAATACATTCATTTGATGTTAAAGATCATGAACGTAAAATGTTAGTTCCGGTGATTGAAGAATCGCAGCGTTTGAACCAAAACATGGTAAGTGTTTTTAAAGTAACCAATGATATTGATACTGATATTATTGATACAGCAAATCAAGGCGAATACGATCTATTATTAGTTGGTTTGGGACAATCTATTTTTGATGGAACTTTGCTTGGAAAGATTCTTGGTTTTACGACGCGAATTGTAAATCCGGATCGTTTGATTGATAAATTTACAGGGAAAGAAGGTTTGTTCGAAAATTCTCCTTTTGATGAAAGAACACGCCATATTATTGCCAAAAGTAAAATGCCGGTCGGAATTTTTATTGATAAAGATTTAGAAGAAGTCAATCAGATTTTCATGCCAATTTTTGCTCAGGAAGATGCTTTTTTAATTGAATATGCTAAAAAATTAATCAATAATAATGGCTCTCAAATTACAGTTTTAGACGCCAGCGGAGAAGTAAAAAGCACACGTGATATTCAGGAAAGCATTCGTTCGATCGAACAGATTGCGCCCAATCATATTATGATCATGCATGACAGAACGATTAAAAAAGAATTTTTAGAAACTCAAGACTTAATGATTATTAGTTTGGATAGCTGGAAAAAACTGATCGAATCTCAAAGTATCTGGTTAAATAATACGCCTTCTGTTTTGATTTTGAAACCATAAGGTTTTAAAATTCCAAAATAAAAAATCCCAAATTCCAATTTACAACAATTGGAATTTGGGATTTTTTTATTTGATCTAGTCGCATTTTTGTCATCCTGACGAAGGAAGGATCACACTAGAAACTCCGCAAAGAACGGACACAATACTTTGACGATTACCGAGTGTGATCCTTCCTTCGTCAGGATGACAAACTAGACTTGTGATGTGGACCCGAGCGCTAGGGAATAGGTGAAGCAATTTAAATATTGGAATTTAATTTACAATCCCAAATCAAGTACATAAGAAATCTTAACTGCAATATTATCTTCAAATTTCAGTAACTGATTTGGTCCATAACGGTAAAATCCTCCTAAACCAAAACCTTTAAAGATTCGGTTTAATTCAATTCCTGATTCAAAAAAGCCTTTGTCTAAGGTTTTGTATTCCGGACCAACATGTTGTTCTGGTTTTTCCATATTTCCCCAAGCCATTCTTGTTACTAATACCAAAGAAGGACGTACTTTTTTCATGATTTTAATTCGGTCAAAACCGTGCTTAACTTGAAAAAACACATATTGACTGGAGAAAAATTCATTAAAATACATGGTTTCAAAACTGTTTCTTCCGGCAAAAGTAATACGTTGCATAACAGTTTCTTTAGTCAGGTTATTTGGCATTGTGTTGTACAAATGTGTAATAGGTACATCTCCCATCGCAACACCACCTTGCAAAAGCAAACTTGTTTTTTGTCCGTTCAGGTATTTTTTTTCATACTCTGTTTTGAAATCTATTTTGCTGAAAGTAAAATCATTTTCTAAAACATTTGGAAGCGATTGCGTGTATTGAAAAGTAAATCTCGGAAATCTTTTGTCAGATTCTGTTCTTCCGGTTGGTGTTTGCATGAAATCGCTAAATGGTGCCCAAACGATAGACGCCATTGCTGTTGTCATGATATAACTTGAGTATAATTGTCCATTTAAATTATACAAATAGTCAAATTTTGGCTCGACATAGGTTCTTGATAATTCAAAAACAGCTTCCGTTTTTGGGATAATTTTTGTCTGTACATTCGCTTTCCAACTAATGTATTTGTAAAAAGTACTAATATTGATGGGGCGTGGATCGTAAATTTTGAAAACACGTTTGTCAACAGCGAAAACCGTACTTGCAATCTCCCGCACATCGTCAGTATAAGAACCGTTTAACCAGGTATTGGTAGATTTATCCAATAAAACTCCGGAACCTAAACTGTATTTAAAAATACCATCTTTTGTTCCGTATGCGGTGTAACCTTCAATTCTGAAATTTTTAGAAAATCGATCATTTGTAATTCCGCCAACACCTAAACGGAATCCTTCGTAATTATTGTAACTGATGATTTTTTTTAAATCCAAATCAATCGGACCAATCGGCAAATAACCGTTTATGATTTTTCGTCCAAGACCTAAACGTTTTTCAATTCTTTTACTTATTGAAATACTATCTAATAATTGATACGTTTTTTGGCTTTTTAGGTCTAAACTTTCTTTTCTGTACGTGTTCCAGAATTCTTCTGGTTTTTTGCTGGCATCGTCTTTAATTTCCATATAAAGCGATGGTGTCTTTATTAATGGATTTGTATTGTAATGAATGTCGAAATTATTACTTTCAGAAAGCAAGTACGTAAAATCTGAAGCCGATTTTTTTCTTGGTTCAAAATTATCTTCTACATCTCCGTCAAACTGAATTGTTCCGCCTAAGATTTTGATGTCATCGTCATTTTTTCCTTTTACAATTTTAAAAGTGGTGTTGCTCTGAAACCAAATTTTTTCATTTGGAACATATTCAAATTCGTGAATGCCACTAATGTCTAAAACACCTTTTATTCGCATAACGGCTTTTGCAACAGCATAATTTTCCTGATCTATGTACAAAACCCCTTCAAGGCCATTTGATTTCCTTTTTTTCTTGTTTTTAAAGTAAATCATGTAGGTGTTTCTTCCTTTTATCGGAACTGTATCAAGCAGTTTGTAGTTGTAATCTGCAAATGCATTTTCTGCAATCGGGCTCTGATGTTTAGTTTCGAACAATTCATATTTAGAATCGTAAACTGAGATAGACTGTAAATTAAATGCAATAATTTCGTAAACAGGTTGTTTAAAACCTGCCATTTTGGTGCCGAGAATAGTTTCTTTGAGCTTGTTATTTCCAAACTGATATTGTGAAACTTTTTCAGTCTGAAATAAATGTTGCTTGCTGATAATTTCTTTAAACTTATAATCAGAAGAATCAATATTGATTTCTTTCTTATTAAAGTCTTTATAAGCTGCAGAAGAATCAATTCTTCCGTCAATAGAATCAGGATTAGCAGTAACTATAAGTTTGTTATACGTTTTGTATTCAAAACTACTGAGTTTCTTTTGAGGATTATTCAGATTTTTATTCGCAATAACTTTCTTAATTATAGTTAAAGCCGGATTTTCATTAGAAACAACAACTTCTTTTAAATCATCTGTTTTTTGTGAAAGCGAAATCGAATAAAATTTTTTATTGCCTGTTAAAGCAATTATTTTAGTTTGAAACCCAATGTAAGAAACCACAAAAGTGTTGGTTTTTGAACTGGTTCTTAGATCAAATTTTCCGTCAACATCTGTAATCGTATTGTTGTTGTCTGAAGTGATTGTGGCAAACGGAAGAGGTTTTCTGTTGGAGTCAGTTACAATTCCGTTTATTTGAAATTGCGCCTGAATGGTAAGCGTAAAAAACAAAGTCAATAAACAAAATAGCTTCATACAGAGGATTATAGTTTCAAAAACGAAAACATTGTAGTTTTGGTATGCAAAAATAAGAATAAAAAAATCCGTCTGGTATAATTTAACCAAACGGATTTTTAATTTATGTCAAATAAAATTACACCTTCATGATTTCAGCTTCTTTCGCAGCCAATAATTCATCGATTTTTTTGATGTAAGTATTCGTTAAATTTTGAACTTCTTCTTCAGCAGATTTGCAAACGTCTTCTGAAGTTCCTTCTTTTTCTAATTTTTTAATGTCAGTATTAGCATCTTTACGTACGTTACGAACACCAATTTTTGCATCTTCGGCTTCTCCTTTAGCTTGTTTCGCCAATTCTCTACGACGATCTTCTGTCAAAGGTGGAACACTAATAATGATCATGTCTCCGTTATTCATTGGGTTAAAACCAATATTGGCAATCATAATCGCTTTTTCAATAACATGAAGCATATTTTTTTCGAACGGTTGCAAAGTAATTGTTCTTGCATCCGGAACGCTAATTTTAGATACTTGCGAAAGTGGTGTTGCAGATCCGTAATAATCTACAAAAACACTTCCTAACATCGCAGGAGAAGCTTTTCCTGCACGAATGTTTAGGAATTCTTTTTCTAAATGCGCAATCGAACCATTCATTGATTCTTCAGTACTTTCTAATATAAAATCTATTTCTTCGCTCATTTTTTTCTCGATTTTTAGATGATTGGATTTTTAGATCAATAAAAATGAAATCGCCTAAATTTACTTACTAATATAATTTTATTTTTTTAATTGCTTTAAAGATTATCAGGATTTTATAAAAATCTAAAAATCTAAGAAGCCTAAATATTAACTACAGTTCCGATGTTTTCACCTTCACAGATTTTCAATAAGTTTCCAATTTTGTTCATATCAAAAACAACGATTGGTAATTTATTTTCCTGGCTTAATGTGAAAGCTGTGGTATCCATAACATTTAATCCTTTTTTAAGAACATCGTCAAACGAAATGAAATCAAATTTCACTGCCGAAGCATTTTTCTCAGGATCGCAATCGTAAACACCATCAACACGAGTTCCTTTCAGGATAACATCAGCATTGATTTCGATTCCTCTTAAAACAGCAGCAGTATCAGTTGTGAAATATGGATTTCCGGTTCCGGCTCCAAAAATTACGATTCTTCCTTTTTCAAGGTGACGGTCAGCTCTTCTTTTAATGTATGGTTCTGCAATAGATTCCATTTTCAAAGCTGTTTGCAAGCGCGTTTTCATTCCTTTGTCTTCAAGTGCACCTTGTAAAGCCATTCCGTTAATTACGGTTGCAAGCATTCCCATATAATCGCCTTGTACTCTGTCCATACCGGCACTTGCACCAGCAACGCCTCTAAAAATATTTCCTCCTCCAATAACAATAGCAATTTCTACTCCTTTACTGTGAATCTGCTTAATTTCTTCAGCATATTCGGCTAATCTTTTAGGGTCAATTCCGTATTGTAAATCACCCATTAAGGCTTCGCCGCTAAGTTTTAGAAGAATTCTTTTATATTTCATGTTTGTGTTGCGTTAATTTGTGCAAATATAGACATATTCTGATTTTTAAAAATAATGTTTACAAAAAATTAATTGCTCTTTTATATTTAAATTCCGAAAGACTTTTATGTTTTATTTTGATTGATCTGACAAAAGTCATTTGGTTGTCTTTTTAAATTGCTTAAATTTATAAAACCAAAACGAAAGAACCATGAAAAGTATTGTAGCTAAAGCATTATTCAACAGTCATTCCTATCCCGAATATCGAAAATTAGTAACAGATTTATTATCAGAAGGAAAATCAACAGGCGATGAGCAATCTGAAAGTTTGACGCATTATACGAGTTTAAACGAAGCCCGTATGAATCGATTGGAAAAAACAATTAAAATTTCTGAAGAAACAATTGAGAAACTGCAAAACTTAGACAATCATTTTATCTGGCTAGTAATCTCTGAAGGATGGTGTGGCGATGCGGCACAGATACTTCCAATATTAAATAAGATGGCTTTAGCATCTGATAAAAAAGTGGACCTTAAAATTGTGTTACGAGATCAAAATGATGAGTTAATGAGTAATTATCTAACAAATGGCGGAAGAGCAATTCCAAAGGTTATTGTAATTTGTAAAGAAGCCGGTATTGTTCGTGCAGATTGGGGACCAAGACCCAAAGGCGCTACAGAATTAATGGCCAATTATAAAAGAGACTTTGGTGTAATTGATGAAAAAATCAAAACCGATTTACAATTATGGTATTTGGCTGATAAAGGAATTTCTGTTCAGGAAGAATTAGTTCAAATTATGGAAAATATAAAATACAACAGATTGTAAGTTCTTATATTAAATAATCGTTGAAACTCCTTGTTTTTAGGGTAATTTGTTGAAAACAAGAATTTTAGTAATAAATAATTCGTTAAAATATTTTTTGAGATTAAAATATTTTGTACCTTGTTGTCATAATCCCACTTCTATTATTATCTTTTGATTTACTCTTTTTATTGGTGTCTATTTAATGTTTAACAATTAAAAAACACTATCATGAGAAAGTTATTCGACAGGTTTTACGATTTTATTTCGGGTTTATTGTTTGGCGGGAAAAATATACCTCACTATTAATCCTAAAAAAACAAGTACGGAAAACAAAATTATTTTAGAAGCTGGCACATTACTATTGCCTCATTTTGTAATGTGCTATTTTGTTATTATTCCAATTTAAGACTTTCCTCAAACAAAGTAATATCAATCGCATTTTTTACATCGTAATCACCAATTTTGGTTCGGCGTAAAACAGTTAAATGCGAACCGGAATTCATGGCTTTTCCAAAATCAAAAGCTAATGAACGAATGTATGTTCCTTTGCTGCAAACTACTCTGAAATCAATTTCCGGCAATGCAATTCTGGTAATTTCAAATTCGTGAATCGTTGTTTTTCTGCTGGCAATTTCTACCGTTTCTCCAGCGCGCGCGTGTTCGTATAAGCGAACGCCATCTTTTTTAATAGCCGAAAAAATTGGCGGCTTCTGGTCGATTTCACCTAAAAACTGTTTTACAGTTTCATGAATTAAAGATTCATCAATATGAGAAGTTGGAAAAGTCTGATCAATTTCAGTCTCTAAATCATATGATGGAGTAGTAGCTCCAATGTAAAAAGTTCCCGTATATTCTTTGGCCTGACCCTGAAGTTCAGAAATTCTTTTGGTAAATTTTCCTGTACAAATCAATAATAATCCAGACGCTAAAGGATCTAAAGTTCCTGCATGTCCAATTTTAAACTTTTTCGGAAGCCCAACTTTATTGATTAAAAGGTATTTTAATTTATTGACAGCTTGAAACGAACTCCATTTTAAAGGTTTGTCTATCAGTAAAACTTGTCCGTCTAAATATTCTTCAGTTGTCATTATAGTATGGTAAGCGGGTGAATGAAAAAGTGGATAATCAATAAAATGATTCCGGCAATGATTCGGTAATAACCAAAAACTTTAAAACCGTTTTTAGTCAAAAATCCAATGAAGGTTTTAATAGCTAAAAGCGCTACAATAAAAGCTACAACGTTTCCTATAACTAATAGGTTAATCTGGTCATGAGATAATTCAAATCCTGCTTTATAATAATCGTAACATTTTTTTACGGTTGCACCCAACATCGTTGGAACAGCTAAAAAGAAGGAGAATTCAGCGGCAGTTGTTCTTGATAATTTTTGAGACATTCCACCCACGATACTTGCTCCACTTCTTGAAACTCCCGGAATCATAGCAATACACTGAAATAATCCGATTTTGAAAGCTTGTAAATACGTAATTTCCTGAGAAGTTTCTGCCGTATTCGGATTGTTGAACCATTCGTCAACTTTCAATAAAATCAAACCTCCTATTAAAAGTGAAATAGCAACTGTAACCGGATTTTCTAATAAACCATCGATAAAATCACTCAATAATAATCCTAAAACTACGGCCGGAATAAAAGCAACCAAAAGTTTAAAGTAAAAATCAAGTGTTTGAAAGAAACGTTTGAAATATAAAACAACAACTGAAAGTATAGCGCCGAGCTGAATAACAATCGTAAAAAGTTTTGTAAAATCTTCGTGTGCAATCCCGAAAAAAGAAGAGGCAATAATCATATGACCCGTTGAAGAAACAGGTAAAAATTCTGTAATTCCTTCAATAATGGCAAGAACGATAGCTTGTAATGTATTCATGGAGAATTTTAGATTTTAGACTTTAGATTTTAGATTGTTGTCCTACGTTCAGAATGACAATCAAAATCCAGAAAATCTATTATTTTGATTTTTTGAAGATAGAATAAATCGTGATTCCAAAACCGATTAAAACAGTTGTTGGAGCTAAACGAATACGTCTGAAGCTAAAAACATCTTCATTAAAAACATTCGGATTATCACTTCCTCCACCAGACATTAAGATGAATCCAAGCGCGATAACGCCAATTCCAATCAATAAGATTTTGTAATTGATACCGTCAAAAAGGAATTCTTGTTTTTGAGGGTGTTGTTCTTCTTTATTGCTAATATTTTTCATTGTTATTTTTTGTCAGCCTGAGCGAAGTCGAAGGCATTTTTAAATCTAATATCTAAAGTCTACAATCTAAAATTAATAAAGATCGTCTGTTCTTAAATTCAGGAAACGTTGTGTTGCAAAATGCGTACTTACCCAGGTAATTAAAACTCCTAACCCGAAAACGGCTAATAATACCAATGCGATTAAGACTTTGTCTTCTAAAATGCCTAATCCCGGGAAATTGGTTTCGACATAAAGCAATAATGCAATTAGAGCTATAATTGCCAATCCAGCGCCTAACATTCCTAATTTTACGCTGCGCATTACAAAAGGTTTACGAATAAACGACTTTGTTGCGCCAACCATTTGCATGGTTTTAATGATAAAACGGTTAGAGTGAATCGATAAACGTAATGAGCTGTTAATTAATAAAACGGCGATTATTGCGAGAAAAGCACTGATAATCAAAATCCACATACTTACCTTTTTGATGTTATCGTTTACCAGATTTACCAATTGTTTATCGTAAACAATATCTTCAATCATCGTATTTTGACGCAAGCTGCTTTCAATTTTAGAAATACTGTCTCTCTCAACATAATCAGCTTTTAGGTGAATGTCGTAGGAATTCAATAATGGGTTTTCGCCCAAAAAGGTTAAGAAATCTTCTCCGATAATATCAGTATGCTCTTTTGCTGCTTTTTCTTTAGAAACGTAAGCATAAGATTTTGCGAAAGGCGCTCTTTTCAATTCGGTATTGAATGCTTTGATAACACTATCATTAGCTTCGTTTTTAAAGAAAACTGTCATGGCGATTTTTTCTTTAAAATCATTAGCCAGTTTTTTAGAATTGATAATGAATAATCCCAGTACTCCTAAAAGGAATAAAACCAAGAAAACACTTAATACAACCGAAAAATAAGAGGAAATTAACCTGCGCTTTTGAAATTTATCAAAGTTGGAACTCATAGTATGCTTAAATTATGTGGTAAAAATAATAAAGTATTTCTTTATTTAAAGTTAATAACGATCAAAGTTTTAACTTTTGTACCATAAATATACGATTAGATATTGAATAAAAAGTTGATTTAACTGCAAAGTGCGCGAAGTTTTACGCAAAGTTTTCAAGGCTGCATCTATTTAATCACGCAAAGTCGCGAAGTCGCAAAGAATATAAAAACTTTGCGACTTCACGACTTTGCGTGAGATAAGTTAGCTTCATTAGTGTGATTATTAGAAACTTAAAATCTTAAAGAAATCTATTTTACTCTGTAAACTTCAATGCTTTTAAGCCAATAAACATGTCGTGGTCCGGTTTTGATATCATTTTTGCAAATCAGAACCATTTCGCCATTTTTAACCGATTTTCCATTTTCTTCAAAAAGTATAAAAGTGTTTTCTCCTGTTGGATTATTGAAAATTTCTGCCCATGAAAAAGTAGCTTTATAATCGTCAGAGGCTCTGGCAACGATATAAAAATTGCGGTCTTTATGATCTTTTTGTTTGATTCTGGCCTTCTCTAAAATATCTTTTAATAAAATACCTTTTGAAATTTTATCGTCTTTTTTGACATCGCCATTTTGACCAATTATTTTGAAATTAGAGATTGTTGCAATCTTCATCTTTCTTAAAGAATCAACATTTAACCGAAGCGGAAATTCAACTTCGCCTTTTATTTCAATTTCATGATTGACTAATTTTAAACTATCAGCGGGACTTAATTTTTTGTGTTCACTTTCTTTTTCTGTTGTCACAACTTTTTCAATCGCAGTTTTGTCTTCTTTTTTAGAAGAATTACACATTGTGCAGGAAAATGTAATTAAGAGAATGAGAATATAATTTTGTGTTTTCATTTTATGATAATTTTAGATTTTTGTTTCCCAAACTAAAGATAAATAATATAGGCCGCCAATTGACGGGCCTCCAAGAATTGAATTATAGGTTTTATTTAAAACATTAGTTGCTCCTAATTTAGCTGAAATTCCTTTTTTGAAATTGTAATTTGCCTGCGCATCCATTGACCAATAAGCCGGAACTGTTCCGCTCACTAAAAAAGAAACATAATCAAAATTGTTTTGATAACGCGCCGTTACGCTTGCGCCAAGATTTTTCCAGATATTATTGGCTATTAAAGTTCCGTTAATATTAAATTCTGGTGTATTGAAACCATCTTCCAAACCATCTTTATCGTCTGTTCGGTCAAGTTTGGTGTATGTTAGATTTGTCAAAGCTGAAAAAGTTTGATTAAATCGATATTTTAAACCTAAACTTCCTCCGTAATTGTAAATTTTACTTTTGGAATTTGTCCATAAACGGTAACGATTTTGTGTGTTTTTAGAATATAAAGCAGTCGGAATTAAATTAGGATCGTTTGTATTCGGAATACTGGCTTCAACTTGTGCAATGAAATTTTTATATGAGTTGTAGTAAAAATCGGCATCAATAAAAAGATTGTTGTTTAAAGCCATTCCTCTAAAACCAAACTCAAAAGACTTTACAAATTCAGGTTCTAAATAAGTATACGGATTTTTCTGAATGATATTTTTATTCTTTTCAATGGCCTGCGCCTGTGTTAAACCATTTGTATTAACATCAGTATTTACCTGCGCCTGAAATTTATCTATTGAAGCTTTGGTAAATGAATTTTCGAAAATCCCGTCTGACATGATTCGCAAACCGCCAACACGTTTTACGCCACCTGAATTAACATTCGAAAACCCTTCAAAAATACTCGGAAAACGATATCCGGTTTGATACGAAGTTCTAAAACTGATCGTTTCCTTTGGAGAATAAACTGCTGTAAATTGAGGTGTGAATTTAGCATCAAAATAATCGGCTTTATCAACTCTTAAAGTCGCGCCTAAAGTTAATTTCTCCTGAAATAAATTTTTAGTTAATTGTGTAAAACCACCTGTTTTTTGATAGGTTAAATTTTTAGAATCACTTTTTGGATTAATAAAATAGTTTCCGTCAGGAACAATTATGTAATTTCTATAATCGAATCCGCTTAATAATTTGGCTTCTATTTTTTCGAAGAAAGAAGCAAAAGCTTTGTCCCAATTAATCAAACCTTCACCATGAACTAAAGTCAATTTTACGCGAAGTGCCGCACCAATATCCCAATTATTGATGTCGATTAATTCGTTTTTCTTGTTTTCATAAGCTTCGGTTCCAGGTTGAAAACGACCTTGATCAGATGAAGTTCTTGCTATTCTGTGCGCATCAGCAACCGACGCGCCACCAGTAATAGCATTTTTATAAGCTGTTGAATAGTCTGCAAACCATTTATCGTCAGATTTAAAAGCGCGATCCATGTTTTCGGCCAATGAACGCATGTTGTAAGAATCTCCGGTGTTTTCAGTTGTCGCATACGCTTTTACCTGAAAAATAGGCGTGTGGTAATCAACGGCAAATTGATTTAAAGTATAATTGTCTAATCGAAATCTATTCGAACGCTGATAAATTGTGTTGATTAATGCAGTTTTATAAGTTGCTGATAATTCATGTCCTTGTTTCGGGCGGAAATAAAAACCAACATCAGCTTTATAATTTTTGATTTCATAATCAGAAATATCAGTTTCACGATATCCTGTTCTGGCAACAACGTAATTTTTTCCATTCAAATTCAATGTCTTTCGGTTCGCCGATTCATTTCCGTAACCGTTAACTTCATCATAAGCCGGATTATCCGCACCAAATAAATTGGTAGAAGCATTGGCAAGTGGTGCCAAATCCGTTCGGTCATCAGCAACCCAATCTGTTCCGCCAGTTGATGAAGCATTTATTTTGAAAGCAAATTTTTCACTGAATGCTTTGGCAAATCTCAGATTAAATTGTGAATATACTTTCGGTGAAAACCGATCAATATTACCAACATGATTTACGCCGGTTAATTGCTGAATGCTGATGCCTTGATATTCAAATGGATTTTTAGTTTGAATATTTGCCAACCCATTTATAGCGTTCATTCCATATAAAGCCGCTGCAGTTCCCGGAATAATTTCGATTTTATCAATGTCAAGATCATTTGCGCCGAGTGCATTTGCAATTGGTGCGCCCAAATGTGGTGCCTGATTATCAATTCCGTCCACTAATTGCGCAAATCTAACGTTGGTTGAATTGGCAAAACCTCGGGTATTAATCACTTTAAAACCTAAACTTGGCGTAATAATCTGAACACCTTTTACATTTTCAAGCGCTTCATAAATAGTTGGCGATCCCATTTTTTTGGCTTCCGCCGATTTTAATTGCTCCATACTTATAGGAGAACGCATGATGTTTTCAGAGCGTCTGGAAGCCGTAATAACAACTTCACTTAGCTCTTCTTTTTTAATGCTGTCTTGAACTGTTTTTGATTTTTCTGTTTGAGAAAAGCTTTTCAAACTTATAAAAAGGAAAATCAGATATAATTTTTGGTTCATATTCTTGGTTTAGTTTTCAGTATGTTTTAAAATGAATACTGATGGTTAAAAAAAATGGTTTTGGTTATTCTGTTTTTTTAAAATGAAAAAATGTGTTTTAAAATTTTAGATTTTGAGTTTCTTTTAAAGCAAATTCTTTAATACGTTTTTCGATTTCGTAAAAAACGCTAATCGCTTTTTCTCCCGCTTCGGTTAGTTTTGCACCGCCGCCGCCTTTTCCTCCAAGCAGTTTTTCTACTAAAGGACTTTCCGCACGCTGATTCATTTCTTCTACCAATTGCCAGGCTTGACGATAAGCCATTTTCATTTCTTTGGCAGCATTGGTTATAGAGCCTGTTTTTTGAATATTTTCAAGCAGCCAAATTTTTCCAATTCCAAGAAAGGCTCCTTCAGTTTCTTCAATCCAAACCCGAACTTCAATTTTGTATTTTTTGCTGTCAGCCATTTTGATTTTTTTAACGCTATTCAAAAATAGGCATTATTATTCTTTATTTTAAGCTGGACTGAAGTCCAGCCCTACAATATGGGTCGTTCTTCCGGAACTTTATTGCTTTGCAATTGTTTTAGCAAAAAATGATATTATCCTAAATATATCAAAATACAAAATTACGTATTTTTACTTAATTAAAAATACGTATTTTGTTATTTTATTTGTTTGTCAACGAAATAGCTTTGGTACAAACGACAATAAATGTAAATTTGCGCCAATAATTAATTTAGTGAAAAGCCTTAGAACCTTAGTAACTTAGAATCTTAGTAACTTAGAATGAAATACAATCCAAACGAAATCGAAGAAAAATGGCAAAAATATTGGGCTGAAAACCAAACTTTTGCTGCAAGTAATAATTCTGAAAAACCAAAGCATTATGTGTTAGACATGTTTCCTTATCCATCAGGAGCAGGATTACACGTTGGGCATCCGCTGGGGTATATTGCTTCAGATGTTTATTCTCGTTTCAAAAGACATCAGGGTTTCAATGTTTTGCACCCAATGGGATATGACAGTTTTGGATTGCCTGCAGAGCAATATGCGATTCAGACAGGACAGCGTCCTGAAGATACAACGCGCGTAAATATTGACGGTGGGGTTGATAAAGAAGGAAAACAAATTGCCGGATACAGAAAACAATTAGATAAAATCGGGTTTTCATTTGATTGGAGCCGTGAAGTTCGTACTTCAAATCCGGATTATTACAAACATACACAATGGATTTTTATCCAATTATTCAATTCCTGGTATTGCAGAAAAGAAGGAAAAGCTTTTGATATTACTGAACTTGTAAAAGTTTTTGAAGCAGAAGGAAATAAATTGGTAGAAGCCGTTTGCGACGATAATGTTGTGATTTTTAACGCAGCAGAATGGAATTCTTATTCTGATGATCAAAAAGAAAAAATCCTTTTACAATACAGAATGACGTATTTGGCAGAAACAGAAGTAAACTGGTGTCCTGGTTTAGGAACTGTTTTGGCAAATGATGAAATCGTAAACGGAGTTTCGGAACGTGGAGGCTTTCCTGTTATAAGAAAAAAAATGACACAATGGAGTATGCGAATTTCTGCTTATGCCGAACGCTTACTTCAAGGTCTAAATGATATTGATTGGAGTGAGTCAATCAAAGAATCTCAAAGAAACTGGATTGGAAAATCTGTTGGTGCAATGGTTTCTTTCAACGTTAAAAATCATAATGAAGTAATTGATGTATTTACAACCCGTCCTGACACTATTTTTGGGGTAACTTTTATGACTTTGGCACCGGAACATGATTTGGTGGCTAAAATTGTAACGGCAGATCAAAAAAATGCTGTTGAAGCCTATATCGAAAAAACGGCAAAACGTTCTGAGCGTGAGCGTATGGCCGATGTAAAAACCATTTCGGGAGTATTTACCGGAGCTTATGCGGAACATCCTTTTACGAAAGAACCAATTCCGGTTTGGATTGGCGATTATGTTTTGGCAGGTTACGGAACGGGCGCGGTAATGGCGGTTCCTTGCGGCGACGAAAGAGATTACGCTTTTACTAATTTCTTTAAAGGAACTGAAGGAATGCCGGAAATCAAAAATATTTTCGCAAATGTTGATATTTCTGAAGCCGCGTATGGATCAAAAGATAACGTTGAAATCGCAAATTCTGATTTCTTAAACGGATTAAATTATAAAGAAGCAACTCAGGTAGCCATTACGGCTTTAGAGAAAATAGGACAAGGAAGCGGAAAAACAAATTACCGTTTGCGTGATGCTGTTTTTTCTCGTCAGCGCTATTGGGGAGAACCTTTCCCGGTATATTATGTGAATGGTTTGCCAAAGATGATTGACGCACAACATTTGCCAATCATTTTGCCTGAAGTAGAAAAATATTTACCAACTGAAGATGGTTTGCCTCCATTAGGGAACGCAACAATCTGGGCGTGGGATACTAAAAATAATGAAGTTGTCAATACTGATTTAGTTGATAATTTCGAAATATTTCCTCTTGAATTGAACACTATGCCAGGTTGGGCAGGAAGTTCTTGGTATTGGATGCGTTATATGGATGCACACAATGAAAATGAATTTGCAAGCAAAGAAGCTTTGGCTTATTGGGAAAGCGTTGATTTGTACATTGGAGGAAGCGAACACGCAACCGGACACTTATTGTATTCTCGTTTCTGGAATAAATTCTTAAAAGACAAAGGTTTTGCTCCAACAGAAGAACCATTCAAAAAACTGATTAATCAGGGAATGATTTTGGGGACTAGTGCTTTTGTTTATAGAATTAAATTATCAAATTTTGTAGAGAGCGTTGCGAATCAAATTTTAGGAAGAGAATTTAGTTCGGCCGAAATTGATAAAATTGAGAATTTCATTAAAAAGTATGATAATAAAATATACGTTTCTAAGCCATATTTAGAAAATCCTATGTGGCCAAATGCTAATTTTGGACAAGGTGAATTAATGATAACTTCCCATTTCCCAAAGTTGGAGATAGCATTAAATAAAAAATTCCCAGAAATGCATGGTTTGTTTGATGGAATTTCTGATCTAATAATAAAAACTCATGTTGATGTTAATTTTGTAAATTCTTCTGATGAATTAGATGTTGAAAAGTTCAAAGCCTGGAGAGAAGATTATGCTGATGCAGAATTCATCACAGATGATAACGGAAAATATATTGTAGGCCGTGAAGTAGAAAAAATGTCGAAATCGAAATATAACGTAGTAACTCCAGATGATATTTGTGCGGAATATGGTGCTGATACATTGCGTTTGTACGAAATGTTTTTAGGTCCGCTAGAGCAAGCAAAACCTTGGAATACGGCTGGAATTTCTGGAGTTTTTGGCTTCTTGAAGAAACTTTGGCGTTTGTATATGGATGAGAATAATGGCTTAATCGTAAACAACGACGAACCAACAAAAGACAATCTAAAATCATTACATAAAACCATCAAAAAAGTAGCAGAAGATATCGAGAGTTTTTCTTTCAATACTTCGGTTTCTCAGTTTATGATTTGTGTAAATGAATTGTCATCTCAAAATTGTCATTCAAGAGCAATCTTAGAACCATTAGCAATTTTGGTTTCTCCTTATGCACCACATATTGCAGAAGAATTATGGGCACAATTAGGTCATACAACTTCAATTGCAACTGTTGATTTTCCTGTTTTTGATGCGAAACATTTGGTTGAAAGCAGTAAAGAATATCCAGTTTCCTTCAACGGAAAAATGCGTTTCACAATCGAATTGCCTTTGGATTTAACCGCAGCGCAAATCGAAGAAATCATTATGAAAGACGAAAGAACATTACGTCAATTAGATGGAAGAACGCCAAATAAAGTGATTATTGTTCCTGGAAAAATAATTAACCTTGTGGGGTAATTATTTTAAATTTCAATATAAAAATTCCAAATTCCAGTTTTACGATTGGGGTTTAGGATTTTTTTTGCGCTTATTTTTCCGCCACGAATTCACGAATTTTTTCTGATTAATTCGTGAATTCGTGGCGGAAAAAACTTTGCTGTCTTTGGGGATAAAAAAAATGCCAAAATGTCATTTTGTTAAAATGGTTCATAAATTGCGATTGGTTTTGTAACTTTAAATTTCAATCAAAAAATAAATGTAATTATGGGAAGTGGATATTTAATCATTGCTGGAGCCATTATGCTTTTCAGTTGGCTGGTAAGTTCTAAGTTGAAAAGTAAGTTCGAATTATATTCGAAACTACAATTAAGAAACGGAATGAGTGGTGCCGAAATCGCAGAGAAAATGCTAGCTGATAATGGAATCACAGACGTTCGTGTAATCTCAACTCCAGGTCAATTAACAGATCACTATAATCCGTCAGATAAAACAGTTAACTTAAGTGAAGCAGTTTATAATCATCGTAATGCAGCCGCGGCAGCAGTTGCAGCGCACGAATGTGGTCACGCTGTACAACATTCGATCGGTTACGAATGGCTGACAATGCGTTCTAAGTTAGTGCCGATTGTTAGTGTAGCATCTAATTACGTACAATGGATTTTGTTGGCTGGAATCTTAATGATCAGAACTTTTCCGCAATTATTGTTAATCGGAATAATCATTTTTGCAGCAACAACATTATTTACAATCATTACTTTGCCAGTAGAATACGATGCGAGTAACAGAGCGTTGGCGTGGTTGGAGAATAAACACATGCTGACACAAGAAGAACAAGCGGGAGCAAAAGACGCCTTAAAATGGGCTGCAAGAACTTATGTGGTTGCGGCGATAGGTTCTATTGCAACGTTACTGTATTATATTTCGATTTATTCAGGAAACAGGAGGAATTAATGTGGCAATTAGATAATTAGTCAATTAGATAATTTATAGCAAACCCGACAGGTTTTTAAAACCTTTCGGGTTTTTTATTTTAGCTTAATTGTTGAAGTTTAATATAATAAATAATAAAATCCATATTCCGGATATGATGTAAATTGAATTTAGATATTCTTTGTCTTTAGATCTGTAATATTTAAAGAAAAGTATCAAGGTGTAAATTATACTTACTGGAATTGAAAGTATAAATAAAAGAAAACCTGGGCCAGGAGTGCATACACCACTCGGACTTGTTTTTTCAAGTATAAAAGCAGTTGTAAAGTATAGTATAAAAAAAAGTAATGTCTTAAGTTCAGGTCTAATACTTATCATGAAGTTTTTAAAATTTTCTAATTGACTAATTTTCTAATTGGCACATTATAATTGAATCTGTCTGTCAATCTGCTGATCCAGTGAAATAAAAGTTTCCGTTCTCGAAACACCTTCAATAGCCTGAATTTTAGTATTCAATAGCTGCATTAAATGTTCGTTGTCGCGACAAATAATTTTAATTAAAACTGACCAGTTTCCTGTTGTATAATGACATTCTAAAACTTCTGGAATTTTTTTTAAGTCTTTTACGGCTTCAGAATTTCTTGAAGCTTTGTCTAAGTAAACTCCAATAAACGCCATAGTATTATAGCCTAAAACTTTTGGATTTACAGTGAATTTCGATCCGGAAATTACACCCGATTGCTCTAGTTTTTTCAAACGCTGATGAATAGCAGCTCCGGAAATGCCTATTTTATTAGCAATTTGTAAAATAGGTTTTCGGGCATCGTCCATTAAATAACGAAGAATTTCTTTATCGATACCGTCAATTTCAATTATAAGGGAGTTGATTTTCATGAGTTGTAATTTGAAACTAATTTAGTTGTTTAGGTTTTAGTTAGAAATCAAATTTACTAATAAAACATTAAAATATTCTAAAAAATGAAGATTTGAATTGTTGTTCTTTGTGTTGATTTTTTTTACCATTAAGACATTAAGAAATTTAAGCTATGTCTTAATTAATCTTTAAAGAAAACATTAATCTACTCTCTTCATTTTCATAATGTCTTAATGGTAAAATTTAGGCACAAAAAAAGCTGCAAATTTTGCAGCTTTTTTTTATGTTTAATTTTAGGGAAATTATTTTCCTTTATTTGCTTCACTAATGTATTTCTCTAAAGCCATTGTCATAGAAGGTGTTTCAGGTGTTGGAGCAAGAATGTCAATTCTTAAACCATGATCCAAAGCTTCTTTTTGAGTTGTGCTTCCAAAAACAGCGATTCTGGTGTTATTTTGTTGAAAATCCGGGAAATTTTTAAACAATGATTTAATTCCGGTTGGACTAAAAAATGCTAAAACGTCATAATAAACATCAGCCAAATCAGATAAGTCACTCATTACCGTTTTGTAAAAAATAGCTTGTGCCCAATCTACTTTTAAATTGTTTAAAGTAACAGGTGCATCTGCATTCAATTGATCAGAAGCGGGTAACAAGAATTTTTCATCCTTGTATTTTTTAATAAGAGGGGATAAGTCCGCAAAATCTTTTGCTCCTACGTAAATTTTACGCTTTCTGTATACTACATACTTTTGCAGATAAAATGCAACAGCTTCAGATTGACAAAAATATTTCAATCCTTCAGGAACTTTGTAACGCATTTCATCAGCCACTCTAAAAAAATGATCTACAGCATTTCGACTTGTTAAAATGATCGCAGTGTAATGATTAAGATCGATTTTTTGCAATCGAATCTCTTTTGCGCTAACCCCTTCCACATGAATAAATGGTCTGAAATCAATTTTTATTTTGTGTTTTTGTTGGAGCTCAAAGTAAGGAGAATTCTCCACTTTAGGTTCAGGCTGTGACACCAAAATTGTTTTCACTTTCATATTATAAACATTTTCTAAGCACTCCCTTTTGTAATCCAATAATAAAGAAAATAATAAGGGGCTATTTCAAGTGCGCAAAGATATAAAATAAAATAAAATAACTTACTGAAAATTGCGTTTTGATACGTTTTAATCGAAATAAAATACGAGTAGAGGCTTAGACACAGCGAAACGCCTATTATTGCTAGTGGAATAATCTTGGGAATATTATCATAATAGAACAAAACCGCATTAATTGGGAGAATCAAAACGCCAATATAGGTTCTATATGTTACTTTTTGTAAGTTAAAAAGGTCTGCAAAATCATCAATATTGAAGGAAGTCCCTACAATTTTCTCGATTAAATACTTCGCAAGAATAAAATAAAGTAAACAGGTCGCGATCTGAATGAATAAAATCCAGTCGGTTTTTGATGCGTATCCAAAAATATGCATCGTAAGCTGAATGAAAAAAGCAAATGAAATAACCTGAACGAAAAACAAACCTATTGTAAAACTGCTTTTCAAATGGTTATTATCACGATAAATTTTTGCATATTTATCTGAGAAAATAAGCTTACTAAATTCACTAAATCTGGTTTCATAAGCTGATTTTGTCATTGCAACAACGGCAAAGGTCACCACAAATAAAAGTGTTGCCCAATCTTTGTTTTCTAGAATTCTGGGAGTAAGTTGTTCAATCATAACGACACAAAATTAGTAATTTTTTGTCTCAATACTTTTATTATATATTTATTATGAATCAAATGCTATAAAAAGTTTACTTTTGCGGTGAAATTACCGAGAAAAATGAATGATTGTATTGTCATAATTCCCACTTACAACGAAATCGAAAATATTGAAAGTATAGTTAGAGCTGTTCTTTCGCAACATAAACCTTTTCATCTTCTAATTATTGATGATAATTCACCAGATTTCACTGCAAATAAAGTGATTGCATTACAGGAAGAATATCCTGGAAGATTGTTTTTAGAAAAAAGGGCTAAAAAATCAGGTTTAGGAACAGCTTATGTTCATGGTTTCAAATGGGCTTTGGAACGCAATTATGATTTCATTTTTGAAATGGATGCCGATTTTTCCCACAACCCCAATGACCTTGAAAAATTGTATGACGCCTGTCATTTTGGAGGCGCATCACTAGCTGTTGGATCTCGTTATGTAACGGGTGTAAATGTGGTTAACTGGCCATTAAGCCGTGTTTTGATGTCTTATTTTGCTTCGGTTTATGTAAAATTCATTACCGGAATGAAAATTCATGATGCAACTGCAGGTTTTGTTTGTTATAAAAGAGAAGTTTTAGAGAAGATAAATCTGAACAAAATTAAATTTGTTGGATATGCTTTTCAAATTGAAATGAAATATCGAACATATTGTGGTAAATTTGAAATAACAGAAGTTCCGATTATTTTTACGGATCGAACTAAAGGAGTTTCAAAAATGAGCAATGCGATTATAAAAGAAGCTATACTTGGAGTAATCTCTCTTCGATTAAAAAAATTATTCAATACATTATAAAGCCAGGGCGATGAACAGGATTTTAATCAAGAATGCCAAAATTGTAAACGAAGGATCAATTTTTGAAGGTGATGTTTTGATCGAAAACGACTTAATCGTTGAAATTTCAGACAGCATCAGCCTAAAAACATCCGATTGTAAAGTAATAGATGCCGAAGGAAGTTATTTAATTCCGGGAGCAATTGATGATCAGGTACACTTTAGAGAACCAGGATTAACACACAAAGGAGATATAGAATCAGAATCAAGAGCGGCAGTTGCAGGAGGAATCACTTCTTTCATAGAACAACCCAATACGGTTCCGAATGCTGTAACTCAGGAAATTCTTGAAGATAAATATGTGATTGCTGCTGAAAAATCATTTGCGAATTATTCGTTTATGATGGGCGCAACCAATGATAATTTGGAAGAAGTTTTAAAAACGAATCCAAAAAATGTGGCTGGAATTAAAATCTTTTTAGGTTCTTCAACCGGAAATATGTTGGTTGATAAAGAAGAGACTTTAGAAAAAATCTTTTCAAGTACGCCAATGTTAATTGCAGTTCATTGTGAAGATGAAACTACAATCCAAAATAATCTTGCTGAATACAAAGAACAATATGGTGATGATATTCCGGTAACGGCACATCATTTAATTCGTAGCGCGGAAGCGTGTTATATTTCATCTTCAAAAGCTGTTGCTTTGGCGAAAAAAACAGGAGCAAGACTTCATATTTTTCACCTTTCAACTGCGAAAGAAATGGAATTGTTTACGAATAAAATTCCATTAGAAGATAAAAAAATTACGGCTGAGGTTTGTGTGCATCATCTTTGGTTTACCGATGAAGATTACAAAACAAAAGGGAATTTTATAAAATGGAATCCTGCAGTAAAAACAGCTGAAGATCGTGCTGAACTTTGGAAAGCTTTGAATGATGGTCGTATTGATGTTATTGCAACAGATCACGCACCTCATACAAAAGAAGAAAAAATGCAGTCGTATTTAAAAGCGCCTTCAGGAGGACCGTTAGTTCAACATGCTGTTGTGGCTATGTTTGAAGCGCATCATCAGGGGAAAATTACTGTAGAAAAAATCGTGGAGAAAATGTGCCATAATCCGGCTAAGATTTTCAAAATCGAAAAAAGAGGTTTTATTAAAGAAGGTTATTATGCCGATTTGGTAATTGTAAATCCAAGTTTACCATGGAGTGTTAAACCAGAAAATATTTTATATAAATGTGGTTGGTCGCCATTTGAAAATTTTACTTTTAAATCCAGAATCACGCATACTTTTGTAAACGGTGAAATGGTTTACAATAATTTTAAAGTAAAAGACATTCGTGCCGGAAAAAGATTATTGTTTGACAGATAAAAAGTTTAAATGAAGAATTTTGTATTTATAATATTGGTTTTATTTCTTTCTGTAAGTTGTAAAAAAGAATTGGTCAAAGAGCCAAAAAAACTTATTGAGAAAGGAAAGATGATTGATATTATGTATGATTTGTCTCTTTTGGAGGCAATCAAATATCAAAATCCATTGTCTTTGGATTCTGTTAATTCTGATCCAAAGAATTTTATTCTTAAAAAATATAAAGTAGATAGTCTTCAGTTTGCTCAAAGCAATATTTATTATGCCGCCGATTACAATACATACAAAGAAATGTATGATGAAATTGGTAAGCGATTAGCTGTGAACCAACGTGCAGTCGATTCAATTGTTAAAATTGAAGACAAGAAAGCTGCAAAAGCTGCAAAGGCTGCTGCTAAAAAGAATAAGGTGAAAGTGAATCTAAAAGATTCTATAAAGAAACCTTCAAAACCTATAAATATTGATTCAATAAGAAGAACAAGACAATTAAGATAGTTTTTTATAACCTCGAACTGTCTTTTATATATTGATGAACATCTAAAAAAACCGTTCCCAGAACGGTTTTTATTTTTTCATTTGAATACAGATTTTTTGAATAAGAAGCTTTTGCAGTTGCTTTTGTGATGCGTCTTTTTTGAAAAAACAGAGTTGAAAATATTCCATCCGCAATCCAAAGGAAATTCATAAATAATGGATTAGCATGAATGTTGGTTTTTTTTACTTTTAAAGTTTCTGCAATTGTATTTAAAATGTCTTTGAAAACAATATTATCAGCGATTAAAGTAAAGCGTTCATTTTTGATTTCGCTTTTCATTAATTCATGAGCTATTTTCACAACATCATTTACGGTAATAAATCCTGTGTTTCCAAGGGTATAAAAAGGAAGTCCATTGGCGACTTTTCGATACAACTCGTTGCTGCCTTCCGTAAAAATTTTTGTTGTTGCAATTGGCCCTAAAATTACACCGGGATTTATAATTATAATGTCTAAACCTTCCTGAACAGCACGCCAAACTTCCATTTCAGCACCATATTTAGAAATAGCATAATCGCTGTGTGGTTTTTCCGGATTCCAGTCGGTTTCTTCTGTGATATAGGTTTCATGAGGAGCCAGATCTCCTAAAGCCGCTATCGAACTTACGAAACAGAATTTCTTTATTCCTTTGGCTAAAGAAAAATTAACCATATTGGCGGTTCCTTCAATATTTGTCTTTCGAAGTCCGTCTTCATCCTTTGGATCAAACGAAATTAAAGCCGCACAATGGTAAACGTAGTCGATATCAATAAAAGCAATTTCAAGCGAGGGAACATCTAAAATATCGGCTTCAAGCCAATTAATTTTTTCGAATAAATCAGCCTTTTCATAAAGCTCAAAAACCGATTTTGTTTTCTGAATGTTATTTGGGTTTCGGTAAATTGCCCGAACATTTTCTCCATTTTCAATTAAATGAAGCAATAAATGTGCGCCAACTAAACCTGTTCCTCCAGTTACTAATACCATTTTGTAAAGATAAGTTTTTGGTTGGAAGGTGCAAAGGTGCAGACGCTCAAAGTTGCAAAGGTTTTTTGATTTTGTTTGAAACCAGAACAGAATTAAAAAAGCTGTCAGAATTATGTTTTTAAATTTTCTGACAGCTTTTTAGGTATAATAAAATTGTTTAGAAAACAGTGTAAGACACTAATAAATCTACACTGCTGAAATTAGTAGAGAAAGGCATATAGTTGTTTAATAAGTTTTTGCCTGCGTTGTATCTAATTTCGGTACTAATTTTGTTTTTAAAATTGTAACCAATGCCACAAGCAAAATTACCTTGAGCTTTTCCATCTAAATTTATAAATTTAGATTCATAAGTAAATTTCCCGCCCAGAGTAACGACATAGGCACCGTTTATAAATATTTTTGAATTTTGATTCAAAAAGAAATAATGGCGCACACCTACAGGAAGACTAAAACCTGAATATTTTACGGTAGATGAATGTTCGACATGTTGACTGTTAGTCACGCTGTATATTACACCGTAATCTTGACTGTCTTCATATTTTTGATAAAACAATCCCATGAATGCACTCCATTTATTTTTGTTGAAAGGAAACACATATTCTCCTTCAAGTCCGAATGTTGGCTGAACTTTATTCTCATATTTAGCATTTTGGTATCCAGAACTTCCTGCTCCGTCTACAGTTAGAGAGGTGAAACTTGGGCCAGCAGATACTTTTAAGTAAAAGATACCTTTGTTTTTAGTGTTTATAGTTTTTTCAATCGTGGCTGCATCAGCGTCGTTATAGTTTAAAAAATATTTAACTAATGGTTCTGTTTTGTACGTCAGCCTTTTGATTTCATTTTCGCTGTTATTTTCATTTTTTACGTTATTAAATAACTGTTGCTTGAAATAATTGTTTTCTTCTGTTGTTCTGGCTCCAGTTTGACCATCTACTAAAACATATTCTTTAAAAACAAGCTGTTCTGTCGGAATATTGGTTGTCTCATAAAAAAATCTTATCATATCCTTGTTAAGATAAGAGTACAATGTTGCTTTTCCTTGGACTAATATTTTTAAAAAGATCGTATCCTCTTTCCAGACTGGGTTTTTTGTTGTTGAAAGATTTTCTAATCGATTATCTGACATGTCAACTTTTACAGTTGCTCTTTTAAACGACGCGCCGTTTTCGACACCAAATTCTTTTACAGTTGCAATTGTTTCTGTTTTTATATCAGTATAGTCGATTGAAATTTTATATTTGAAGTCGAGAGGGTTGTTGTACCAATCAATATTTTTTATGAAACATTCTGTTCTTTTTCCGTTATTAGAAATAAAATATCCTTTTTCAAAAGATATTTGAGCATTAATAATTGAAAAGTGGAGTAAAAGAAAAAGGAGTAAAGTTTTTTTCATAATAGTAATTTAATTTGGGCGTGAAACTAGAAAAAAATAGAATCAGATTTTTACGGTTTCACGTAATTTTTTTTGATATTTTAATAATATGTTATAATGTTTTGAAAAGCAGTTGTTTGTGTAGAAGATTAAAATAATTATTCATTAATTAGAAAGGAGAAATTTTTTTTCCCTGATACAATTTATACCAACACTACTGTTTGAATTAATTATATTTGCACCAAATTATTTTAAAAAATGAAGAATCTAGTTGAAGAATTAAAGTGGCGCGGGTTATATCATGATAGCATGCCAGGAACGGAAGAACAATTGCTAAAGGAAGTAACGACGGCGTATATCGGTTTTGATCCAACGGCAGATTCACTACATATTGGTAGTATGGTTCAGATTATTTTATTGGTTCATTTAAAGAATTTTGGTCATCAACCTATTGCTTTGGTTGGTGGTGCAACGGGAATGATTGGTGATCCATCTGGAAAATCTGACGAAAGAAATTTATTGAACGAAGAAACTTTGGCCAAAAATGTTGCCGGAATCAAAAGTGTTTTGTCTCGTTTCTTAGATTTTAATTCTTCTGATAAAAATGCTCCTGTTATGGTGAACAACTATGACTGGATGAAAGAATTCTCGTTTATTGATTTTGCCCGTGAAGTTGGAAAACGTATCACGGTAAATTATATGATGGCGAAAGATTCTGTTAAAAAGAGATTGAGTGGAGAAGGTGAAGGAATGTCTTTTACAGAATTTACTTACCAATTAATTCAGGGTTACGATTTTTACCATTTATATAAAAATAATGGTTGCCTTTTGCAAATGGGAGGTTCTGATCAATGGGGAAATATTACCACAGGAACAGAATTAGTTCGCAGAATGGGAGGAGAAAGTGCTAAAGCATTTGCCTTAACAACACCATTAATTACAAAAGCAGACGGATCTAAATTCGGAAAATCTGAAGGAGGAAATGTTTGGTTGGATGCTGATAAAACTTCAGTTTATAAATTCTACCAATTTTGGGTAAATGCAACAGATGTTGATGCTGAAAAATATATCAAAATCTTTACTTTCTTAGATAAAGAAGAAATTGATTCTTTAATTGAAGAACACAAAACAGCTCCGCATTTAAGAGTGTTACAAAAGAAACTGGCTGAGGAAATCACGATTTTTGTTCACAGTAAAGAAGAATTAGAAAAAGCAATTCAGGCTTCGAATATTTTATTTGGAAATTCTACTGCAGAAGATTTGAAACAATTAGACGAAGCGACTTTTTTAGAAGTTTTCGACGGAGTTCCACAAGCGGAAATTGCAAAAACTGATTTAGAAAGCGGATTGGATATTGTTACGGTTCTAAACGAAAAAACAGGTTTCTTTAAATCAAATGGAGAAGCGAGACGTGCTTTAACTGCAAATTCAATCTCGGTAAACAGAGAAAAAATAAAAGAAGATTTCGTTTTAACAGCAAATGATTTAATTAACAATCAGTTTGTGTTATTGCAAAGCGGAAAGAAGAATTATTTTGTGATTAGAGCAAAGTAATTCCTGAGTTTCCATAAGCTCTTCAAGTTTTAAATCCGATTAAGTTTTAATCGGATTTTTTTTAGCACTTTTTTTGTGGTGAAGAATACAAAATTCAGTACTTTAATTGAAATGTATAAATTTATGGAGGAGCTTTTCGAACAAATTAAAAACTGTCGTGTTTGTGAAGATTGCTTAAAAGACGGAGTGAATCCCGTTGTTGCAGCTAGCGAAAATAGTAAAATTATCATCATAGGTCAGGCACCTGGGCGCATAGTTCATAACACAGGTATTCCCTGGAATGATAAAAGCGGGGATAATTTGAGAAGTTGGTTGCAAATTGATAAAACAACATTTTATGACGCTAATAAAATAGCTTTAATACCTATGGGGTTTTGTTTTCCGGGTACAGGAAAAACAGGAGATTTACCACCACGACCAGAATGTGCTCCATTATGGCATGAAAAATTACTAAAATTAATGCCAAACGTTGAACTTGTTTTGCTTATTGGACAATATGCACAAAGATATTATTTAGGGGACACTGCTAAAAGTACTTTAACTGAAACGGTTCGTAATTTTACGACTTATTTACCGCAATACTTTCCGTTGCCACATCCTTCACCAAGAAATAATATCTGGCAAGCTAAAAATGAATGGTTTCGGGAAATTGTTTTATCTGAATTAAGAGAAAAAATTAAAGTTATATTGAGGTAAAAGCGGAAATATGTAAATGCCAGACTTTTACAATACCATCAAATTACAACCACGAATATCAGAATTATCAAAACGTCCCAATACCTCAAAAGAGTTGTTGGGATATTTTTTGCCTAAATCTTGTGTGGCAATAAAAGAGCATGAATTGATGTTGGCCAAATCGATAACGTTAATTCCGCCAGTTTTTCCATCTTTCACGTATGTGAGTGCATCTTCGGGATCACGTACTAAAATATGCATCCAGGATGGACATTCAAAAACACCTTCGCCTAAAGAGTAGGCTTGAGCCAAAAGTTCCGTCATTCCATATTCTGAATGAATAGAAGAAACACCAAAACCTTTGCAAAGCTGTTCGTGTAATTCTTCGCGAATCATTTCTTTACGTTTGCCTTTCATTCCTCCCGTTTCCATAATAATGGTGTTTTGAAGATTGAATTGATGTTTTTCAATTAAATCTAACAAAGCGTACGTAACACCAATTAAAATCACATTTTGCCCGGATTCATCTAAAGCAGTTAATTTTTTAATTAAGTCATCGTGATTGTGTAAATAAAACCCACTTTCAGGCTGATTGGATAGTTTTATTAAATCTTCAACCATATAAATAAGCGAAGATCCATCGCGCTCAAGATAAGACGGCAAAAGAGCTAAAACAACGTAATCTTCGATATTGCCGTAGAATTGAGAAAATCCTTTGCGGTAACTTTCTTCATAAAGTGAAACATCAGTAACTAAATGGCGGCTGGTGATCATTCCGGTTGTACCACTGCTGGTAAAAGTAACCTGAGGAAAATCGGTATTAGAAATCACCTCGTGGCTTTTGAAAAATTGTATGGGTAAAAACGGAATTTGTTCCAGAGATTTTACCTGTTGTGGATTTGTTTTTAAAAAATCACAGAAATCACGATATACTTTATTGTTTTCGTGCTGAAAACGAAACACTTTTAGTGCTATTTTTTCAAATTGTTTCTGACTCGAAATGGTAAAGATATCGTTGGCTGTGATCAAAACTTTTTTTTACAAAGATATTTATTTTTTAATGTTCAGTGTTCAGTTTTTTAGTATTCAGTCTAATTTCACATTTATAAATTTTTACACAAACTGAACACTAAAAAACGGAACACTGCAAACTAAAAAAAAGCTCCGATAAGGAGCTTTTTTTATTATGTTTTACCGAATAATGAGCTTTCGGGTTGCAGAGGCATCTTGTTCGTATATTTTGATAATATAAACACCGGGAACCAAATCAGAAACATTTAATTCTTTTGAAGACAAATGGGTTTGAATTACTTTTTTCCCAAGGACATCAAAAACGATTACCTCTTTCTCTAAATCATTTTTAGAGGAGATGTAAACCTTTCCGTTTGTCACTGGATTAGGGTACAAGCTTAGTCCCTCAATAGTTGTAGGCTCTTGAGGTTTTGGTAATTGCTTACTGTCTTGTGCCGAGACACTTACAGTAAAGAAAAAAGCCAATAAGAATGTAATATAAAAGTAGTTTTTTACCATCGCGTTATTTTGATTAGAGTAAATATACAAAAAAAATTACAAAAACTACACCAAAAAAAAACATCCTAAATATTTAGGATGTTTTTTAACATTTATTTTTTTAAATATTATTTAGTCAAGTCTACACCATCAACTGTTGCCCATGCACCACCAGTTAATGAAGCTCCAGTAGCTGTAGTGCTTGTAACGAAAGTTCCTGCTGGGAAAGCAACAACGATAGCGTCAGTAGCTCCGATTGGGTTGATATTAGTTGTGTTAGAGATTTTAACATTTATAAGTTTAATTTTAGATGTTTTCACTTGGTGATCGTTTGTTGCTGCATCTAATATACTAACTGCACTACCTTTGTAAGTAGTAATAGTTCCAGTTGTAGTTGTAAAGTTACCGTAACCATCAATGATGATGTTGCTGTATTCTCCGTTACCTTCTCTTTTGAATTGGAAAGCATCAACTTGGTTATCTCCAACTTCAGGAACGTTACCAGCTGCTCTTCTCAAAGTAATGTTAGAAACTTTTGGTCCGAAAGCATTATCATTCAATGAAGCTTCGATTTCCATTCCGTAGTTACCTTTACCAGTTTGGTAAGCATACCAGTTTGTATTTGTTTGACCTTGCCATCCATCTTGCCAGTCAAATGAATCATCATAGTTTCCGTAAGAAATAGCATTTGTTAAACTTACAGTTCCTCCGAAGAATTCGTATCCGTCATCAGCACCTTTGTAAGATACTAAGTGATCTAATACTGTTCCTGAACCTACTGAATAGAAAGTAAAACCATTGTTTTCTTTATCACCGTCAGCTAATTTAGATCCAGCATATTCTACTCTTGTGTAAACTAATGAACCACTGTTGTCAGTTGCGTTAGTTCCTCCGTAAGAAATTTTGTTACCATCTTCAGATGTACCAGTAGTTCCACCACCAGCTACTTTTGCAGGTGCATTTCCGTATATAATAATTCCTCCCCAAGAACCTGGAAGTTTAGATTTTTCAGTAAATACGATTGGTCTGTCAGCAGTTCCGTTAGTGATTAATTTTCCACCT
Organism: Flavobacterium sp. GW821-FHT11G01; assembly: GCF_058808175.1. Taxonomy (NCBI): domain Bacteria; kingdom Pseudomonadati; phylum Bacteroidota; class Flavobacteriia; order Flavobacteriales; family Flavobacteriaceae; genus Flavobacterium; species Flavobacterium sp. GW821-FHT11G01. The sequence goes on along the minus strand of NZ_JBXARK010000008.1, from coordinate 77,006 downwards.
TTTAAAACAACTAATGCGTTGTCTCCAGTAGCTTTATCAATAGTAATTGTTGATCCTGCATCAAAAGTTACAGTTACACCATCGTTAATTTTTACAATTCCTTTTAATGTATAATTACCGTAAGCAAAAGTTTTGTTTGCAGTAATTGTACCTGTAATTTCGCCTGTTACTGGTGTAGGTGCAGGAGTTGGATCATCGCTACTAGAGCAAGAATTTAAGAATAAACCTGTAGCAAGAGCTAAAGCAAAAAGTTTAGTTTTCATAATTTGTGTGTTGTATTATTCGTTTTTTATTTTTGTCAAAATTAGAATCTAAATCCCTTTAAGGTGTTATCTCAATATTACATTACGGTTATGAAAAACCAACTACAATGTCAAGAGAATGTTAAGAGATTTTTTGAGTTGCCTTTAAATAAAAAAGCCCCAGATTATCTGGAGCTTTTAATTTGTATGTTATTGGTATTAAAAAGTATACCCTAATTTTACAGAGAAACCAACTCCTTTTTTATAGCTTTGAGCTAATAAAGATTCTTCGGCTACTTTTATTGTTCCTTCGTTTCCGAATTCTAATTTCCTTGCAGGATTTAATAAGTTGTCAGCAGTAAATTTTACATCAAAGTGTTCTGAAATTTTGCTTGACCAAACAAAATCTAATTGTGAAACCGGCAATTCATAAGTATGATCCTGACCGTTTGTTCCTACTGCATAAATTCTTTTTCCAAATACACCATAAACAAGAGACATAGTGTTTGTCCAGTCTTTTCCTAAATTGAATTCATATTTCAAATCTGAGTTTACTAACCAGTTTGATGCACCTTGCAAATCTCTTGATCCTTTGTGTGTTTCAATTGATGGATTAATTGTGACAACTCCATCCTCATCTGCTGAAGCATATGTAGGACTTACGTTTACTTTAGTAGACATTATAGTTGTGTTTAATCCAAATGAGAATGCTGCAAGATCTTCGCTAATTCTGTTTAATCCAAAAAGGAATTCAGCTTCAACTCCAAATAAAGTTGCATTGTCAGAATTTAAGAATGTTGTAACAGTTCCTGTCGTGGCATTCGAAACAAAAGTTCTTTCAATTGGGTTATCTAAATATTTTGCAAATGCGCCTACAGCAAACATTTCTTTTGCAGAAGGGAATAATTCATATTTTAAATCGGCGTTATAATTGTCGCTGTTTTTTAATAATGAATTTCCTTGTACTGAAGTTCCATCAGCATTTTGGTAAGAGATTGGAAAAGATTCCATAATAACCGGTTTTGTATAAGTTTTACTTGCAGCAAAACGCAGGTTTGATTTTTCGTTCATCAAATATTTTACGTTCAATGAAGGTAAAACATAGAAGTTGTCGTATGTACTTACTTTAAAAGGAGAGTCAAAACTTCCTAATCCTCTGTATTTAGTTTCTTTAGTTGTGCTTTCAACTCTAACACCTGCATTAAGTTCGTATTTTTCTCCAAATTTCAAAAGTAAATTGGTGTAACCTGCATTGGCAGTTTCTGTAAGTTTTACGTTCCAGGTTGAATTAGAATTCTCTTCGAAAGAAGTACCGTTATTAGCCTGAAGGTCGCTTATGATGTGATCATTAATGTTGTTTATGCTTGATGTGAATAAACCACCACGGCTTGAAACAAATCGGTAAGAAGATTCCATACCTGAAGTATTACCGTTATAACCAACTGTTAATTTGTTTTGTTTTCCGTCTTTTCCAAACTTAAGGTTGTATTCAGCCATTGCTGATAGAAATGAATTTCCATCTACAGTTAAGTATTGACGTAAGAAGTTATTACCTCCATATGAAGTGTTAATCTCATCTTCTCCTGTTTTTTGTCCGGTAAAGAACTTTCTGTCAGGTTGCTCAAACTTAGTATCTGCGTAAGAAACACCGGCTTTTATCGTTTGATTTTTATCTTCTGTCAAATTATATTCACCCAATAATTGAAAATTCAAATAATCACTTTTGTCTAATTGGTTTGTACGGATCAATGTGTTTTGAATAGCTGTTCCACCGGCTTGACCAAATTGATCTCTTATCGAGTTCAAAGTAGTTTTAATATATAATGTGTTAAAAGCTAATTTAAATCTGTTTGCATTGTAGTTTAATCCCAATAATGCAGACGTAGTAGTTTTAAAACGGTAATCAGTTACTACAAAATTATTAACGTATTTTGAACCTGTTGTTTGTAAATCTAAAGTTCTGTCTACACCTTCTCTTATTGCATAGTTATTATCATAATTGATCGATAACAAATAAGCGAAAGAACGTTCGTTGCTTAAATCAAATTTTTCTGAGTGCAATAAGTTTAAACTAGAGTTCAAAGGACTTTTGTTTTTGCTTACACTAAAACCTTTATCTCCACTTACAGAGCTTAAAGCCTGATCATTTGTAAAAGGTGTTTTTGAGGCGTTTGGCCCTAAGAAACTTGGTATTTCTCTATCTTTTCCGTTAAATCCGAAAAATCCGGCAGCAGTATCAGCATCGCTTGACATCAGGAAATCTTTAAAACTGTTTCCTGTTGTATATCCAAAACCAAGGTTGATTTTGGTAACGCTTTTTGAAGCTTTTGAAGTTTGAATATTAAATGTTCCACCTGCAAAATCTCCGTAGATATTTGGGTTGAATGTTTTGTAAACATCAATTACACCCACAATGTTTGTTGGAAACAAATCTAAAGGAACGATTTTAGAAAATGGATTGTTTGATGGAGCAGCAAGATCATTAATCAATAAGTTGTTGTAACGATCTTCAAGACCACGAACAAATAAACCTCTTGATCCAACTTTACTAATTCCCGTGATTTTAGTCAAACCTTCTTCAACATCGCTAACCCCTTTTCTTGACATTTCCTGAGCACCAATACTTTGTTTGATAACTACAGCATTCTTTTGGTCTAATAATAAGGCGGTTTCTTTTTCTCTGTTGGCAGTAGATTTTACTACAACATCTTTAAGTGTGTATCCTCCTGAGGAAAGTACCTGATTTACAGTAACAGTTTCGTTTGCTTTAACCGTTACAGGTTTCTCTACAGATTCATATCCTACGAAGCTAAAAATAATAGTATAAGTTCCAGGATTTACATTTATGGAATATTTTCCGTCAATGTCAGTGTTAGCGCTAATGTTAGTTCCTTTTATAAGGACATTTGCAAAAGGTAAAGCTTGATTATTACTTTCTTTGTCAGTTAATAAGCCAGAAATTGTACCTTTGTTTTGTGCGATCGAAATCGTGCAGATAAATAATGTGAATAATAGAAATTTTAAATTGAATTTCATTTCAGTGTTGTGTTTAATTTATTTTTGTGCAAAGAAATAACCGTACTGTAAAGTTCATGTTAGCTACTTGTTATGTTTTTGTTCCGTGTAGATTATCAAATTGTTACCAAATTAAATTACCGTTAACACGAATTTTTAACCGTTGATTTATTGTTATATTTACCATCGCAATTAAAAATCATCGGATTTAGAAGAATAGAATTTGATGAAAAAACTCAATTTTTGCTATTTTATGAAAAAAACACAAACCAAGATTTTATTAGTTGACGATGAACCGGATATCCTGGAAATTGTAGGCTATAACCTTGCTCAGGAAGGCTATCAGATTGTAACAGCTTCAAATGGAAAAGACGCCATAGCAAAAGCTCAGAAAGAATTGCCGGACTTAATTATTATGGATGTGATGATGGCCGAAATGGATGGAATGGAAGCCTGCGAACACATCAGAAAAATTCCTGAATTAAATAATGTTATCATAACATTTTTAACAGCCAGAAGTGAAGATTATTCTCAAGTTGCTGGTTTTGATGCAGGTGCAGATGATTATATTACCAAGCCAATAAAACCAAAATTATTGGTAAGCAAAGTAAAGGCTTTGTTAAGAAGGTTAAAAGAACAAGAAGTGGTTAGCGATACCTTAAATGTTGGTGGTATAGAGATTAATCGTGAAGAATATAAGATCATCAAAGGCAATGTTGAAATTGCGCTGCCAAGAAAAGAATTCGAATTGTTTTACTTATTAGCTTCAAAACCCGGAAAGGTTTTTAAAAGAGATGAAATCCTTGATAAAGTTTGGGGTAATGAAGTAGTTGTAGGAGGAAGAACGATAGATGTTCACATCAGAAAACTACGTGAAAAGATTGGAGAAGATCTTTTTAAAACAATAAAAGGAGTAGGATACAAATTTGAAGTTTAATCTTTTAAGATACTAAGTTGCGAAGGGACTAAGGTTTTAAGTGATTTTTTAGATTTAACACTGATTCAAATTTTTTAAAGCATTAAATAAAAACCAAACCATATAAGAGTTAAAGATCGTATGAACTTTAATTTCTTATATGGTTTTTGAGTTAACTTTGTTTTGAGTTCAAATGTTAATTGTAAAGAAAATGTATAACTCAAAAGAGAGCCTTAATTTTTCTTAATATCTTAATGGTTCATTATTTTAAAAGACTAACTGTTTCAAATGAAAATTAATTTTAAAAAAACATACAAATTTGCTGTAAAGTCGGCATTATATATAAGTCTTTTTGGGACAGGTTTTGTACTTATGCTAATGTCTTTGTTTTATAAAGGACAGCTGAAACATCAAGTTGCTTTTGGAATAATTTTTATTATCTCTATTTATGTTTTCTCTTTTTTGGTTTTGCAATATCGTGTAGAACGTTTTATTTATCGAAGAGTGAAAAAAATCTACGATGAGGTTTCTTTATTAGAATCTACAACATTGATCAATCAGCCAATCACTACAGATATGGAAACGCTTTCGCGCGAAGTGAAAAAGTTTGCTACCGATAAAAAACTGGAAATCGAAATGCTCGAAATTCGGGAACAATACCGAAGAGAATTTTTAGGAAATGTTTCGCACGAACTTAAAACGCCTTTGTTTACCGTTCAGGGTTACGTTTCGACTTTATTGGATGGTGCGATGGATGATAAAAACATCCGAAAAAAATATTTAAAACGTGCCGAAAAAGGAGTCGAACGTCTTATCTATATTGTTGAAGATTTAGACATGATTACCAAACTTGAATCTGGTGATCTGGATTTGAATATGACCGATTTTGATATTGTGGAACTGATTCAGAATGTTTTCGATTTATTAGAAATGAAAGCGGATAAAAAGAAAATCAAATTGGCTTTTGAAAGCCGAAATGTAAAATCAGTTATTGTTCGTGGAGATCAGGACAGAATTCAGCAAGTTCTCGAAAATCTGATTGTAAACTCAATTAAATACGGAAAAGATGGCGGTTTGACCGAAGTTGGTGTAGTAAATTTAACCAAGAAAAAAGTCCTAATCCGTATTAGCGATAATGGTGAAGGAGTTGAAAAACAAAATATTCCAAGACTTTTTGAACGTTTTTACAGAGTGGATAAAAGCGGAACCCGATCTGAAGGTGGTTCTGGTTTAGGTTTGGCTATCGTAAAACATATTATTGAAGCACACAAAGAAAAAGTGTATGTAGAAAGCGAGTTCGGAATAGGTTCTGAATTTTCTTTTACACTTGAAAAAGCAAATAAAACAATAAAATCTGAGGTTAAATAATTGTAAGTTCATCAGTAATACATCAACGTGAAACAAGTTGTGTTGACCTCAATAATAATTGCCTAACTATTTCGAAACAAATCTTCTTATAATGGTAACATCCTGTTAATGATTTCTTAACATAGGTAGTTACATCTTTGCACCCAAAATTGAGTGTCAAAGAAAAAAGAAATAATGAAAATAAGACTTTTAGCAATTTTGTTGTTATTTACGGGTGTTTCAAACGCACAAGAACTAAGTAAAGAAGATGTGAAAAAAGAAGTAGTTCGACTTCTCGATTCCATCAATAAAGCAAAACTTCCGGAAACTAAATCTGGAGGTGGCGTCGAAGAACATTGGTACGATAAAATTTCTTTAAGAGGTTATGCACAAATCAGATACAATGGTTTGTTTTCTACAAACGATAAAATTACCTGCGATCAATGTGACAGATCCTGGGGGACAACTTCTACAGCTCCGGATGCAAAAGCAAACAACGGACTTTTTATAAGACGTGCACGTTTAGTATTTTCAGGACAGGTTCATCCAAATGTTTTCTTTTATTTTCAACCCGATTTTGCCAGTTCACCGGTTACCGGAATCCAAAATTTTGTACAAATTCGCGATTTATATTTTGATCTTTCTTTTGATAAAAAAAGAGAATATCGTGTTCGTATAGGACAAAGTAAAATTCCGTATGGCTTCGCAAACATGCAGTCAAGTTCACAACGTTTAACTTTAGACCGTGCAGATGCAATAAACAGTTCAATAGCAAATGAACGCGATTTAGGAATGATTTTTTATTGGGCACCCGCCGAAATAAGAGAGCGTTTTGCTATGCTGGTAAAAGACGGATACAAAGGTTCAGGTGATTTTGGTGTATTTGCATTTGGAGTTTATAATGGACAGATCGCTAATAAAATAGATGCAAACAGAGATTTGAATGTGGTAGCCAGAGTATCTTATCCTTTTGTAATTGGTAGCCAGATTATTGAACCCGGAATTCAGGCTTATGATGGAAAATGGGCTTTTACAGATGAAATTTCAACTGGAGTAATTGTTAATGATCCAAAATATGTGAAAGATGAAAGAATAGGGGCAACTTTTGTTTTGTATCCAAAGCCTTTCGGAATTCAAACGGAATATAATATTGGTAAAGGACCTCGTTATAATCCTGCAACAAACACTGTTGATGAATCCAGCTTGAATGGAGGTTATGTTTTACTTAATTATAAATGGGACATCAAAAAACAACATATTTATCCTTTTGCCCAATTTCAATATTATGATGGAGGGAAAAAATATGAAAAAGACGCCAGAAGCTATGTTGTGAGAGATTACCAATTCGGTATTGAATGGCAACCAATCAAAGCATTCGAATTGACGGCAGAATATGTTATCGCCGATAGAAGCTATGTAGATAGTGCTCGTCCAATTAATAGACAAGAAGGAAATTTATTGCGATTACAAGCACAGTTTAATTTCTAATGTTATTCTTCAAAAACAGAGAATAATTTGTCCCAGTCAATTTCATTTTTAAATTGAGACAACCCTTTAAACGACTTTACTTTTGAAAGATCTTCAATGGTAAAGTCGTCTTGCATTGCGTACGGTACCAAATTCTCTTCCTGAAGTTTTATCGCCAGATATTCCTGCTCATATTGCCCGGGAGTTGGAATAAAAAAAGCTTTCTTACCTAATTTCGCCAAATCCATTACCGTTGTATAACCGGAACGACATAGAACAAATTCACTTTCATTAAAAGTTTGTTCCAGTTGTTTTGAGTTCATGAAATTATAATACGTTACATTTCCGGCTTGCCATTTGGTTTGCGCTTTTTCTACAATTCCCTGTACAAAAACAACTTTACCATTAAAGTTCACGATTTCCTTTTGCAATTTCTCATCCAGATAAGTACGTTGAGGTTCTGGTCCGGACAAAATAACCATCAAATCATATACTTTTGGCGTTTCCTTTTTACGCATTCTGCTTAGCGGACCAATATATTTTAAGTTTAGGTCATTGGTTTTTAAATGTCCCAATTCGCCCGTAAGATTGATTGCTTCATTAGTGTCAGGAATCCAGCATTCTGTGTATTTTTTAATAATATGCTGATGACATTTACTAGTAAACCAAGTCGTATTTCCTGTCATTACATTTAATTGATGGGTCATGAAAACAGATGGAATTTTTCGACTAAAAACTCCTAAGCGATTGTCTGAGATGATACCATCAATTCCGTGTTTCTTGATCCAGGAATTCACTATTTTTTTCTCGTCCAAAATGGCTGTAATCATTTTTGGAAGGTTCTTGATCAGTTTCCATTTAAAATTTTTACCATTTTTAGCATATTCAATATGATAAGATGGTAATTCTAAAGTTTGTATATAAGGAAATTCTTTTCGAAGTAAAGCAAGCGCAACTCCATCAGAAGCAATAATTGGAATAAAATTATTCTCTTGAAGCGCTTTAATAATTGGGATACATCTTGTGGCATGGCCTAATCCCCAGTTTAATGGAGCAACTAAAATTGTTTTGTTCGCAGAGTAGTCAATGCTCATAGTTTAACGCTTTTTAAAAACGAAGATAGAGAAATATGTTTTTTATGGTATTTCTGACACATTACTAAATCATTAACTCTATATTTTATTTAAGGTACTAAGATGCTGAGACACTCAGGTTCTAAGGTTTTGGATTGAATAAAAAAAGCCGAACTTACGTTCGGCTTCAAAGTTTAGTATTGAATCTTAGCACCTCAGAACCTTAGTCCCTCAGCAGCTTTACTTAATCCTGAATATATGTTTTATTTCCGTTTTTGTTAATGTAGTATTTTCCACCACGTGGTCCAGTGTATACTTTTTTACCATTATATTCTCCTGTAACCTTATCTGGTACTGAAGGTGCTTTTTCGTTAGTTTCTTTTAAAGTTTTAGTGCTGCTTTTTTTAGCTACAGTTGCATCTTTTTTAGCTTTTGCTGCTGCTGCATCAGCACTGGTAGCAGATTTTTTAGCTTTATCAGCACTACCTGCTGCTTTTGCTGCTTCTTTGTCTGCTGATTTTTTAGTTGCGCTTGCTGCTTCTTTTTTCGCTTTCGATGCCGCTGTAGTAGCATCATCTGCTGATTTTTTTGCTTTGGCTGCTTCTTTATCTGCTGTTTTTTTAGTTGCGCTTGCAGATTCTTTTTTAGCTTTTGATGCTGCTGCAGTAGCGTCGTCTGCTGATTTTTTTGCTTTTGCTGACTCTTTTTTTGCATCAGCTGCCGCTTTATCAGCTTTTTTCTTTTTAGCCGTTGCTTCGCTTTTGGCTTTAGTTGTTGTTGCAGTTTCCTGAGCGTAAAAATTACCAGACAAAACAACTAGAAAACAAAGTAAAAATAATTTTTTCATGAGGTTACGGGTTTAAATTTCAAATTAAAATTAATCAATTTTTTTATAGCTTTTTCGTAAAGTGTTAAAAATAAGCACGAAGCTGAACGTTTCCTGTATGAACCGTTGCACCAGTTTCACTTTTTCTTCCTTGATAATTTAAATTCACATCTAAAAATTGCGTGATATTTTTCTGCAAAAGCAATTTCCAGACTAAATTTTGCCCAGCCTGAAGCCCTTCCAACATCTGAAAACCTACAGATGAAAATTCATTTCCGTTAAATTTATTTTCATACAAAGAGAATTCTCCGTTTACAGTAACCTTTTTATCTCCCGCATAAGAAAATGAAGTTCCAAGTCGGCTTTGACGTAAAGTTTCTAAATTTCCAATTTGATTTTCTTTGTTCTGAAATTCATAAAAGAAATCTAAGCTGGTGTTTTTTGAAAATAAATAACTGATTTTTGGTGCCACCTGATAACCCTTTAAGTCATAATTTTTTTCGACAAAATCTTCTGAAACTAAATCGGTTTTAATGGTTTTGGTGAAGAAGTTAAACAACCAGCTTTTTTGATACAAATGCGTGTATTGTAATTGATGTGAATTATTTTTGACTGTTTGTGAACCTACTGAAAGCAGATTTTTTCCTTTATTAATAAGATAAGAATAGGTAACGGAATGTTTCTGTTTTCCCCGATTGTAAAATAAACTGTTTCTGAAACTTGAATTTAATCCCAAAATGTTTTCTTCAGAAGAGGCAAACGGATTCAATTCTAATCGTTCGCCATTACTTTTTACTTTTCGATCCATTATAAAGGAAGTCTGGTTGTAAAAATAGGAAGCAAACTTTTTAAAACCTTTTTCATTTTGCCATTGCAAAGGATTTAAAGCAACAGATTGTGAAAACTTATTTTGATTGGTTTTAATATAAATCTGATTCGGTAAAAAGATCCTGATAAATCTGGCCTGATCTGAATATTGGGCAATTTCAAATTCTTCTAATTCCTGAATTCCGTTGCCGTTATAATCGTTCCAGGTATAAACGCCCTGACCGGTAGGAACTTCAATATAGGTAAATTCCTGTTGCGCGATAGTTCCTGAACTCGTTTCATAAGTTGTTCCGAGTTGCATTAATTGATTGAAAAAACGGTCAGTATACAGAATTCTGGAATTTAATGAGGGTTCATTTTTTTTGGAAGCATCAGTAAAATCTAAAGTTCTGTAACTTGCATAAACGGCTAAATCTGTTTTTTTGTTCTGAATCAATTTTGATCGGAAAAAATAAGTTTGCGAATTATTTACATGCTGTAATAATCCGTTTTGTAAACTGTCATTGCGGCGTTGTAAAAAGCCGAGTTCAACAAAAACTTTTGTACTGTCCCCGCGACCAATAAAAGCGCCATATTCTGAAAATCTCTGGCTCAGGGCCGAAAACTGATTAGTAATTTTATCTTTTTCCTGATTGTCTTCAATCTGAAAACTTGCACCAATCCAATTTTTTCCAAAATGATATTTGGTTCTGGCTTGATTTCGAATAAATTTTGATGTTGAAGCTGTAGCGTCGCTATTCAAGAAACTACCTTGATTTTCAATAGTCCATTTTTTTAGCTTAAAAAAAGCAGTTGTGGTATGTCGCGCTCCCGAATAACTTTCAGTATAATCTAACTTTTCAAATTGATAACTGAATAAACCAACGTTTGTCGTTTTCTTTTTGGCGAACATATTAAAGTTTAAACCTGTAACCAAAAGGCTTTGGTTGCCAAAAAGGGTAGTGTTTAAATTCCAGTCACGATTAAATTCAATATTATACAAACGCTCCACAGGCTTGAAATCTTCCTGTACAAATTGATAATTGGCAAATCCGTCCAAAGTCCAGCTTCTTGTAAAAAGACGCTTTTTGATATTGGTTTTAAAGGCAATTCCATCATTATTGGCATCATCAATATTTGAAAATAAATTTTTATCGTTGCTGCTCATGGCAATTTCAAAATCAACAGCCGTTTTTTCGTCTAGATTGTATTTCCCTAAAAAAGTAGCAACCTGAATTTTTATGGGTGCAATCAATTGCACAATAGGTTCATAATTTCCTTGTGGAATACCATTTACCGGAGTAATATATTCGAAAATCCGTTCAACGGTATTACTATTTTGAATGATATAATTTCCGATATTATTCCCAACAAGACTAAATTTTACATTATATAAAACCTCATTCGGATCGTTTGAATATTCATAAATTTCAACCGAATTAAGAATTGTTTTTTTATAGAGAATTTTATTGTCGGCATATTTGTCAACGTAAGCAGATGGCGCAGTCATAAGGGCGGGATCATCTCCGGCCTGACTTAAAATTTGTACCTGATCTGGAGAAAGATTCTGTTGTAAAGGTTGATTTTTTAAATCATTTTCAGAATATAAATAACCACCAAAGCTCCAGTTTTTGTTTTCATGCGTAACGCCGGCGTAGGTTACCAATCGATTGTAATTTCGTTCAGAATATTGATATTCAACATTAATCCTCATTTCTGATGTAATCGTAAAAAGCGAGGTAAACACAATTTCGCCAGCATTGTAATCAATCACATAATCGTTGTTTTCACCACGTTTCAGTAAAACACCATTAACGTAAACCCGTTCAGAACCGGAAATAACCAAAACATACAATTCACCATTTTGCCCTTTTAGTTTATAAGGTCCCTGATTGCCTTCCTGACCTGTAAAAGTACTTTTGGCATATTGTCCTTTGACAAAAGCGACCGATGCAAAAACATTGGTTTTACTTTCGTCAGATCCGAAATTAAAACTCGTTGAAAGACCCTGAACCTTTTTGTTAAAACTCAGGAATTGGGTTTTTCTGTTTTCTAAAAAGACATCACCTGCGCGAATGTTCCAGTCATCGCTAAAAAGTTCCATGAAAATATTATCAAACTGATCCAGTTTTTGAGAATATCCGCCATCCTGCAGCGGAATATTATTGTCCTGAAGTGAAGCTCTCAAACTAACTTTGTCTGATATTTTTCCGGTAATCTGAAGATCAAGATTTGAGTTTAAAACAGTATTTTGATTATTACCAACTGTAACACCACGTGTAATACTTCCCGAAGTATTTAAACCATCAAACGGTGTGACTTTTTTAGTGTTTTGATTTTCTATCTTGTATAATTTCTCCGTTCCAACATCATTACTTACAACCTGACTTTCTTTATAAAGACCATATTCTTTGGTTAAAAAATCAGGATATTTTAAGTAATTGACAATTAAAGTGTCTGAAGTTGATGGGAATTTTTCGTTTAAAAGTAAAGTTCCTTTTTGAAAGTCTATTTTATAAAAAGTCGAATCAATAGGTTCATTTTTGGTATTTAAAAGCTGAAAAAAAGCTGAATTGATACTGAATTCTTCGAGTTGAATAGTATCGCGGGTTGCAATTACTTTTTTGGTTTTGTACGCTGATTCTGTTTCCTGAGCGTGAAGTCCAGAAAACCAGATGAAAACCGTTAAAAACAGTAATTTTTTCAACATAAATACTTTAACTCTAAAAAGCCAAAAGTAGTATTTATAATTGGGAAATTTTGGGTATATAGTTTAGGTCGTTTTAACGATTACTTCTTTGTAAAATTTAAAATGTTCGATCAGAATTTATCTTCTATTCCTTATTTGATTGACCATTAAAACAGAAAATGAAATTGCCAAAACAATCGAAATTATCATTTTTATAATATTACTAGCATGATTGGACTGGTAAAAAAAGTAAGCGAGGTAGAGGCAAAAAAGTATTGCAATACTATATTTTAAAAGATATAATTTCATGTTTTCAGGAATGACAACAGATTATCATTTTGACATTTCTGAGATAATAAAAGCGATAGCAATTATCACGATGACTAAAAAGACAGAATTTGGATTGGCAAAATTAATCGTCCATCCTAATTGTTTGATTCTTTTTGGAGGAAATAGTCGGCTATCTTCAGGATTATAATAAAAAATTCCCCAAACCCAGTTGTCTGGATCATTGCTCCATTCATTTTGTTTTTCTTCGCTCGGATCATTATTAGAATTCATAAATTATAAAGTTATGAGATTGTCTTTTATAATATTGCGTTCAGATTGTTTAGGATTTTCTTTTGCTAAATCTGTATCCTAGTGCAATTATGATGATAAGAAGACATATAAACAATGAAGAATTTGTCATAATGAAGTGGTATTTGTAAATCTCTAAATTTTAGATGTAAAATTTTAATCTTTAAAAAAACATATGTTTTTGTAAGGCTAAATTACAATTTTGTAAGTGGCTGTGTTATGCGATTATCGGGTATTTTTAAGATAAAATTGAAAGATATTATTATCAGAGAAAAAAATAATATAGTTTTTGATGAGTATATATTGATAAAGTTGTCCTCTGTTATTTTGAAGAAAAAATTTACAAATTATGAATATTCTTGTGGGGAATAAACTCAAAATACTGCGTAAAAGCAAAAATATGTCGCAAGAGGAAGTGGCAGATTATCTTCATTTATCACAATCTGCCTACGCGAGAATGGAAAGCGGACAAAGTGGCTCCTGGGCAAATCATATTTTTAAAATTTGTAACTTTTTTGATATAAGTCCGGAAGAATTACTAAAGACAGAAACTTTGCAAAAACATACATATGATTTTGAAAATCAATTGTCAGATCGTGTAATTGAGCAATACGAAGAGCAAATAAAAGAGTTGAAAAATGTTATTAAAGATTTGAAAGCAAATAAAAAATATCATTAGCCATAATTTTTTTAGCTTTGTTCTAATAAGATAAACTTAAATCATGGATACAGGTAAAGAACTTTTATTCTTTTTTAGTGCTTTGGGAGTTTTCAACGGAATTATCTTGGGATTCTATTTTTTCTTTTTTACAAAGAAAAAATACCTGACCAATTATTTCCTTGGAGCACTTTTATTTGCACTAAGCATACGAATTGGGAAATCTGTATTTGTATATTTTGATTCGGCTTTGCCAAAAATGTATCTGCAGTTTGGGCTTACGGCTTGTTTTTTTATTGGGCCATGTTTGTATTATTTTCTTAGATCGGCAATTGAAGAAATCAATATAATGCCAAAATCATGGAAACTCACACTTTTATTTTGGGCGATCCTTATTATTACTATTGGTGTTATATTTCCTTATGAATATTACCCAAAACTTTGGGGCGGTTATTTTATAAGAATTATTTATTTTCAATGGTTTGTTTACATTGTTTTTTCAGGTTTTGCAATCAAAGATATTTTGGCAAAAATCATAAACAGAAAAAATAAAGCAACTCCGGCAGAAACGTGGTTTGGAATGCTTTTTCTTGGGAATTGTTTATTATTTCTTTTTTATTTTTTGTCAATAATGGGCGCTCCGGGAGCAACTTATATAAGTGGAGCTGTAGTTTTTTCTTTTATTCTGTATTTAATTATTTCGATTCTTTTATACCGAAAAAAAACAGACGATTTGTTTCTTTTGAATGCTCAAAAGTATTCTGGTAAGAAAATAGATTTGACTGAAGTAGCAATTTTATCTGAAAAACTGGAAAATGTAATAATTGAAAAAGAATTGTTTAAAAACTCTAATTTAACTTTACAGGATTTGGCTAAGGAAGTGAATATTTCAAGTCATCAGCTCTCGCAGTTTTTAAATAATAATCTGGGGAAGAATTTCACGAGTTTTATTAACGAGTTCAGAATAAAGGAAGCTTGTGAAATTATAAAATCAAATGATAAATTTACTTTAGAATCTATAGGTTATGACGTAGGCTTTAATTCTAAATCGACCTTCTTTGCTGCTTTTAAAAAGCATACCGGAAAAACACCTTCAAACTATCAATTACTGTTTTTATAAGTATTAAACAGAGTATTGATTTATAAATTCGTACTCCTGATTTCTCTTTCGGGGACTTCATTTAGCGATTATAGTTTGACTTTTGTTTCATAAAAGTCAAACTATAATCGCTAAAATTTATGAAATTCCGAGTTTCAGTTCTCTTCTCTATTTACGGTCTGTTTTTGTATTCGACAGAAACAAATGCACAAACAAAGCTAGTCTATTTCAGATAAGGTTGCCAACAAGAATAATGAGTTAAATGAGGTTGTCATTAAAAAACAGGCACAATTAGTAAAATATTCTTCAAACGGAACAATCGAAGTAAATGTGGCCAATACATTGCTGTCGACAAGTAGTTCTGTCAATGAATTATTAGGGAGAGTGCCGAATGTTGTCGTCTCTGAGGGTCAAATTAGTGTTTTGGGAAAAGGAGAAGCAATAATTTACCTTAACGGAATATTGATTAATTATGAAAGGTTTGCTGCAATCCCAGTTTCGCAAATCTCGAAAATTGAAGTAATTTCAAATCCTTCAGCAAAGTATGATGCCGAGGGAAAAGCAGTAATTAATATCATTACCAAAAAAAACATTGAAAATGGAATTATGGGAACGGCAACTCAGCAAGTAACTGTTTCTAAATTTGCAGGAACAAGTACCAACACACTGCTTGACTTTAATTACGCAAAAGGGAACTTTTCTTTTATTACAAATTACGGATTGCAATTAGGAAAAGGGAGAGAGCTCTTGTACACAACCAGAACACGGCCAAATCCTGTGGAATTTATGACGTCAGAATTAACGACAGACTGGAGACGCCAGTTTAATAATTATTCTAATTTTGGATTTGGATTGCAATATACTTTTTCAGAAAAGAATTACATCTCACTTGCCTATAGTGGTAATATTGAAGATTTGGGTGGTGTTGTTGAAAGTCGAAATTCGATAACGAATAATTTAGAAAAGAGTTTTTATGCCACTGATATTAATAAAAATGACGTTTTATTGAATCAGTTTGTGAATTTAAATTATAATGCGATAACTGACAAAAAAGGTTCGTCATTATTTATTGGATCACAATATTCTAATTATAACGGAACCATCAAAGATTTTATTGATGAAAATGGTTTGGTAAATGACGTTATTACGCAAAAGTATCTTAAGAACAATGTTGGCAATACCATAAATATATTTACTACTCAGGCTGATTATTCTAAAAAAATTAAAGAAGACTCCAGGCTGGAAACGGGAGCTAAATATAGTTATGCAACCATTAAATCAGCTACAGATTTTTTGATTGCAGATGCAGATGATATGAATTTTGAGTTTGATGATGAACTTTCGAGCAATTTTAAATACCAGGAGCGTATTGGTGCAGCGTATTTTAATTACGGAAGTTCAATTGGCGAGAAGTTTGATTTTTCTGTAGGTGCAAGAGGCGAATGGACAAAATATAATTTGTATACGAATGCAAACGGGATTCAAAAATTCGAAAAAAGCTATGGCAATCTTTTTCCTAACTTACTTTTAAATATCGACTTTTCTGAAGATTGGAAAGCTCATTTTTCGTATGTGTCGAGAATTACAAGACCAAGATATCAGGCATTAAATCCGTATGTTATTTATCAGGATCCATTTACGACTATCGAAGGAAATCCTAATTTGCTTCCGGAAAAAGTTCATGCTTTTGAAATTGGAACAATGTATAAAAAGTTTGATTTTAAAATTGGATATACTTATAAAATTGACCCTATTTCTGGAGCTGCTTTGCGAGGGGATACTCCAAATAGTTATATTTTACGATCATTAAATCTTGACAAAGGATATACATTTTTTACCTCGCTATCACGATCTTTTAATATAAAATGGTGGAATTCTACGAATACAGTAAGTATGAATTTAACCAAGTCCATAGACAATTTTTATTCATTTGAATTAGGTCCGGTTAAGCCACAGATTTATTTGTACTCGAATAATACCTTTACGATTCCAAATCTTTTTAAGCTGCAACTGCTTGCCTGGTATTTAGGAGACAGAAGTTATGGATTAGGGAGTGATAACAGCCGTTCGACAGTAACATTAGGAATCGAAAGAAATTTTTTTAAAGACGCTTTAAAGATAAATTTTACAGCAAACGATATTTTTCACGATTTCATGGTTTCCGGCAATTACGAAGTTGGACAAACCGAAATTTATTATCACAGAACATACACAACAAATTATTTTAGATTTATGGCAATCTATAGTTTTGGGAATTCAAAAAAGATAAACTATAAGAAATCTGAAATTGAGCAGACAGAAAATAATAGGGCTCGATAGGATTCAAAAAAGGCTTCACTGATTAGTGAAGCCCTTTTATAAATATATTTGAATTGAAATAATTACCTTTTATAAAGCAATATTAATTGAGTTCTTTAGTAACAATTTGCATGGTTTCGCGGCTTACTTGTTTTAGCAAAACTTCTTTGTTCTCTTCAACTGTATGGGCAGCTTGTTCAGTAAAATGTCGAATCGTGTATAAAGTTACATTTTCGTTATAATCAACTTTGAATTTTTTCGAAAGAATGGCATTCAACTCATTAAAATTTTCAAATTTATCTTCTACACAAACAGAAAAACTAATCGCCGAATTCTGAATTAAATTCACTTTGATTTTAAATTCATGGAACAAGGCAAAAATTTCACTAATGTTTTCTTCCATAATGAAAGAGAAATCGATAGACGAAAGTGAAATTAAAAGCTGATTTCTTTTTACAATAAAACAAGGATATTGTGGCTCAAGATCAACACCTTTAGAAACGCAGGTTCCTTTTAATAATGGGTTGATAAAAGATTTTACGTATAATGGAATTTCTTTTTTCTGTAATGGTTGTAATGTTTTGGGGTGAATTACTGTTGCTCCGTAAAAAGCCAATTCAATTGCTTCGCGATAAGAAATTTGATTTAACAAACTTGCATTTTCAAAATAACGCGGATCAGCATTCATAACTCCCGGAACATCTTTCCAGATCGTTACACTTTCAGCATTTAAGCAATAAGCAAAAATTCCGGCCGTATAATCAGAACCTTCACGGCCTAAAGTTGTCGTGAAATTGTTTTCATCGGCACCTAAAAATCCCTGTGTGATATTTAATGTTTTTCTTGGAACATTTTTACTGATGTTTTGTTGCGTAGTTTCCCAGTCAACTTCAGCATCTCTGTAATTTGCATTTGTTTTGATGAAATTACGAACGTCAAGCCATTGCGTTTTAATTCCCATGAAATTCATGAAATGACTTAAGATTGTAGTCGAAATTAATTCTCCAAAACTCACAATCTGATCATAAACAAAATTGTAATTTGGAGATTTATTATGCGCTAAAAAATATTCTAATTCTGAAAATTGCTCTTTTACAGCCGCAAAGACAGCATGTTTTTCATCTTCAAATAAATCTAATAATATTTGATTGTGATATTTTTTGATTTCCTGTACAGATGAGTTCAATTCTGCCGATTTATCAAAGTAATTCTTGATCACAACCTCAAGAGCATTTGTGGTTTTTCCCATTGCCGAAACCACTAAAATCACATCTTCATACCCCACTTTTTGTAAAACGTCATAAACGTTTTTAATTCCATCTGCATCTTTTACTGATGCTCCTCCAAATTTAAATACTCTCATTTTTAATTTTGTATATGCTGTTCTTTTATAATTTTATAATCTGTGGTTATATTTTTTTATAGTTTTTCGAGAAACGAATTAATTCCGGCTTCATCCATTTGAACCACTTGCCAGTCTTCAAGAATTCTTGCGCCCGAATTCTTATAGAAGTTAACTGCCGGTGTATTCCAGTCTAAAACATTCCATTCAACTCTTCTCACATTATCTCTTTTTCCTTGTTTCATAATTTCAGCATAAAGTGCAGATCCTAAACCGGTACCACGCATTTTATCTTTAACAATTAAGTCTTCAAGATGTATTGTTTTTCCTTTCCAGGTTGAGTAACGATAATAATAAAGTGCAATTCCAACAATTTCGTTTTCAACTTCTGCTACGAAAACCTGAAATAATGGTTTTTCACCAAAGCCGTCACGTACTAAATCATCAACAGTTATTACAACAGCGTCGGGTTCTTTTTCGAATATTGCCAACTCCTGTATCAATCCCAAAACTGATTCCATGTCTTCAGGATTTCCTTTTCTAATATTCATATTTGTAAAATTTATTTTTGTACTATTTATAGTATTACCTTTCATTTTACTGCGTTTGTTTGTACGAGCTTTTTCTGAGGAGCAATTTCTATATTCTTATTATTAAGCGTTTATTAGCTAAAAAAGTGTGTTTTTACTACGTGCTTTCCACCTTTAATTAGCAAATATACAATAGTAGCAAACTAACAAAATAATTTTTAAATCATTCTCACAAAATAAGCGATATTTGTGACTTAAAATTAAAACTATAACGATATAGCAATGGAAGAACGCAATAAAACACTGGGAGAGTTTATTATTGAGAACCAAAAAGCATTTCAGTATTCGTCGGGGGAGCTTTCCCGAATTATCAACTCTATACGTCTGGCAGCAAAGGTTGTCAACTATAAAGTAAACAAGGCTGGATTAGTCGATATTATAGGCGCTGCAGGCGAACAAAATATTCAGGGCGAAGACCAGCAAAAATTAGATGTTTATGCAAACGAAGTATTTATCCAGACGTTAATAAACCGTGAGATTGTCTGTGGAATTGCTTCAGAAGAAAACGACGATTTTATAACTGTTCAGGGGAGCGACAACAGTCATAATAATAAGTACGTGATCTTAATGGATCCGCTTGACGGATCTTCAAACATTGATGTGAATGTTTCATTAGGAACTATTTTTTCTGTTTTTAGAAGAATAACACCAATTGGAACTCCGGTAACAAGCGAGGATTTTTTACAGCCGGGCATCAATCAGGTAGCAGCAGGATATGTAATTTACGGAACATCGACAATGTTGGTTTATACAACCGGACATGGGGTGAATGGTTTTACATTGAATCCGGCTATAGGAACATTTTATCTTTCACATCCAAATATGAGATTTCCACAAGACGGACATATTTATTCGGTAAACGAAGGAAACTATGTGCATTTTCCGCAAGGAGTAAAAAATTATATCAAATATTGTCAGCGTGAAGAAGATGACAGACCTTATACGTCAAGATATATTGGAAGCTTAGTCTCAGATTTTCATCGAAATATGATCAAAGGCGGAATTTATATTTATCCAACAAGTTCAAAAGCACCAAAAGGAAAATTACGTTTATTGTATGAATGTAATCCGATGGCTTTTATAGCAGAGCAGGCGGGTGGAAAAGCAACAGATGGTTTTGGAAGAATTATGGAAATCCAGCCGACAGAATTGCACCAAAGAGTTCCGTTTTTCTGCGGAAGCTATAATATGGTAGAGAAAGCTGAAGAATTTATGGCAGCTGAATAAGTATTCAGTGTTCAGTTTTTAGTATTCAGTCACAGTAATCCTAACAGGTTTTTAAAACCTGTTAGGATTACTGTTTTAAGTTTTCAGTAATAAAAAAAGTAAACCCGACAGGTTTTGAAACCTGTCGGGTTTATAAAAATTAGTTTCAATTTCAGTATCAGTATAAAGCTGAATACTAAAAAAGTGAACACTGAATACTATTTATTCATATTCTCCATTTCGAAAAGGAAAGTATCCAAATCTACTTTTTTGTCAACTAATGACAATGCTTTTCTAATAATATGATTTACGTTTCCTGGCGTAAATCCTAAAGCTAATCCCATACGTGTTAGCATAACTTCTTGTTGATCACCCAAATGATGGTCTACGTGAACCATTCTTGCCAAATCATATAAACGCTCTAAACGTTGCGCATATAAATAAGGTGGATTTATAGAATGTTGCCACGGATCTTTAAGGATTTCGTTATATTCGTCTTCTGAAATTTCTAACCTTGAAGCTAGTTTGTCCAAAAAAGCTTTCTCTTCGTCATTAATTTTTCCGTCAGCATATGCTACACGCACAATTGCAGAGAAATGACCTCTGTTTCTTTGTTTGAATTCGTTATCAAATAATTCTGAAAATGGCATAATTAATAGGGTTTTATATAGAACAAAGATAAATCTTATTTTAATTTAACATTTTAAATTTCTCATAAAATTTAACTTATTTTTCTGCGTTGAATTAATATCGGGGTTTCTTTAATTTTCAAAATAAATCGTAAGTTTACATCCCCTTAATCAATTAATACCATTACCCCTATGTCAGAATTTTGGATTTATTTTCAGATAGGATTAAAACACGTTTTAGATATCCATGCCTACGATCACGTTCTTTTTTTAATCGCCTTAACTATCCCGTATTTGTTTAAAGACTGGAAACGAATTCTGCTTTTAGTTTCTCTTTTTACAATCGGTCATACCTTGGCTTTGTTACTTTCTGTTTTTGGAATAATCGTTATAAAAGTAAATATAGTGGAGTTTTTAATTCCGATTACCATTTTGATAACAGCCATATTTCATCTTTTTACAGCAGGAAAAGCGACTAAAAATGAAGGTGTGAATTTAATTTTTATGGTAACGCTGTTTTTCGGAATCATACACGGACTTGGATTTTCAAACTATTTTAAAACCATTTTAGGTGGTTCGCCAAGTTCAAAATTATTACCTTTAGGCGAATTTGCATTAGGAATTGAAGCAGCACAGTTAGTAGTTGTTTTTGTAGTTTTGATACTATCCTATATTGTGCAGACCGTATTTCGTTTTTCAAAACGCGACTGGGCACTTGTAATGTCGGCTTTTATTATCGGAGTTGTAATTCCGATGATTATTGAAAGCCCAATTTGGAACAGATAAAATAAATGGACTTAAAAAAAATAAATAAGTACGATAAAGCGTACCTTCGTATTGCAAAAGAATGGGGCGCACTGTCTTACTGCAAACGTAAACAGGTTGGTGCCATTATCGTAAAAGACCGGATGATTATTTCTGACGGTTATAACGGAACACCATCCGGATTTGAAAATTGCTGTGAAGATGAAGATGGGTTAACCCGTTGGGAAGTTTTACACGCCGAAGCAAATGCAATTCTAAAAGTAGCCAGATCAACACAATCTTGTGAAGGTGCAACTTTATATATTACACTTTCGCCTTGCAAAGAATGTAGTAAATTAATACATCAGTCGGGAATAAAGAGAGTGGTTTACCAAAACGGATATCGCGATGATTCCGGAATTCAATTTTTATTAAAAGCAGGTGTCGAAGTCGAACATCTTCCTGTTTTAGAAGAGTAAATGAAATTTAATTCGAAATATTTGCCAATCGTGATCGGAGCGACTTTTGCTCTCGGAACTGTCCTCGGAAGCCTGATGAATGCTCCCGTTGATGACGGTCTTTTGGCTAAAAATTACTCCAAAACAAAACTCAACAAACTGATCGATTTTATCAATAATGAATATGTCGACAGTATCAATACCGATTCAATTGTAAACCTGACAGTTGATAATATTTTATCTAAATTAGATCCGCATTCTGTTTATATTCCGCCAAGCGAACAGGCAGAAGTGGCCGAAAGCATGAAAGGTGATTTCGTAGGAATCGGAATTAATTTTTATATGTATAAAGATTCTGTTGCGATTATAAAACCTATTGAAAATGGACCTTCTGCGAAAGCCGGAATAAAATCCGGAGACCGAATTTTATTTGCCGGAAAGACGAAATTATTTGGCAGAAAATTACCTTCCGATAGTTTGTTCTCCAAATTAAAAGGATTGCAGGGTTCTGAGATAGAATTGACGGTTTTTAGAAAATCGGAACAAAAGAAACTGAAGTTTAAAGTAAAAAGAGATGTTATTCCGATAAAAAGTGTCGATGCCTCTTTATTACTTGGAAATAATATCGGTTACATCAAAATCAATCGTTTTGCCGAAACTACTTTTAATGAATTCAAAACCGGTTTAACAAGATTAAAACAAAGCGGTATTCAATCGCTTGTAATTGATCTTCGAGACAACGGCGGCGGTTATATGGAAGAAGCTGTGGCTATTGCCGATGAATTTTTGAAAGACAAACAACTGATCGTTTTTACCAAAAATAAAAACGGAACAACAGAGAAAACATACGCGACAAAAGCCGGAAGTTTTGAAACCGGAAAAGTATATGTTTTGATCAATGAAAATAGTGCATCTGCAAGTGAAATTTTAGCAGGAGCCTTACAAGATAATGACCGTGGAATTATCGTAGGTCGACGTTCTTTTGGAAAAGGATTGGTACAACGCGAAATGGATTTCAACGACGGATCTGCTGTACGTTTGACCGTAGCAAGATATTATACTCCGACAGGAAGATCAATTCAAAAGCCTTATAAAAAAGGAAACGAAGAGTATTTTAAAGAATCGGAATCTCGTATAAAATCGGGTGAACTTTATGCTAAAGACAGTATAAAAGTGGCCGACTCATTAAAGTTTAAAACACCAAAAGGCAAAATTGTATACGGCGGCGGCGGAATCGTTCCTGATGTTTTTGTTCCGATGGAAGCAGAACATGGAAATGAAAATGTTGGCTATTTATTACAAACCGGAGTAGTAGGTCATTTTGTTTTTGAAGAATTAGATAAAAACCGAAAAGCTTTTACCGGACTTAAATTTAATGAGTTTTTAGCTGAAATGAAAAACTCGGATGTTTATTTCAAGAAATTCAAAAACTATATTTTCATGACGGGTTTGGATTTAAAATTAGACAAAACCAAAGCTTTGGTTAATCGTTATATCACTGCCGAATTTGCCAGACAATTGTATGGTGAACTCTATTATTACGATGTGATTTTGAAAGAAGATGCGATGATTAAAGCAGTTCAGAATCCGAAAAAATAACGTTGAAACCTTTTTAAGATGAAAATAGAAGCTGTTGTAAATGCTGAAATAGAACTTTTGACTGCCATTAAAAATGCAGATGTTTCGTTTCTAGAAAAAATCCTCCACGACGATTTGCTTTTCAATTTACCCGATGGAAATACGATTACGAAAGAATTTGATCTGAATTCCTATCGTTCAGGCAAAATGAAAATTGATGCACTGGAAGCTGTAGACCAAACTATAAATTTAATTGAAGATGTTGCGGTTGTTGCGGTAACAGTTTCATTAAAAGGATCGTTTGATAATAATCCTATAAATGGCGCTTTTCGCTACATCAGAGTCTGGAAACAATTTGACGAAAACCTAAAAGTGATTGCAGGAAGCTGTATTCAATTACAATAAAATAATAATAATTTATTTAAATATAATGTAATGAATCTCGCCTAAATAGTGCGAGATTTGTGTTTAAAATATATAATATGAAAAATCTAAAAAGAATAAGTTTTCTTGTAGTTTTAATGACTTTTATAATTTCTTGCACAAGTATGAAAGATACTAATAACAATACCGTAACAGGAAAAGTAGATTCAATAGAAGCAGGGAAAGACGGTTATACCGCTAAAATTTCTACAGCTGCTAAAGAAGTTTATTTTGCCACAATCAGCATAGTAAATTTTGGTGGGCCTCAAAATTATAAACAATTAAAAATTGGAGATAATGTTTCTGTAAAAGGAGAAATCTGGAAAACAGAAGATGAAAAACATATCAAGGTAACTGAGATTGTTTCGGTGAAATAATCGTTAAGAATATTTTTAACCATTAAGAGATTAAGTTTATTAAGCTTTGCGGCTTCTTTTCTTAATCTCTTAATGGTTTTGTTATGTTTTGAAGCTTAAGTTTATTAAGGGCAAAAACTTATGTCTGAAATTTTCTCGACACAACTTTGCGATTAAATTTATTAAATACAGAAACTTAATTTCTCTTAATCTCTTAATGGTTCAGAATAAAAAAACTTATGTTTTAAAATTATCGAATGCTATCGTGTGCGTGAGTTTGTACGCCATTATTCCATAAAGTCAGAATATCTGTAGCAACAGCAGCGCCGCTTCCTGCAGCAATGGCTAATTGACTTCTCCAGCCGGCTAAAGTTCCAATAACATAAATGCCATCAGCAACTTTATGATCGTCGTTTTTAAGCTGAATACGTTGTTTTTCCGGAAGTGCTTTTTTATGCGGTTCAATATACTGCATTAAACCTTCAATATCGAAAGTATTGGCAGAACCAATTCCGATTACAATATTTTTAGTTTTATATGAGTTTTTATTAGTAGTAACGGTAAATTCAGGATAAGTACCTTCAACTTTAACTACTTTTTCGTTTGGAATCTGAGTAATGTGAGGATAAGTCATGGCTAAATCCTGCGTACTTTCTACAAGTAATTCAGATCCTAATTTACCAGGCATTATTCCGTATGCGTTATAGAAGATCGCTTCTTGCAGTGAAGAATTCTTTTGATGGGTGAAGATTCCGATTTTTTTATCGACAACAAAAGCTTTGTTTTTGGCAGAACCTAAAACGAGAGCACAAGACATGCCTGATACGCCTCCGCCAATAATTAGAACGTCAAACATATTATCTGTTGTCGTGCATTTTTTCTTCAATTCTTTTTGAAATTCTAAAAATCAAAAGAATTAATACCGCGCAAAAAGCAGCTGCGATCCCAATAAGTGCTACACCGCTATCTCCCTGAAAAGGATTTTTAAAGTCTAATTGTGTAATATTAAAAACAATTAAAGCTAATGCTAAAAGCACTAAGATTGAAGTAAAGATTTTCATATGGTTGTTTGTTTGTCTAAAAATTAAACTAAAACTTTATACATATAGTAAATATGTTAAAAGTTCTATTTAGAAATTTTATGGGGTAAATTTATAAAAATATCTGTTAGACGAACAAACCTTTAACATTAGCAGCGAATAATTTAACAGCAATTGCTAAAAGTATGACTCCAAATGTCTTGCGTACCACGCCAAGTCCGTTTTCTCCTAATAAATTTTCTATTTTTTTTGATGATTTCAAAACAATATATACTAAGATAATATTCAACAAAATTGCAATGATAATATTGATTGTATGAAATTGTGATCGAAGTGAAAGTAAAGTGGTCATTGTTCCTGCTCCTGCAATTAAAGGAAAAGCTAAAGGTACAATAGAAGCAGATCCTGGTTCTTCGTCACGGTAGATTCTGATTCCGAGAATCATCTCTAAAGCTAAGAAGAAAAGTACAAAAGATCCGGCAACGGCAAACGAGTGAACATCAATTCCAATAAGATTAAGTAAACCTTCTCCAACAAAAAGAAAAACAATCATAATCAATCCGGCTACTATAGAAGCCTTTTCAGATTCAATATGTCCCACTTTTGATCTTAAATTGACGATAATCGGAATGGATCCCACGATATCAATTACAGCAAAAAGCACCATTCCAACAGTAATAATTTCTTTAAAGTCAATTTCTAACATATTACTTTGATTTTAAGCGTTTAAAATTTTTGCAAAGGTAGAGAATAAAGATAGGTGTTTTTTTAATACACGACACTTTTGTTATAAAAACATGTTTTGTTGGTTAAAAAAGTGATGTTTGTAACAATTATAAGTTTTGCCACAGAGTATCGCAAAGATTTTTCACAGAGATTCACAAAGATTTAATGGTAAAAAGAGAAAAAAATAAATTATTCTTTGTGAATCTCTGTGAAAGCCTCTGTGAATCTCTGTGGTAAATTTTTTATCCGCTTTCTTTGACTATCTTTGCACTTTATAAATTACAGTACTTTATTATCATGTTTCAATTAGGGAAAACCATTATTTCAGAAGATATTCTTGAAAAAGAATTTGTGTGCAACTTGTCAGCTTGTAAAGGAGCCTGCTGTGTTGACGGAGATGCGGGTGCGCCTTTAAGCGAAGCAGAAACTAAAATTCTGGAAGAAATTTATCCTAAAGTAAAACCTTTTTTACGAAAAGAAGGAATCGCTGCTATTGAAGCACAAGGAACCTGGGTAAAAGGAACCGATGGTGATCTTGAAACGCCATTAATTGATGAAAAAGATTGTGCTTACGTGATTTTTGACGGTAAAACTGCACTTTGCGGAATTGAGCAAGCTTACAACCAAGGAATCGTAGACTGGAAAAAACCAGTTTCTTGTCATTTGTATCCAATCCGTGTAAAAGACTTTACAGAGTTTGCAGCAGTAAATTACGATAAATGGGATATTTGTGATGATGCGTGTTCTTTAGGAAAAGAATTGGAAGTTCCGGTTTATAAATTTGTCAAAGAAGCTTTAATTCGTCGCTTTGGTGAAGACTGGTATATGGAACTTGAAAAAGTAGCGGAAGAACTTAAAAATTCGAAATAAAATAAGTGTCTTAATTACGTCTTTTCAGGAACATATTTTAACTCAAAAAATAAAGTTTTAACTCAAAAAAAACTTTTTAAAAACAATTAATATTTCTTGCTTTTTATTACAAAAAGTCTATATTTTACAGGGGCTTTAGGTATAAATGACTATATTAAATGTCTCATTTACAAATATTTAATTATTGTCTGAAAAGTATCTCATTTTTTAGCGTTGTTAAAAACTACATCGAATTGTGAATAAGTTTGGCTTTCATTTTTGGCAACAAATGACAATCTTTGTAATCGTTCTGAATAAGTAAAAATTCAGCATAAAAATTAAATAAAATTGTCATGTCACAAGTCGAACCAATATTACAAGAAAATAAAAATCGTTTCGTTATTTTTCCTATCAAACATCATGATATTTGGGAATGGTATAAGAAAATGGAAGCTAGTTTCTGGACTGCGGAAGAAATCGATTTGCACCAGGATTTGACAGACTGGAATAATAAATTGAGTGATGATGAAAGATATTTCATCAAACATATTTTAGCATTTTTTGCTGCATCTGATGGAATCGTAAATGAAAACCTTGCTGAGAATTTTGTAAATGAGGTACAATATGCTGAAGCGAAGTTTTTCTATGGTTTCCAAATCATGATGGAGAACATTCATAGTGAAACCTATTCATTATTGATTGATACTTATGTGAAAGATGAAGCAGAAAAAGCAGAGTTGTTTAATGCTTTGGAAGTTTTTCCTGCAATCAAGAAAAAAGCAGACTGGGCTTTAAAATGGATCGAGTCCGATTCGTTTGCCGAAAGACTGATTGCTTTTGCTGCTGTTGAAGGTATTTTCTTCTCAGGTGCTTTTTGTTCCATTTATTGGTTGAAAAAACGTGGTTTAATGCCCGGTTTAACTTTCTCTAACGAGTTGATTTCTCGTGACGAAGGTGTACATTGTGATTTTGCAGTTCACTTGCATAATCATCACCTAATTAATAAAGTTCCGAAAGACAGAATTAAAGAAATCATTGTTGATGCTTTAGATATTGAAAGAGAATTTGTAACAGAATCTCTTCCGGTAAGTTTAATTGGAATGAATGCGACTTTAATGACACAATACTTAGAATTTGTTGCAGACAGATTATTGGTAGAATTAGGTTGTGATCGTGTGTATGGATCAGCCAATCCGTTTGATTTCATGGATATGATTTCTCTTCAGGGAAAAACTAATTTCTTTGAAAAACGTGTTGCCGAGTATCAAAAATCTGGTGTGATGAACACTGACAGCGATGCTCAGAAAATTTCATTTGACGCAGATTTTTAGACAACAAAATATTTTAGCGATCCCAAAAACGCTAAAAGGATAAAATCATTTTTTTTAAATTGAATCTCTTCCCAAATCGTAGATTCAATAACAATTTTTTGCATTTTCGATCTATTTTATAGGTTGGGAGCAGACAACTATTGAGGATTCAATAATTCTCAAAAAATAATTTAAAAACACGCAATGTTTAAGTACTGGAATTCGTTTTCTAGTAACTTTCATTTTTTCAATAACTAAAATAGTAAGCTTATGTTTGTAGTAAAAAGAGATGGCCACAAAGAGCCCGTAATGTTTGATAAGATTACAGAAAGAATCAAAAAGTTGTGTTACGGCTTGAATGAGCTTGTAGATCCTGTTAAGGTAGCCATGAGAGTTATCGAAGGATTGTATGATGGGGTTTCTACTTCTGAATTAGATAATCTTGCGGCAGAAACGGCGGCTTCTATGACTATTGCGCATCCAGATTATGCACAATTGGCAGCGCGTGTGGCAATTTCGAACCTACATTCAAATACTAAAAAATCGTTCTCAGAAACGATGAAAGATATGTATCACTACGTAAATCCAAGAAATGGACAAGAAGCGCCATTACTTTCGGATGAAGTATTTAATGTGATCCAGGAAAACGCTGCGTTTTTAGATTCTCATATCATTTACACAAGAGATTTCAATTACGATTACTTTGGTTTCAAAACTTTAGAGCGTTCGTATTTGCTAAAAATAAACGGAAAAATCGTAGAAAGACCACAACATATGTTGATGCGTGTTTCGGTTGGTATTCACTTAAATGATTTAAAATCGGTAATTGAAACTTACGATTTAATGTCTAAAAAGTTCTTTACGCATGCAACACCAACGTTGTTCAACGCGGGAACTCCAAAACCTCAAATGTCTTCTTGTTTCCTTTTGGCAATGCAGGATGATAGTATTGATGGTATTTATGACACTTTAAAACAAACCGCTAAAATATCGCAATCAGCGGGAGGAATTGGTCTTTCTATTCATAACGTTCGTGCGACTGGATCTTACATTCGCGGTACAAACGGAACTTCAAACGGAATTGTTCCGATGTTGAGAGTTTTCAATGATACAGCTCGTTATGTAGATCAGGGTGGTGGAAAACGTAAAGGAAGTTTTGCGATTTACATCGAAACCTGGCATGCTGATATCTTTGAATTTTTGGATTTAAAGAAAAATACAGGAAAAGAAGAAATGCGTGCGAGAGATTTATTCTTCGCCATGTGGACTTCAGATTTATTCATGAAACGTGTTCAGGAAGATACAACGTGGACATTAATGTGTCCTAACGAATGTCCTGGATTATACGACGTTTATGGAGATGAATTTGAAGCTTTATATACAGATTACGAATTTAGAGGAAAAGGTAGAAAAACGATTCGCGCACGTGAATTATGGGAGAAAATCCTGGAATCACAAATCGAAACCGGAACGCCTTATATGTTATATAAAGATGCGGCAAACCGTAAATCGAACCACAAGAATTTAGGAACAATTCGTTCTTCTAACTTGTGTACGGAGATTATGGAGTACACATCTAAAGATGAAATCGCAGTTTGTAACCTGGCTTCTATTTCGTTACCAATGTTTATTGATAACGGAAAATTCGACCACGAAGCACTTTACAATGTTACAAAACGTGTAACTCGTAATTTGAACAAAGTAATTGATAGAAATTATTACCCGGTAAAAGAAGCTGAAAACTCTAACATGCGTCACCGTCCGGTTGGATTGGGAGTGCAAGGTTTAGCCGATGCTTTTATCATGTTGCGTATGCCGTTTACAAGCGATGAAGCTAAAGCTTTAAACCAGGAAATTTTCGAAACTTTATACTTCGCTGCTGTAACCGCTTCTATGGAAATGGCAAAAGAAGAAGGACCATATTCTACATTTGAAGGTTCTCCAATGTCTAAAGGAGAATTCCAATACAATATGTGGGGAATGAAAGATGAAGAATTATCTGGTCGTTGGGACTGGGCTTCATTAAGAAAAGAAGTGGTAGAGCACGGAGTTCGTAACTCATTATTAGTTGCGCCAATGCCAACAGCTTCGACTTCTCAAATTCTTGGAAACAACGAAGCTTTCGAACCATATACATCAAACATTTACACACGTCGTGTATTGTCTGGAGAATTTATCGTAGTAAACAAACATTTACTAGAAGATTTAGTGAAACTTGGTTTATGGAACGAAGATTTGAAACAAGAAATCATGCGTCATAACGGATCTGTTCAAAATATTGATATTATCCCGCAAGACTTAAAAGAACTATACAAAACAGTTTGGGAAATGTCGATGAAAGATATTATCGATATGTCTCGTCAAAGAGGTTATTTCATTGACCAATCACAATCGTTGAACTTATTCATGCAAGATGCAAACTATTCTAAACTAACGTCAATGCACTTTTACGCTTGGCAATCAGGTTTGAAAACAGGAATGTATTACTTGAGAACGAAATCTGCAGTTGATGCGATTAAATTCACATTGAACAATGATAAAAAAGAAGAAACTGCACCGTCTTTAGTTGCTGCAACTGAAGAAATCAGTGTTGAGGATTACAAAGCAATGTTGCTAAAAGCACAAGCAGCAGATCCTGAGGATTGTGAAATGTGTGGATCTTAATTTTTTTTAGAAGAAAAAGAAGAAAGAATAAAGAGAAAAGATTTATTCTGAATTAATAGAAAGCAGTTATTGTAATGATAACTGCTTTTTTTTGGGAGCTATTTCCCGCTTTTCGTTTCAATCTTTTTATTTTTAAAGAAAAAATAAAAAGGATTTCCACTTCAATCGGGGCTAGGAATTTAGATTTTCATTATAAGTTTTTGTTCAATTCTTTTATAATCTTATTAATTTCGATTTCTGTAATAAAGCTAATTTTTCTGTCTTTCTCAACGAATTAAAAATCCAGTTTGTCATTCAGAAACAATGAGAAATATTTGCAAGCAATTTTTATCATAGCCCACGGTTTCAACCGTGGGGATACAATGCATTTTCATGATTCGTCTCCCACGGTTGAAACCGTGGGCTATATTATTATTGTTTCAATATAAAAACGGCAATAACCCCAAAGATTCACCGTTTTAATTATTACCAAAAACTTTTTTCCAAATCTTAGTATCTTAGTATCTTAGTATCTTAGTAACTAAGAAACTCAGCACCTTTTCTTTTAAACCTTTAAAGAAAAGTCAAGTCTTATTGTAATAATTTCTGAATTATGAAAAAAAGCAATCTTTGGTCCTTACGATTAGGTTTTTCAGGAAAACAAGCAGCTCAAATTGAAAAACTAGGATTAGAAAAATTTCTAAAACATTCTTATGATTCAAAATTTGATAAACAACTTCCTGCTTTTTTAGAAGACGATCCCAAAACACTTCTCGAGCTTAAAGCATTGCGCGAATCCATAAAAACTGCGGATTCTGAATTCAAAAAGAAGATTCTGAAAAGAGAAATCTATTCTAATGTAGAATTAAAAAAATGGTGGATCTCTAAAATGCGAAATGACGAATTTCCTTTACGCGAGAATATGGTTTGTTTTTGGCACAATCATTTCGTCTCCACTTCCCAAAAAGTAAAAGTCAATTATTGGATTTACCAGCACAATATGATTTTACGCGAACATGCTTTTGGAAATTTCAAAGAATTAACAAAGCAAATTGTAAAATCAAATGCCATGGTTCGGTATTTAGATAATGTCGATAATAAAAAAGGCAAAATCAACGAAAATCTTAGTCGGGAATTACTTGAATTATTTACAATCGGAATTGGGAATTATTCTGAAAGTGATATCAAAGAAGGAGCAAGAGCTTTAGCGGGATTAAATTATGGAGACGACGGCGCAGTTTACAGAAAAAATATAGAAGATAATAGCGACAAAACCTATTTCGGGAAAACCGGAAACTGGAAAGCAGATGATTTGGTTGACATTATTTTTGAGCAGAAAGAGATTCCCTATTTAATTACCCGAAAAATCCTGAAGTGGTTTGTTTATGATAATCCACCAGAAGATTTGGTGACTTTTTATGGAGATTATTTCAGAAAAGTAAAGTTTGAAATCGAACCACTGTTGACTAAAATTTTCACAGAAGAATATAAAAAGGAAATTTCAGGAACTAAAATCAAAAATCCGCTAGTATATATTTTACAGCTTTTAGAAGAATTGCATATTGATGATTTGGATGATGCGATGATACTATTTTTTCTGAAACAACAAGGAATGGATTTCTACAACCAAATAAATGTGAAAGGTTGGGACGGAGGAAATTCCTGGCTGACTTCGCAAATTTATCTGCAACGTAATAATACTTCAGATTTGCTTTGCAGCGGAAGAAGTATTACCAGAAAAGTTTTGAATACAATGAATTCTGAAAATGAAAAACCAAAAACAGAATTCGAAAAAATTGAGGTGAAAATTGATTTTGATTCCGATGGAAATAATAAAACCATTATTATGGGACTGTCAGATAGATTATTATTCAAAGTAAATGATGCAATGCAAAAAGACATGGAGAATTTACTAAAATATGACTTTGATCCCAAAGATCCGCACGCCAATTTCGCAGTGGCAAGGCTCTTTAATTACATCACGAAACTACCGGAATATCAGTTGATTTAAAAGCTTAACATTATGAACAGAAGAAATTTTCTAACATTAACAGGGACATTCACCGGCGGATTGCTTGTACTTCCTGAATTTTTGCATGCTTTTGGTTCACAAAATAATTTGGTAATCGGAGAGCAATGTATAGTTTTTGTACAATTGAATGGAGGAAATGACGGATTGAATACTTTTATTCCGTACGACAATCCGTTGTATTATGACTTGAGGACAAAAATCGCTTTAAGTAAAGATGTAGTTGTCGGGAAAAATATGGGAATGGCATTTCATCCATCTCTGAAAGACTTTGTTCAAATGCAACAAAATGGAGATTTAACGGTAATTCAAAATGTGGGATATCCGGAGCCCATCCGCTCACATTTTAGAAGTCAGGAAATTTGGCAAACCGCAACCGATTCTGATAAATATATAAATGAAGGCTGGTTAGGAAGGTATTTAGATTTACAATGCAACGGTCATCAGGCGACGGCGGGTATAAATTTAGATTCGATTGATAATTTAGCTTTGAAAGGAATAGAACCCAATTCGATTACAGTAAAAGACCCAAACCGATTTAAAGTGAAATCAGATAAGGGCGAAAATGTAATATTGTCTGATAATCCTCAATTAGATTTTGTTCGAAAAATTGCCAATTCGGTTACAGAAGGTTCTGATGAAATCCAGAAAGCATTGGCAAAATCCAAAACAGAAATCAGTTATCCAAAAACCGGATTATCTAAAAATCTTGAATGGATTGCACGACTGATAAAAGGAAACCTGAATTCAAAAGTCTATTACACATCACTTGGCGGATTTGATACGCACGATAATCAGCTTGCTATTCATGAAAGAAAATTGACTGATTTGAATGATGCCTTGTACAGTTTTTACCAGGATTTAAAGCAGGCGCAATTAATGCAAAACGTTACAGTTGTTGTATTTTCAGAATTTGGAAGAAGAGTAAAAGACAATGGAAACGGTACCGATCACGGAACTGCAGCGCCAATGTTTATTATTGGTGGAAATAATAAAGGAACAATTTTAGGAAATAATCCAAATTTAGCCAACTTGGATAATGGCGATTTAAAATACCAAACTGATTTTAGAAGTGTTTATGCCTCTTTATTAAAAGAAAAATTGAATTTTGATTATTCAAAAATTGGGATTTCGAATAAGCCTGTTTCTGGATTGTTTGGATAATCGCAATCTTGTCATTTCGAGGAACGAGAAATCCTCATAAGTAATTCCGCAATCAAAATCGCCAATCTTTGTAGAGCTACTTGCGAGGATTTCTCGTTCCTCGAAATGACAAAAATGGCGGATTAATATTGTCTGTTGAATTAAATAACCAGAATAATTTGTGTGAATTTGTGTAATTCGTGGCGAAAAAACCTTAGCACCTTAGCATCTCAGAACCTAAGAACCTCATTTTAATATTCTCATTTTAAGCCGATATTTTTATATTATCATACAAAACCTGCTAAATTTGTTAAGAAATCCCTTTTTGTTTCATAAAATGCAATCTTTTTTTTGGTGCGGTAAAAATAATTTATACATTCGCAGAGAATTTAAATAATAACACAAACAAAATGGCATCTAACCGTTTTTATTTTAGCAACTCTTTTTATTTCTTCTTTAGTAGAAGTAAGGATTGTGCTATGGTTATTTGAAAAATATAAAGACAAATAAAACTAATATACAATCCTGATGCAAATCAGGATTTTTTTTTGAATATATGACAACGAAAATTGCAATACAAGGTATAAAAGGTTCTTTTCATCATCAAGTTGTGAAGGAGTATTTCTCTGAAAATGTGGCTATTGATGAATGTCTGTCTTTTGAAGAATTAATCGACAGCCTTCTTTCAGGAAAATCTGATCAGGCGGTTATGGCGATTGAAAATTCGATCGCAGGTCCAATTATTCCGAATTATGCTTTGATTGACAAGAACAATTTACACATTATTGGAGAACATTATTTAAGCATTCACCAAAATTTAATGGTTTTGAAAGGTCAGAAAATTGAAGATATAAAAGAAGTTCATTCGCATCCAATGGCCATTTTACAATGTATGGATTTCTTGAAACAATATCCAAATATCAAATTGGTTGAGGATAAAGATACAGCCGAAACAGCAAGAAGAATTCAGGAAAAACAATTAACCGGAATTGCAGCAATTGCAAGTAAAACGGCTTCGGAAATGTATGATTTAGAAATCATCGCGCCGGAAATTCAAACGATCAAAAACAATATGACTCGTTTTGTGATTATCAAAAAGCAAAATTCATTTTTGCCAGAAAACGAAATCAACAGAGCGTCCATCAAATTTGAATTGGATCACAAAAGAGGAAGCTTAGCAGCGGTTTTGAATGTAATGAGTGACTGCAAACTGAATTTGACAAAAATTCAGTCGCTTCCAAAAATTGAAACACCTTGGAAATATTCATTTTTCGTAGATGTAACATTTGAAAAATACGAAGATTTTGCAAAAGCCAAAACGTTATTAAACATAATGGCAGAATATTTTAAAGTGTTGGGAGAATATAAGAATACAAAACCTTTAAGTGAGTCTTAAAGTTGGAAAGTCGAAAGTCTTAAAGTCCAAAATAGAAAGTTTAAAAAGAGCCTAAAGCTTAAAGCTTACGGCCTAAAGCAATAAAAAAATGATTACAACAGCAAAAAGATTAGATACAGTTGAAGAATATTACTTCTCATCAAAATTGAGAGAAGTGCGTCAACTGCAGTCTGAAGGAAAATCGATCATCAATATGGGAATTGGAAGCCCTGATTTGAGTCCGTCAAAAGCAGTAATTGAAGCAGTCGCTGCGGCAATTCAAGACGAAAACGGACATGGTTATCAAAGCTATCAGGGATTACCGGAATTAAGAAAAGGGATGGCCGATTTTTATCAGAATCAATTTGGTGTTGAAGTGAATCCGAATAATGAGATTTTACCTTTGATGGGTTCAAAAGAAGGAATTATGCACATTTCGTTAGCATTTTTAAATGAAGGCGATCACGTTTTAATTCCGAATCCAGGTTATCCAACGTATACTTCGGTAACTAATTTGGTTGGAGCAGTTCCGGTTTATTATGATCTGAAAGAAGAAAATGCATGGGAACCGGATTTTGAAGCATTGGAAAAACTAGATCTTTCGAAAGTAAAAATTATGTGGCTGGGATATCCGCACATGCCGACAGGAGCGAGAGGAAGTTTAGCGTTATTTGAAAAATTGGTTGCTTTTGCTAAAAAACACAATATATTATTGATCAACGACAATCCGTATAGTTTTGTTTTGAATGATAATCCGATGAGTTTATTGCAGGTTGAAGGCGCAAAAGAGGTGGCTTTAGAATTGAATTCACTTAGTAAAACGTTCAACATGGCCGGCTGGAGAGTTGGGATGGTTTTAGGAAATCCTGAAATTATTGATGCGGTTCTGAAAGTAAAAAGCAATATGGACAGTGGAATGTTCTACGGAATTCAGAAAGGTGCAGTTGCAGCGTTGAATTGTGATAAATCATGGTTTGAAGATCAAAACAAAATTTACCGACGCCGCAGAGAATTAACAGAAAAACTAGCAGAAAAACTAGGTTGTGAAGTTTATAAAGAAGGAGTTGGGCTTTTTGTTTGGGCAAAACTTCCGGAAGGGATAGCATCAGCAGAGAAGTTCATTGACGAAATATTATACGAGAAACATATTTTCATTACACCGGGAACCATTTTTGGAAGCAACGGCGAAGGTTATATCAGATTCTCATTATGTGTGAAAGAAGAGAAAGTACAAGAAGCGATTGATCGGTTTTAGTATTAAGATTTCCTGCAAGGTTTTCAAAACCTTGTAGGTATGAGTTTGAAAGTCTTGATTATATAAACCTACAAGGTTTTAAAAACCTTGCAGGAAAAAAAAAGAATATGAAAGTATACGTAATAGGAATAGGATTAATAGGCGGTTCGATGGTGTTGGACATCAAAGACCAACATCCCGATTCGACCATTTTTGGAATCGATAGCAACGAAAAGCATTTGCAGGAAGCCATTGATTTAGGAGTTATCGACGAAGCGGGAAGTTTTGAAGATTTGGCTGAAGCCGATTTTGTAATCGTCTCAGTTCCGGTTGATGTCGCACTGACGGTTTTGCCAAAAGTTCTGGATGCAGTTGGAGATAAAACAATTGTTTTTGAGGTTGGTTCAACTAAAAAACCAATTTGTGATGCAGTGGCTAATCATCCGAAAAGAAGAAATTTTATTGCCACGCATCCGATAGCAGGAACGGAGTTTTCAGGACCTTCGGCGGCGATAAGAGGTTTGTTTAAAGGAAAAACAAACATTATTTGTGAAGTGGAAAAGACCACTTTTAAATTGCAGGAAAAGGCATTAAAGCTTTTCAGCGAAATAGGAATGAGGATTCGATATATGGACCCGACTTCACACGACAAACACATTGCTTACGTTTCGCATTTGTCGCACATTAGTTCGTTTATGCTTGGAAAAACGGTAATGAACAAGGAAAAAGACGAACAGGATATTTTTGATATGGCGGGAAGTGGATTTGAAAGTACGGTTCGTTTAGCAAAAAGTTCGCCGGCAATGTGGACACCGATTTTTAAGCAAAATAAAGAGCATGTTCTGGAAACATTAGAAGAATATATTTCAAATCTCAGTCGGTTTAGGGATTTGCTAAAAGAAGAAGATTACAACGCCATTTTTAATGAAATGGAAAGCACAAATAAAATAAAAGAAATACTAAACGGATTAACAACAACTAAAAAGTAAAATTAGAATTAAGATGGAAAATAAGAAAGAAATGAGAAAGTGGTTAGAAGATTTCAATTTAAATCACCCACTTGTGATAGCTGGACCATGTAGTGCAGAAACGGAAGATCAGGTTTTGAAAATTGCTCACGAATTGAAAGATTCAAAAGTTAGTGTATTCAGAGCAGGAATCTGGAAACCAAGAACACGTCCGGGAGGATTTGAAGGTGTTGGAGAAATTGGTTTAAAATGGTTACAAAAAGCAAAAGCTGAAACTGGTTTATTAATGGGAACTGAAGTGGCAACTGCAGCTCACTGTAAACTGGCTTTAGAACATGATATCGACGTTTTATGGGTTGGTGCTCGTACAACTGCAAACCCTTTCGCGGTTCAGGAAATTGCTGATACTTTGAAAGGAACTGATAAAATCGTTTTGGTTAAAAACCCAGTAAACCCGGATTTAGCTTTATGGTTAGGTGGTGTTGAGCGTTTACACATGGCTGGAATCGAGAAATTAGGAGTTATTCACAGAGGTTTCTCTACTTACGAAAAAACAAAATACAGAAACATTCCAGAATGGCAAATTGCTATCGAATTGCAAAATAAATTCCCTGATTTACCATTAATCATCGATCCATCTCACATTACAGGTGATCGTAAAATGATTTTTGAAGTAACGCAAGAGGCTTTAGATTTGAACTACGACGGTATGATTATCGAAACGCACTACGATCCGGACAACGCTTGGTCTGATGCTGCTCAACAAGTTACTCCAGACGCTTTGAAACAAATCATTAAAGATTTGACGATCAGAAAAACGGATGATACTACAGATGAGTACAGCCAAAAAATGAAAAAACTAAGAGCTAACATCGACGTTCTTGATGCTAACTTATTAGAACTTTTAGGAAAACGTATGAAAGTGGCTGACGAAATTGGTCAGGTGAAAAAAGATGCCAACGTAGCGATTCTTCAAAACAACCGTTGGAACGAAATCTTAGGAAAAATGATTTTAGAAGGTGAGAAAAAAGGTCTTACTGAAGAGTTTGTTTTGAGAATGTTCAAAGCAATCCACCAGGAAAGTATTGGTCACCAGGAGAAAATTTTCAACGCATAATTTTCTTTAAAATATATATGTGATATAAGTTAATTTAAGTTTGTTTGCATTTTGTGTTTAAATTTTCTTATGTCACAATATTAAAAATAGATTGTTTTTTTTAAAATCCCCATTGCTTTGAAAGAAGTGCTGGGGATTTTTTTTGATTTTAAATGCCGAAACCAATGGGTTTCAATTGTAAAACAGTAATTTTGTGCTTTAATATTTTAGTTTAAGAATAATCTAAAATCTAAAATCAGAAATCTAAAATTAAAGAATGACAGGACTCGTATATAAATCTACAGGAAGCTGGTACACTGTAAAATCGGAACAAGGCGATTTTATAGAATGCCGTATGAAAGGGAAATTTAGAATGAAAGGGATTAAAAGTACTAATCCGATTGCTGTAGGCGATATTGTCGATTATGAACTCGAAGAAACTTCTGATGCTGTAACCGGAACAATTTTTAATATTCACGAAAGAAAGAATTACATCGTTCGTAAATCGGTTAACCTTTCGCATCAAATGCACATTATTGCTTCGAATATTGACCGTGTTTTTTTATTGATCACGATTAATAATCCGCCAACAACTTTCAATTTTATAGATCGTTTTTTGGTAACTGCGGAAGCTTACAACATTGAAACCATTTTAGTTTTTAATAAGATCGATACTTTTGATGAGCCAACTTTAGAAGATCAATTGTATATGCAATACGTTTATCAGCAAATTGGATATAAATGTCTTCGTGTTTCTTCTACCGAAATGAAAGGTGTTGATGAACTAAAAGAAATGATGATTGGCAAAGTAAGTATGTTCTCCGGACATTCCGGTGTTGGGAAATCGACTCTGGTAAATGCTATGGAACCGTCTTTGCATCTTAAAACCAAAACCATTTCTGAAGCAAGTAAACAAGGTCAGCATACTACGACTTTTGCTGAAATGTATGATTTGTCTTTTAACGCAAAAATTATCGATACTCCGGGAATTAAAGGTTTCGGAATTGTGGATATGGAGAAAGAAGAAATCAGCGGATATTTCCCTGAATTCTTCAAACTGAAAGATCAATGCAAGTTTAACAACTGTCTCCATAAAGAAGAACCGCATTGTGCCATAAAAGCTGCATTAGAAAGAGACGAGATCGCCTGGTCGCGTTATAATAGTTATTTGAAAATCCTGGAAGGCGATGAAGAAAATTATCGCACGGACACTTATGACGAAGATCGTAAAATTAGCGACGAAACAAGAAACCAGAAGTAATTGTGAATTGTAAATTGTGAATTGTGAATTATGTCGGATAACGTAATAAAAACAAAGTCATTTAATTTTGCTCTTAGAATTATTAAGCTTTTTCAATATTTAAAAGAGGAAAAGAAAGAGTTTATTTTAAGCAAACAACTGCTTAGGAGCGGAACAGCAATTGGAGCATTGGTTAGAGAGTCCGAACAAGCAGAAAGCAAAAAAGACTTTATACATAAATTAGCAATTGCTCAAAAAGAAGCCAATGAAACAGATTATTGGCTAGAATTATTGTTTCAATCTGACTATTTGAATCAAACTCAGTTTCAATCAATAAAATCTGACATTATAGAGATAAATAAAATTTTAGCTTCTATAATAATTACAACCAAACAAAAATTAGTTACCACATGAATTCACAATTTACAATTCACAATTTACCATTTATATGAGAGTTGTTCTTCAAAGAGTATCACAAGCATCCGTAACTGTTGAATCTAAAATTGTCGCCGATATTCAAAAAGGTCTATTGGTTTTAGTTGGAATTGAAGATGCCGACACTCAGGAAGACATTGATTGGCTGGTTGGTAAAATCATTAAAATGCGAATTTTTGGTGATGAAAACGACGTCATGAATTGCTCGGTTCAGGATGTTGACGGCGATATAATTGTGGTAAGTCAATTTACACTTCACGCTTCTACAAAAAAAGGAAATCGTCCTTCTTATATTAAGGCAGCAAAACCTGAATTTGCTATTCCGATGTATGAAAACTTCGTAAAATCTTTAGAGAAAGACTTCAATAAAAAGGTGCAAACCGGAATTTTTGGTGCAGATATGAAAGTCAGTTTGTTAAATGATGGTCCGGTGACAATCTTAATTGATAGCAAAAACAGGGAATAAAAAATAATAAACAAATGTTAAGAATTTCTAAAAATAATATATATTTGGAGAAATTCCCTACTAATGAAAAGACCTTTTTTTGCGTTATTTTTTTTATTGTTTACCCTTATTTCTTCTGCTCAAAAGAGCGATTATTCTGTTGTAACTATTGCTGATAGTCTCAAGGCTAATGCCGATGCTGTGGTACGACTTGATCAAATGGATATAGTGATTGCTTCACAACGTAGCATGAATATCAAAACACAAAGAGTTGTAACTGTTTTTAATGAGGCGGGATTAAGTGATATTGAAGCTTATCAGGGATATGATAAATCAACTTCAGTAAAAAATATCGAAGCAATTATTTATGATGCTTTTGGTAATGAGATAAAGAAAGTAAAACGTAAAGATTTTAAAGACCAGAGCGCTGTCAGCGGAAGTACTCTTTTTTCAGATAATCGTGTGATTTTTTTAGAATATACCCCGATTTCTTATCCTTTTACTGTTGTTTACAATAGTGAGATTGAAAGTTCAAATACTGCCTTTTTACCACAATGGTATTTCTTAGGAGGCACTGCTGTAAGTATTGCAAAATGCGCTCTAAATGTTACCTATCCTAATAACCTTGGTTTTAAAAAGAAGGAATTTCAGCTTGCCGGATATAATATCAAAAAAACTTTAGATACTGATACACAATTAAGTTATGTTGCGACCAATATCTTCGCTCAGAAAGCAGAAAGTTTAAGCCCAACTGGCAGAGATCTTTATCCCAGAATTATGATGGGTTTAGAAAGTTTTCATTTAGAAGGTGTTGACGGAACTGCTAAAACCTGGGAAGCTTTTGGTAAATGGTACAGCGATAAAATTCTAACCGGAACTACCGATTTATCTGAAGAAACTAAAGTAAAAATAAAAGCCTTAGTAGGTGATGAAAAAGATCCGATAAAGAAAGCGAAAATCATTTATGATTATGTTCAGAAAAAATCAAGATATGTAAATATTGCTGTTGGTATTGGAGGATGGAAACCCATGCTTGCAACAGATGTAGA
The DNA here is from genome assembly GCF_058808175.1 of Flavobacterium sp. GW821-FHT11G01. Lineage (NCBI taxonomy): Bacteria > Pseudomonadati > Bacteroidota > Flavobacteriia > Flavobacteriales > Flavobacteriaceae > Flavobacterium > Flavobacterium sp. GW821-FHT11G01. The sequence continues at coordinate 35,082 of NZ_JBXARK010000008.1, read as the reverse complement.
TCGTTTGGGATACGGAGATTGCAAAGCATTATCAAATTATACTAAAGCGCTTTTACAGACAGTTGATGTACCATCCTATAACACTATTTTGTACGGAGATCGCAATAAGTCTAATATTCAGTCTGATTTTGTTTCGATGCAGGGAAACCACATGATATTGGCAATTCCAAATGGAGATAACTATACTTTTCTGGAATGCACGAGTCAGGATGATCCGTTTGGATATCAGGGAACTTTTACAGACGATAGAGATGTTTTAGTTGTTAAACCGGAAGGCGGTGTAATTGTAAGAACGAAAATTTATGAAGACAAAGGAAATAAGCAAATTGACAAAGGAATTTATACCATTGATGAAAACGGTAATTTTTCAGGTTCAATTTCGATAATTTCAGAAGGATCACAATATAGTTTTAAACAACGATTGGAAACTTTTCAGCCTACAGAAAAAGAGGCTCATTATAAAAAATATTGGGATCATATTAATAATCTCAAATTGGGAAAAATAACTTTTACGGACAATAAGGAAAATATACGTTTCACCGAAGATATTCAGATTAGTGCGATAAATTACGCCTCAATTTCATCTAATAAAATGATTTTTGCTGTTGACGCTTTTAATCAAAATAGCGAAAATATAAAACGCATCAGAAACAGAAAAAATCCTTTTGAGATTCAGCGTGGTTATTTGGATACAGATGAAATTGAAATTAATTTACCAGCTGGTTTTGCGATTGAGTTTTTACCTTCAAATTATGAATTAAAAGGGAAATTCGGAGAATACAAAACCGAAATCATCAAAAAAGAAAATAACAAACTGCTTTATAAACGCTCTATGTTCGTTAATAAAGGTAAATATTCAAACAAAGAATACGATGAATACCGTCTTTTTATGGAACAAGTGTCAAGAAATGATAACGCCAAAATTATACTAACTAAGAATTAACCAAGAATTAACCAAAACTAACCAAGAATCGACCAATGAAATTAACCAAACTTTTTAGTCTATCTGTTTTATTGTTGTTTCTCTCAAAAGTAACAGCACAAGAATTTAAATTAGGAAAAGTATCAATCGCTGAATTAGAGCAAAAAGTGCATCCAAAAGATTCATCGGCGGTTGCAGCTATTTTATATAAAAAAGGGAAATCAAGAATTGAATATGATCAAACTGACGGATTTGTAGTTTTGACAGATGTTGAAACACGAATAAAAATTTATAAAAAAGAAGGTTATAATTGGGCGAATCATAGTGTTTGGTATTATAACACTTCAAATCTGACTGAAAAAGTATTTTTTACTGATGCGTACACTTATAATTTAGTTAATGGTAAAATTGAAAAAACTAAACTAAAAAGTGAGGGAACTTTTGATGAGGTACTAGATAAAGTAAGAGGGCAAAAAAAGATCACAATGCCTAACATAAAAGAAGGCTCAGTTGTAGAATTTAAATACTCTGTGAAAAGCCCTTCCAGAATGATCAGAGAATGGAATTTTCAATCTAATATACCGGTAAATTATTCAGAATTTAGTACTTATGTTCCTGAATATTATGTTTTTAATCCAAGGCAAAAAGGATATATTTTTCCTAAAGTTACAACCACAAAAAACAATAAATCAATCACTTTTACAAATAAGGAAAGATCTGAAGGACGAGTTGTAAAAACAGAGTATTCTACTGAAAAAGTTGAATACATAGAGAGCCAAACTACTTATGTAGCTCAAGATTTTCCAGCTATGAAAAACGAAGTTTTTGTGAATAATATGGATAATTATGTATCTAGTATTGAACATGAATTAGCAATGGTGAAATTTCCGAATGAACCGTTAAAACCATATTCGACAGATTGGAGTTCTGTTGCGAAAACAATTTATAATTATGATTCTTTTGGGCCGGAATTAAACAAAACAGGTTATTTTGAAGATGATTTAAAAGTTGTATTGGCTGGAAAAAACACACCAGACGAAAAAATATTGGCAATTTTAAATCATGTGAAATCAACTGTAAAATGGAATCACTACACCGGTTACGATACTGATTTAGGAGTTAGAAAAGCTTACAAAGAAAAAACAGGAAACATTGGCGATATCAATTTAATGTTAACCGCAATGTTGCGTTTTGCAGGTCTAAATGCCGATCCTGTTTTAGTTAGTACACGTTCTAACGGAATTTCACTTTTCCCTAACAGAAACGCTTTCAATTATGTAATTGCTGCTGTTGAGACTCCAACAGGATATGTTTTGTTAGATGGATCTGATAAATTTTCGGTTCCAAATGTTTTGCCGATTCAAACCTTAAATTGGTATGGAAGGCTGATTCGCAAAGATGGAAGTTCTGAAGAAATTGATTTGATGCCTAAAAAACCATCTCTTGACACCGTTTTTATGAATTACAGTATTGATGCCGATGGTAAAGTTACCGGTAAAACAAGAAGACAATGTACAGATTATAACGCGTTAGTTACGAGAGATAATATTTATGGTGTTAAAGAAGAAACCTATTTGGAGCGATTAGAAAATGAAAATAATAAAATTGAAATTAGTGAATATTCGAGAACTAACGAAAAGGAAATTTTATTACCAATGATCGAGTCCTATTCTTTTACCGGAAATAATTTGTGTGAGCTTATTGGAGGAAAAATTTATGTGAGTCCAATGTTGTTTTTTACAGAAAACCAAAATCCGTTTAAGCAGGAAATCAGAGAATATCCGGTAGATTTTAGCTACCCATTTACAGACAAGTATAATATCATTATTAAAATACCTGAAGGATTTGTAGTTGAAACATTACCTGCGCCTGCAGTAATTTCGATGGAAGATAATCTGGGAACTTTTAAATTTAATATTGCATCAAACGATGGAACGTTGCAATTGGTAGTTTCACATCAAATTAATGAGGCAATAGTATCAACTGAAAAATATGAAATGCTAAAAGAATATTATAAAGGTATGGTCGCAAAAGAAACAGAGAAAATAGTTTTAAAAAGAATTTAGATGAAGTTTCAAAACTTACTAATAGTTATCGTTTTTTTCTGCTTTTCAAAAATTAATGCCCAAAAATATGAGCTGGGAAAAGTAACCGTCGCACAATTACAGGAAAAAGTACATCCAAAAGATACTACCGCTCCGGCAGCAATTATTTTTAAGAAAGGAAAAACTTTCTTTACATATAATAATACGAATGGTTTTTCGGCTAATCATGTTTATGAATTTAAAATTAAAATTTATAAAAAGGAAGGACTTGCCTGGGCTGATCAGAAGGTGAAATTTTATATTGGTTATGAAAAACTAAACGAAGACCGATTAGAGTTTTCGCAAGCAATAACTTATAATCTAGAAAATGGCTCAATCGTCAAAACAAAACTGGATAATCAGGGAACTTTTAAGAAAAAAATAAACAAATATTGGAACGAGAAAACCATAACATTGCCAAATGTAAAGGTAGGCTCAATCATTGAATATAAATATATCTTAAAAACAGAGAATATTGTAAAGCTTCCTGATTTTGATTTTCAATATGAAATTCCGGTTGATTATTTTGAATATAAAACAGAGATTCCGGAGTTTTATGTATATAAAACAATTTTAGTTGGAAAGACACCAATAACATCAGATGCTAAAATTGTTGCCGGAAGCCAAAGTTTTGAGAATGAGCACAACCAAACAAGCAGGCTTTCATATCAACAAATTAATTCGATATACACAGGAAGAGATATTTCTGCATTAAGATTAGAGCCTTACGTTAATAATATCGAAAATTACAAAGGAAGTATTCAATACGAACTAGAACGCATAAGATATCCTGATCAGCCGGTAAAAGATTTTACAATGACTTGGGAAGGAGTTGCATCGACTATTTTTAAAGATGAAAACTTTGGAAAAGAACTGAATCAAAGTGATTTTTTACTGGAAGATCTTAGAAGGTTATTAGGAAATGTAGAATCACTAAATGAGAGGCTAAATATCATTTTTAAATTCGTTCAGAATAAAATGAACTGGAATGAGGAAAATGGTTATTATGCAGATAAAGGAGTTGTAAAAGCATACAAAGAACAAACAGGAAATGCAGCCGAAATCAACTTTATATTGATTAACATGTTGAAGTTGGCAGGAATAGAAGTGAATCCGGTTCTGGTAAGTACTATTGAAAATGGAGTGCCGGTTTATCCTACAAGAACTGGTTTTAATTATGTTATTGCCGCTGCTGAAATTGATGGAAAACAAATCCTGCTTGATGCTACACATAAATTCACTTCTCCAAATATTTTACCGCTAAATCTTTTAAACTGGAAGGGGCGACTTTTTAGAAAAGACGGAACATCAAAAGAAATAGATTTATATCCTGTTTCGACATCTAAAGAATTTTCAAATACAATAGCCAAATTAGATGCTTCGGGTAAAATAGAAGGTAAGGTGAGAGTGCAAAGAACAGATTATGATGCTTATAGCTTTAGAGTTCAAAATGCCGATAAAAATCAGGAAAATTATCTTGAAAAATACGAAGAACAATTGGGTGATTTGAAGATATCTGATTATGCAATTGAAAATAAGAAAACGAATTTTTCTGAACCGATTATTGAGACTTTTTCTTTTATTTCAGATAATCAATCGGAGATGATTGGTGGCAAAATATTCATTAATCCGTTATTGTTTTTTACCAGAACAAAAAATCCTTTTACACAGGAAACAAGGCAAATGGGAATTTACTTTGGATATCCAACACTGGAAAAGTTCAATTTAAATTTAGATATTCCTGAAGGATATGCTGTAGAGTCAATACCAAGTCCTATCCGAATTTCCTCTGAAGATAAAATGATCGCTTATACTTTTAACATTTCCAATGAAGGGAATAAAATTCAAATTAGTTGTATAAAAGAAATTAACAGTAGTATTTTTGCAGCAGATGCGTATACTGGATTAAAAAATCTTTTCCAGAAAGTACTTGCGAGTCAAAATGAAAAAATTGTTCTTAAAAAAATATAACGATGGATTTGAAAAATGCTCAACTTGATGTTGATACCTGGATAAAAGAACACGGAGTTCGCTATTTTAACGAATTGACCAATATGGCACAACTTACTGAAGAAGTAGGTGAAGTAGCCCGAATCATCGCGCGTCGCTACGGTGAACAATCTGAAAAAGAAAGTGATAAAAATAAAGATTTAGGTGAAGAACTAGCCGATGTTGTTTTTGTAGTTTTATGTCTGGCCAATCAAACCGGAATCGATTTGCAAGCTGCTTTTGATAAAAAAATGGATTTAAAATCGGTTCGTGATGAAGATCGTCACAAAAACAATGAGAAATTGAAATAATTGTGAAATATCAGCGATAAGTTTTGAATTATGAGTTTTGAATTTTGAATTATGAATGGGGAGTGGTAAATTGCGGGGCTGAATTACGTTTGTAATCATTCGTAATTCATAATTTACAACTTACAATTAAAAAAATGAATTTACTACTTCAGACAACTCAACATAATTTACAAGGACAGATTGCAGTAACAGGATCAAAAAGTGAAACCAATCGTTTATTGTTATTAAAAGCATTATTTCCAAATATTACACTTGCGAATACTTCAAATTCTGATGACAGCGAGGTAATGCAAAAAGCTTTGGTTGGAAATGACGAAATCGTAGATATTCACCATGCAGGAACGGCAATGCGTTTTTTAACTGCCTATTTTGCTGTGAACGAAGGTAGAGATGTAGTAATGACAGGTTCAAGCAGAATGCAGGAACGTCCGATAAAAATTCTGGTAGAAGCTTTAGCACAATTAGGTGTTGAGATTTCATACGAAAAAGAAGTAGGTTACCCTCCAATAAAAATCAAAGGAAAAAAAGTTACAGCTTCAAAAGTAACTTTAGCTGCTGATGTAAGCAGTCAATATATTTCGGCACTTTTATTAGTGGCTTCAAAACTAGAAAATGGTTTAGAGCTGACTTTAGAAGGAGAAATCACTTCAATTCCGTATATCAAAATGACTTTGGCTTTGCTGAATGATTTGGATATTCAAACCAGTTTTGAAGGAAATGTAATTAAAGTTTATCCAAAAGAAACTGTTCCTTCAAAAGAAATGGTTGTAGAGTCAGACTGGAGTTCAGCATCTTACTTTTTTAGTTTGGTAGCTTTGGCCGATGCTGCAACAATCACTTTGAGTAGTTATAAAGAAAATAGTTTACAAGGAGATTCTGAATTAGTTTCACTTTATGAGAAATTGGGAGTGAAAACAACGTTTCAAAATAATAAAATGACCTTGGTAAAACAGGAGAATTTTAAATATGAAACGGTAAATTTCGAATTAAACAATACACCAGATATTGCACAAACAATTGTAGTAACGTGTTTAGGCTTGGGAATTGGTTGTCATTTGACAGGTCTTCATACTTTAAAAATTAAAGAAACGGATCGATTGGAAGCACTTAGAGTTGAACTTACAAAACTTGGTGCTAATATTTCAGTAACGAATGATTCGTTGACTTTAATAGCTTCAGAAAATATCAATCATAACGTGAAAATTGCAACTTACAACGATCACCGTATGGCAATGGCATTTGCGCCATTAGCACTTAAAGTCCCAATTATTATTGAAGATGCAGGAGTAGTTTCAAAATCATATCCAGATTTTTGGAATGATTTAAAAGCATTAAGCTTCGAAATTTCAGAATTGTAAAAAAAATAGTCGCCACGAATTCACGAATTTTAATTAATAATTCGTGAATTCGTGGCGAAAAAATAAATAGCCCCTAGTTTTAACTAGGGGTTTTTTGTGTTTTGGTTTTCGGCTTTAGCCAAATAATTAAGTTGCAATTTTTAAAGAATCCAAAATTAAATGAACTTATATTTCTTATATGGTGAAAAAAACGTTTTTTAATGAAGTCAAACCATCAGTAAATCAACGACTTTTGAAAATAAACAGCAAAACACTTGACAACGCCTATCTCACAATCGTATATTTGCACACGATTTATAATTTTAGATATAAAATCTAAGATCTACACTTTAAAATCAACAATTCAAATATGAAATTATCACATTTTCAATTTAATTTACCAAAAGAACTTTTAGCGGAATTTCCAGCAGAAAACAGAGACGAATCTCGTTTAATGGTAATCGATCGTCAAAAACAAACTATAGAACATAAAATGTTTAAAGATGTTATCAATTATTTTGATGACGGTGACGTTTTAATTCTTAACAATACAAAAGTTTTCCCTGCACGTTTGTACGGAAACAAAGAAAAAACTGGAGCAAGAATCGAAGTTTTCTTATTGAGAGAATTAAATTCAGAGCAACGTCTTTGGGACGTTTTGGTTGATCCGGCAAGAAAAATCCGTATCGGAAACAAACTTTATTTTGGTGATGACGATTCGTTAGTTGCTGAGGTAATTGACAATACAACTTCTCGTGGTAGAACTTTGCGTTTTTTATATGATGGTTCTTACGAAGAATTCAGAAACAAATTGACAGAACTTGGAGAAACTCCAATTCCTAAATACATCAACAGAGAAGTAACTGCTGAAGATGCTGAAAGATATCAAACAATTTATGCAAAAGAAGAAGGAGCTGTAGCGGCACCAACTGCTGGTTTACACTTTTCAAAACACCTTTTGAAAAAATTAGAAATCAAAGGAGTAAACTTTGCTGAGGTTACACTTCACGTTGGTTTAGGAACTTTTAATCCGGTTGAGGTTGAAGATTTATCAAAACACAAAATGGATTCTGAGGAATTGATTATCAAACAAGAAGCTTGCGATATTGTAAACGAAGCGAAAGCAAAGAAAAAACGTATCTGTGCTGTTGGAACAACTTCAATGCGTGCTATTGAAAGTTCAGTTTCTTCTCAAAATACTTTAAATCCTTACGAAGGATGGACGAATAAATTCATTTTTCCTCCTCACGATTTTAGTATTGCAAACTGTATGATTACGAATTTCCACACACCAAAATCAACATTATTAATGATGATTTCTGCTTTCTGTGGACATGATTTAATGAAAAAAGCATACGACGAAGCGATCAAAGAAGGATACAAATTCTATTCTTACGGAGACGCGATGTTAATAATCTAATTAGATATTTCGAATCAAATATAAAACCTGTCAGTAATGGCGGGTTTTTTTATGGTGTTCAGTGTTCAGAATTTTAGTGCTCAGCTTTAATTTTAAAATCACGACTGAACACTAAAATTCTGAACACTGAATACTTTAAAAAGCAAAACTTGTTAAATTTATTCGAAATAATTCAAAAGGTGTTATTTTAGCAGACAAAACAAAAACTCAATGACTTTTCAAAATACACGCGAATTCGCACGAGAGCTTGATTCGCAAGACACTTTAAATCACTATCAGGATCAGTTTATTTTCCCGAAAGTGAATGACAAACGAGTAATTTATTTCACCGGAAATTCTTTAGGATTACAACCAAAACGTACCAAAGCCTATATTGACGAAGTAATGAACGACTGGGCAGAATTGGCTGTTGAAGGTCATTTTTATGCGGAAAAACCTTGGTGGGATTATCAGGAAAGATTCGCAGAACCTTTGAGTAAAATTGTTGGCGCTTTGCCTTCAGAAGTTACGGTAATGAATACTTTGACTGTAAATCTTCATTTATTAATGGTTTCTTTTTATCAGCCAAAAGGCAAACGTTATAAAATTATCTGCGAAGAAAAAGCGTTTCCTTCAGATCAATATATGTTTCAAAGCCAGGTTCATTTTCATGGATATAAAACAGAAGATGCAATTGTTGAAATCAAACGTCGTGAAGGAGAACATAATATTCGCCTGGAAGATGTTTTAGCAAAAATTGAAGAAGTTGGCGATGAGTTAGCTTTGGTTTTAATAGGAGGAGTGAACTATTATACAGGACAAGTTTTTGATATAAAAACCATTACAGCAGCCGGACAAAAAGCGGGCGCAAAAGTGGGTTGGGATTTGGCGCACGCAGCCGGAAATATCAAATTAGAACTTCACGACTGGAATGTAGATTTTGCTGCATGGTGCAGTTACAAATACATGAATTCAGGTCCAGGAAATGCTTCCGGATGTTTCGTTCATGAAAAACATCATAACGATCCTGATTTACCAAGATTTGCCGGTTGGTGGGGACATAACAAAGAACGCCGTTTTAAAATGGAACCAACTTTCGATCCTGTTCATGGAGCGGGAGGATGGCAAATTAGTAATCTTCCGGTACTTTCATTGGCTCCCTATTTAGCATCAGTAGAAATGTTTGCTGAAGTTGGAATGGATGCTTTAATTGCCAAAAGAGATCATATTACGTCTTTTCTGGAATTCATTTTACATGAAATTGATAAAGAAGTTAAAGGTAATTTTGAGGTTATTACACCATCAAATCCTTTAGAAAGAGCGTCGCAATTATCTGTGTTTTTACATGGAGAAGGAAGAAGCTTATTCGATTATTTAATGAAAAACGGAGTGATTACAGATTGGCGTGAACCGAATGTAATTCGGTTAGCTCCCGTTCCTTTATATTGTTCTTATGAAGACATGTATGACTTTGGACAAATCCTGAAAAAAGGAATTTTAGGTAAATAATAAGTATAAAAAGGAAAGAATCTCGCAAAGTCGCGAAGTCGGAAAGTTTTTCTAAGTATTTTCTTTGCGACTTCGCGACTTTGCGTGCATAAAGAAGCATAAATCTTAGTGAACTTTGCGAAAAAACCTTGCGTGCTTTGCGGTTAAAATGTCAAAGCATGTAATTCTGTAATCTTTATTTCAAATCATATAACATCAACAAATAACATCTTCTTTACTTTGTAGTGTATAATCAATAAAACTACAATCATGAAAGCCTTATATGTATTATTTGCCGTATTATCTATTGTTTCTTGTCAGAATCAAGGAAAAGAAGATGTCAATAAAGCAAAACAAGCAACTATCGATTCAATGAAAGTTGAAGTTAATAAACAACGAGTGATCGATTCGATGAAGACTGAAATGGCTAATTTAGAAGCAGCAAAAGCGCACGAGCAACAAGAGCAAAAAGTTGTAGTAGTACATCAACAAGACGGAACTGCAACAACAACCACAACTACTAAAAAGAAAGGTTGGAGTTCAACTGCTAAAGGTGCTGTAATTGGTGCCGGAGTGGGTGCTGCAACAGGAGCCATCATTAGTAAGAAAAAAGGAGAAGGTGCCATAATTGGTGGTTTAGCCGGAGCCGGAGTTGGTGCAGGAACAGGTGCTATAATCGATGGCAGTAAGAAAAAAGAATAAAATTTTAAAATAAATAAAAACCCCGATTTAGATTCCTAAATCGGGGTTTCTTTTTTTATACCATTTCAGGAACAGGAATTTTTATCGAGCGTAATTCTAATTTGTAAAAATCAATTTGATATTTAATTTTTTCTGTCTCGTTTTTGAAATAGAAAGTAGAGTCGAACAAATTATGATAGTATTCAATTCCCTCTAAAAGATTTGCTTTAAAACTATTCCATTTTTTAAGTTGATTGGCTGTGATTTCGCCTGAAATATTTTCAATTTCATTTCTGAAATATTCAACATACATTTTCAATTCTTTTACAAACAAATTAGGACGATTTTTAGTGCGTAAAACAGACTTATTTCCATAAATGTGTTCTACCATATGTTTTAAAGAAACTTCCTGATCAAAATAAGCCATATTAGGTCCAGGGCAAATGATAACGCCTTGCGGCTGGCCTTTAATCTTTATATTGTTTTCTAAGTAAGAAGAATTGGCTAACCCCACACATAAGCACGATTTTTCGGTGATTTTTATTTTTGATTTTTCAAATGCATCATCAGAAAGTGTTTCTTTTATATTTTCTAATTCTGCTAATTTAATATCCTGATATTTTTTTGATGCCGTGCAAATTCCGTGTGGATCGTATTCTTTGCTTAAGGCGAGAAATTTTTTTGGACACGAACTTCCGGCCTTGTTCTCCTGAATTCTTTTCTGTTTCAAAATTTCATTTGTTGTTCCTTTCAAAGTATTAAACGGAACTCCCAAAGGCGAAATATGACTCAAATATAAATCTCTTTCTTTGGCATTGATCAATAAATTACGCGTAGACTCATCTACTGAAGTGGCTTCCGGAACTAATAAAAAAGGAGTTCCCCAGCCTATAGAATCAACATTATAAGTATTCAGTAAAAATTCATGTTCTTCTGAAGTTCCTACGCCACCCTGAACGGTAATTTTTAGCTCTAACGGTTGATCAGGAAAATATGCGTCTTTTTGTTGTAAAGCTTTTATCATTAATTCGTGAGCAGATTGAACTAGTTCTTCTTTTTTCTGTTTGAATTCTTTCAGAATCGTTCCTAATAAAAGTCCATCGGTTGCAAAAGCATGTCCGCCACAATTTAAACCCGATTCAATTCGATATTCAGAAACCCAAAGTCCTTTTTTGGCTAAAAAATTTCCCTGAATCATAGCCGATCTGAAATCACTTACTTTTAAAATGATTTTCTTTTTAAGTTGATTTTTTTTATTTGGAAAGAAATCAGAAAAATTCTCAAAATAACTATAAAGTCTCGGATTCATTCCTGCAGAAAGTACTACTGAAGATTCTAAATTACTATTTGCAAAACCTCGTAAAGCTGCGTGAGCATCATTAAATTCAATTGGCAATTGTTCATTTTTTATAAAATTGTCTTTGTCCAGTTTTGTCATGATATTAACATCAATATTTCCTGGAGAAAGATGAGATTCAATATACTGCTGAATATTTTCTTTGAATGAAATTCCGTCTTCAAGTAAATTTTGAAAACCTTTTTTAATGTCAGATGAATTGGGTAACATCGTTATGAAATTTTCTAAAGCGGTTTTGCTTTCTGCTAACTCCGTTTTAAAGCTTTCGAATTTCTGTTTTACAATTTTGTCAACCAAATTTAAGTATGAAGTAATTCTTTCGGCGCGATAATCATGAAATTTTTGACTTATTTCTTCGTAAGGAAAATTGAATTTGGTACTGTAAAAATTACGCATTTTTTCGATTAAATCATCATCTGCGATTGAAACTACAGACGAGATTCCATATTGTGCCACTCTAATTGGGCTATCAATAGTATACGCAAGCCCCATGACCGGAATATGGAAAGTATGTAAAGGTGTTTTTGTCATTTGTTTTCAAATTAAAATAAAACAAATGTTAGAAAAAGCATTTTCATAAAACCTGATATTTGTCAGGTTTGAAATGTAAATTAGGATAAAAAAAACAGCCACGAATTCACGAATTTATTTATTTAATTCGTGAATTCGTGGCGGAAAATACACTTATCTATATCAAAATCTTCTTCAAAGATTCTGCAATGCTTCTCCATAAAAAGTTATAGAATGATTTTTCCTGAATTCGTTCTAATTCAACATCAGCTGTTTTTGCTTTTTCTTTTGAATCATTTTTGACAAGTAAATTGACAAGAGCAGATTTTAGTTTGGCCTCTTTTTCGGGATCTTTTTTCTTGTACAATTTTACTTTTAAATCGTCATAATCTAATGAGGCATTTCCTTTTGAAATATTATCATTTCCATAAAAATTAAATCGGTATTTATGGAAAACTCCAGTAAATGAAGCATTCATGTAAGGTTTGCTGAAGCGCCCCATGGCAGCAACATCAAAATTTGAAATAACTCCCTGAATATGAAAACTGTCCTTTTTATCCAAAACATTAAAACTCCAGTCAACATTTAAAGGAGAAGTTTTCATAAATTGACAATTGATTTTGATTTTGACATCAGCCGTCTTTTTTAAGCCAAAACCACTTCGAAGATTAGTTGCTCTCAAATTAAAGTGATCAAAATTTAATTTTCCGGGACCTTTAGAAAAATCCATTTCTTCTTCATAAACTAATTTTGATTTCAGAACCTGTAAAGTATCAATTTGCAACGGAAATTTTAGATTTCGCAACAAATGGTTATAAAGATATTTTTTACTCAAATCATCTTTTGGCATTTTGCCGCGGTAAATATTAGCATCAAAATGATTCATTACAACCGAATTTGCCTTAAAGAAAAAACGATCATTTTTAAATCCCCAATCCATTTTATTAATGTGCACTGAGTCTACTTTTAGCGTATAAATGTCTTTTTCTTTTTCTAGTTTTTGAACAAAGGTTTTTCGGTTATATTCGGGCAGCATCGAAAAGTGCTTAACTTTTAGAAAATTATTTTCCGTGCTGATTTGACCAATGTCCATACGATAAAATTGATTGGGTTTGTAATATAAACTATCACAAACCAAAACATATTTCTCATATCGCATCGGGATTTTTTCTTTTAAAGTCGCATCTGTAATTAAAATCCCTTCAAGTTTCAGCAGAATATTTTTAACACTGAAAATAGGTTTATTATTTTTCAAATAAACAACATCAACACTTCCGTCATTAAGATAAATATTAGAAACAGCAACGACTTTTCGAAAGGGTTCTATAATTTGGGTTCGAATACTTTTGCTATTATTTAAAAGCTTGTCATTTTTTTTATATAAAATAACTCTGGGTTTGTTAATGATGATACTTTCTGCCTGAATAACATCATGAAAAGCTAAATCCCAAATATTAAAATGCTTAATGGTAATCGACTCAATTTTAGAAAAAATTCCCGTTTTTATCTTGCTGTTTTCAAGTTGATTTTTTGGATGTACCAATATAGTTTGGGCATAGATGTTTCTGGACCAAAGTGAAACTTCAATTTTCTCGTAATTAATATGATAGGCGGTTTTGTTTTTCTCTTCAATAATAATCGGCAATTGTTTTTTAATCCAATAATTAAGTCCGAAATTGATTAAAAGTCCGAAAACAAAGACTGAAATTACGCCGATTGCTATTTTTTTGTAGATTGACATTTATCGTATTGATTTTAAATCTAAATTTAAGCTTTTAAAACATAGTGTTTCTTATAGGATTACGTCTATAAGTTACATCATTACCAAATCATTTTTATCGTTATACTTTTTTTGAATATGAGAAAAATTAAAAAAATCCTGTTGATTTTAGTTATCATAATTGTTCTTTTGGGAATTGGTTTGTGTGCTTATATTTTTCATTTAAAACCGAAATATGAGGGCGAAATTCAATTGAAAAATTTGCAAAAAGAAACCACAGTTTATTTTGATGATTTTGGAGTTCCTCATATTTACGCTGATTCTGAAAAAGATGCGATGACAGCTTTAGGTTATGTGCATGCACAGGAAAGATTATGGCAAATGGAATTGCTTCGCAGAATTGCGCCAGGACGTTTGTCTGAAATATTCGGATCAGTTGCGCTTAAAAACGATATGTTTTTCTCCGGAATTGGTATCGAAGAAGCATCGGCGAAAGCCATTGCCAAATTAGATAAAAATAGTCCGAGTTATCAATTGACGATGGCTTATCTGGACGGCATAAATCAGTATTTAGAAGAAGGAGTGACGCCAATTGAATTTACTTTGGTGGGTGTGAAAAAGGAAAAATTCACAATAAAAGACGTTTATAATATTTTCGGATATATGTCTTTCAGTTTTGCGATGGCTCAAAAAACAGATCCATTATTGACAGATCTTCGTGCTAAATACGGAGCTGCATATGTGAAAGATTTAGGAATTGAAGGAGAATTTAATACGACGAAAATCAGAAGTTCAAAAGAGAACTTAGAGGAATATGCCGAGATTTCAAAATCGGTTGCTAGTTTGTTGGATAAATCTCCAATTCCGCCATTTGTTGGGAGTAATAGTTGGGTTGTGGGCCCTCATAAAACCAAAAGTGGAAAAGTTATTTTTGCGAATGATCCGCATATTGGGTTTTCGCAACCTGCCACCTGGTATGAAGCACATTTAGTAACGCCGGATCATGAATTGTATGGTTGTTATCTGGCAGGAACTCCGTTTCCGTTATTGGCACACAACCGCGATTATGCTTACGGTTTAACGATGTTCGAAAATGATGATATCGATTTTTATCAGGAAACAAACAAAACTGATGATGCAAATCAATATCAGACACCAGCAGGTTTTTCGACTTATGAATCGAGAAAAAAAACAATTAAAATAAAAGATACATCAGATGTGGTTTTGACGGTTAAATCAAGTCGACACGGACCAATTATGAACGATTTGCTGGCGAACCTGAAAAGTAAAAAACCTATCGCAATGTCGTGGATTTATACCCAACAACCGATTCAAATTTTAGATGCGGTTTACGGACTTTCGCACGCAAAAAGCAAAGACGATTTTAGAAAAGCAGTGCAATTGGTAGCAGCGCCCGGATTAAACGTAATGTATGGTGATGCCAAAGGAAATGTGGCGTGGTGGGCAACGGGAACGCTTTATAAACATAATAAAGGCGTGAATTCATTTTTTATCTTAGATGGAGCGAGTGGAAAAGATGATATAACAGAATATTTAGATTTTACTAAAAATCCATCAGCTGAAAACCCGAAATGGGGTTATGTGTATTCGGCCAATAATCAACCGGAAGCGATTGATGGATATTTGTATCCGGGTTATTATTTGCCTGAAGATCGTGCTAAAAGAATTTCTGGTTTAATGGATGCAAAATCAGATTGGAATAAAGAAGAGATTAGTAAAATGATTTTTGATAATACTTCTCCTGTTGCCACTGGTGTTGTTCAGCATTTAATTGCAAATTTGGATTCTAAGATGATTTCAGCCGAAGAAAAAGAAGTGCTGAATGTTTTGAAATCCTGGAAAGGAACTACCAATTTAGAAGATGTAGCACCAACGATTTATAACAAATGGATTTATTTGTATTTGAAAAATACATTTGAGGACGAAATGGGTAAGGAAGATTTTATGATATTTCTTGGAACGCATTTAGGAAAACAAATTATTGCCCGACAAATTGTGAATGAGAATTCGGTTTGGTGGGATAATATCAAAACTAAAAATGTAAAAGAAACGAGAGGTCAAATAGTTTCAAAATCGTTTCATGAGGCGGTTTCCCAACTTAACACACAATTAGGCACTACTATTGCTGACTGGAATTGGGGAAAAGTGCATACTGTAGAACACGAGCATCCGCTTGGAAAAGTAGCTGCGCTTCGCAAATTATTTAATGTTGGACCTTTTGCTGCTCCGGGATCAAATGAAGTGATTAACAATCAGTTTTTCGGTTTTAATGATGAAGGAAAATATTACGTAAAAGGAGGTCCTTCAACCAGAAGAGTAGTAGATTTCTCTGATATTGAAAATAGTTGGAGCATTATTCCAACCGGACAATCCGGAAACCCTTTTAGCGAACATTATCACGATCAGGCAGAAATGTTTAATGCCGGTAAATTCAGAAAAATGAAACTGAATAAGGAAGAAATTATAAAGACTTCGACAAAGTTGATTTTGAAACCAGAAAAGAAATAGTTTCAAGTTTTAGATGTTTCAGATTTCAAGAAAGGTTCAAAGGTTAAAACAAAAACCTTTGAACCTTTGTAGCTCTGCAACTTTGAACCTTTATTTAGAAATATATTTCCCTTTCACAATGTCACGAGCAAAAATGTCTAAATTATTAAGCAACACTTTATTTGTTGTCATGATGTTTGTTGTCTGATATGCAGTATCTTTTTCATAAGCTTTTAATAAAGTCTCTAGTTCAACTTCGTCATAAAAAGCAAAAATATTGTAGATCGCGTCTCTGAAATTTTTGTAATTGATGCTTTCTGTGATTTCCATTGCTTTTTGCTCGTTCCAGCCTTCTTTGGCAGAAGCCTCATTTATTTTAGTTAAGCAATAGTCAACAACATAAGTTTTGTAATGCGCTACTTCGACAATTCTGTCAACTATAATTTTATTTTGCTGAGTCGGCATTGCCGGAGGCGGAGCGGTGTTTTGAGAAATAGAAATAGTTGGAGTAAAAAGACATAGCACTAAAGCTAAAAAGGCGAACTTTTTTAAATTTTTCATAGGTTATTTTAGTGTTTTTGGGTACGGCTAAAATAATATTTTTTATGACAAATTATCGAATTTGAATGTTAGAAATTGTAACAAAAAAAAAACTTCGATACTATCGTTTTTAAATTGATACTATCGAAGTTGATTTGTAATTTTTTAAGATTATTATTTTTTTGTAATTTCTTCTAAAACTTTTTTTCCGGCTTCATTTTTTGGATCCAGTTCAATAGATTTAATGTAATTCGCAATAGCCAGATTTTTATCTCCATCGGCCAAATAAGCTTCGCCAAGACTATCATAAACATTGCCGGATTTAGGAAAATTTTCTACATTGATTTTAAAAATTTCAATTGCTTCTTTCTTTTTACCACTTTGCAATAATTGATAGCCAATATTATTTATATCACCTTCTTTAATACGATATGTTGGATCGCTTTTTAATTTTTTATAAAGCTCCGTACCAGCGGCGGCACCTTTTTCTGAATAAACATCTAAAAGTTCAATTGCCATTGATTTTTTAGGTTCGTTAAAAGGTTGGTTATATAAAATAGCTCTGATGGCCTCGTTCATTTCGCCTAAAACGGTTCCACCCGTATTATTTAATAAGACAACTAAATTTTTATCTGCAGGAACTCGTGAAATAATGGTATTAAATCCGTTAATACCACCACCATGCTCAATAATTTTCAATTTAGCTTTGTCTCCGTTTGGTGCTTCTTCTAAAAACCAGCCATATCCGTAAAAATCATCGCCACCTGTACTAATATAAGGCTTGAAAAAAGATTCCATTGATTTTGCAGAAAGCAGTTTATTGGTATAAAGTGCCTGATCCCATAAATACAAATCTTCTACAGTAGAATACAATGATCCTGCTGCATAAGGAATACTCATATCAAGATAAGGAGAATTTCGAATTATTTTGCCTTGTTTTTCGTAACCTGAAGCTCGGTTTTTAAGAATGATCTCAAAATGATCGTATCCTGTATTTACCATTTTCAAAGGCGTAAGAATAGTTTCCTGCAAATATTGCTCATAGGTTTTACCTGAAACTTTTTCAATAATATAACCCAATAAAAAATAACCGGAATTGCTGTATTTGAATCTTTCGGCAGGCGTAAATTCAAGTGGTAAACTCGAGAATGTTTTTACAAATTCTTCCGGAGCATAAGGATTTCTGCTTTTCTCTTTAAAGAAATTGGGCGCCGAAGTATAATTCGGAATTCCTGAAGTATGTGTTAGTAGATGATGAATCGTTATTTTATCTCCATTTTCTTTTGGATAATCTGGCAAATAAGTAGTTATGGGTACATCAAGTTTTAGTTTTCCATCTTCAGCCAGTTTAACAAGTAAGAAAGCTGTAAATTGTTTGCTGATTGAGCCTAATCTAAATTTTGTGTCGGGTTGGTTTGGAATATTCCATTCCATATTGGCAGAACCATATCCTTTCTTGAAAATAATTTTTCCATTTTCTGATACAAGTGCAGATCCGTTAAATTGTCCATATTCATTGTATTTGCTTAAAAGCAGGTCAATTTGTTTTGCTTTGTCTTGTGCAAAGACATGAAATGAAAACAGCTGTACCAAAATACAGACTGCAAATAGTTTGATTGATTTGTTCATGGTGATTGATGATTATTGATTAAGATTAATGATCGGTGATTAATTTTTTGATTGATGATTGAAACTATTTAATCATCTGAAATTTAATTTGTTATACGAATGTACAAATTAAAAAGGATGATGATGTTTGCGTTTGATTCTTGTTAGACGATTCAAATGCGATTTGGTTTCAGGAACAATCAGTTTTTTTCTATTTTTTTTAAAAGTGATAAAATGACATAAAAAAAGAGCTATTTTTTAATAGCTCTATGTTCATAACTAACAATTCTTTTTAGTATCCAGGTATTACCTTTTCGTTCCCAGATATGAACGAATTTTCCAGTTCCTGAGGGCTTTCCATTAACATAAAAAGTGTGTTCGCCAATTTGCACGGCTCCAAAATCTCCCAATTTATCAATAGTACAGGAATTTAATTTTCGGGTCAGTTTCTCAGATCTTCCACATTTATCGAGTAATGATTTTATTTCATTTCCTTTCGAGGTATTTAATCCGGAACGATCGTCGTAAAATTCTATGTCATCAGCTATTATTTTCTTGAAAAGTGCGGCATCACATTGATTGAAAGAAACATCAAATAATAAACTGTCCATTTTAATGATTTCTGTTTTTAAAGCATCCATTTTTAAAACGTCACTATTGGTCTGTGCTTTTGCTTCTCTGCTTAAAAAAAGCATGAAAAGAATTAATATATTCATCATGGGTTCCATAGTTTTGATTTTATCAGTTTTCATTTTATTTTTTTGAATGTTGTTTGCCATTATCTTCTAGTTTATGATCGTAGCTAAAAGATCTCGCTAATTTCCAGACTCCATTTTTCAGAAGCCAGATGTGAGTAAATTTTGCGATACTTCCGGGCTTGTCTTCTTGGCCGGGAGAAATTTCAAAAAATTGATGAGTTCCATTTTGTAAAGCGCCATACAAAGCACCATTTTTTGTTAACGGATAAATTTCTGTACTACCTTGTTTCAAATCTCTTCTCACTTTGTAATTTTTGCCAGGAAGACAGATGCCATTTTTTAAGTTGACTAAAAAAAGTTCTTTGTTAGAAATGCTATCCTGATCGTGGTAAAATTCAAAATCGTCGCTAAAAAGATTTTCAAACTGAGAGATGTCGCAAGTATTGAAGCCAACATTAAATAGAAGACTGTCTTTGGACATAATGGTTTTGTACAATTCTGAGTTTTTTTCTTCCTGAGAAAATCCGCAGTGGACCTGGAAGAACTGAATTCCAATTAAAATACTTTTTAACTGGAGAAATGTTGGATTGATTTTCATTTTTGTGATTGATTGTTGATTGATGATTTTGCAAAACTAAATCAACAATCAATCACAAAATTGTATAAATGCGAAATGTTATCTTTTTTTTGAAAGAAAATACAAGTCCGAATTGAACATTTTTGGAGTTGTTTTCGTCACATCTTTGAACTGTTTTATAAAGTGCGACTGATCAAAATATTGATTGTAAAGTGCTACATCAGTTAGTTTTAGTTTTTCTAAATCCGAATTTACCATTTGATCGACTGATTTTCGGAATTTCAGAATCTGAATGTATTTTTTAATCGTAAGTCCGGTTGCCAATTTAAATTTAATTTGAAGCATTCGTTGTGAAACATTTAAACTTTTACCAATTTCGGAAACCGAAATTTCTTCATGGTGAAATTTGATGATTTCGCAGATTTTTTCGATTGCGTTTTTAACTGAATGTGCCGAATTTAACTCTTCAAAATAAATATTAATTGTGTTTAATAAAACGGAAATATCACTTTTTGAATCAATTTTAAAAGGCAATTCAGTAGAATCGATTTTGATAATAGAATCTGTAAAATTGTTTAAATCATATTTTGGAAAAAATGAAAGTGTCCAGGCATGCAATTGAATAATAGTGACTTTAGTTTTCGGTTGAATATTAACCAAAACTTTATTGGTCATTTGCGAACAAAAGTAAAAACCTTCGTCCATTACATATTTATTTTTACTCGTATGTACTTCTATAGCATTTCCGCTAACAATGGCGAGATTAAAACAGCCATTTGGTAAGACAAGTTTGTTTTCGATCAGGCTTTCGCCAATGCTATTGTCAAGGCACCAAATTTTATTCACGAACCGTTCGCAATTTTTGCTGACATAATGTTCGGAATATAGATTCATTTGGAGATTATATTAGTAGATTTTTTCTGATTTTTAGATTAAAATTTCTATGCTAAATTACCATTTTAAATCACAATAACAGAACATATTTTCTAGCTAAATTCTGGAAAGAATACTCTTTTCGTACTTTCCCATTCCTCCAAAATAACACTATAATAAACATCATCTTTACTCTTTCCTTCAGAATCAACATAATTATTTCTAAAGATTCCTTCTTTAACTGCACCTAATTTCTCAATCGCTCTTTGTGATTTTTTGTTTTCCAAATCAGCGCTGAATTGTATTCTTTTAAATTGAATGTTTTCAAAACCAAAATTTAATAACTCATATTTACAGGCTTTGTTTAAACCCGTTCCCTGAAATTGTTTTCCGTACCAAGTCCAGCCAATTTCGCATTTTTGACTTGCGTGATTTAGATAACCATATCTTGTGCTTCCGGCAACTTTGTTTGTGGCTTTGTCAATAATCAAAAACGGATAACAAATTCCGTCCGCTTTTTGTTTTAAAGTGTTTTTAATGTAGTTTTCGAAGTCAGTTTCAGTTCGTACATACATTCCCATATATTTCCAGATTTCATCGTCGAAAATGATTTCTTTGAGTTCGATGTTTCTTTCGTTTTCAAAAGGAAGTAATAAAACGCGTTCGTTTTCCAGAATGATATTTGATTGTAATAGTTCGCTATTCATTGTGTTTTGTTTTATGTGGTGCTTAACTAAGTTCTTTAATATATTGCGATATAATTTTCACGCAAAGTCGCGAAGACGCAAAGTAAAAAATGAAATTTTAAAAAGGAAAACGTAAAAACTTTGCGTCTTTGCGACTTTGCGTGATTTTTCCACCAGTATTCCCTAAAGCGAAAATAGTCCTTTTCATATTCCTAATAAATTTATAAAAACGAGATTTTGTTATGAAAACGGGTCTTGCATGAGGGATAGAGGCGGTATCCTTTTATGGAGAGAAGCGGAATAAAAAATATAGCCGAAAGCCCGACCCGCTTTTTCTGCGGGTCATGCCATGATAAATAAGCTTTTAAATCATAAATATTTCCTTTATTTTTAAGCTCTTGTAGAATTATTACTTATTTTTACGATCTTATATTTAGATTTTTCTTGATGCAAACTTCACTAAAAATTGCCGTTGTAGGTTCTGGATTGGTAGGATCGCTGTTGGCAATTTACCTTAAAAAAGCAGGTCATGCCGTTCATGTTTATGATCGTAGTCCTGATATTCGCAAAATTAATTTTTCGGGCCGTTCTATAAATCTGGCAATGTCTAATCGGGGCTGGAGAGCGCTTGATGGTGTTGGTGTTGGAGATGCGGTACGAGAAATCGCAATTCCGATGGACAAACGAGCAATACATTTGGTCGATAAACTCAATTTTCAGAACTACGGACAGGAAGGCGAATCGATTTATTCGATTTCAAGGGGAACTCTGAATCGAAAAATGATTGATCTTGCGGAACAGGCCGGAGCAGAATTTTTGTTTGATCAGAAAATCTGGGATGTAACGCTGAGTGACGCAACTTTACATATTGGTGAAACCGAAAGAGGCGAGTGGGAAGAGAAGAAATATGATATGGTTTTTGGTGCCGATGGTGCTTTTTCAAGAATCCGTCATAGAATGCAACGCCAGAGCATGTTCAATTATTCGCAGGAATTTTTGAATATGGGTTACAAAGAATTGAATATTCCGGCCAATGCCAATGGAACTCATAAATTAGATAAAAACTCATTTCATATTTGGCCACGCGGTAAATACATGTTGATTGCGCTTCCTAATTTGGATGGAAGTTTTACCTGTACTTTATTTATGCCTTTTGAAGGCGAAAATTCTTTTGAATCGCTTACAGACCGTAAAATGGTCGAAGATTTCTTTGAGAAAAATTTTCCGGATTCGATTGAAGTGATTCCAAAGCTGGCTGAAGATTTCTTTAAGAATCCAACCAGTACTTTGGTAACCATGAAATGTTTTCCGTGGACGTATGAAGATAAAATTGCTTTAATTGGAGATGCCTGTCACGCGATTGTTCCGTTTTACGGACAAGGAATGAATGCTGGTTTTGAAGATATCACAGTTTTAAATGAAATGATTGAAAAATACGGAAACGACTGGAAAAAGATTTTCTCTGAATATCAAATTTCAAGAAAACCAAATGCTGATGCTATTGCAGAACTTTCGTATCGTAATTTCATGGAAATGAGCACGAAAACTGCTGATGAGAAATTCTTATTACAAAAGAAGATTGAAAAAGCATTTTCAGACAAACATCCGGATAAATGGATTCCGCTTTATAGTCGTGTAACTTTTAGTGATCGTCCGTATGCCGAAGCCTTGGCAATTGGAGATTTCCAAAACGGAATTATGGAAGAAGTTTTAAAACTAGATAATATTGAAAATATTTGGAACACCCCAGAAGTAGAAAATAAGATTCTGGAATTGCTACAAAACGCATAATTTTTTTTCACCATAAGTGATATAAGTTTCATTTTGATTTATGCGCAAAGCATTATATTAACTTATATCACTTATGGTGAAATATTTTTACTTCTTGAAGATTTTTGACAATACGCCAAAAACGCCTCTTATAAAGGTCGCACTAGTTACCACTTTCAAAACCGATTTCCCGACAACACTTGCTGTACTAGGTTCCGTTTTTGAAGATTTTGTTGGAGCTTGTTCTTCTTGCTCGGCAGCAGCTTGGGTCGCATCTTCGATTTTTTTGCATAGCAATTCGTAAGCGCTTTCTCTGTCAATTTCTTCGTTGTATTTTTTAACCAGTTTCGATTTATTGTTTATTTCGTCGATTTCTGCTGAAGTTAAAATATCCATTCGGCTTTCTGGTGCGCGCATCATGGTGGCAACAAGCGGAGTTGGAACTCCTTTTTCATTTAAAGCCGTAACCAAAGCTTCTCCAATTCCTAAACTGGTAAGCAATTCTTCTGTTTTATAATAGGTAGAAGTTGGGTAATTGTCAGCCGTTTTTTTAATTGCCTGACGATCATTTGCCGTAAAAGCTCTAAGTGCATGTTGAATTTTTAAACCTAACTGAGCCAAAACACCACTCGGAACATCCATTGGGTTTTGAGTTACAAAATAAACGCCAATACCTTTAGAACGAATTAGTTTCACAATCGTTTCTATTTGTTCTAATAATACTTTACTGGCTTCGTTGAAAATTAAATGCGCTTCATCTATAAATATCACTAATTCAGGTTGTTCAGCATCTCCTTTTTCAGGCATTTTTTGATAAATCTCGGCCAATAAACTCAACATAAAAGTAGAGAATAATTTAGGTTTGTCCTGAATATCCGTCAGGCGGATGATGTTTACGTACCCTTTTCCGTTTTCGTCAATTCGCATTAAATCATCAATTTCAAAAGACAATTCTCCAAAAAATAAATCGGCGCCTTGTTGCTCCAATTCAATGATTTTTCTTAAAATCGTTCCGGTTGTTGCTGTTGAGATTTTACCATAACTTTCTGTGATTTCGTCTTTACCTTCTTCGGTAATATAATTGATAACTTTTTTAATGTCTTTTAAATCCAATAAAGGCATTTGATTGTCATCGCAATATTTAAAAATTACAGCAACAACGCCAGCCTGAGTATCATTAAGATCTAAAATTCGTGAAAATAATACAGGGCCAAATTCAGAAACTGTTGCGCGCAAACGCACACCATCTTGTTTTGATAATGACATTAATTCTACAGGAAATGAGGCTACATTATAAGGTATGTTTATTTTAGCATGACGCTCCGTAATAAAGCCTTCTTCTTTTCCTTCTTTTGCAATACCACTAAAATCACCTTTAATATCCATCATCAAAACAGGAATTCCCGCGTTTGATAATTGTTCTGAAAAAACCTGAATTGTTTTAGTTTTTCCCGTACCCGTTGCCCCGGCAATCAGCCCGTGACGATTTAAGGTTTTAAGAGGAATTTTTACATGAGCCTCAGCAATTGGTTCTCCATCCAGCATAGCACCTCCCAAAATGATACTGTCACCTTTAGAAAGATATCCTGTATTGATATCTTGAATGAAATTATCTTTTTTATTCATGTTTTTATTTGTAATTTAGATGATTATAAGAATATTGCTTAATTTTTTAAGAATTTCAATATATATATTTTAGTAGGAAAAAGCCTTTTTTGATTAAAAATATGATAAAAAAAAATTTCGCAACTTTTTAAGAAGATATCAACGGAATCTTTGAATATTTACTAAAACGTTGTAATTTTCCCATAATTCGTCCTGTTTTTTGTTTTATCAAAAAAATAGAGTTGGCAATTTAATGAGATATTTTTTAAATTGACGTTAAATTTCCTTCAATAAAATTAAAAAAAGTTTTTTTATTTAAACTAAACGTATAAATTTGCTCCTCTACAAGTTAAATATAACTAAAAAATAAAAATTATTTAAAACTATTAAAATTAAAAAAAATGGCAAACGTTAAAGTTAAAAAAGAAAGCACTTCAAATGGAGGAGGAATGATCACTGGAATCATTATTGTAGCGTGTATTTTAGTTGGGGTGTTTATTTGGAAAGTAATCATGGGAGATGCAGCGAACTTCGAAGGCGGAAATCCAGAAACAGGTCACCCGATCAATACATTAGGACAAGTATATAAAGGAGGATTTATTGTACCAGTATTATTAGGTATGTTTTTAATGGTTGTTGTTTTTTCAATTGAAAGATTTATCGTTATCGGAAAAGCTGCTGGAAAAGCAAACTTAGATAAATTCATGAAAAGCGTTCAAGGAAGTATCAAAGAAGGAAACATCGAGGCTGCTATTGCTTCATGTGACAAACAACAAGGTTCAGTTGCAAATGCAATTAAATCTGCTTTGATTAAATATCAAGATGTTAAAAAAGAAGGTTTCAACAGTGAAGAAGCTTCTGAAGTAATCCACAAAGAAATCGAAGAGGCAACTTCATTAGAAATGCCAATGTTAGAAAAAAACATGACAATTATCTCTACTTTAGTATCATTAGGAACTTTAGGAGGATTATTAGGAACTGTATCAGGTATGATTAAAGCGTTTGGTGCGTTAGCTTCTGCTGGAACTCCAGACCAGGCTGCTCTTGCAACAGGTATTTCTGAGGCACTTATCAACACTGCAACAGGTATCTCTACTTCTATCTTAGCTATCGTTTCTTATAACTTCTTTACTGCTAAGATTGATGATTTAACTTACTCTATCGATGAGGCTGGTACTACAATCGTAAATACTTACAGAAGATTCAGAGGAAGTTTGAAACAATAATTAATTTTTGATATTAATAATTAAGATTAATTATATCAAAATAAAAATAAAAGAGAATGGCTAAAATAAAAATGAAAAAAAAGTCAACATCGACAGATATGACTGCCATGTGTGATGTTGCGTTCCTTTTGCTTACGTTCTTTATTTTGACCGCTACTGCTAAGGTGCCTGAAGCACTTCCTGTAGATATGCCTGCTTCTGTTGCTGAATTTAAATTACCAGATACTGATTTGGCAATTATCACAGTAGGAAAAGGTGCAGATGGGAAAAGCAAAGTGTTTTTCGACCTAAAAGGTAGAGAGATTCGTAAAAAAACTCTTGAAGGAATGGGTGCAAAATTCGGCGTGACTTTTTCAGAAGATGATAAAACTAAATTTGCTTTAATGGATGACTTCGGTGTGCCTGTTGCAAATTTAAAGCAAATCATTGCTATGAAAGCAGCTGACAGAGTGAAAGCGGATCAACCTGGAATTCCAATCGATTCTTTAGACAATCAATTAAAAGAATGGCTTTTAGTTTCAAGAAGAGCTGCGATTGACCTTGATGATAAAGAATTGCAAATTGCAATAAAAGGTGATGCGAAAGAACAATATCCACAGATCAAAAAGATCATGGATATTTTACAAGATCAGAAAATCAACTCCTTTAACTTAGTTACAGGGACGAGAGGAAAAGACTTTTAATTAAAAAAGATACACTAAAATGGCTGAATTAAATACCGGCGACGGTGGTGGTGGAAAAGGTGGCAAAGTAAGAAGTAAAAAGCAAAATTCTAAAGTCGATTTAACGGCAATGGTGGATTTGGCATTCTTGTTGATCACGTTCTTTATGCTAACCACATCGTTGTCAAAACCTCAATCGATGGATTTGTCTCTGCCGGATAAAGATCCTAATGAGAAAGATACTAAAGACACCAAGGTAGATGAAAATCTTACTATGACTGTGATATTAGGTGAAAATAATAAGTTAACTTATTATATGGGATTATTGTCTGCTCCTAAAGTTGGGCCAAAAGATATTGCCTATGGTAAAGATGGTATTCGTAGAGAACTTCTTAAACGAAAGAAATTAGCTACAGAATATGCTGTTTCGATAGGGAAACCTAAAAGCGGGATCATCGTTATTATTAAGCCAACTAAAAAATCAAATTACCGTAATTTAGTTGATATTTTGGATGAAATGGCTATTAGTGGAGTTAAAACTTATGCTATTGTTCCTGAGTTTACACCAGAAGAAAATAAATTGGTAGAGAAAAAGTAAGATTTATCTTATTTTAACATCCTAATAATCAAGAAAATGAAATTAGATATAATTAAAAACACGTGGCTTGATATCGTATTCGAAGGACGTAATAAGATATATGGTGCATATGAGTTAAGAAAATCGAACAATAAAACTACGGTAAAAGCGCTTATCATAGGTTCGATCATTTTTAGCTTTGCTGTTGCAGCTCCTCTTATTGCTAGTTTTTTACCAGACTCTGGTGAAGATGAAGTAGATAACAATGTTAAGATCGCGACAGTAAAACTGCCTCCTAAAAAAGAGGAAGTAAAACCTAACCAACCGCCACCACCGCCACCGCCACCAAAAGTGGATCAGGTGAAGTTTACAAAACCTGTGGTTGCAAAGGCAGAAGAAGTTACAGAAGAGCCTCCGAAAATTGAGGATCTTAAAGATAAAAAGGTTGGTGCTGAAACTATTAAAGGAGATCCGGATGCAGTTTTAACTGTTGATGAGCCAGTAGGTACTGGAACTGCTGCAGTAGTAGAAGAAGATAACCAAGTATATAACACTGCTGGTATCGAAGTAAAACCAGATTTCCCAGGAGGAATTGAGAAATTCTACAAATTCGTAGGAAACAATTATAAGACTCCGGAAGAAGAAGGTTTAAAAGGTAAAGTTTACGTTACGTTTGTAGTTGAAAAAGACGGTTCATTAACCGACATTAAAGTTTTAAGGGATATCGGTTACGGTACAGGAGCAGAAGCAATTCGTGTTCTTAAAAAATGTCCAAAATGGACTCCTGGCGAGCAAAATGGTAAAAAAGTTAGAGTACTTTACTCTCTTCCTATTACTATTCAATCTGCAGAATAATGTTAAAAGATATGCTTAATAATATTCAGAAGAAATCGCTCAAAGAGCGATTTCTTCTTGTTTTAGGAATACTGTTTTTTTTAATATATCTTGTGCTGGGTTTAATGATTATGTTCTGGAAGAAATTGCCATTAGATATGGAACCTAAATACAGATATGCTTTTGGTGGTTTGCTGATCGTTTATTCAGCAATCCGTTTTCTAAGATTAATTAATTCAAACGCAGAGTAAATATGTTAAAATATAGTAGAGTTTTCGGTTTGGTAGTTTTTGTTTTTTTGTTTGCCATGTGCAACCAAAAAAGCAAGAACGAATCAGATAAGGAAACAATTCTAAAAGGTTCTATTGATATTACGGTAGATGAAACGGTTAAGCCAATAGTGGATGATCAGGTTGCTGTTTTTGAAGGAACTTACTATGATGCAAAAATAGGAGTTAAAGCAAAATCTGAAGCAGAGGTTATAAACGATTTATTAAATCAGAAGACTGAAGTTGTTGTTACCACCAGAAATTTGACTAAGGAAGAATTGCAAAGATTTGAAAAAAGTAAGATCAAGCCAAGGGTTACGCCATTTGCAACTGATGCAATTGCTTTAATTTCGAACAGGAACAATAATGATACATTAATTGCGTTGAAAACTGTACTGGATTTAATGCAAGGTAAACCAGATGGAAGAATTAAGGGGCTTGTTTTTGATAATCCAAACTCAAGCACAGTTCGCTACATGAAAGAACTGGCAAAAGTAAAAGACATTCCGACTACTGGTGTTTTTTCTTTTAAAACCAATGAAGAAGTGATTAAGTTTGTTTCGGAGAATGATGGAATGATTGGGATAGTTGGTGTTAATTGGTTATCTCAGCCTTCGCCAAATATGATTGAAACAATTAAAAAAATCAACATATTAAGCGTGAAAGGTTTAAATGGTGATAAGTATTATGATCCAAGTCAAACTGACATTGCATTAAAGAAATATCCTTTGGCACGTGATTTGTTTATTATAAATTGTCAGGGTTATTCTGGATTAGGAATGGGGTTTGCATCATTCGTTGCGGGTGACATTGGACAGAGAATTGTATTAAAATCGGGATTAATGCCAGTCAGAACTCCGGGAAGAAAACTTAAAATTAGGAATGAAATTATTAACGACAAAGAATAAATTAATTACAATAAAGATGAATAAATTTAAAATTTTTAGTCTTGCCTTAGTTGCTTCAGCTTCTGTTGCAAAAGCGCAAGATATAAACCAGGCCAAAAAGGCAATTGACGCTGAACAATTTGAGAAAGCTAAATCCTTGCTGAAATCAATCATCAAAGCTAAACCTTCTGATGGTGAAGCTAACTTTGTATTGGGTAATGTTTACCTTAATCAAACTATTGTTGATTCTGCTAAAATTTATTACTTAAATGGTTTAGAAGCTGCTGACAAGAAAAACTTAAATTATATTGGTTTAGGTCAATTGGACCTTGATTCAAAAAATACAGCATCAGCTCAGGCAAATTTTGGTTTAGCTACAAAAGATATGAAGCGTAAAGATGTAAATGAATTTATTTACATTGGTAGAGCTTATATGAATTCTACAAATCCTGATTATACAAATGCTATTGCTAGTTTAAAGAAAGCTTTATTATTGGAGCCTCAAAACGCAACTGCACTTTTGGCAATTGGTGATGCTTATTACGGAGCAAACAACCAAAATGATGCATATAAAGCATATCGTGATGCATTTACTGCTGATCCAACGCTTTTAAGAGCAAAAATGCAATTAGGAGTTTTATTAAAAGGTGCTAAATCTTATGATGAAGCAATTAAATCTTTCAATGAAGTTATTGCTATTGATGCTAATTACGGACCAGTTTACAGAGAGTTGGCTGAAACGTATTATAAATGGGCTAGAAATAAACCTTCTACAAGACAGGTAAATTATCAAAAAGCAATTCAGAATTACGAAAAATACTTGAGTTTAACGGATTATTCTATGAACTCTAGAATGCGTCATGCTGATTTCTTGATCTTAGTTGAAGATTATAAAGCTCTTGAAAAAGAAGCAAATAAAATGATCGAGTTAGATAAAGTTAATCCTAGAATTTACAGATATTTAGGATATTCAGCTTACGAAAATGGTAATTATGATGTGGCAATTAAATCTTTAGAAGATTACATGAAAGTGCCTTCTAATAAAGTTATCGCAAAAGATAATTTGTACTTAGGATTTGCTAAAATTAAAAAAGGAACTGATGCTGCTGGTGTAGTTGATCCTGCTGCTTTTGAAGCTGGTTTAGCTGAAATCAAAAAAGCAGTTGCTGTAGAACCTTTAGCTGTTGAAGATCTTGGTGATTTCGGTAAAGAATTGTTTACTAAAAAACAATACAATCAAGCTGCTGCAATCTATGAATTGAGCACTACAAATACAGAGCAAAAAAATTATCTAAATGATAATGTATACTATGGTATTTCTCTTTACTATGCAAATGCAAATAAAGAAAAAACAGCTATGGATGCTGCTGGTTTGGCTAAAGCTGATGCTGCTTTTGATAGAGTATTGGTTGCTTCTCCAACTTATGATGAGGCTTACTTATACAAAGGAAGAATCAATAACTTATTGGAGAAAGATGATTTAATTATCAAAAACTACCAAGAGTATATTAACAAAACAACTGCAAAAGGTGCTGAAGAATTAGCAAAACCTGCAACAGTTAAAAAAGTTGTGGAATCTTATAATTCAATTGGTGCTGCTTATGCTAACACTGACAAAGCAAAAGCTATTGAATATTTCAATAAAAGTTTAGTTTTAGATCCAACTAATGCTTATGCTGCTCAATCTGTGAAAGCTTTAAAATAAGAAAGTTTATTTGATTAAATATAAAACCGGCAGTTCCTTTGAACTGTCGGTTTTTTTTGTTCCGTATTTAATTGACTATCTTTGCACTTTAAAATAAAATAATGTTATCAAAAGAAATACAATTAGAAGTTAATAAAGGAGCGATGTTGCCTTTGATGGAAGAATTTTATACCATTCAGGGAGAAGGTTTTCATACAGGTACAGCAGCATATTTTATTAGAATTGGAGGATGCGATGTAGGTTGTCACTGGTGTGATGTGAAGGAAAGTTGGAATGCTGAATTACATCCGCCAACAAGTGTTGATTTAATTGTAAAGAATGCTTCAAGTTATGCCGATACCGTTGTAATTACAGGTGGAGAGCCTTTAACCTGGGATATGAGTTTGTTAACTCAACAATTAAAAGATAAAAATTTAAAAGTTCATATTGAAACTTCCGGCGCATATCCGCTTTCAGGAACATGGGATTGGATTTGTCTTTCGCCGAAGAAAAATAAATTGCCTACTCAAACCGTATATGATAATGCGCACGAATTAAAAGTAATTATTTACAATAAACATGATTTTATCTTTGCAGAAGAGCAAGCAGAATTAGTAAATGATAATGCAATTTTGTTTCTTCAGCCAGAATGGAGTAAAAAAGAAGAAATGACTCCTTTAATTGTTGATTATGTAATGAATAATCCAAAATGGAGAGTTTCGCTTCAAACTCATAAATATTTGAATATTCCATAAATAGAATAAAAAAATCTCTTCAGCTGAAGAGATTTTTTGTTTGTGGTAATTTGTATACGCTGTGTAAAAAAGAAACAACCTTCTTTATTTCCAGTTTTTATATTTTTTTAAATTAGTAATATGGGTCAAATGATGGTTTCCATGCCAGGCATAAGTTCCTATAAGTTGTTTAATTCGATATTCTGAAATATTTTCCGGATGTATAAAGGATTTATCTAAATCAGCTTCTGATAAATTTTTCATTATAAACGTCAATCGGTAATGTAGCCCTTCCAGTAAATTTAATGTGGGTTGAATAGGCATTTTTAAATTATCGGGTAGTTCAGACCATAAAGTTTCATCGTACGCTTTTATAACAGGATTATTTTCAGTCAAGGCCCATTTAATTCGTATGAAACAATTCATATGGCTTTCGGCGCAATGATGAACGACTTGACGAACCGTCCATCCGCCCGGGCGATAAGGTGTATCCAATTGTTCATCAGTTAAATGAAGCGTTACTTTTCTTAGTCTTTCAGGAAAAGATACTATTTCGTCAATTCGATCTGAAATATATTCGGACGTATAGGCTTTCGGTGCCTCAAATTTTCCAATCGGAAATTTTAATTTCTCTAAATCTAATTCTTCCATAATATTGTAATAATGTTTTTATATCGAAAGTCTCGCTAAATAATCATAATGTTCGCCTTCTAAAATAAGCTCACATTTTAATCCATTTGCAACGGCAGCATTTTGTAATGTATTATAATCAAGATATAACCAATCAAAAGGCTCTTCTTTTTCTCCTTTGTAAGAAATATTAAATACTAGTTCGCCGTAGTAATCGTTATTCGACGGAATCCATTTTCCGCCATCTTCATCCTCATCAAACATATAGATAATATCAGAACTGTCTAATAAAATTTGACCTCCAGGATTTAAAAGTGACTTTAATTTTGATAAATATTTATTACAGTTATCTAGTTTTCCAAAAATTCCAACTCCGTTCATTAATAATATAACGGTATCGAATTTCTCTACTTCAAAGTCTAATATATTCTGAACTTTTGCATTTTTAACACCACGAAGTTTACAGGTTGCTATTGCTTTTTCTGAAATATCGATAGAAGTAACATCTAAATTACGATCATTTTGTAGTGATAAGCTGTGGCTTCCGGCTCCGCAACCTACATCTAAGGTTTTTCCAAAAGCTAATTGTAGTGCTTTTTGTTCCAGTTTAGGCATTTCATTATAAGACCGAAATAGATAATCGACACTCATCTCATCTTCTTCAGAAATAGAAGTTTCTGTTATTATATCTTCAGGTGAATTATTGGTCTGAAAATCGTACATCGCTTTTCCAAAAAGATCTTTCATGGTAATTTAGTTCAAAGTTTAAGGTTTCAAGTTCAAAGTTGTTTAATTTTGCAGATCAACTTTAAATTTTAAACTTGAAACAAATTTTAAATAACTTAAATAAGTTAGCCAAAGATAAGCATATCGAAAACAAAAAGTATTTTGATAAGCTGAAAAAGAAGCAGCCAAAGAATTTAGATTACGTCATGCAGGATTTGCATGATGCGGAATTTAAAAAAACGGATTGTTTACAATGTGCCAATTGTTGTAAAACAACCGGGCCGTTGTTTACTTTGGCTGATATTGAAAGAATTTCAAAATCTTTCAGACAAAAACCACAGCAATTTATTGATCAATATCTCCGTATTGATGAAGATAAAGATTACGTCCTGAAAAGTGTTCCTTGTACTTTTCTGGACAGTGAAAATTATTGTATGATTTACGATGTACGCCCAAAAGCATGTAGAGAATTTCCTCATACCGATCGTAAAAAGTTTCATCAGATTGCTGACCTTACGCTAAAAAATGTAGCCATTTGTCCTGCAGCATATAATATAGTAGAAGAAATGAAAAAGAAGCTGCCACTTTAGAGTTTAAATATTGTAATTGTTTTTCGAACAATTCTTTTTTGCTTTTTAAAGTGTATTTTTGGACAGAAGTGAAATCAAATAAAGAAATAATCATTAATCAGACGTCATAAATTGAATTTAGAATATTTTATAGCCAAAAGACTAATTACTGCCAAAGATTATAAAAGCAGTATTTCGGCGCCGATTATCAAAATTGCCATTTCCGCTATTGCTATTGGTATTATTATGATGCTGGTTTCTGTTGCAACCGGAATTGGCTTGCAACAAAAAATACGCGACAAAGTTTCAGCTTTCAATGGACAGGTTATTATTTCGAATTATGACAATAATAATTCTGAAGTAACTTTAATTCCTATTTCTAAAAAACAAGATTTTTATCCCAATTTTAAATCAGTCCCCGAAGTAAAGCATATCCAGGCGATCGCAAGTAAGGCCGGAATCATTAGAACCGAAAATGCTTTTGAAGGAATTATTTTCAAAGGAGTTGGTGCAGATTACGATTGGAATAATATAAAAGAATATTTAGTTGAAGGGAAATTGCCTGATTTTACTAAAGAGCTGAATGAAGAAGTCATAATTTCAAGATTTCTTGCTGATCGTCTAAATTTAAAAGTAGGTGATCAATTCAATACCTTCTTTATAAAAGAAGAGCAAGGCAAAATGCCAAATAGTCGTCGATTTAAAATTACAGGGATTTTTAATTCAGGTTTTCAAAATTTCGATGCTACATATATAATAGGAGATATTCGTCACATTCAAAGAATAAATAAGTGGACTCTGGATCAAATTGGCGCCTTCGAAGTTTTTGTAAAAGATTTTAATACCATTAAAACAACAGGCGATCAAATCTATGATCAAACATCATCAAATCTTGATACAAAAACAATAATCGAAAAATACAGTTACATTTTTGACTGGCTTCAGCTTTTCGATTTTAATATAATCGTCATTCTTGCTGTTATGATATTAGTGGCAACAATAAATATGGTTGTGGCATTATTGGTTCTTATCTTGGAGCGTACCCAAATGATCGGTATTCTAAAAGCGTTGGGAGCAAATAACTGGACAGTTCGTAAAATATTTTTGTACAATGCATTTTACCTTATTGTAAGAGGGCTCTTCTGGGGTAACTTAATTGGTATTTCATTATTGCTAATTCAACAACAATTCGGAGTCATTCATTTAAACCCCGAAAACTATTATGTCAACGTAGCGCCAGTATACATAAACTGGGGTTATATAATACTTCTGAATTTGCTAACAGTTACGGTTTGTTTCCTGGTATTATTAATTCCTTCCTATATCATAACCAGGATCTCGCCAGTAAAAGCAATTCGTTTCGATTAATTGTTTAGTATATAACGATTCCAAACCCGACAAGTTTTCAAAATCTGTCGGGTTTATTTTTTATACATATATACATAAGTAGAAAACATACTATAATATATAAGAGCAATAAATCTTCCTCTAATACGAGTTTTGGAATTTTGATCATTATGATTTAGATTTTAATCAGGAGCTGATCCCGCTGTTCCTTCCAATCTTTCTTGCCGAACCCCGGCAAGAAAGGATTTTCCCTCCCATCGGGGCTAGGGGAGTC
>NZ_JBXARK010000007.1:0-323543 GCF_058808175.1 Flavobacterium sp. GW821-FHT11G01 | reverse complement strand
AAAAATAGTTTTTTTTAAGTTTGTTTAAGCAAAAGTGGTTTTTTGTGAATTTAACGTCCGACAGCCCTCGGACGTTAGATTTTTTTTAGATGAAGAAATTATTAAACAAACAAGATTGCATAAAATAGGTTAGTTAAACAGGAATGCATTGTATATATTTATCGATTGTAATTCCATTAAAAGAAAAAGAATATGTTAATTGGAGCAAACAAAATAGAATCTCATAATGATGAGTTATTAAAAAAACACCAAAATAAATTTGCTTTTACAGCATCAGAAATTGGTGAAACAGAATCAATTATTCAAAAATTAATCGATTTTCAAATCGCAATTCCATCTTGGGCTTTAGGAACAGGAGGAACAAGATTCGGACGTTTTCCTGGAGGAGGAGAACCACGTTCTTTAGAAGAAAAAATCGAAGATGTAGGTTTGCTTCATGCTTTAAACAATGCTTCCGGAGCGATTTCGTTACATATTCCGTGGGATATTCCAACAGATCATAATGCGATCAAAGCTTTGGCAGCACAACATAACTTAAAGTTTGATGCTGTAAACTCTAATACTTTTCAGGATCAGACAAGTCAGGATTACACCTATAAATTCGGATCATTACAAAATGTAAATAAAGCAGTTCGCAAACAGGCAATTGCTCATAATATTGAAGTCATTCAACAAGGAATTGCTTTAGGCTCAGAATCGTTGACCGTTTGGTTGGCGGATGGATCTTCTTTTCCGGGACAATTAAATTTCCGTCGTGCTTATCAAAATACATTAGAAAGTTTAGAAGAAATCTATGCTGCATTGCCTTCAAACTGGAAATTATTTTTAGAATACAAATGTGCTGAACCTAACTTTTATTCTACTACCGTTGCAGATTGGGGACAATCTTATTCTTATGTAAAAAAATTAGGAGACAAAGCACAGACATTAGTTGATTTAGGACACCATTTGCCAAATGCTAATATCGAGCAAATTGTTTCTTTATTATTAATGGAAGGAAAATTAGGTGGTTTCCACTTTAATGATTCAAAATATGGAGACGACGATTTAACGGCTGGAGCTTTAAAACCATACCAATTGTTCTTGATTTTCAACGAATTGGTTGAGGGTATGGATGCAAGAGGAATGAATCACGCTAAAGATTTAGGCTGGATGATCGATGCTTCTCACAACATAAAAGATCCATTGGAAGATTTATTACAATCAGTTGAAGCGATTATGATTGCTTATGCTCAGGCTCTTTTAGTTGATAGAAAGGCATTAGAAACTGCACAAGATGAAAATGACGTAGTAAAAGCACAGGAAATCCTGCAAAATGCTTTCCGTACAGATGTTCGCGCTTTAGTTGCTGAAGCTCGTTTACGTTCTGGTGCAGCATTAAATCCGGTTGCATTATATCGTGGTCTTGATGTTAGAAAAAATCTAATTGGAGAAAGAGGATTAAAAACAATAGCTACAGGATTATAATAATTATGAGTTATGAATTATGAGTTATAAGTTAATAAACAATTGTTGATTATATTGATTGTTTAATGTCACGACAAAAAGACCTGGCTTAATAACATTTTATTCTTCGGACAAAATCATAATTCACAATTTAGAATTCACAATTTACAATTAACTAAATGAATGTAGTTGCAATTTTTGATATCGGCAAAACAAACAAAAAAGTATTTTTATTTGATGAAAATTATAGAATTGTTTGGGAAAAATCAGTAAATTTTGATGAAACTGTAGATGAAGACGGTTTTCCTTGCGAGGATATTGACTTACTCAAAAACTGGATATTTGAATGTTTATCAGAAATAAAAAATCTGACAAACTATGTTTTAAAAGCAATAAATTTCAGCACTTACGGAGCTAGTTTTGTTTATATCGATGAAAATGGCAAAAGTTTGACGCCTTTGTATAATTATCTAAAAGATTATCCGGAGGAATTAAAGCAGGGATTTTATAATAAATATAAAGGAGAAGAAGTTTTTGCAGTAAAAACAGCTTCTCCTGTTTTAGGAAGCCTTAATTCCGGAATGCAGATTTACAGGCTAAAAGAAGAAAGACCGGAACTTTTTGATAAGGTTAAATATTGCCTGCATTTGCCGCAATACCTAAGTTTTCTTTTAACTGGCGAAGCCTATTCTGATATTACGAGTATTGGATGTCATACGAATCTTTGGAATTTTAAAAAGATGAAGTATCATAAATGGCTGAAAAAAGAAGAGATAATTGATAAGATTCCACCGCTTCATTTTGGAAAAGATATCATCAAAAAAGAAGACGGTTTGGCTGTTGGAGTAGGTTTGCATGATAGTTCGTCAGCAATAATTCCGTACACGATCAACTTTACAGAACCTTTTGTTTTATTATCAACAGGAACCTGGAGTATTTCATTGAATCCTTTTAATAACAGACCTTTAACTTTTGAAGAATTAAAATACGATTGTTTGTGTTATATGCAATATACGGAGAAGCCTGTTAAAGCAGCCCGTTTATTTTCAGGTAACGAACATGAAATACAAGCCAAAAGACTGGCAGAGCATTTTAATGTGCCGTTTGATACTTTTAAAGATGTTTATTTTGATAAAAAAACAGTATCAAATTTAAGAGCATTAAATTTCCAGATTGTTTATCCAAAGAAATATGATTTTGATATTCTTAAAGAATGTCCATTTCAAAAAAGAGATCTGAATACTTTTAAAAATTATGAAATTGCATACCATCAGTTGATGCTGGATCTTGTTGAACAACAGGTTTTTTCGACTAATTTAGTGATTCATAACAGCCCTGTAAAGAAAATTTTTGTTGATGGAGGATTCAGTAAAAATTCAATTTTCATGAATTTATTAGCAGAAGCTTATCCTGATGTAGAAGTGTATGCCGCATCAATGGCGCAGGCAAGTGCCTTGGGAGCTGCATTGGCAATTCATCAAAACTGGAATCCAAAACCAATTCAGAACGATTTAATTGATTTGAAGTTTTATAAGCATTAATAACCTAAAAGATAATAAAATATTTCACGCAGATTTTACAGATTTAGCAGATATAATTGGATAATAATCTGCGTACATCTGCTTAAATCTTTCTAAATCTGAGTGAAAAACCATTTAAAACTTATAAATATTTACTTTTATATGTTTTAAGAAAAATTACCAAGAATATGAAAATCGGATTATTTATACCGTGTTACGTCGACCAGTTTTATCCAAAAGTTGGTATTGCAACCTATGAACTTTTACAAAAATTAGGCTGTGATGTTCATTTTCCGATGGGACAAACCTGTTGCGGACAACCAATGGCAAACAGCGGTTATCAATATTTAACGAAAGGCTGCGATGCCAATTTTATAGCCAATTTTACTGGTTTTGATTATATCGTTTGCCCTTCAGGAAGTTGTGTTTTACATGTGAAAGATCATTTGCATGACGAAAAAAACGAAGAAGTAGCGACTGAAATGCGAAAAAAGGTTTTCGAATTAACAGAGTTTATTACTGATATTCTGAAAGTAGATCATATAGACGGAAACTTTCCATACAGAGTCGGAATGCATACCAGCTGCCACGGACAACGTGGTTTAAAGCTTTCGCAGATGACCGAATTAAATGCACCCTTTTTCTCGAAACCGGAACAATTACTGCATAATATAAAAGGACTCGATTTGGTTTCTTTAACCAGAAAAGATGAATGTTGTGGATTTGGAGGTACATTTTGTGTGACCGAAGAAGCGGTTTCAGTCAAAATGGGACAAGACCGAATTAAAGATCATGAAAATCATAATGTTGATTTCATTACAGGAGGAGATATGTCTTGCCTAATGCATTTAGAAGGAATTCTGAAAAGACAAAAAAGCAAGGTAAAAACGATACATATTGCTGAAATATTAAATACGTTGGTATAAAAAATGCCCACGGATTAAACGGATTTAAACTGATTAGCACAGGTTTTTAATCCCTATTTTGTCTAAAACATATTAAAAATAAATCCGTGTACACTAGTTCAAATCCGCAAAATCAGCGGTCATTTAAAAAGTAATCATGAAAAAAATAACGCTTTGTTTTGCATTAGTCCTCTCGCTTGTTTTTTTATCCTTTAAAAAAGACAAGTCTGGCGTGACTTTGCAAGAAGTTGTAGTGAAAGCTCCTTTTGAAATGCCGGTTATAAAAATCCCTGATTTTAGCAAATGCGAAGAATTCTCTATTGT
The DNA here is from genome assembly GCF_058808175.1 of Flavobacterium sp. GW821-FHT11G01. NCBI lineage: Bacteria > Pseudomonadati > Bacteroidota > Flavobacteriia > Flavobacteriales > Flavobacteriaceae > Flavobacterium > Flavobacterium sp. GW821-FHT11G01. The sequence goes on along the minus strand of NZ_JBXARK010000007.1, from coordinate 319,348 downwards.
TGATTTTGGAGCTGTTAAAGGTGATAAAGAAAAAACGTCAGAAGCTATCAATAAAGCGATTGCAAAAGCCAATAAAGCCGGCGGAGGAACAGTTGTAATTCCGGAAGGAGAGTGGCTAACCAAGAAAATCCACTTTAAAAGCAATGTAAATTTACATTTGAATAAAGGCGCTGTTTTGCTTTTTTCAGAAGATCCAAAAGATTATCTGCCTGCAGTTCGTTCAACTTGGGAAGGATATGAATGTTATAATTATTCGCCGTTGATTTATGCTTATAAATGTAAAAATATTGCCATTACAGGCGAAGGCGAGTTGAAAGCTAAAATGGATATTTGGACCAAATGGTTCGCACGTCCAAAAGCGCATATGGAAAGCCTGAAAAGATTATATTATCTGGCTTCTTATAAAAAACCTGTAGAAGAAAGACAAATGGTAAATGATACGGCAAATTTGCGTCCTCATTTTATTCAGTTCAATCGTTGCCAAAATGTTTTAATGGATGGTGTTAAGATAACTAATAGTCCGTTTTGGACAATTCATCCGTTTTTATCAAAAGATGTCGTAATCAGAAACCTTCAGGTGTATGCTCACGGACATAATAATGATGGTGTTGATCCTGAAATGTCTCAAAATGTATTGATCGAAAATTGTGTTTTTGATCAGGGCGATGATGCTATTGCAATTAAGTCGGGATGTGGTATCGATGCCTGGAATTTGCATACGCCTTCAAAAAACATTGTAATGCGCAATTGTACCGTAAAAAACGGGCATCAATTAGTAGCCATCGGAAGTGAACTATCTGGTGGAATAGAAAATGTTTTTATTGATAATTGTACTGTCGTGGACGGAGCAAAACTGAATCATCTTTTATACATAAAAACAAATGAAAGAAGAGGCGGATTCGTGAACAATATTCATATGACGAATATCACATCAGGTAAAATTGATGCAGGAATTTTGGGAATTGAGACCGATGTTTTATATCAATGGCGTGACTTGGTTCCGACGATTGAACGCAAATTAACTCCGATAAAAAATGTGTATCTGGAGAATATAAAAGCAACAAATGTGAAGTTTATTTCGAGAATTTTAGGTCAGAAAGAACTTCCTGTAGAAAATATATTTCTGAAGAATATCCATGCAGATGCGATTCAGGGAAATGAAAATATTCATGAAAACGTGTTGAATTTCGAGAATAAAAATTAATTATAAAACCCACAGTTTTATAGTAAAGTATAAAAAGATGTCTTCAAAAAAAACAATAGAACACAGCGAAGCCGCAACGCGTTTTAATAAAGATGTAGAAAGGGTAAACTGGCATGATGAAACGCTTTGGTTTGTTCGTGAAAAACGAGATAAATCGGCACATCAGATTCAGGATTGGGAATTGCTTCGTGAAACCGCTTCTCAAATCAAAAATAACGTGCTGGCAAATATGCACGATTATTTAAGTGATTTTGAAGCAAATGCTCAGAAAAACGGAATCATTGTGCATTGGGCTGCCGATGCAAAAGAACATAATGAAATTGTGCATTCGATTTTGCAAAAGCATGATGTAAAGCAAATGGTGAAATCAAAATCAATGCTTACAGAAGAATGTCATCTGAATGATTATTTAGCAGATAAAGGCATCGAAGTTATCGATTCTGATTTAGGAGAATATATTGTTCAGCTCCGTAAAGAACCGCCAAGCCATATTGTATTGCCGGCAATTCACCTTAAAAAAGAAGATGTAAGTGAAACTTTTCATGAACATTTAGGAACCGAAAAAGGAAATTTTGATCCTCAATATTTAACCGAATCGGCGAGACGTGAACTTCGTGATACGTTTTTAACACGTAAAGCCGCTTTAACCGGAGTCAACTTTGCGATTGCCGAAACTGGCGAATTTGTAGTTTGTACCAACGAAGGAAATGCTGATATGGGTGCCCATTTAGCCGATGTACACATTGCGTGTATGGGATTCGAAAAACTGATTCCACAACGCAAACATTTAGGTGTTTTTCTGAGATTATTAGCCAGAAGCGCTACAGGACAACCGATTACTACTTTTTCAAGCCATTTTAAAAAACCAAGAGACGGTAAAGAAATTCATATTGTCATTGTCGATAACGGCAGAAGCACACAGTTAGGAAGACCCGATTTTAGAAACTCTCTAAAATGTATTCGTTGTGGTGCTTGTATGAATACGTGTCCGGTGTACAGAAGAAGTGGCGGACATAGTTATCATAATGCGGTGGCAGGACCAATTGGTTCTATTTTAGCGCCTAATTTAGACATGAGCAAAAATGCCGATTTACCTTTTGCAAGTACACTTTGTGGTTCCTGCACAAACGTATGTCCGGTGAAAATTGATATTCACGATCAATTGTATAAATGGCGTCAGGTTTTGGTGAAGGAAGGTCATACGCCAACTTCAAAAACTATTGCGATGAAAACCATGGCAACAGTTTTGGCAAATCCAACGGTATTTAATTTAGCTGGAAAATCAGGAAGATTTGTAATGAAAAATATTCCGGGATTGGTGAACAATAAAATGAACAAATGGTACGATCAACGCGAAATGCCAGACGTTCCGGAGGAATCTTTTAGAGAATGGTACAAGAAAAATTCAAGGGAATCTAAAGCTAAAAAAGATGAGTAGTAAAGCTGAAATTTTAAATAAAATAAAACAAAGTCAACCGAATCTAACTGCTGAATTACCTGATTTAAATGTATTGGGTTCAGAACAGTTTGATGTGTTGGAAGCTTATAAAACGGTATTAAAAAACATTGGCGGAAATCCTATTGAAGTAGCCAATTATGATGAAATATTAGTTTATATAAAGAACAATTATCCACTCGAAAAACGAATTATAACGACAATTCCGGAGCTTTCTGAAATCGCTGTTTTAGATTGGAAAAATGACGATCCGCATTCGCTTAAAGATGTTGAATTAACGGTTATAAAAGCCCATTTTGGAGTAGCCGAAAATAGCGCACTTTGGGTAACAGATGACATTTTAGGACAACGTGTGGCACCTTTTATAACTCAATATCTGGCTATTATAGTAAATAAAAATGACTTGATTCCGACAATGCACCAGGCTTACGACAGAATTGGAAACCAGGAATATGGTTTCGGAACTTTTATTGCTGGACCTTCTAAGACTGCCGATATTGAGCAGTCTTTGGTTTTGGGTGCGCATGGAGCCAGGGGATTGGTTGTGTTTTTGATGGAGTAAAAAACTTCGTATAAAAATGATTTCTCTTTAAACAAAAAATGCGCAAAATATCTTTTGCGCATTTTTTGTTTCGGGATATGCATTTCTTTTAGATCGCGATTTCATTAATTAACTGTTCGTGGCCGCGCTTCCGGTGCTTCCTGCACCTCCTGAATTATCGTTTCCGCCTTCTTCAAATTGCTCAGGATCATAACGGTTAGGATCGGTTCCTTCTTCATCTCGCTCGTCATCCCAATCTCCCGTGTTGGCATTTTCACGTTCATCATTATTAGTGGTGTTATTTTGCTGGCTGTGATATGGACATCTTTTAAGATCTTCGCTGCTGTAATTGTTTGAATTTTCCATGATTTAGATATTTAATTAATAGACTTAAAATTAAGTTTATAACTATTAAATTTCTTATACTTAAATTGGGATTCGTTATCAAATTTACATTCGGACATAATATGGAATAGTTTAGTTTAAAGTCTGAGACTTTATGAGGTTTCCGTTTTTCAATTATATTTGTTTAAAATGAGATCAAAAAAGAAATATCATAAACCAATGATAAAGACAATTTATTTTTCACATATTTTTTCAGTAATCACTTTACTAATATTTATTCCTTCAATGAAATTTGACGGAATAACAGTAACATTGTTTATTGGATCAACTTTACTAAATATAATTTCACTTTATATATTAACGTTTAAAAGAACTGCAATAGATAAAAGCAAATTTTGGTTTTTTTGTAATGGACTGATTAATGCTTCTTTTATTTGTTTAATGTTATATATAGCATTTATGTGTTATTTATTGATGTATCGATAATTTGTTGTAATGTAAAAATGTGGTTTTTGCCCCACTCCCCGCCAATATGAGTGTCTCAATTCTTATGCAAATTATGAATGAGATGAAAAATAAAAATTAAAATATATGATGTACGCCTATTATATAATGGGAATTACGTTTATAATTTACACTTTAGTAGATATTAAGAAAAAACCAAATGATACAGTATTTAATAGATATTATAATTCCAAATACTATAGAGTTGTGATACTTATAACATTTGGAATTTTAGCCTTTATAATATCTTTGTTTGTAGAGATAAAATAATAATAAATGTAGTTTTCTTATATTTGAAATATGGATGTAAATAAGAAAGATATATCAATAAGACGTGGAACAACTTCTGATTTACCTCAATTGGCAGAATTTCTTCAGTTCCTGGTTGCAGCAGAACGACCATTTGACCCAACACTTAAAGAGGGTGAAATATTTTATTATAACATAGAAGAATTTATCTCTGATGAGAAATCAGAACTTCTGGTTATCGACTATAAACAACAAATTATCGGTTGTGGATATGCCCAGATCCGATCAGCAAAACCGTATCAAAAATTTGAATCGTTCGGATATCTTGGTTTCATGTATGTAAGTCCGGAATTTAGAGGAAATGGTCTTAATAATCTATTGCTTAATGATCTTAAAAATTGGATTTTATCTCAGGGAATAACTGAGGTTAGATTGGAAGTTTATTCTGAAAATGAAGCAGCAATCAGAGCTTATGAAAAAGCTGGCTTTAAGCAAATATTGACAACGATGCGTTGCGATATAAGTTAAAAAGATCTTTTCGAAATACCCTCATGAAAGCTGTAGATATCTTTACTATTTCTAAGCAATATTAAAAGAAAGAACAATAGTTCACTCTTTTTTCTGTTTAAAAACTAAAATCCACAAAACATTTCCCAAAATGAATCAAAATAAAAACCTAAAAGCAGTAGCATACGGAGAAGTTCTTTGGGATGTTTTTGCAGATAAAAAAAAGATTGGCGGAGCACCATTAAATGTTGCTTTGCGAATGAAAACTTTAGGTTGCGATGTCGCCATGATTAGCTGCGTTGGAAAAGATAAAGATGGAGAAGCAATCCTAAATCACATCAAACAACTCGGACTTGAAACAGAAGCCATAATGCAATCTGAAGAATTCCCAACAGGATTAGTAAATGTGACCTTAAACGAAACTGGTTCGGCTACTTATGAAATCAAATATCCATCTGCCTGGGATAAAATTGCTTTGAATGATTTGGCTAAAAACTTAGTAAATAATGCTGATGTTCTGATTTACGGAAGTCTGGTTTGTCGTGACGAAGTATCCAGAAAATCATTGGAAACATTGTTACAATCAAATGTTTATAAAGCCTTTGATGTCAATTTAAGAAGACCACATTATTCTTATGAAATTCTCGAAAAGTTAATCCAATCGGCTGATTTTATCAAATTCAATGATGAAGAAATAATCGAAATAGCTGTAGCGTTACAGTCACCTTTTACAGATATTGAAGAGAATATTCATTTTATAGCGGAAAAAACAAATACAACAGGAATATGCGTTACCAGAGGCAAAGACGGAGCCTTGTTATACTGGAAAGGGGAACTTTATGAAAACGAGGGTTATTCCGTAAAAGTTGCCGATACAGTGGGAGCAGGCGATTCTTTTCTTGCTGCTTTGACCACATCATTATTAACGGGCAAAGATCCTCAAACTGCGATTGATTTTGCTTGTGCAGTGGGAGCCTTGGTTGCCGAAGCACCGGGTGCTAATCCTGAAATTTCTTTTTCACGAATCGAAAATATGATTCATAAACTATAAAATAGCCCGTTGATTTTAACTCAATAATTAAAGAAAACTTATGCCTGCATCTCTCAATGCAGGTTTTTTTTATGGTTGAATAGAACCAATATTATAAATTATCTTTACTTTAGTTTATAATTGTGTTTTTTACACAAAACCAAAAAACAACCAAAAAACAACCAAAAAACAACCAAAACCAATAGATTGTGATTACTAAAAAAATCTTTTTAACTCTTTTTATTTTTTCTTGTTTATCGGCTTTTAGCCAAATATCGTTTGGCGATTCAGAAAAAATAAATGACAACTGGAAGTTTAATCTTCAGGATACGCCGGAAGCCCAAAACGAAATTTTTAATGATAGTAAATGGCAAACGGTAAACGTGCCGCATGACTGGAGCGTAAAAGGACAATTAAGTCCAACGCTGGCAAGTTGTACGGGGTATTTGCCGGGTGGAATTGCATGGTATAGAAAATCAATTAGTATTCCGCAAAACAAATCGGGTGAAAAAGTCTACTTGTATTTTGAGGGCGTTTATAACAGAAGCGAAGTTTTTATCAACGGACATTCTTTAGGAAAACGTCCAAACGGTTATATTTCTTTTGCTTATGATGCGACTCCGTATGTAAAATATGGCCAAGAAAATACGATTTCCGTTCGTGTTGATCACAGTCAGAGTGCCGATTCAAGATGGTATAGCGGTTCGGGAATTTATCGTAATGTCTGGTTGGTTTACTCAAATCCGGTTCATATTGCGCAATGGGGTATTTATGCGTATCCTGAAGTAAACAAAGAAAACGGAATTTTAAATATTGAAGTTGATGTAGAAAATGGTTCAGGAAAAAAATCAAAATTGACAGTAGTTAACGAATTGATTTCGAAAGAAGGAAAATCAGTCGGAAAAACTTCAGCTAAAATTGAAGTTGCGGCGAACCAGAACGGAAAAATTTCGACTAAAATAAATGTAAAAAATCCGCAGTTATGGGATCTGGAAAATCCGAATTTATATCAGCTTAAAACAACCATTTTAAAAGAGGGGAAAGAAATTGATCAAACTATTACCAAAACAGGTTTTAGAAGCTTCACTTTTGGCCCAAACAATGGTTTTGCCCTAAATGGAAAGTGGATGAAAATGAAAGGGGTTTGTTTGCATCACGATGCTGGTGTTTTAGGTTCTGCAGTGCCTCGCGAAGTTTGGGAAAGCCGACTTAGAACTTTAAAAGAAATTGGCGTAAACGCTGTTCGTACCAGTCATAATCCCCAAGCTCCTGATTTTTATGAGGTTTGTGATGAATTGGGATTGTTAGTTTTAAATGAAGCTTATGACGAATGGGAATTTCCAAAACGTAAATGGCTAGAAGGATGGAATTACGGTAAACCCGGATTTGAAGGCTCGTTTGATATTTTTGCTGATTATGCCGAAAAAGATTTGGAAGATTTTGTACGTCGCGACAGAAATCATCTTTCGGTTTTTGCATGGAGTATTGGCAATGAGGTAGATTATCCAAATGATCCTTATTCACATCCTGTTTTAGATAAGGGAAAAGAAGGTTTTGGACAAGCCGCTTACGGAGGTTTTAAGAAAGATGCTCCAGATGCAATGCGCCTGGGCGTAATTGCAAAACGTTTGGTTGCGGCTGTAAAAAAATACGACAAATCCCGTCCAACAACTGCGGGATTGGCCGGTGTTGCGATGTCTAATGAAACAGAATATCCGGGAGCTTTAGATATTACAGGATATAATTATACAGAAAGTAAATATCAATCTGATCATGAAAAATATCCAAACAGAGTAATTTACGGAAGTGAAAATGGTCATGATATGGCGGCGTGGCAGGCGGTTAAAAATAACAAGCATATTTTTGGACAATTTTTATGGACAGGAATTGATTATTTGGGAGAATCGGGAAGATGGCCTTCAAGAGGATTTTATTCCGGATTAGTTGATTTTGCAGGATTTATAAAACCAAGAGGATATTTTCGTCAATCTTTATGGATGGACAAACCAATGATTTACATCGGAACTTATCTCCTAAAAAATGAAAAAGATATTTCTAAAGATGCCTGGTCAATCTGGAATTATACTGAAGGGCAAAAAATTCGTGTAGTTTGTTATACCAATGCTGCAAAAGCACGTTTAGAATTAAACGGTAAAGTTGTTGGCGAAGTAAAACCATACGATGAAAAAACCGGAATTATTTATTGGGATCTTCCTTTTGCTTCTGGAAAATTAGAAGCGGTTGGTTTGAATCAAAATGATAAAGAAATAAGCCGATATGCGATTAATTCTTCACAACAGCCTGCTGAGTTAACAATTTCAGACGCCGATATTACCATTAAAAAAGAAAAAGGTGTTGCTAAAATTGTGATTGAGATAAAGGATCAAAATGGTCTTCCGGTTATGCTGTCAGATAACGAAGTAACTTGTACTATTACAGGCCCGGGAACTTTGTTAGGTCTTGAAGCTGGGAATAATACCGACATGACAGATTATACAGATAATGTTCAAAGGGTATTTCATGGCCGTATTGTGGTTTATGTTCAGAGAACGGGATTATTATCATCAGAACCAATAAAAGCCACTTTTACAAGTCAGTGGTTAAAGCCTGTTGAAGTTATTATGCAGTAGAATCATTCTAAAATATATGTAATATTTAAAAAAATATTAAAGCCATTTCAGTCAAAGAAATGGCTTTTTACGTTTATTCAAAGCCATTAATATAATTGTAGTAAAAAGTAATATTAATTATTTCTTGTTTAATTTTTTAGAATAAAACTTAAACATTTTTTTAAAAATGTCAGTTAAAATTGATGTTTTGGATTTAATTACAACTATTGGTTATATTCTATAAGAGGGTTTGTAAGAAAAAAAATAGAGATTCTCCGTAATATTGCGATATCAAGTGTTGTTGCAACATTTTATATTTTTATATAGCTTTTTTTATGCTGTAACTAATTCTTTATTAAGGCTTTATTTGAGCTTCCTTATAATAGATTCGTTTATTTTTTAATACTATTAATTATTATGTTCATTTCTCTTACACATGACCAGCTGCAATTTCATTACGGATCACTACAATGGCAATACAAATTTAATGAAATTGAAGAACTTGTTTTACTCAAAAAAAAGAAGACCTACCTTCTTGTAAATAGTGCTTTTATTTCAGTTACAGCCTTAGCCTATTATTGTATGCTTTTTACTGAGGTAATGGATTTATACTATATAATACCAACATTATTCTGTTACACAATTCTGATCATTTTAAGATTTCATAACAAGATCGATTTTGAATATTATGTGATTGTAAAAGACATTTACCAAAAAGAGATTAAGGTTAAAATTGATGTTCTGGATCGTCCGTTAATTGGAAAGCAAATCGATCAGTACCTGAATTATGAATACCATCGAATTCTTGATCAAACCAAAAAATAGCATTACAATGAATCGATTATTATACGGAATATCTAATTTTGATTTTGCTTTTATTGTGGTTGCTATTGTATACGGTTTTATAATTACAACAAGAAAGAAATAAACAATACGCAAATTCTGCTTCATTAACCTAAATTTGAAGCACCATTAATTTCCAAAAACATAGCTACAATCTTAAAGTTTAGTAGCAGCTGATTTAGCTATACACGTCCCCAAATAAAACTATGGCCACTTCAATAAAAAGTAAAATAAAGAGTATTAGAGAGTTAAAAAATTATACCCAGGAATATATGGCAGATCAACTTGGTGTCACCCAGGCGGGTTATAGTAAAATTGAAAAAGGAAAAACTATTTTATCTTATGTTAAATTGGTAGAAATAGCCCGAATTTTAGAGGTTAGCGTAGAAGATATTATTAGTTTTGACAGTGAAAGATATTTTAGCAGTATTAATACCGTAAAAGGAAACAGTAATAACGGAAGTATTTTGATTAATTCTGATAACAGTGCTGCCTTAAAAGAATTGTATGAAGATAAAATAAAGCTTTTAGAAAAACTCTTAAGTAAAACAGAAGAAGATTTAAATCGATATAAAAGAAAATTTGGTCAGATATAATATGAAAGAAACGAGGTATTGAACCTCGTTTCTTAATTTGTATTGTTATAATTTATGAAGTCTGATCATCTACAGCAGCATCAGGAGCATTTGATTTTACAGATGCAATTCCGTTATCTCTGGCTGATGTACTTTCGTACATTTCACTTGCTCCAATAATTTGACCGTTACTGGCTTTTAAATTAAAATATGGTTTTCCGTTGCTGGATTCTTTTTTGTCGTATCGGCTATCATCTTGTGAGTTTGTTTTTACAGATTCGATTCCATTTGTAGCAGCAGCTTTTGTTGAATAGCCTTCGCTTGTTAAAATTGTTTGTCCATTTCCTGCTTTTAAATTGAATTGGAATTCGCCGTTGGCTCTTTTAGTAATTACAAATTTTCCCATATTATTTATTTTTAAGTTAGGTATTAAATAAACTTTGCTTTAATAAAAATACAAAACTTGATTGTATAAATTATTCATTTGAAAAAATAAAATTGAATATTAGAACATTACACATTATAGAAACCTCAGAAAGCATATTTCAATAAAAAACTATTTTTTTGAGTTAATACTTTTGATCATTAAAATCTTCATCAAAAAAATATTTATCTACTTTTGTTAGTAAGCGCTATTACTATGAAGGAAATCAATGAAATTCTAAAAGCCTATTCAGAGGCAAAAGAAGCTGGACAAAAGACTGCTTTGGCGACTGTCGTAAAAGTAGAAGGATCTTCTTATCGTCAGCCGGGTGCCCGCATGCTCGTCACTGAAGACGGAAATCTAACTGGCGCCATAAGTGGTGGCTGTTTAGAAGGTGATGCCTTAAGAAAAGCGTTGCTGTCTATTCATCAGCAACAAAATAAATTAATTACTTACAATACCAGCAATGAAAATGATAGTGAAGTTGGACTGCAATTAGGTTGCAACGGAATCGTTCATATTCTTTTTGAATATATTAATGATGACACAATTAATAACCCGATACAACTTTTACAGCAATTAGAAATAGAGCGAAAAGCCGCAATAATTGAAACTATTTTTTCTCTTAAAAGAAATGCTCCGCAAATAGGAACAGTATTATTTTACAGACAAGATTCAGACATTTTGCATAACAATGATATCGCCATAAATAGTATTCCAGACGTAAAAAGAGCACTTGAAAGTAAAACGACTATCATCAAAAAAATGCAGGATGATGATGAAAATGAAGCTTTAATTGAATGTATAGAACCAGTTGTTTCTCTTGTTATCGCTGGTGCCGGAAATGATGTTCAGCCACTAATGAATATAGCATTTTTGTTAGGATGGGAAGTAAGTATTGGTGATGGCAGGGCAACGCACGCAACCACAAAACGTTTTCCACAGGCCAGACAAACAGTTGTTGTCAGACCAGAAGAATTTCTTGATACTATTTCTATTGATGATCAGACTTATTTTGTTTTAATGACTCATGATTATAAATATGATTTAGCGGTATTAAGGTTGCTTTTAAAGAGAGATTGCAAATACATTGGTATTCTGGGGCCGAAATCTAAATTAAATCGGATGCTGGATGATTTAAACTCTGAAGGAATAATTTTGACCGATGAACAATTGGATCGTATTTATGGCCCAATCGGACTTGATATTGGTGCGGAAACTTCAGAAGAAATCGCATTATCAATTATAGCAGAAATTAAAGCTGTTATGAGTGGAAAAACAGGAACTTCACTAAAGTATAAAACACAAAAAATACACGATTCAAAATTAGTAATCTAAAAACAGAGGTTATGACGGGTATTATAATTTTAGCAGCAGGAAATTCTTCAAGATTGGGGCAGCCAAAGCAATTGTTGCCTTATAGAGATGTTACGCTTTTGCAACATATAATTGCAGAAGCCTCTGTATTAAAAGATGCTATAGTTATTGTGGTAACAGGTGCTAATCATGAATTGATAGAAAAAGAAATTGACTCTTCAAAAACAAAAACCGAATTTAATCAGTATTGGGAATTGGGAATGTCATCCTCTATAAATGCAGGTTTAAAGAAATTACTAAAATTGCATCCTGAAATAGAAAAATGCATTTTTACCGTTTGCGATCAGCCATTTGTTTCGCATTTCATTTTTGAAAATTTGATTACAGAATTCACTAAAACCAAAAAAGGAATTGTAGCTTCTTCGTATGCTGAAACATTAGGTACACCCGTTTTATTTGATAAAAAATACTTTGATGAACTGCTAAATTTAAAAGGGCAAGAAGGAGCCAAAAAAATTATTAATCGATTTTTGGATGATACGGCTTCAGTTCCATTCGAAAAAGGAGATATTGATATTGATACAGAAGACGATTACAATAAGCTTATTTCTGAATTGTAGGGTTTTGCCACGAAGGCACTAAGACACAGGGTTTTTTGCACTTTAATCTAATTATAAGATCAAAAACTATCTATTTCTTTTATAGCTCAGATTTGCGTGTGTCTTTCCGGCTTGTAATTCAAAAAAAAAAACTTTGTGTCTTAGTGCCTTTGTGGCATTAGCGAAGTTGTGTAATCAAAGCAGTTACTCTTTCAATTGTTTCCTCAATTTCTTCATTAGTTGTAAATCGGCCTAAACTAAAACGTATTGAACTCAAAGCATCTGCATCAGATAAACCCAAAGCTTTCAATACATGAGAAGGTTGAGAAGTTACAGACGAACATGATGATCCATTTGAAACAGAAATGTTTTGCAAAGCCAATATTAGTTTTTCAGAATTGACTCCGGGAAAGCAAATATTTGAAGTGTTGTAAATTCGGTTTTGAGTATTTCCGTTTACGAATGATCCTTCAACTTTTAACAAACTATTTTCCAGATGATCTCTCAGTCGTATGACTCTTTTTTTATCATTATCTATTTCTAAAACAGCTATTTCAGATGCTTTACCTAAACCAATAATTCCAGGAACATTTAATGTTCCGCTACGGATTTTTCTTTGTTGGTTTCCGCCATTTAATAGTGGGGATAATTTTATTTTGGCTTCCGCCGAAATGTACAAGGCACCAACACCTTTTGGACCATAAAACTTATGTGCAGAAAGTGCCAAAAGGTCAATTCCGAGTTTTTTTACATCAATAGAAATCTTTCCGACTGCCTGAGTCGCATCGCATAAAAAGAACGTATTTTTAGCATGAGCAATGTCTGCCATTTTTGCAATATCCTGAATGACACCAGTTTCATTATTGGTAATCATAATAATGACTATCAGTGTTTTATCTGTAATTACATCATTTAAAAGATTAATATCTAATATTCCATCTGAAGCAACTGGTAAGTAAGTGACTTTAAAGCCAATACTTTCCATATAGCGACAAGTTTCAAGAACAGCTTTATGTTCTGTTGCAACAGTCACAATATGTTTTTTGTTTTCATTTGCCAATCCTTTAATGGCTAAATTAATTGATTCTGTTGCTCCTGAAGTAAAGATAATTTCTTCTTCTTTGGCACCAATTAAGTTAGCTGTTTGCCAGGCGGCATTTTCAACGGCTTCCTGAATTTCTAATCCGGCTAAATGACTACTGCTTGCATTTGCATAAAGATCAGTAAAATAAGGAATCATTGCATCGAGAACTCGTTCATCAAGACGAGTTGTCGCGTTATTATCTAGATATATAGAAGGTAATTGAGGCATAAATAATACTTAATGATGTAAAAATACAATTTTGTAATTTAAATAATTCTCTTATTATTACTCAAATTAAATTACGAGTTTATGTGAATTTTATGACTATTTATTGCGAAGGATTGTTAAATTTGTTAGGAATAACATTTTGACATTTGCTAATTAAAAACATGTAGGTATGGCTGCCAAAAGATCAACCAAAGACAAATTGATAGAAGATGAATCGAATGCATCTCGTCGGGACTTTCTAAAAAAGTCGGGATTGTTTACCGCTCTAGCTTTGGCACCGCCCTCGTTGGTGATGGCTTCTGATAATAAATGGGATGAAAAAATTGCAGAATATCTCGAAACGGTTCCGCTTTCTATCGAAGTAAACGGAGTAAAACAGAATCTCAATGTAGAACCTCGTACTACTTTATTAGATTTATTACGTGAGCAATTACATTTAACGGGAACAAAAAAAGGCTGTGATCACGGACAATGTGGTGCGTGTACGGTACATGTTAATGGTACAAGAATTCTGTCTTGTTTGACATTAGCATCCATGCAACAAAATGCTCAGGTAATTACAATCGAAGGACTTTCAAAAGGAAAAAAACTGCACCCAATGCAAGAAGCTTTTATCAAAAACGATGGCTTTCAATGCGGATATTGTACTCCAGGACAAATCATGTCAGGAATTGCCTGTATCAAAGAAGGGCACGCGAACAGCAGAGAAGAAATCAGAGAATATATGAGCGGAAATATTTGCCGTTGTGGTGCTTATCATAATATTGTCGATGCTATTACTGAAGTTAAGGAAGGAGGGATGTTATCATGAAAAACTTTCAAATAATCAGAGCATTATCATCGGGCTCAGCGGTATCAAGTATTGCTAAAGAAAAAGAAGCAATGTTTATTGCAGGAGGTACCAATCTTGTCGATTTAATGAAGAAAAATGTGGTCGCTCCGGACAAACTTGTCGACATTACCGCATTAGATTTAAAAAAGATAGAATTCTTAACCGCAAAAACATCAATAGGCGCATTGGCAAAAAACAGTCAGGTTGCCGAAGATAAAACAATAAAAGAAAAACATCCTTTGCTGGCAATGGCTTTAGCGGCCGGAGCTTCTCAACAAATTAGACATATGGCAACGGTTGGTGGAAATATGTTACAGCGTACACGTTGTTCCTATTTTTATAATACCGATATGCCTTGTAATAAACGCGTTCCAAAAAGTGGCTGTGGTGCAATTGGCGGATCAAACCGTATGCACGCTATTTTTGGCGCATCTGAAAGCTGTATTGCCGTTCATCCAAGTGATATGTGTGTGGCTTTGGCTGCATTGGACGCGACTGTTTTAGTGGAAGGGCCAAAAGGGAAAAGAGAAATTAAATTTACTGATTTTCACCGTCTTCCCGGAAATACTCCTGAAAAAGATAATACACTTCAAAATAAAGAATTGATAACTTCAGTTGAAATTCCGAATAACAATTTTAATAAAAATGTACATTATTTAAAGGTTCGTGACCGAAGTAGTTATGCATTCGCATTGATTTCTGTTGCAGCTGCCTTAGATATTCAAAACAATACAATTAGAGATGTAAGACTTGCAATGGGAGGTGTAGCGCATAAACCATGGCGATTAAATGAAGCGGAAGAATTTCTAAAAGGAAAAACAGTTTCAGAAACCATTTTCAGACAAGCTGCAGATTTGGCCATGAAAGGAGCAAGGGGTTACGGTGACAATGATTTTAAATTAGTTCTCGGGCCAAATGCCATTGTAGAAGCATTAACTATAGCATCATCTAAATAATTTGAATTATGAGCAAGACAAGTAATATAAATAGAGTTGATGGATTTGCTAAAGTAACCGGTTCTGCAACGTATTCAGCCGAGTATAAAACGGATGGTGTTGTGTACGCATGCCTTGTAGGAAGTACTATTGCAAAAGGAAGAATCAAAACGATTGATACTAAAAAAGCCGAATGGGCGCCAGGTGTTCTGGCTGTTATTTCGCATTTAAATGTTGACAAACCCGCTGGATACGCAAAAGCCAAAGATCCTCATAATTTTGGACAACCGCTTCAGGTATTCAAAGACGATACTATTCTCTACTATGATCAGCCAATTGCTATGGTAGTAGCAGATACTTTTGAACGTATGCAATATGCTGCAAGTTTAATTAAAGCAGAATACATCAAAGAAGAACATACCACAGATCTTCAAAAAGCAAAAGATAAAGAGAAAAAAGTAGAAACGGATAAAGGTAATGATTACCATCGTGGCGTTCAGGACAATTATAAAAATGCAGCTGTCGTTTTAGAAGAAGAATACACAATTCCGACAGAAGTTCATAATCCGATGGAGTTAGCAAACATCATTGCCAAATGGGACGGAAACAAACCAACAGTTTATACCAAAAGTCAGGGTGTTGAAGGAACAAGAAAAAGTATAGGCGGTGTATTTGGAATTCCGCCAGAAGATGTTTCTGTAAATTCAGAATATGTTGGTGGTGCTTTCGGAATGGGTTTACATACCTGGCCTTACGAGATTGCAGCGCTTATCGGATCAAAAAAATTAAATCGTCCGGTTAAATTAGTGCTTCATAGAGAGCAAATGTTTACCAATGTAGGATTTAGACCTTACACCATTCAAAAAATGGGTTTAGGTGCAACAAAAGAAGGTAAATTGATTGGTCTGACTCATGAAGCTGTAGCCATGACGTCAAGCTATGAAGATTTTATGGAAGGAACAGTAAACATGTCCCGATTTATTTACAATTGTGATAATGTTTCAACCCGATATCGTATTGTTAAACTGGATACGTGTACGCCAATCTGGATGCGTGGTCCGGGAGAAGCCACTGGTTCTTTTGCTTTAGAAAGTGCCATGGACGAATTGGCCCATAAATTAGATATGGATCCAATTGAATTCCGCAAACTCAATTATGCCGAAAAAGATCTGGAACAAAATAAACCCTGGAGTAGTAAATATCTATTAGAATGTTACGAAGGCGGAATGGAACGCATTGGCTGGAAAAACCGTAAAAACAAACCAGGTTCTGTAAAAGAAGGCGAATGGCTGGTAGGTTACGGAATGGGAACCGGGACTTTTGGGTGTTACAGAAGCCCAACTTCTGTAAAAGCAAAATTTTTAGCAGATGGAAAATTAGTTTTACAGTGTAGTGTAAATGATATGGGGCCTGGAACCGCAACTATGATGACAGCAATTGGAGCTGAAATAACAGGGTTGCCAGCTGAAAATGTTATTGTTGAAATGGGAAGAAGTGGTTTAGCAAAAGGACCGACTCAGGGAGGATCTGCAACAACTTCATCAGTTGGATCTGCAGTTCATGATTCTTGTAATTTGTTAGTAAGCAAAGTTCTTGGACTGGCTAGTGGAACTTCAACTTTTAAAGGAACACCTATTACCGATTTAACTTTCGCAAATGGCATAATATCTTCAAAAGATACTTCTAAATCAGTTTCTTTAGCATCATTAATCAGTGCTAATAAACTGGAAGATTTTGAAGTAGAAAATACATCAAAAGGAAATGAAGAAATGAAAAAATATTCTATTTATTCGTTTTCAGTACACTTTGTAAAAGTTTTAGTAAATCCAAATTTGGGTAAAATAAGATTGGCACATGTAGTTTCCTGTGCAGATATTGGAACTGTGATCAATCAAAAAACTTCTGCGGGACAAATGTATGGCGGCGCTGTTGGAGGAATAGGAATGGGATTGATGGAAGCATTAGAAATTGACCATCGTTTTGGCAAACCGATAAATAACAATTTTGCCGATTATCATGTTACGGTAAATGCAGATATCGAAAAACAAGAAGTCTTTTTCGTTAATAAAAAAGATCCAATTAGTAATCCGATGGGAACAAAAGGTCTTGGTGAAACTGCTTTGGTAGGAATGGCGCCTGCAATTGCAAATGCCGTTTTTAACGCAACAGGAAAACGTGTCCGCGATTTACCAATTACATTAGATAAAATACTAGAACCAAATATGGCAACAGCGTAATAATCAATGCTGAAATAACGAAAAATCCCTTTAGGAAGTCCTACTTCTTAAAGGGATTTTTGATTAAAGTAAATGAGTGATTTTTGATTTATATCATAAAAAAATGATGCAAAACAACATAAACTAAAACATCAAATTTATGAGACACAAATTAACAGAATGCTACATATTATTAATGGGATATAAAGCGTAGTTCTTTTAATTACTGTCTGTTGTTATAAAATTGCATTGATATCTTGTTTGGCTATTGCATCATTTTTCAGTTGTTGGTCTTGGTTATTAATGGTTTGATTTATGTGTTTATATTGAATGTTTTCTTTAAAGATTAAATCTTTTACTTCAAAAATAAAAGGCAATCAAAAACGTTGTTTATATAATTTTTATCAAATCTTATATAATTTCCATGTCTCTTGTTTTTTAATTGTTTTCAGGAAGAGGAAAAAAATAAATTGAAAACGCGTTCATTTTTGAAAAAAAATGATGCAGTTGTTTTATAAAACAAAGTTTTTAGAATTATCGGAATAATAGAAGAATACTACATTATTATTTGGGGGACATAATATAGTTTCTGTCATTCATGAATAAAACTATATTACATTGTGTTGTAATACTGCACCATTTTTCGATTGGTTTTGGTTATATTTTTTACAATATTGACAACGACTTTTAGTAGGTATGTGGAACAATTTTAAATCGAAAATCAGTATCATAAGTGTCAAATATACACTTGAGATATATGTGATATTTATATAATTTCGGTAAAATGTTACATAATTACCATGTTTTTAGTCTGAAATTATTTTTCATCTTCAATTTTATATTTATTCTAGCAATTTTTTCATAAAAAAGGCAGCCAAAAATGACAGCCTTTATATTTGATTATATTTTATAATACTATTTTTTACTAAAAGCCGGTAAAATATATTTTTGAATTAGTTCATCACTTGGTGATTGTGAGTTGTAGTTGCCACCAGTAATAACGGTAACCATGTTTTGTTCTTCCCAAATATAAATTTTCTGTCCGCCATTTCCTTGCGCAGCTTTTCCATAAAATCTCTTTCCGTTAACTTCAAGGTATTTAATCCACCATAAGTAACCATAATTTACGCCTTGAACAACAGATTGTTTTGTGAGCGATTCATTAACCCATACTTTAGAAATAACCTGTTTATCATTCCAAATTCCTTTATTAAGATAAAGCAAACCAAATTTGGCCATATCTCTGGGCGTTAAATAAATTTGGCAAAATGTTTCGGCACTCGATGCATCGGGTTTAAAATTCCATTTGAAGTTTTTTATACCAATATCTTTAAAAAGTGTTTCTTTTGCAAAATCAGGAAGTGTCATTTTTGTTGCTTTTTCGACGATTTTGCCCAATGTTATAGGATTGCCGGAACAATACATTCCTCTACCGCCCGGAACATCAACCATTGGTAAATCTAAAGTGAATTTTACCCAGTCTTCAGAATAATTCATAGTTGTTTCATTTCCTTCTGATTTTGGATTACTTACATCGCAATCAAGACCACTTTGATTTGTTAAAAGGTTTTTGATTGTAATTTGTCTTTTATCTTCGGTTAGATTTTTAAGAGTGTATTCCGGAAAAAAAGAAAGCACAGTTTCATTTATATCTTTAATCAAACCTTTATCAATCGCAATTCCGGTAAGTGCAGAAACAAGGCTTTTTGTAGCAGAACGCATTTCGTGCAACTTTGTTTTGTTGTATTCATAGAAGTACTCTTCAAATACGAGTTTCCCATCTTTTATAATTAAAACGCTATGTACATTTGGATAGGTGCCATCAACAATTTTTTGCATCATTTCATTCAATAATGCTTTGTCTAATAAAGTATTATCGATTGTCCCTGTTATCAAACCATCAAGATCTTTTTTGGGTTGTTGATAGACATATTTAAAATCTTTTGAATTAAGCCTTGGATACCACATTTCTTTGGGAAAAGTGACCTTTTTATTGATGAGATTAAAAGTTTTTCCCTCAGAAGTATAACCTGTAATAACTGAAGTATTGTTTCTTAAGAAAGTTACTTTTTCTTTTGACGTATTGAGGAAGATGTCTTTTTCAGAAGGCTTCAGCGCATATCTGCTTTCGTTGATAATAGCATATAAAATTGTATCTTTTGGAGATGCTGCTATTTGTAATGTGGTATTGTTTTGATATTCATAAATACCTTCGTACTCTTTTAATTGTTCATACGTAATCTTAAACTTTTGTTGTGCATGTCCGGAATAAACTGACAATAAAAATAACAGAAGTAAATCGGTTCTTCTCATTCTTTGTGGTTTTTGGTTAGTTATTGGTAAAATGTTAAAATTTACTTCAATATTAAACAAAAAAAAGAGACACTTATTGTTTAATTAAGTGTCTCTTTGATATTTACGTTAAAATAACAAATGGTTATTTGATTGTAATAGGAACTTCAACTGTTGTTTTATCCCAGCCAATAACCAAATTTGTTATACCATCTTTTGCTGTAAAAGCAATAGATAAAGATTCAATTGGAGTAGTTACTGTTTTAACCGGAACTGTAATTTTTACTAAATCTTTGCTTTCATCATAAGCATATGCACCCCACATATCAAGTTCTTTATTGATAATGATTGTCCATTTGTCTTTTTCAGGAATGGCAAACAAACTGTAAGATCCTGCAGGAATTGAAACACCATTGATAGTTGCCGGTTTGTAGAATTTAATTTCTGTATTTTCATTTGCACCAACACGCCAAATTTCACCGTACTTAATCAAATCTCCAAATACAACACGCCCTTTAACAGCTGGTCTTGAATAAATAACTTTAATTGTAGCTGAAGGTGTATCCGTTTTTTTGTATTTAATCGATCTGCTTGGAAAATAAACAATATCAACAGGACTCGCGTCAAGTGGAGAGAATTTTACCACATCTTGAGCCTGAACTGTAACGGCAGTAAATAAAATAACTGCGAGTAAGCATAATTTTTTCATAGGATTACAATTTTTAGAATAAGTACAAAGTAAGTTAATAATGAAGAAAAATCATATAATTACAGTTTGTTTTTTGTTAATGAATTGGTAATGCTCCTTAATTCAGGTTTTGCTCTTTTTTCTTCTTTTCATACCAATTCTGCATAATGTAAAAAGCCTTCTTTTTATCGCCATCATTTGATATTAAACCTTTTCTGTTGTATCCGTCCTGAACCCCTGGAAGTAGTCTTTTCGGAGACCTGAAATCAACCAAAATCCATGGACTCAAACCACTAAGATGAGGTGTTTTTTCAATCATTTTCAAATTCTGAATATATAGGTATTCCTGATATTCTTCTGTCCAGCGCTCATTTTTTTCACCGTGCAAACCTTGTTTTGCGTCTCCTCCAAATTCAGAAACAACAACAGGTTTGTTGTATTTGGTTTGCCAGGTTATTTTTTCGGCATCTTCTAAATTACCACCATACCAGCCTAAATATTGGTTGAATGCAATAATATCCAGAAACTCGCCAATTTCATCATTGATTGTTTCTTTTTTCGTCAATAGAGCGGCACTGATTAATCGGGTATTATCTAAAGATTTTGTATGGTCAGCTAAATTTTTAATAAAAGTATTTCGAGCGTCAGAAACTGGAGTTTCATTGGCCATCGACCAGATAATAATAGAAGCTCTGTTTTTATCTCTCGTAATTGCAGCTGTTAATTGATCTTCTGCATTTTTATAGGTGTCATTATTAGTGAATTCTACGGTCCAGTAAACCGGAATTTCTTCCCAAACCATTAAGCCCATTTTATCAGCCGTTCTGATAATATTTTCGTTATGCGGATAATGTGCCAGACGAACATAATTGCAACCTAATTCTTTTGCCCAGTTTAACAAACGTAAAGCATCTTCTTCTGAATTTGCACGTCCGCCTTTTGCATTTTCTTCGTGAATCGAAATACCACGCAAAAAGATTGGTTTTCCATTTAATATAATTTTATCTTCTTTGGTTTCGATCGTTCTGAAACCAATATTATCTTTCAGTTTTTGTCCATTAAAATCAATAGTTACATTGTAAAGTTTTGGATTTTCAGGTGACCAATAGGAGATTTTTTTAGCCGGAATTTCGAAGTTTAAAAGACCATCAGCGCCCACTTTTCCTTTGTAATTGATTTTTAATTCCGGAATTGTAATTGTCACAGTATTTTGAACAGCGTCAGGATTATTGATTTTTACAAAACCTGAAATCAAAGCTGCATTATTTTTTTTAAGCTGAATGTTGTAATCTTCTACAAAAGAAGCATCTTCTTCAATTAAAGTCACATCGCGTGTTATTCCGCCATAATTCCACCAATCGGTATTGACAGTCGGAACATCTTCTTTATGACGTGTATTATCTACTTTAATAACCAAATAATTATCTTTTGGTTTTACAATCGATGTTATTTCGTAATTGAAAGGTGTAAAACCGCCTATATGAGTTCCTAGTTTTTTTCCGTTCAAATAAACATCTGCTTTGTAATTGATTGCTCCCAAATAAACAAAAAGACGTTTTTTAGCTGCCAAATTATAATCGAAAGACTTTTTGAACCAAACATTTCCTTCGTAATATTTAAGTTCCGTAACCTGCGAATTCCAATCGCCCGGAATATTAATTTGTGGTGATTTATCAAAATCATATTCTACTAATTCCTGTTTGTTTACCGCATGATAATTGCTGTAGAAGGCAGATTTTGCCGGTTTTTCCTGTTTGTCATATTGATCAAGGTGAAAGCTGTAAAAACCTGTTTGATAAGGATCAACAATATAATTCCAAACGCCGTTTAAAGAAGTTGTATTTCGGTTTGGAACATTTGAGATTAGGTTTTGATTTTGTGCAAATCCAAAAATAGAGGTGGTTAAGAGGATTGCGGTTAATAGTTTTTTCATTGGTAAAGTTATTTTGTTTTCTTATAATTAAGAGGGAGGTTTTTTAACCGCAAAGACCGCCACGATTTTATACAAAGTTCGCAAAGCCTTTTTAAACTTTGCGAACCTTGTGTTTTTCACTTTGCGAACTTTGCGGTTTAGCAAGCTTTTTATTCTATCGGTATCTTCAAATATTCTCCTTTAAAGCTCTGATTCAAAGCGGTCATTTCAATCGAGGCATTAGAACCATCTGGCACAACTTCAATCGAAGCTTTTCCGTTTGCCATTTTTATCGATTCACTGCCAGTTGGTGTTCCTTGGTTTTTTAAAGTTTTTCCACCTTTCAAACATTGAAAATAAACACTTTCTTCATAATCTAAACAGCGCAAATTGTTGTTGTCAATTGCAATTGCAGTAACGAGATAATTGCCGTTTTTTAATTTTTGAGATGATAATTGTAATGAAGTCGCTGCATCATTTTTGTTGAAGCGATAATTTACTTTTAAAGTATCTGAAACCGTTTTTCCATCTTTATTTTTACCAACGGCAACCAGAATATTATCTCCTTTTTTAAAATTGACATCCCAGGTTAAACCATTTGCAGGATATAATGAAAGATTTCTCAATTTTTCCCCAAGCGATTTCCCATCGTGATATAAAGTTACTTTCTCGCAATTACTGAAAACACTCAATGTTCTTGGGGTATTTTCTGGTCCCTGACGCTCGGTCCAGGTATGTGATTCTATGTATGTAAAAGGCTCTTTGCTCCAATAACTTTTAAAAACATAATAAGCATCTTTCGGAACTCCGTTTCGGTCTACAAGCCCTTTTTGGTTCATGTATGGAATATCATCTTCTGGACGTAAAGGCGTTGCAAAATCCTTAAATGCCCATTGTACGTTACCCACAAACGTTGGATCATTCTCGGATATATGCAAATGCCAATCGAATAAATCAACGATATAATTTTCGCTCCAATCTCCAATTTGTGCAATATTTGCTACTTTGGTTTGCACAATGGCTTCTTCCCAGCCTTCGGCTTTTATGACATTTTCACCCGTAATCGGATTTTCGCTGTGACGGCCAACATGACTGTCACCGCCATATTCAGCATGAATAAAATGTTTGTATTCTTTCTTGTAAACATCAATGGCTTTTTGGTAACTTTTATAACTTCCGGAATACCACCCAGACCAGATAGAAGGGGAGAAGACATCTACAATTTGTGAACCTTCATAATACTTTCTGATCGCTGTTTTTCGCGTTGGATCAAGCTTGTGTGCGAGGTCGTTTAATTCCGTTAAAAATGCGTTTGTCTTCTCTGCATTATCTCCGTCAGGAAAATCCGGAAGCCAGTTCATTTCATTCCCTAAAGACCAAATTATAATACTCGGATGATTGTAATTTTGATTGATGATTTCAGTCAGCATATTTTTGGTGTTCGTCTGCCAAAGTTCGCCGCCAATTCCGCCACGACACCACGGCAATTCATCCCAAACCAATAGTCCAAGTTCATCGCAGGCTTTATAAACTTCAGGATCTTGCGGATAATGCGCCAATCGAACAAAATTAGCACCCATATTTTTGATAGACTTCATATCCGCCCAATGTTGCTCGTTGCTCATTGCAGCTCCAACACCGGCTTGTTCTTCGTGACGATGTGTACCACGAATCAACAATCGTTTTCCGTTAAGGTAAAACGGCCCATGATCTTTAAATTCAAACCATCTGAAACCGACTTTTTCGTTTACACTGTCCTTAATTTGATTTTTTTCGGATAAAATAGCGGTAACAGAATATAAATTCGGATTATCAGTATCCCATAATTCTGGATTTTTGATGTTTTCGAAAGTGATATTCGATGTTTTATCTGAAACCGGAATCGTTTTACTGGCTACTTTTTTTCCTTTTGGGTTTTTAAGAACTACCGTTAATGATAAATCCTTAGCATTTTCAGGATTAATTGTTGAGGCCAGAATTTGTACCGAAGCTTTTTTTGCAGAAACTTCCGGAGTGGTAATTTTTATATTATCGATGCGATTTTTATATTGAGATAACAGCCAGACATCTCTTGTAATTCCGCCATAAATAAAGAAATCGCTCTTTTGGGACGGAATTATTTCGATGTCATAACTATTATCCACGCGTACAAAAACATCGTTATTTCCTTCGTTTATATAATTTGTAATATCGATTGTAAAGCCAATATAACCGCCAATATGTCCGCCAGCTTCTTTGCCGTTTACATATACTTTTGTAGTTATGTTTGATCCTTCAAAATATAAAAAATAGCGTTTATCTTTATCGATTGACGCAATGTTTAGCTTTTTTTGATACCAGCTTGCATCACGTCTGTAACCCGGATTCAGGTCGGTTGCGTCTTCGGCGTTCCAGCTGTGCGGTAAATTTATGCTATTCCAGTTTGTCGCTTTTTGAGCTTCAGAAAGAGTAGGTGTATGATTTTCTAAATACAACCAATTGTCATTGATATTTGTTTTGGTTCGCATTGCCAAATTCTTTTGAGCAAAGCTTAAGTTCAGGCAAAACAGAAAAACAATAAGGAAAGCTATACTATGAAAAGTGATATAGTTGTTGTGTTGTTTTTTCATAAATTATAAAGCTTTTTTTCTTAGTAATGCTTCCAGAAAATAATAATCAGCATAGATTATAGGTTCGTCAATTTCGTCGTGTTTTGGCCAGTTTCCAGTGCTGTGATCCAATATAAAAGGCGCTTTTACAGCATCACTTAAAATGTATTTATCTGAATTTAACGAAGTCATTATTTTATCGGCGAAAGCCAAATAACTCTTATTTTTAGTATAACCATACAACTCATATAAAGCAGAAGCCATAACGGTCGCAGCAGAAACATCCCGAGCCGTATTTGGAATAGCAGGATCTTTAAAATCCCAATACGGAATTCCGTCTTCAGGTAAATTTTTATTATTTATAAAAAAATTAGCAGTCGCTTCGGCTTGTTTTAAATAAGCCGGATCTTTGGTATAGCGATATGACATCGTAAATCCGTAGACTGCCCATCCTTGTCCTCGAGCCCAAACGGAATCGTCATTGTAACCTTGTAAAGTAGTTTTCTTTCTAACAGCTCCAGAAGTTGGGTCATAATCAATAACGTGATAACAACTATTGTCTGCTCTAAATTGATTTTTTAAAGTTGTATTGGCATGTTGAATCGCTATATCGTGATACTTTTTATTTCCTGATAATTTTGAGGCTTCAAAAAGCAATTCCAAATTCATCATATTGTCAATGATCACTGGATAATCCCAGATTTCCTTATTAAAATCCCATGATCTGATGGCGCCTACTTTGGCATTAAAACGAGTACATAATGTTTCGGCACCTTTAATAATTACGTTTTTATACTCTTGTTTGTTTTCCACTTTTAGGGCTTCTCCAAAACTGCAAAACACTTTAAATCCAACGTCGTGTGAATTACTATTTAAACTTTCTTTTTTACTAAAAGGAATCCATTTTTCTGCCTGATTTTTATAGGCTTCATTACCTGTTAATCGGTACAATTGCCATAAGTTTCCGGCAAAGAATCCGCTTGTCCAGTCCCTTGAAGGAACTTTTTTAATTGAATTGGTTTTGATGGTCATACTGCGTGGCATCGACATCGAGTCAACCGGATAGTCGAGCAGCATTTTATATCTTTTTTCCAGAAGATTTTCTGAAGTTGTGGTAACTTTTGTCTGAGAATTAATCCCGGATTTGCACGATGCCAGTAGTGCAAATCCAAGAATTAAAAAAAATGAATTAACTTTATTCATACTTACTAATTAATCTAATGTTTTAATAACCTGGATTGTTTGGTTTTACAGCTAATTTTATTCCTGATATGGAAAATAAATAATATTTGTTTATATAAAATTAGGGTTTCAAAACCATTTGGGCCAAATACTTCTGGTCTGTTTTTCAATCTTTTGGTTTGTAAACATTCATTTTGTGGTTTTAAGGTTAATGTTATATAAAGTAGAAAACCAATAAACTCATTCCTATTATTAGCAGCATAAAGAAGATTTGCAGCAATAAGAATTTTGTTTTCTTGATTTTCATAAGGCAAATGTAGGACGCGAAAACGATATAGAAATACAAAAAAGGGTATCTAATAATACAGATACCCTTTTTTAAGCCTTGAAAACACTGGAAGTTTTAAACTACCGGCATTGGTTTTGAAAATTTTTCAGCAAATTGCGACGGTGTTTCTCCGTACTTTTTCTGGAAGCATTTGCTGAAATATTTAGGATTATTAAAGCCAACTTTATAGCTTACTTCAGAAACGTTAAGCTTATTTTGTTCCAATAATTGAGCGGCACGTTTTAATCTTATCTCATGAATAAATTCATTAGGCGTATAATTTGTCCATGCTTTAATTTTTAAGAATAACATGGTTCGGCTGACACCTAATTCGGAACAGAAAAATGGAATATCAAATTGTTCATTCGAAATATTTTCTTCTACTATTTTGAATGCTTTTTTCAATAATTCTTCATCCAAAGAAGAAACCGTAATTTCTGACGGAACAAAATTATCTTCGCTTGCGAATTTGTTTTTTAGCCTTTCAGTTGAATTCAACAGATTTTTAACGCGAAGTTTAAACTCTATTAGATTAAAAGGTTTACTAATATAATCATCGGCACCGCTTTCGAGTCCTTCGAATTTATAAACCAATGAAGATCTCGAAGTTAACAGAATAACCGGAATATGACTTGTTTTTAGGTTTTCTTTAATTTTTGAACAAAGTTCTGTTCCAACCATTTCCGGCATGATAACGTCACTAATAATTAAGTTCGGAACAAATTGTAATGCCTTTTCAAAAGCAATTTTACCGTTTTCAGCTTCAATAATATTGTATTCTTTTTTGAGTAGATTTCTCATGAAGGTTCTTAAAACCTTATGATCTTCTACTATTAGAATGGTTTGTTTTTGGTCATTTACAACCAAATCGTCAATGTCTTCAGGTTCTGGTATTTCCGGAGTTTCCAATTGATTAGCATATTGCACAATGTCATCACTAATTTTAAAATCTTCAATAATTTCATCGTCTGAAAGATGTGCACGACCCAAAGGAAGTGTAACTTTAAAAACAACGCCACCACTTTCTTTATTGTTTACATCAATATCTCCTTTATGGAGTTTGACAATGTTTTTTACGATAGATAAACCAATTCCGGTTCCTTTATTATAGTTTTTCTGAACGTTATTGTGCAACGGAACTTCAAAAAACAAATCAAAAATTTTATCAATATGTTCCTCGGCAATGCCAACACCGGAATCTTCTACGGCGATATAAAGGTTTTCCTGATCGTGATTTATTTTAATGCTTATATCGCCACCTTTTGGGGTGTAGCGAAACGCATTCGAAATCAAATTATAAAAAACACGTTCGAGTTTATAACGATCAAAATAAACCAGTATTTCTTCTTCAGAAGCTTCAAAAGTATATTGGTAATTGCCATCTTTAGCATATTCTATAAAAGACAAAAAGATTTCTCTGGTGAATTTTACGATATTACCATTAGCCGATTCTAATTTAACCTGATGATTTTCTAGTTTTCTGAAATCCATCAAACGATTGATCAGGCTTAAAAGATGATTTGCACTTCCTTCAATGACCAATAACTTTTTGTACATTTCATTTGTTCCGTTATAATTAGATAAAATCTGTTGTAACGGCCCTAAAATCAACGTTAATGGGGTTCTGAATTCATGCGAAATATTAGTAAAGAAATCCAGTTTTGCCCTGTTGTTTTCTTCGATACGTTTGGTTTCTAAATACTCTAATTCGAGTTTTTGTTTCAATCTGGCTTTCGATTTCATAATCCAGATCAAACCGTATAATGCTGAACCAATTACGATTCCATAAAATAAGAATGCCCAAATACTGCGCCACGGAGCCGGTTTAACGACAACCGTTAGTGTAGTGGGAAATTTATTCCAAACGCCATCATTATTAGCGCCTCTAACTTCAAAAACATAAGTACCGGGATTCTGAATGGCATACATGGCTTCTGTATTTTTTGTAAGTGTCCAGTTGTTTTCCAGTCCGGTTAAACGATAGCTATACTGATTCTTTTTTGATCGAATGTAATTCGGAATCGCAAAATTGATCGAGAAATTAGCTTTGTCATAATCCAAAGTAATGGTTTTGGTGTAACCAATACTTTTTTCTAAAATGCCTAAAGAATCATTTGGATTTGTAGTTTCATTTTTGATTTTCAAATCCGTAATTAAAACCTGAGGAGCGTGCTGATTTATGGAAATTTTTCGGGCGTCAAAATAAGTTGCGCCAGATGGGCTTCCAAAATAAAATGTATTGGCATCAAGTTTTAAAGCGGCATTATCATTAAATTCATTATTTGTTATACCATCTTTTTGATCATAATTAATGACTGTTTTTCGGGTAGTACTGTATTTTATAATTCCCTGATTGGTACTAATCCAAAGATTCTTATCACCATCTTCCAAAATAGAATGGATTGATGTAACAACTGTATTTCCAATTTTCAGGTTGATTCTGTTGAATTTCTTTCCATCAAAATAATGCAATCCTTTTGCTTTTGTTCCTACCCAGATTATATTATGTGAATCCTGAAACAATGTCAGAATATCATCTCCGGATAAAGTAACATCATCAAAAAGGAAATGTTTTACAACGTATTTATTGGGTTGAAAATTTTTGAGTCCAATAAGATTCAGGCCATTCAGTGTTCCTACCCAAAGTCTTTTTTGTTTGTCGACTAAGACCGTTCGCACATAATTATTGGTTAGATAATTTGCCTTGGTATTATCATTTCTAATAAATTGAAAAGCTTTAGAAACAGTATTATAGCGAATTAATCCTTTACTAAAAGTACCCATCCACAATATGCCGTTTCCTTCTGTTTTGATAGAATAAACACCGGCATCTTTTATTGAATCCTTTAATTGAGGTGAAATTCTGTCTTCTTCAATTCTTTTATTCAGAGTATTATAAGCTGAAATTCCTTTGGAGAAAGTTCCCATCCACAAAATATTATTCTCTGCAACGCACATTGATTTAATATCATTTATGGGCGTTTGTCCAATTTTGTTGTTAAGGTAACTTGTAGTTTCTGTATTTTTATTGAAAATGGTGATGCCTCCACCTTCAGTTCCAAAATAAATATTCTGATTTTTGTCGGCCACAATCGAACTCACCACATCATAACTCATCGGAATCTTTTTAGAATTCTGATCGTAATTGAAGAAATTTACGTTCGAAATATCCCACATATTTACGCCTTTGTAATAACAGCCAATCCAAACAGAACCTTTTTTATCGATGAAAATTGATTTTACTTTTTCAATTCCACTGTTGTGATTGTTATTACTATAACTGTTGTTATTATTTATTTTTTGAATACTCTTATCTTCTCCTAAAATATAAATTCCGTCATAAGCACCAATCCAGATCGAACCTTTGTTGTCAATAGCCAAAGCACGGATTTCATTGTTGATTTCCTTGCGTTTTTCATCAGATAAATAGGAAACAAAACTGTTTGTTGATGAATCAAATTTTAAAAGGCCTTTGTTTTTTGTTCCAACCCAGATATTGTTGAAGCGGTCTTCAGCAATTGCTGACACATTTAATACATCAATATTATTTAGCGGATAATTTTTAAAAGAAAATTTCCCGTTTTTTCTGCTTGTTAATACACACAATCCTTTTGTCGTTCCAATCCAGATCTGACCTTTTTTGGTTTTTAAAATACTCAGAATATTATTGCTTGGAATGGTTGTATTGTCCGTAGCAGAATGAAAAGCGGAAGCAAACTGCCCCGTTTTTTTGTTATAAACAGATAATCCTTTTGAAGTTCCGAACCACATTTCATCCCCAATTTTCTTTATACACCAAATAGTATTACTATTTATAGTATGATTGGTCTTGTCATTTAAATATCGCTTGAAAGTATTACTAACAGGGTCATAACAATTCAGTCCATTATAAGTTCCAATCCATAATTTTCCGGAATTATCTTCTTCAATAGCTAAGATATCATTACTGATAGATGTTGTATTGGCAACATCATTCCTAAAAATGGTGAATCGGCTGCCGTCATATTTATTGAGACCGTCGCGCGTACCAAACCACATCTGTCCAAATTTATCCTGATGTATGGCAATAACAGAATTCTGCGAAAGCCCGTCAGTTGTAGAGATGTTTTTGAGACGATACTTATTTTGGGAAAATATATTTCCCGAAATAAATAGTAAAACCAGAAAAGCTATTTTGTACTTCATGGCGTTTGAATTTTGTTGTGGAGTTGATTTCTTGCAAAGTCGCAGAGTCGCAAAGTTTAGTTTTTTAAGTTTCCTTATAAATTTTTTTTGCGTCTTCGTGAGTTTATGAGATAAAAAATATTTTAATATGTTATGATGAAGATCATTTCGACAAGTAAAAGAGACTTAAAAAGTTTAGCAAAAAAACTTTGCGACTCTGCGACTTTGCGAGATTATTTCTTCAGGCGTTTATTTAATTGATAATCATACAAGGAAGGAATATTATCCAATGATGTATTTAAAAATTCAATATAAGCGTCGGGTTCATATTTTACTTCGAATTTAGCATTACCGTTCACGCCAATAATTCGGGCAAATGGGCCATCTTTCATTCCGTATAACAAAACCGGTTTTGTACTACCATCTGGTTTTTCAACCTGAACATTCAGATTCCAAAATGTACTAAAAGGTCCATGTGAAGGTTTCCAGTAATCAGCGCCACCACCGCCAAATAAGGCGTAGCTGTTATTTTTATCCGGAGTTAAATGCACCGTAATATGATCAAATAAATTTTGATGATTTGCACCCGAATGCTGATCTAGAACTGGATCTGCAAAAATTTCACAATTCTGATACACGTTTTTAGTAGCAAAGGTGTTGAAACTTAAAGGATGAACTGCTTTGTTATAAATTTTGAGATTTTTGACTAAAACATTATGAACGCCACCTAAAGTTACGGTATAATGCGCCAGATGGTTTCCATCGGTCACAATATCCTGAACGGTAACGTTCGAAATTTCCTCACCTAAAATTCCACTATCAGCATTTGTGATTGTTACGTCTTTGACCCAGCTGTTAAATAAACGCGTCAAAAAGATCGCATTATTTCCTGGTTCGACATGGTGTGCGACTCTCGGAATATCGGGAAAAGTAAAACGAATATGTTCAATACCCACTTCGTTTAAATGTTTCCATTCAACCAGTTGTGCCTGATAACTTGGTTTTATGGCAATAGTTAAGGGCGTTTTTATGGTAATTTTTGAATTTGAAATTTTAGTGATTTCAACTTGTTGTCTTACGATTGGAAGTTTTGGAAATTTCCAATGATGAGATCCCGGTTTTACTTTGGCACCTTTATATAAATCGGAAATAATTTCGCCATTTTCTCCGTCTTTATTAAATAATTGAAGTTCGACTATATCGCCAACCTTCAATCCTTTTACATCAGAAACAGTAATAATATGCTCGCCCATATTTCCGGAACTGACTTTGGCTAAAGGATTTGGAACCGGTTCGTATTTATCTAAATAAGATTTTACACGTTCATTCGGAACCTGTGTCCAGATAAAACCACCGGACCAGGCATATTGCGAAAAAGGCAAATCGATATTATTTTCAGTTTCGCGTTGTCTTTTATCAAAAGTGGTTAAATATTCGCGAAGTTCTGCCAGCGATTCTGGGTCTTTTAGATACATCATCGGTCTCGGACAGTAAATCTCGGTTCCATTTTCTCCGGAACCTGTACCGCGAAGCACAAAATTACTTCGTTCGATGTATAAAATATCACTCAGAATAATTCGCCCGGCTGGTAATTGCAAAATTACGTTTCCTTCAGTAGAATTTGCCGCTTTTATAGCTTTCAATAAAGCTTTTGAATCATCTAAACCGTCATTTGCTTTTACGCCAAAATCTGTCGCATTCACAATTTTCCCTACATATTCAGGAATTTGGCTTTCGCCGAAATGGTAGCCGGCATAACTAAAATCAGGCAGATAATTTGCTTTTGAATCAGTAAGTATTTTAGGTGTTTGCTGACCCATTACAATACTATTTACAAAAAGACTGCAATAAATAATAATGGTTTGACGGTTCATGGTTTGTGGTTTTGTGGTTAGTTAGTTTTTTGGTTTGCGATTGCCACGAAGGCACTAAGGCTCTAAGTTTTTAGCGTAATCTTGTCATTTCGACGGAGGAGAAATCACATTAGAAGCTCCGCAATCAAAATCGCCAATCTTTGTAGAGTTCCGCGTGTGATTTCTCCTCCGTCGAAATGACAAACTTTACGCAATCATAATAGAAAATCATTTCAATCCCGTAATCTGTGACATTAAATAAAACTTTGCGTCTTAGCGCCTTTGTGGCAAAACCTCTTACAAGGATCGCTTAATCCCCATTTCAAGCCCTCGTAATTCGGCTAAACCTCTTAAACGCCCAATAGCAGAATAGCCAGGATTTGTCTTTTTATTCAAATCATCCAACATCTGGTGACCGTGGTCCGGACGCATTGGCAATTGGCTGTTATTTCTTTTTTCTACTTCTATAATCGCTTTTACAACTTCGTACATATCAACATCACCTTCAAGATGATTAGCTTCATAGAAACTTCCTTCTGCATCTCTTTGTGTGCTTCTTAAATGAATAAAGTTCATTTTATCGCCGTGACGTCTTACAATTCCTGGTAAGTCATTATCAGCACGAACGCCATAAGAACCTGTACACATTGTAAATCCGTTTGATTTAGAAGGAGCGGCATTCATTAATTCGATCAAATCTTCTTCTGTACTTACCACTCTCGGCAAACCTAAAATCGGGTAGGGTGGATCGTCAGGATGAATCGCCATTAACACGCCTTTGCTTTCTGCAACCGGAATAATTTCCTTCAA
The DNA here is from genome assembly GCF_058808175.1 of Flavobacterium sp. GW821-FHT11G01. NCBI lineage: Bacteria > Pseudomonadati > Bacteroidota > Flavobacteriia > Flavobacteriales > Flavobacteriaceae > Flavobacterium > Flavobacterium sp. GW821-FHT11G01. The sequence goes on along the minus strand of NZ_JBXARK010000007.1, from coordinate 286,033 downwards.
AAAGAAGAAAAGATTTTCCTTTAAAGCTGTTCTGTCAATGTGATTATAAGCACTCAAAGTCAACAGAAAATCTTCTACAGAATAGGCTTCTTCAGCACCCGGAAGTCCTGCCAAAATGTTTTGTTGCAGTTTGGTTTTATCGGCATCTGTCATGGCGCCAAAGTATTTCGTCGCTTTTTCAATTTGTTCCGATGAATATTCTTTTTCAGCTCCGGGTCTTTTCAAAATAAACAATTCAAAAGCTGCAAATGCATTAATGTCAAAACGTAAAGCTTTTGAACCGTCTTCTACTTCATAAGACAAATCTGTTCTTGACCAATCCAGAACTGGCATGAAATTATAACAGATGCATTTTATACCGCATAATGCTAAATTTCGAATGCTTTCTTTATAATTTTCAATGTATTGAAGATAATTTCCAGTTTGTTTTTTGATGTCTTCATGAACCGGAATACTTTCAACCACTGACCATATCAAGCCAGAAGCGCCTTTTTTAGGATCACCGTTTTCGTGTTCAATTTCAACTTTTCGTTTGATAATTTCTTCAATTTCCCAAACTTGTCCGTTCGGAATATGATGCAATGCCGTAACAATTCCGGTAGCACCTGTTTGTTTTATATCTTGTAAAGAAACCGGATCATTTGGTCCGAACCATCTTAATGTTTGTTCCATTTTATTCGTTTATTGTCCTGTAAGGTTTTCAAAACCTTGTAGGTATTTATTAATTTTTTCAGGAGCTATTTCCCGCTATCCGTTTCAATCTTTTGTGCCGAACCCCGGCACAAAAGGATTTCCACTACTATCGGGGCTAGGGCACTCATTTTCATAAGAACATTTCCAGCTAATTCAATTTTAAATACTTGTAGCAGCAAATCCACCGTCTACCACTATAATGGTACCGGTAACAAATTTTGACATATCACTGCATAAAAATAAAAGTGCACCGTCAATATCTTCCGGTTTTCCAAATCTTCCCATTGGCGTATGGTCAATAATTTTTTCACCTCTTGGTGTTAATTTTCCTTCCGGAGTTAACAATAAAGCTCTGTTTTGTTCTCCAATGAAAAAACCCGGTGAAATAGCATTTACGCGAATTTCTTCTCCATATTTTGAAGCCAGTTCAACCGACATCCATTTGGTGAAATTATCAATCGCCGCTTTTGCTGCCGAATAACCAACTACTCTGGTTAAAGGTCTTTGCGCCGATGTCGATGATATATTGATAATATTTCCTTGTTTTTGTTTTGCAAAAAGTTCAGAAAAAACTTGTGATGGAAGCATTGTTCCAATGATATTTAAATCGATTACTTGTTGTAAATCATTTGTTTTCATATCATAAATAGCCTGATCAGGTTGTATAGTTGCTCCCGGCATATTTCCTCCTGCGGCATTGATCAAAATATCAAGACGGCCATATTTTTCTACAATAAAATCTTTGGCTTTTTCAAGTTCTTCTTTGTTTAAAACATTGGCTTGAACGGCAAAAGCTTTTCCGCCATTGCTTTCTATAGCAGCTACAGTTTTATTGGCTTTTTCAATAGATTGAGACACAATGCCGACGATTACACCTTGTTTGGCCAATACGTTTGCAAAATTGCTTCCCAATACGCCTGCACCGCCAGTTATAAGAGCAATTTTTCCTTCAAGATTAAATATTGAATTCATTTTTAAATTTATGTTTGGTTTTATATTTTGACTTTAATTACAATTTTTTTCAACGTTCCTTCACCAATCATGGCAGCGTGAACATCGGTAGGGAATAAAATTGCAAATTGTCCTTCCTGCAATTCAAAAAACATATCTGGTTTGTCATGGAAAAAGCGAACATCTCTTTCGTCGCTATATTCTCCATTTGGATTTACACATTTTTCTCTTGGTTTCCATGCAAAAGTTTCAGGGCCTTTTAGCGAAATCTGAATGTCAATATTCTGATCATGACATTCAAAACCTTTAATACTTTCTTCTTTGGTTGTTCCTTCTCCGGAAATCACGATTACCTTTAAACCTTCGGCAATTTCAAAAGCTCCATCTTCAAGATTAATCAAATCATTTTGACTCAAATAATCAAAGGCTTTTTTGAAATTTGGATGTAAGCCAAAATATTTTCCGGCATTACTTAAAACATCTATAATCATATTTTAAATTTTCTATTTGGTTTTTTTGTGAGGGTATTTGTTTTAATATGCAAACAAATTATTGTTTTGTATGTAAATTATGTAATTTTACGTGTACGCACACGGGCTTTTACAAATGTATATAAAAAGTTAAGTAAAACAACTTATCTTTACCTAAAAAAATTAATTTTACACGGTTTCAAAATCGTTTTAACTTAAAAAGTAAGAATATCATAACAATAAAAAAAATAGCAGAATTAGCCAATGTTTCACCGGGAACAGTTGACAGAATCATTCATAATCGAGGTCAGGTGGCACAGGAAAATGTTGATAAGGTCAATACTATTATCGAACGATATGGCTATAAACGAAATATTCTGGCAAGCAATCTGGCCTTAAATAAGAAATTCCGCTTTGCCGTTTTCCTTCCCAAATATGAAAACATTGAATACTGGAAAAGTCAGGTTACAGGAATAGAAAAAGCGGCTGTTGAATTTGGAAAATTTGGTGTTGTTCTCGATTATTTTTTCTATGATTTTAATGCTACTTCTTTTAAGGAATCTGTCGAAAAAGTTTTGAATTTTGAATGCGACGGGTTGTTATTTGCACCTATTTTTTATGAAGAATCGGTTCGTTTTTTAAATGAATATGAAAAAAAGAATATTCCGGTTGTTATGATCGATTCCAATATTTCAAGTGATGAAGAGCATGCCTATGTGGGGCAGGATGCTTTTCAGAGTGGTTATTTAGCAGGAAGACTGATTAGTTTTGCGGTTAATAACGAAAGACACGTTTTGATTTTTAAGATTACCCGAGAAATAGAAAGCACCTCGGTTTATTTGCAACGTATAGATGGTTTTTATTCTTTTTTTAAAGACCATCACGAATTGACAAATTTCAAATTTTCAGAAGTAACCATTAAAGATTCCGGGATTGATCAGTTGTGTCTGGAAATGTTTTCCGGAATTAACAGTGTTTTTGTACCCAATTCAAGAGCTTATATTTTAGCGCGATTTTTGGAGCAAAACAATATTAAAGGTGTTCGAATTATTGGTTACGATTTATTGAAAGATAATATAGAATACCTAAACAAAGGAATAATTGATTTTTTGATTAATCAAAGACCAGAAGAACAAGGGTATATGGCGGTTAATCATTTGTATAAAAAGTTGGTGCTTCAGGAAACGGTTGAAAAAACACATTATATTCCGTTGGAAATTATTCTGAAAGAGAATTATTTTCCGGCCAGGAAGTAGTAAAAGGGTTTCACGCAGATTTTTTATTTCGCAATTTTGTCAAAATCTGCGTGAAATAAATTACTTTTTCACCTTAACAACAAGCGGATTATTTACCTTTTTAGCAAAAGAACTCAAATACGTTTCCCATTCTGCTTTCGTCTGAAACGGACTTCCTTTTTTCCATCCAAAACCAGCAAAATAGACCACTTTATTATTTTTTACTTTTAGGTTTCCATACAAATTGCTTAATTCTTTTTCAGTCGTAACATGATTGTCAAAACTTAATAAAGTATTTTTTGGTGCGACCAATCCCATTCCAATTTCAGAATCGTCAATTGGTTCCCAATGGCTTAACCAGCCTTCTTTAACATTGGTTCCAATAGTCCCTTTTTTATCATGAAGTGTTAACCCGGCTGCAATTGTTTTTGTTCCTGTAATATGAATTTCAAAATGAGATAAATAGCTTCCGTAATCCAGACTAATCAATTTTGATTCGGTTATTTTATTGCCCTTGGCATCCCAATCAGCATACGTCAGAATAAAACTCGTTCTGATTGGTCCGGTTGTAATGGTTTTCCAGCTGATGAAATTCTTCGAAAAATAATATTTTCCATCTACATTTACGGCAATTCCGCCAATTCCGCGACTCTCGCCAACCTGAAAATTATCCAGACCTTCGCCAGTATCTTTATGATAAGATCCGGTTCCTGAAACGGTTTTTTCGTACCATTTATTAATAATAGGATATTCCACTCTTTTTAACCACGCATCAATTCCGCTGGTCAATGTTCCGCCAGGGATTTTATCTTCTACCATTTTTTGTGCCACCGGACCGTAAGTTCTAAATGCAACTTTATTGTTTTCCCAGGCATAATCGTCTGTTCTTTCTGGTACAAATCTCGAATAGCAATTGATGTTTTTTGTTGCCGATGTATTTGCAGCCGCCACAATTTCGAATTCTTTTTGAGAAGAAGCACTTATTTTCGGCTGAAACAATAAAACATCCATAGTTCCGTCGCCATCATTATCTACAGCCTGACTTTCGAGAAATAAATCACTGTTTTTTTCTTTTACGGCAAGTTCTTCCAGTTTAACTGAATTCGATAATCCGAGTGCTTTTTTGGTAAGTTCTACTGTCTCAAATTCCCTGTTAACAGGAAGAGAATTGGTAATAATAACTGTTTTGTTTTGTGAATAAAGGGCAAAGCTACTTGCCAGAATTGTAGTTAATAGAATATGTTTTTTCAAAATATAATAGGGTTTAATTTCTTGTTGATGTTTGTTATCATGAAAGTTTAAATTTACGAATCAATTTTTGAACATAAGTACAGAATGAGGGCAAATATGTACATCCAGTTGATTATTAAAAAGTTTTAAATGAATGAATTTCTACTAAAACAGTATCTTTATACTAATAATCAATACTATTCACATGAAACAAAGCGCCGGTATATTACTCTACAAGTTTATAGATTCAACTATTTATTTTTTATTGGTGCATCCTGGTGGGCCTTTCTGGAAAAATAAAGATTTAGAAAGCTGGTCTATTCCTAAAGGCGAGTTTACAGACGATGAAGATCCTCTGGAAGCTGCAAAACGAGAGTTTCAGGAAGAAACCGGTTTTGAAGCGGAAGGTGATTTTATACCACTTGAATTTGTAAAACTGAAATCAGGAAAAACAGTTTTGGCCTGGGCTGTAGAATTTGATATTGATGTTACTTTGATAAAAAGTAATGAATTTGAAATCGAATGGCCGCCTAAATCAGGAACGATGAAAAGTTTTCCCGAAATTGATAAAGCAGAATGGTTTCAAACTGCAGAAGCACTCAAAAAAATAAATCCTGCCCAAGCCGATTTTATCATTCAAATTATTTCAAAAATTTCGACTTCGCTTTAAATCCCGATCACTTTATAAAAATAATTTTGTATTTTACATTTCTTGTCAACTGATAATTAAAAATGTAATAATAAAGTATGGAAGTTAAATGTATTATTTTCGATTGTGACGGAGTTCTTGTAGACACTGAAAAAATAGGTAACGAAATTCTGCTTTCGATGGCCGCCGAACATGGTTTCGAAATGAAAATTGAAGATGCCTACAGTAATTTTAATGGTCGTAACTTAAAAGAATGTTTCCTGCATGTTGAGGATTCTATTGGAAAAAAACTTCCAGATAGTTTTGAGTCAGAATATAGAGAGAGAAGTTTCGAGGCTTTCAAAACACAAGTAAAACCAATGGAAGGTGTTATTGCCTTTATAGAAAAATTGAAAATTCCGTATTGTGTAGCTTCTAGTGGTCCGGTTGAAAAAATCAGATTGAATCTTGAAGTAGCAGGTTTATTGGACAAATTTGAAGGTAAAATATTTAGTTCTTATCAAATAAAAAGCTGGAAACCGGAACCGGGAATATTTTTGTTTGCTGCTGAAGAAATGGGTTTTGACATAAACAATTGTATTGTTCTCGAAGATAGTAAAGCCGGAGTTAAAGCCGGAATCAGTGGCGGTTTTAAAGTATACGGTTTTGCCAATGGATTTAATAACGAAGACTTAGAAAAAGAAGGAGCGATTCTTTTTAATAGTTACGAAGAGTTGAGTGGCTTGCTTGGAATTTAGGTTTTTTTAGTTTCAGGTTTCAGGTTTCAGGTTTCAAGTTTCAAGTTTCAGGTTTAGGTGCGATTGTTTGTCATCCTGACGTAGGAAGGATCACACTAGAAGCTCCGCAATCAAAATCGCCAATCTTTGTAGAGTTACGTGTGTGATCCTTCCTACGTCAGGATGACAAAATTGTACTTAAAAAATTATCTAATTATCTAATTGGTTCATTATCTAATTGGCTCATTATCTAATCCCCTAATTTACTCATTATCAAATTATCTAATTTTAATGCAATTAGTTACATTAAAATAATTTTTTCTATATTTGATTTTAGGGATTCATTTTTTTAGCGCTTTAAATTGCCAAATCGTTACTACAAAAGCCTAATTAAATAATTTCTTTTTGCCTGAAAATTGACTTTTCCCCCGAGAGTTAATTTTTAGATTGTGGTTCTTACACACCACAAAACTAACCTACAGAAAGAAACAAAATGACGAAATTTATAATTAGAATTTTAGTTCTATCAATATCTCTTTTGCCTTCAATTGTTAATGCTCAAATTAAGAAAATTGGAGTTCCGTTTATCACAAATTACAATCCGAAAACGTATAAAGCAGCTTCAGAAAATTGTGATCTTATACAAGATTCTAAAGGGATGATGTTTTTTGCAAATCATTTTGGTATCATGCAGTTTGATGGCGTACGATGGAGCATCGTTACTCAGCCCGAAAACAAAAGTATGGTCCGTTCTCTTGCCATCGACAAAAATGATAAAATATATGTAGGTGCTCAGGGAGATTTTGGTTATGCGGTTCAATTACGCAACGGACAATATAAATACACCTCTCTTGTAAAGTTACTTCCTGCTTCAGCCAAAAATTTTGGTGATGTTTTACATACTGTTATCCGAAATAACGAAGTGATCTTTTTTTCTAATGAAGAGATTTTTATTTATAAGGAGAACAAAATCAAAGTAATACAATCTGCTGCGAAATTTGATGATTTTTTTGAAACCAATAAAATCATTTATGTTTCAGATAATGCGAAAGGTTTATTGAAACTGGAAAATGATGCTTTGGTTGCAATTCCTAATAGTTTGCAATTTATCGGCATGAAAATCAGGAAAATCTTTGAAACAAAAGATGGTTTGGTACTTCTAACGCAAAAAAATGGACTTTTTAAATATAAAAACAACGAGTTAAAACCTTTTGCAACCAAAGTCGATGCTTTATTAAAGCAAAATCAAATCTCAACAGCTATTCTTCTTTCTGATGGATATTTTGGAATCGGGACGCGTCAATCAGGATTGATAGTTCTGGATAGTTCTGGAAATTTGATTCAGCATATTAATAAACAAATGGGTTTGCAAAACGATTTTGTTACCAATCTTAAAGTGGATGTCGCTGGCAATTTATGGATAACCCTGAAAGAAGGAGTTTCATTAATTCAGATTTCGTCTCCTTTATCCAAAATAGTGGATGCCTCAAATTCTGAAACCAAAATATACTGCAGTAAAATTCATCAGGACAAACTTTACATCGCTACAGATAATGGTGTTTTTTGGATGGATTGGGAAGACTATAAAAAGAATCAGCATAAAAATGTACACTTTCAGCATATTTCCGGAATGTCTGAAAATGTATGGAATATAGGAGTTTTTGGAAATTCACTTTTGGCTTTTGAAAAAAACGGAATTTTCGAAATAAAAGGCAATTCGGCTCAATTATTAGCCAAAACAGATGGCGCATGGCAAGGAGTTATTGTGCCTAATCATGCTGATTTATTATTAGTTGGAGGTTATAACGGATTGTATTTATTGAAGAAAATAAATAACTCCTGGGTTTTTCAGCATAAAATAAAAGGATTTGAAGAAAGCAGTAGGGTAATTGAAACGGATGCAGCAGGAAATATCTGGATCGCTCACGGTTATAAAGGAATTTACAAACTAAAATTCAATAAAACTTTTGATGCCGTTTCACATATTCAGTTTTACAATCAGGAAGCTGGCTTTCCGTCAAGTTTGTTTTTGAATACTTTCAAAATAAATAACCAAATACTTTTTGGAACAACAAAAGGAGTTTACAAACAAGATTCTAATTCAAAAGAAATGGTTCCGGATCCTGTTTTCAGAAAATATCTTGGCCTGCAAAATCACATTCGTTTGCTTAAAGTTGATAATCAAAATAATATCTGGTATGTTTCAGGAGAAAATACCGGAAAAATGAGTCAGAAAGCAGACGGAAATTTTGAAGTAGAAGAATTGCCTTTTAGGAAATTAAGATATTTATATGTTCCTGGTTTCGAAAACATTCAAACAACGGCAAGCGGAGATGTATTTTTTGGAACTCAGGATGGTTTGATTCATTATAATAAGATGAAAACCAAAAGTTATCAGTCTAAATATAAAGCTGTTATTTCTGAAGTAAAATGTATTTTCCCGAAAGACAGCCTATTGTTTTCAAGTCGATATGATGTGCTTCCCACAAATATAAAATCTGAAGAAAAAGTTTTTTGCCCGGATTTATCGTATTCGAATAACGCTTTGCATTTTTCGTTTGCTTCATTATGTTATGATGAAGCTGATGCAACAAAATATGAATATTGGCTGGAAGGTTTTGAACCCAAATGGTCAGAGTGGAGCCTTCAGACCGAAAAAGAATATACCAATTTGCCAGAAAACGAATATGTTTTTCATGTAAGAGCAAAAAATATCTACGATGTTGTAAGCGAAGAAGCAGTTTTTAAATTCGAAGTTTCACCGCCATGGTACAGAACTAGCTGGGCCTATATTTTGTATTTGCTGCTTTTTGGTGTTCTGATTTATGCGATTATTAAATATCAAAAAAATCTGGCAGAGCGTGATCGTGAGCAATTAATTTTAAATCAGGAAAAAGAGCTTTTAAGAAATCGTGCCGAATTAAATGAGCAAAAATTAACCTTAGAACAGGAAAATATGGCCATTATGCGTGAAAATCTTGAAGCGACTATTAATCTGAAAAATGCTAAAGTGGCTTCGAATACGGTGAATCTTATCCACTTAAATAAAATTTTACTTTCTATTAAAGAACTCATTGGCCAGATTGATAAGAAAAACGATTCGAATACTAATTTCAGTTTACTAGCCAAAATTAACCGAATAATCGATCACGAATTACAAGGCGATCAGCATTGGAATGAGTTTGAAGAAATATTCAATCAGCTTCATGATAATTTTATGCAACGTTTAAAAACAAGTTTTCCGGAATTAACTCCTCGCGATATGCGATTATGTGCTTATTTGCGCATGAATTTCAATACCAAAGAGATTGCGCCGCTTTTAGGAATCTCCGTAAGAGGCGTGGAAGACACACGTTATCGCATTCGCAAGAAATTGCAACTTCCATCAGATACTAATATTACGGAGTTTATTCTTAATTTTTAGATGAATATTTTCACGCAGATTTTAAAAAGATTTAAGCAGATATCCGCAGATGATATCCAAATTAATCTGCTAGATCTGCCAAATCTGCGAGAGACAAAATCATTTTAACCCATTAATCTGTGGCTAATATTTTCTCACGCAGATTTGGCAGATTTGGCAGATTTTTAATTTTTAATAATCAATTTTTAATTTTTCCTAAATTCCTACAAATTAAATCTTTGCCTGATCTGTTTAAATTCAATACATAAGCAATTTTTTACTATCAGTAAATTCCTAAGTAGTTTTACGGTTTTTGAAAGCTGTTTATTACATTTTTTTATAAACACCGTAGTCAAACCGTAGCCCAAAATTGAAGTCTTGGGTAGTTTATTTGTTAATATTGTCATCTTATTAATACAATATTGATTTGTTTTTTGTAAAACAGAAGATTTATTGTGTTAATAATCTTTACTAACAAAAAACCAAAACAAATGAAACAAAAAGACTCTTTTTTCGGCCGACCACCGGGAAATAATTATTATTTTTTAAAAAGGTGTATCATTCTGGTACTATTTTTTCTTACATCTTTTCTAAAACTTCAGGCCCAATGCAACACTTTAATCTGGTCTGATGAATTCAACGGAACAACAGTAGATTTAACTAAATGGCAAAGTATTTCCGGAAACGGATGTCCTTCGCTTTGCGGATTTGGAAATGGAGAAGCACAACGTTATGATCCAAATCAGGCAACAATTGTAAAGGAAGGAACAGACAGTTATTTGAATATTCAGGCAAAATACGAACCAAATGCATCCTTTCCTCAACAACCTTATTCCTCTGCAAAACTGACTACGGAAGGAAAATATGCTATTAAATATGGTAGAATTGAAGCCCGTATGAAATTATCTTCAGGAATGGGAGCGTGGCCGGCATTCTGGATGTTACCGGCAGGCACATCAAATTGGCCTTTTACAGGTGAAATTGATATTATGGAAGCCAAACACAGAAACCCAAAATCTATAGACGGAACCATTCATTATGACGGAGGCGGTTATCATTTTACAGGCAGAAGTTATACTTCGCCAACTGATTTATCGACAGAATTTCACGTTTATGCTGTAGAATGGGGACCAAATATCATTAAATGGTTTATTGACGGTAATTTATTCCATACCGCTACACCAAATACTACTGTAAATGGAGGATGGCCTTTTAATGATCAACAGTTTTATATTATTTTGAATTTGGCTGTTGGTAGTTTAGGAACACCTTATACCAGTGTAAACGGAGCAGGAGTGGAGCCAATTCCGGCTGATTTTCCCGCCAAATTACAAGTTGATTACGTTCGTGTTTACAGTGGAAGTTTTACGTATGGCGTTTTGGGTGATGCAAAAGTATACCACAATGAAACGGGTAAAACCTATTCTATAAATGCGATTTCAGGTGCAACTTACAACTGGTCAGTTCCTGCGGGAGCAACCATTGCGTCCGGGCAAGGTACAAACACGATTACGGTTAACTGGGGAACTTCTGGGGGAGATGTTGCCGTAGCTACTACAGTTTCAGGATGTGCTGCTAATACCTATAAACTGGCCGTAACCACAGAAGCACCTTTACCGGTAGAAAGAATTTACGAAGATTTTCAATCAAATCGAAATGTTGTTTACGGAAACAAAACAGGGGTTTTGACAGAAGCTGTTGCAAATCCGTCAGCGACTGGGATTAATACTTCTGCTTCAGTAGGGAAATATGTTCGTAATGCTTCTGAATTGTATGATGTTTTAAATATCAAAAATGTAACAATCAGCAATGCAAATGATTATGTGTACGGGAGAAAAAAGCTTTCTTTTGATATTTATACATCGGCACCGGTTGGTACTAAGATTTCTATGCAACTCGAAAATAGCTTGGTAACAACAGCAACCAATTTTCCATCAGGAAGACATAGCGGTTACAAAGCCACAACAACGGTGCAAAACAAATGGGAAACAATTGAATTTGAATTCGAAAAAGTAATTGACCCAAATACAAGTGCCTTAACAATCAATAATGTGGTTTTTCTTTTTGAATCCAATTCGAATTCAGGTGCAACCTATTATTTTGATAATTTACTCACAAAAGCAGCACGAGAGAAACCAATTATTGCTACCGATGTTTTGCAAAATTATGACGGAATCAATAAAATTATAAAAGGAACTACAACCGGAACATATTCTGTAGTAGCAAATCCCGGAGCAAATTCGGTAAACTCATCAGCAAATGTGGCGAAGTATGTTCGAAATGTAACGGAACAATATGATGTGCTTTTCTTCAATACACAAAACAATATTGAAGATGCAGGTTTACTAAAAAATCAGACGAATAAAATCATGATTGATGTTTATACTTCGGCACCAATCGGAACTGTTGTGAGTTTGAATTTAGAGAATAGTGCGACATCGCTTCCGGCTAATTTTCCAACAGGAAGAAATAGTAACTACGTCGCGATTACCACCAAACAAAATCAATGGGAAACACTGACTTTTTATTATAATTCAAGTCCTGATGCGGGAACTTCAAACCTGGCTGTAAATCAAATGGTAATATTAGCCAACTCAGGTTCTTACACCAGCGATACGTATTACTTTGATAATATCAGAATTGGTTCAACTAAACTTCCGGACACCTTTACACCAGGAGTTGTGTATGAAGACTATCAAACTGTTCATAATATTACGTTTAGAGATGCTATCGGAACGTATACACCAAACACGGCAAATCCAAACGCAAGCGGAATCAATACTTCTTCAAACGTTGGAAAATACGTTAGAAAAGCAACGGAATTATATGATAATTTTTCATTCAATACGACTTTAACCAATATTGGAGATTTCAAAGCAGGAACTAAAAAGTTTGCTATGGATGTTTATACATCGGCACCTGTTGGATCTGTAATTTCATGGCAGGCAGAAAGTAGTGCTTCAATTCCATCTAATTATCCTGCAGGAAGGCATAGTATTTATCAGGCTGTTGTAAAACAAACCAACACCTGGCATACACTTGTATTTACCTATGCAAGTTCGCCAGATGCATCGACATTAGACAGTGAAGTAAATCGTTTTGTTTTCTTGTTAGAACCGGGAACAAGTTCTGGAAACACGTATTATTTTGATAATATAAGAGCAGTAAATTTAGTTTCTACAGAAAATCCACCGGCAACTTTACCTGCGCCGTGGGTAAGTACCGATTTGGGTGCTGTTACTCCTGCGGGAGAAGCGACTCATGCCAGCGGAACTTTTACAATCAAAGGTTCAGGAAACGATATTTGGGAAACCAGCGATCAGTTTCAATTTGTAAACCAACCGATTACAGGTGATGCTGAAATTATTGCCAAAGTAAATTCACTAATGAATACCAATACGTACGCAAAAGCGGGAGTAATGTTCCGTGAAACGCTTACGCCAACTTCTAAACATGCGATGACTGATGTAAGTGCAGCAGCAGGTGTAGAATTTTTATCAAGAGATGTTGTTTCGGGGATCACAACTGCTACCGTAGCGGCTGGAACGGCTCCAAAATGGATTCGTATTGTCAGATCAGCAAATGTATTTACATCTTATACTTCAGATAACGGAACAACCTGGACCCAACTTGGTACACCAAGAACGATTGCCATGGCGAGCACCATTTATGTGGGTATGGCTGTAACATCTCATGCCAATGGAACTTTGACAACAGGAGTTTTCAGCGATGTTATCGTTCGAAATATTACGGTTCCAACTAATACTAATTTAGCTTTGGCAAAAACAACTACAGCTTCTACAGAAGAAAATGCTACTTACACTTCGGCGAAAGCCACAGACGGCGATGCAGGAACACGTTGGGCGAGTAGTTTTGCCAATACAAGTGAATGGATTTATGTTGATTTGGGAAGCAATTACAACATCAATCGCGTGGTTTTGAAATGGGAGGCCGCTTTTGCAACCCAATATAAAATACAAATTTCGACAGATAATGTTTTTACCGAAAATGAAACCGTAAACACACAAACCGCCAGCGATGGAGGAACTGATGATTTAGCGGTAAGCGGAACAGGAAGATATATCCGAATCTTATGTAACACAAAAGCATTGGCTCCATACGGATATTCTCTATTCGAAATAGAAGCTTACGGATCTGCTTCAACAGCTAAAAAAGCAGCTGTTATTGAAGAAACTGAAGTAGAAACTACTGCATTTGTGATGTATCCAAATCCGGCGACTAACTATGTACAGCTTTCATTACCTGGAAAACTAGACAATAAAGTAGTAACAATTTATGATAATTCAGGAACTCAGGTATTACAGTATAAACTGGATTCTGACAGCAATGAAAGTTTAATTGATATCAGCAAACTCAGAAGCGGAATCTATATTCTGAATTTTAAATCAGATCAAAAAAGCTGGTCTAAAAAACTGATCAGGCAATAATAAAAAAAAAACAGGCTGGGTGTAATGATCCTAAATAGTTACACCCGGCTTTTTACGCATAAATATTTTCTCATTATTACTAATTAATTAAAAACCAATTTATTAACTAAAAATGAATGAAGAATGAGAAATTTTAAATTACTAAAAACCTTTATTGCTGTAATGCTATTCGCATTACTATCGAATTTTACGTATGGGCAGGGACCCATACCTTTTACCATCAGTAATACCTCCACCTTTAACGACAACGAATTGTATGTCGCTATTGTGGGAATTGATTACACCACCGGAAATCACGTTTGGGTAAATGCAAAAACGAGTCAGGTTTTACCAATGAGTTCGTCTTATAATACGGTTACCGGACCAACAATTGGCGGAAATACCGGACCAGGACAAAATTCAAAATATGCCGCTTGTTTTACCAAGTTGAGCGAAATTCCAAACAAGACTTTTACACTGCCGCAAATTGCGGGCTGTAGAGTTTTTATTGCCAAAGGACAGCAATTGTATTTTTATTTTTTTGGAGCAAGTGGAGCACCTTCAGGATATACTTCGCCAAATCCGTTAAATGCTACAGATCCGAATCAGGGAATTTTATATGAAATCATCGAATTGACTAATAATCAATATGGTTTCTTCGGAAATCCTTCGAGAGTGGATTCCTATAAATACCCAATGGGATTAGAATTATTTGGAGCAAACGGCTATCAGAAAAGAGTAGGAGAATTAAAAAAACACGCTGATATTGTGGCCGCTTTCAAAGCCAATGTACCATCAGAATTTCAAGGCTGCGTGAATGATGCAACTGGCGAAATTACAGCGCCATCAAAAACGCCTGCTTTCGCAGATGGAACCGGGGGAACTTCAGTAGGACCTCAGGCCAATTATCTAAAATCTTATATTGATGCCATTTGGAATAAATATAAAAATGAAGATTTAATATTTTATGCCGGAGATGCCGGAGTTTTTAAAGGAAGAGTAATTGGAGAACAACTAGAAATGGTTGGACAATCCGGTGGATTTGTAGGCCGTACCGGAAGAGTTCAAAACCGACCTTCAACTCAGGAAGCGCTTGAAGGAAAAGGTGTTCTGGACAGAAGATTGGTCGACGGAGATTTAGATCTTGTTATTCAGGCACAATTGACAGCAGCAATCAACAGACATGTTGTAAATACTACAACTGCAAATCCGGGACAACAAAACTGGTATGATGCATCAAAATTCTATCAGGTAAATCCAACGAATCATTATTCTAAATTTTGGCATTTGCCAGGCATTAGTGTTGATAATCTGGCTTACGGATTTGCTTATGATGATGTAGCCGATCAATCGCCATCACTACATTCTCCGCAACCAACAAAAGTTATTGCAAGTTTTGGAGGATATTCAGGAACAGTTCCTTCTGTACCCGCTACTACAGATGTAATTACAGTTTATAAAGATTGTAACTACACCGGATTCTCAGGAGGATTGACCATTGGAGATTATAATCTGGCGCGTTTGAATACTTTAGGTGTTTTAAATGATGATATTTCTTCACTTAAAATTACACAAGGTTATCAGGCGATTTTATATCAGGATGATAATTTTACCGGAACTTCAACCGTAATTAATGCTGATAATGCTTGTTTGAACACAACGTGGAATGACAAAGTAACTTCTATCAGAATTATTGCAAACGGAACTACAACTTTAGGAAATCAAACTTTCTTTTTACAAAACAGAAACAGTGGTTTATACATGGATGTTTGGAATTCAAGTATGTCTAATGGTGCAGGAATAAATCAGGGTGCTCTTAATTCTGGAAACAATCAAAAATTCACGTTTACCCATTTAGGTGATGGTTTATATAAGATAATTGCCAACCACAGCGGTCAATCTTTAGATGTAAATAACTTCAATAAAGCAAATGGCGCGCGCGTAGAACAATATCCATACAATGCCACAACGAATCAGCAATTTGTCCTGGTTTCTACAGGTGATGGATTTTATAAAATTGTAGCCAGACACAGCGGAAGAATTGTCGAAGTTGCAGGCGCAAGTACAGCCTCTGGAGCTATTGTACAGCAATGGGACAATAACAACCAAACTTGTGGGCAATGGAAATTAGTTCCGGCAACAACCTCGCAAACAGCTGTTTTAATTCAGGCGGAAGATTATTCTGCTATGAGCGGCATTCAGGTTGAAGCTACTACAGATACGGGTGGTGGATCGAATGTTGGATACACTGAAACAGGAGATTGGCTGGCTTATAACAGTATAAATTTCCCAACAACTGGTTCTTATTTAATTGAATACAGAGTGGCGAGTGCTGTAACTGGAGGTAGATTATCTTCAGATTTAAATGGAGGCTCAATTGTATTGGGCAATGTTGATATCCCAAATACTGGAGGATGGCAAAACTGGCAAACGGTTTCTCAAACGGTAAATGTAAATGCAGGAACCTACAATTTTGGAATCTACATTCAAAATACCGGAATGAACATCAATTGGATAAAAATCACAAAAGTTGGTGCTGGTTTGGCTGCAAAAACGGCTTTAGCTCCAGTTGAAGAAGAAGCTGCGGTTGAAACTGTTTTAAATGTTTATCCAAATCCGGTTGAAAGTACTCTTTTTACAACAACCGATCTTTCCGGAGGAAATGTAAAAATAGTTGATTCTCAAACAGGCGCTACAGTTGCATCACAAAAAATCAATAACAATAGCATCGATGTTTCTCACTTAAGAAAAGGAATCTATTTGATTGTTTTTGAAAAAGAAGGCAAACAGACGATCAAACGTTTTATTAAAAAATAGTTTTAAAAACTGATTTTAGGCTTTAGATTTTAGGTAATAATTAGGTAGTGTTAGTTCTACGAAATTAGATTGCATAGCAAATCAAATCTAAAATTTAAAGTCTGAAATCTAAAAAAAATACAATTCAAAAACCGTCCCCATTATTTACGAATTTATTAATCTATTAAAACAATTATTATGAAAAACAATTACAGAAGAATGCTGCAGAAATGCATGATTATTTTAATGTTGGGTATTTTTAGTTTAGCAACAGCCCAAAAAAAAGTTATCGCTTATATTCCAAACTGGGTAGATTTAAATGCTTTTTCAAGCAGTATTCAGTACAGTAAATTAACGCACATTAATATTGCGTTTGAAAATCCCGATGCAAATGGGTATCTGACTTTCAATTCAGGAAGCAACACCATCATTAATGCAGCGCATGGACAAGGCATAAAAGTTTTTGTTTCTCTTGGTGGAGGTTCCGTTTCTGAAGGTGGTGCCATACGTGACAATTATTTCAATTTAATTACACCAGGAAACAGGACAGCTTTCATCCAAAAATTATATGATTACGTTGTAGCCCATAATTTTGATGGAATCGATGTCGATCTTGAAGGTCCGGCAATTAACGGCGATTATGGCGGATTTGTAATTGCTTTGGCGAACAAATTGCACGCCAATGGCAAATTGATTTCAGCAGCGCTTTCAGAAGGATATGGTGGTGCAAATGTACCTGCATCTACTTTTGCAGCTTACGACTGGATCAATATTATGGCTTATGATGCAACAGGTCCTTGGGCACCGGGAAGTCCTGGTCAGCATTCTCCATATAGTATGGCTGTTAATCAGTTTAATTATTGGACAGGCAGAGGATTACCGGCAAGCAAAGCTATAATTGGATTACCGTTTTACGGATATGGTTTTGGAGCTTCAGCCAATCAGGGAATTTCTTATGCTAATATCGTAGCGCAATATCCGGGAGCTGAAAATGTTGATCAGGTTGGAAATACCATTTATTATAATGGAATTCCAACTATTAAAGCAAAAACAACTTTTGCCATTCAGAATGCCGGTGGTGTTATGATTTGGGAATTATCGCAAGACGCAACTGGTTCAAAATCACTATTAACAGCCGTAAATCAGGTTATTACCGGAAGTCAGCCACCAACAGGCGGAACTTTAATTCAGGCAGAAAACTATTCAACAATGAGTGGTGTTCAAACTGAAACTACAACGGATACTGGAGGCGGATTAAACGTAGGTTACGCAGACACAGGTGATTGGATGGCGTATTATAACATCAATTTTCCAACTTCGGGTAATTATGTAATTGAATACAGAGTTGCCAGCGCAGTTGCCGGAGCTAAATTATCATCTGATTTAAATGCCGGAACTATTCAGCTTGGTGCTGTTAATGTACCCAATACAGGAGGATGGCAAAACTGGCAAACGGTTACTCAAACAGTAAATGTAAATGCCGGAACGTATAACTTCGGAATCTATATTCAGAGTTCTGGTGTAAATTTAAACTGGTTCCGAATCACAAAATCGGCTTCTGCTTTGGCAGCTAAAACAGCTTTAACAGAAACTGTTTCGGAAGAAAAGATTGAAAGCCTGACTATTTATCCAAATCCTACAGAAAGCACTATTTTCTTTACTGCTGAAGTTTCAGGAGCCAATGTGAGTATTATAAATTCTCAGGGTGGCGATACAGTTTCGGTACAAAAAATCAATAACAACAGTCTTGATGTTTCTGGTTTAAAAACGGGAATTTACTTGATCTTAGTTGAAAAAGACGGAATCAAAACAGTAAGACGTTTTATTAAGAAATAAGTTTTTAACCGCAAAGAGCTCAAAGATTTTTGTCTTAGTTTACGTTCAGAAAATACGAAGTTCGCAAAACTTTATCAATAAAAACTTTGCGGACTTTGCGTAAATCTTAGTACCCTTTGCGGTTAAATCATTTCAATTTATTAACCGCAAAGCTCCCAAAGATTTTTGTCTTAGTTTGCGCTTAGAAATCACAAAGTTCGCAAAGCTTTATCAATAAAAACTTTGTGAACATTGCGTAAATCTTAGCGCTCTTTGCGGTTAAAATTTTAGCATAGTATTGCAATCCCTTTAACCCCAAATCTACCTTACATATGAAAACCAATTACAAATTTCGGTTAAGCTTAGTCCTGTTTCTGGCTTTTAGCAGTTTTGCAATTGCTCAGACTTCCTTAGGATCGAGTAAAACCTTCATGAATAAATTAAAAAATGAGTTAATAAGTACCACTGCAAAAAGTACTGAAAAAACAATTTTGCTAGAAGTCGAAAATTCAAAAAACTTTAAAGGAAAAATAAATTATAAAGAATCAAATGCATCAAGCGAATTTCTAATTGGAGAAATCAAAGATGTTCCCGAATCTTCTTTTTTCATCAAAGTGATGGATAAAAAGCTGGAAGGTCATATTATTTTAAAGAAAACAAAAGAAGCTTTCAAATATTATTCAGATGCTCAGGGAAATGCTTATGTTTCTAAAGTAGATATCAATACTATTGTTTGTATCAATTTTAAAGATATTCCTGAAAATACTAAAAAAATAACCAATAAAACAACAGTTGCTGCTGCAATTGCACCCGCTTTACTGAATTTACAAAGTTTGCCAGGCGCGGCAGGCTGTGTTATGTTAGATTTTGACGGTTATAATATGCCGGCAGGAAATCTTTGGAACAACGGAAATGCAATCAACGCAGCGCCATCAGGAATGAGCGATGCCGATGTTCAGCAACATTGGGAAGTAGTTTCAGAAGATTACAGACCTTTCAATCTAAACGTTACTACAAGCGAAGCTGTTTTTAATTCTTATCCAAGAAACAGAAGAATGCGCGTGGTGGTAACTCCAACTAATACTGCAGCTCCGGGAGCAGGAGGTGTCGCTTATATTGGTTCCTTCAATTGGGATAATGATGTACCTTGTTGGGTATTTATTACTTCAGGTAAATCGGGTGGAGATGCCTCAGCGCATGAAGTTGGACATACTTTTGATCTTGGTCATGATGGTCGTACCAATCCTGCAGAAGATTATTTTGTTGGAATAAACAATACTTCGTGGGCACCGATTATGGGAGCTGGATATTACAGACCTGTTGTGCAATGGAGCAAAGGAGAATATGATTATGCCAATAATAAACAAGATGATGTTGCCACTATTGCAAGTGCTAAATTTGGAGTAGGTTACAGAGGTGATGATTATGGAAATACTACAGCTTCTGCAGCAAATTTAGATTATAACGGAAGCGGTGCTATCAATCAGAAAAACGGAATTATTTCAAGTGAAGCTGATTATGATTTCTTTACGTTTACAACTGGAGGTGGAAATGTTTCTATCAACGCCAATACGGTTTCAAGAGACGGAAATCTGCACCTTTTACTTCGACTGTATAATTCGGCCGGAACCGAAATGGGAACCTATTGGAATTCTGATCCGTTTGCTTTGAACGCTTCGATGAATGTGAATTTACCTGCCGGAAAATATTTTGTGGGTGTTGATGGAAATGGAGCCGGAAGTGCGGGTTACGGAGGATATTCAGCTTATGGTTCTATTGGAAGTTATTCAATTACAGGAACTATTCCGCCTGGAGGAAATATAGCGGCTTCGACAGATGTAATTACCGTTTATAAAGATTGTAATTATACTGGTTTTTCTGGCGGATTGACCATTGGCGATTATAATCTGGCTAGTTTAAATGCTTTAGGAGTTTTAAATGATGATATTTCATCACTTAAGATTACGCAGGGTTTTCAGGCGATTCTATATCAGGATGATAATTTTGGCGGAGCATCGACAGTAATTAATTCTGATAATTCGTGTTTGAATGCAACGTGGAATGACAAAGTAAGTTCGATCCGAATTCTTGCCAACGGAGTTACGACTTTAGGAAATCAGACTTTCTATTTACAAAATAGAAATAGTGGTTTAAATATGGATGTCTGGAATGCCAGTTTAGCTAACGGAGCCAATGTAGCACAGGGAACTGTAAATACAGGAAACAATCAAAAATTTACTTTGACGCATTTAGGAGATGGGTTATATAAAATAATAGCCAACCACAGTGGTCAATCATTAGATGTAAATGGTTTTAATAAAGCTAATGGCGCTAATGTTGAGCAATATCCGTATAACGGAACTACGAATCAACAGTTTGTTTTGGTTGCAACAGGCGATGGATTTTATAAAATCGTGGCCAGACACAGCGGTAGAATTGTTGAGGTTGCCGGAGCAAGTACCGCAAACGGAGCGAATGTGCAGCAATGGGATAACAACAACCAAACTTGTGGGCAATGGAAATTAATTTCGACAACCACCGCACAAACGTCAACTTTAATTCAGGCTGAAGATTATTCTGCTATGAGCGGAATTCAGGTAGAAGCTACGACAGATACTGATGGAGGATCAAATGTTGGTTATACCGAAACGGGTGACTGGATCGCGTACAATAATATTAATTTTTCAACAACAGGTTCTTATTTAATTGAATACAGAGTAGCAAGTGCTGTAACGGGAGGCAGATTATCATCGGATTTAAACGGAGGAACAATTGTTTTAGGAAATGTTGACGTACCCAATACCGGAGGATGGCAAAACTGGCAAACGGTGACTCAAACGGTAAGTGTGACTGCCGGAACTTATAATTTCGGAATCTATATTCAAAATACGGGTATGAACATCAACTGGATCAGAATTACAAAAGTTGGAGCAGGAGCACCGGCTGCGGCAGCAACGATTGAAGAAGAAGAGGTTAGAGCAATTGCATTTAATGTGTATCCAAATCCGGTTTCAGAGACGTTATTCTTTACAAAAGATGTTTCAGGAGGAAATTTAAATGTTGTCGATTCTCAAACAGGAAATATAGTTTTATCTCAAAAAATAAATGACAATAGTTTGAATGTTTCGAATTTGAGACAAGGAATTTATTTTGTTGTTTTTGAGAAAGATGGAGAAAAGACGATTAAACGTTTTATTAAAAAATAATCTTACCCATTTGCCATAATGGTTTTAGGTGCATTAAATTTAAGTTTTAATGTAATGAAGGCTGTCAGAAATGGCAGCCTTTTTTATGCAGATTCCCATTTGCCGTTTTCTTTTGCAAGATCAATCATTAGTTGGCCATGTTCTGTCATTAAACCCTGTTCAATCATTTTTGCTGCGCGGTCTTTGTTGGGCTGACTCCATTTACTTTTCTTCGGGTTTCGGGGTGTAAAAGTCAGATAGAAACTTTCAAAATCTCGTTTTTTACACAAACTGTCAATCCAGCCAAAGCATAAAGCTTCTTCAGTTGCATCATTCAAATTGACACTTTCGACTTTACTTTTTTTGTGGTATAAAATCAACCAGACTGATTTCTCTGTCTGAGAATTTTGCTGTAACCAATCACGCCATTCTTTTCTGGTTTTGGCGTAAACGGCTAGTTTTCCGTCTTTTGTTTCCATGATTTATCGGAATTGAAAATTGAATATAAATTTAATGAAAAAATTAACCACAGAGTGCACTAAGATTTATAGTAAAGATTTTATAAAAACACAAAGTTCACAAAGCTTTCTCAATAAAATTAACCGCAAAGTTTTTTACCACAGAGTGCACAAAGATTTATAGTAAAGATTTTATAAAAACACAAAGTTCACAAAGCTTTGTCAATAAAATTAACCGCAAAGTTTTTTTACTACAGAGTGCACTAAGATTTATAGTAAAGATTTTATAAAAAACATAAAGTTCACAAAGCTTTGTAAATTCCAGCTTTGTGAACTTTGTGTTTTCTAACCATAAACTAAGGTAAAAAATCTTGGTGTACTCTGTGGTTAAATAAGTTCTGCATTAAAAATTATCATTCGGTAACAATACGTTAAACGCATTTAAGATTTTTAGACATAAAATTGCACGTTCTTTTTATGATTGCGCCATTTCATAAATCTTTTTAAAATTTAACCTAATGAATTTAAAAATTACATTCGCTCATAAAGCTTATTTTATATTTCTATTCTATATTTTTTTCAATTCTACTATTTCAGCCCAAAATCCAAAGAATCTTAACGGCACTCAAATTGCTTTTTTGTCTGATGTGCATTTGCAGGATTTATTCGGAACCTTTTCAGACAACGATTATAAAGGTATTCTGAATCCGAAAACCGGACAATATACATTAATTCGAACGATGGCTTCGCAATTGCATTCGACTAGAATCTTCAATGAAAATTACTTTGCTTTTATCGCTGCTTTGGAGGATATCACAAAGCGAAAAATAAAATACGTCGCACTTCCCGGAGATTATACTGATGATGGTCAGCCTATTCACGTTCGTGGTCTAGAAAAGATCTTAGAACAATACAGCAAAAAATACAATATTGAATTTTTTATCACAACAGGAAATCATGATCCTGTTGGACCTTTTGCACAAGATTCCGGTAAAGAAGATTTTTTAGGAAAAGACGGAAAAACCCAGCCCATTTATAGCAAAGACGGCCTTTATAAGCCCAATTTAAGTACCGAACAGCCTGTAGTTGTAACAGCCGATATTGCCAAAATGGGTTATTTAGGAATCACAGACGGATTAAAAGATTTTGGTTTTTATCCGAATAAAAAATACAAATTCTGGGCAACTCCGTTTTCGACGTATAACAGCCAGAATTATAGTTTTGAAAAAGCGTCTCAAGCCGCTTTATTGTCAAATCGGGTTTACAATGTGTTACCGGGTTACGAAGTTCCGGATGTAAGTTATGTCGTTGAACCAATTGACGGACTTTGGTTAATGGCGATTGATGGAAACGTTTATATTCCGAAGAAAAATGATGGCGACCCGAAAGACCCTAAAAATTATTCGGAGGCAAGTACAGGTTATAATAATGTGCTTTCAAATAAAAAGCATCTTATAAAATGGGTGGAAGAAATTTCGGCGGAAGCCAAAAAACAAGGCAAAACTTTAATAGCTTTCAGTCATTTTCCGATGATTGATTTTAATGATGACGCTTCCGCAGAAATAAAAGAACTGCTCGGGCCAAATAAATGGCAATTGAACAGAGTTCCGGTCGAAGAAGTGGCGCAAACTTTTGCCGATGCGGGATTAAAAATCCATTTTGGCGGGCATATGCATATTAATGATACCGGAATTCGCACGACGGAAAAAGGAAATACTTTGGTGAATATTCAAACGCCGTCTTTGGCCGCTTATATTCCGGCCTATAAATTATTGACTATTAAAAAAGATAATGTAGTTGATATTCAAACGATTACCATTAATGAGGTTTCGAGATATGATGAACTTTTTGATTTGTACAAAATGGAGTATCAGTTTTTGCAAAGTCAGCAAACAAAAGATATTTGGAATATTGATATTCTGAAAACCAAAAATTATCATGATTTTACCGATTTTCATTTGAAAGAATTGGTTCGCTTGCGTTTTTTATCAGATGATTGGCCTTCTAGTTTTAAAGATTTTTTCCTGAAACTTTCTGCCCAGGATTTATTGGTTTTAGCGAGCGTTCAATCGGATAGTGATTTTGATGAAGTTTTGAAAAATAAGGAAAGATTTCAAAAAGAATGGAGCGATGCACAACTTAAATCGGCTCAATATTTAAAAGAAAATAAACTCAAAAAAGAAGATTTTAATTGGACCGGTTACGATTTATTAGTTGATTTTTATCGTTTTAGAAGTGCCGATGAATTGGCTTTAGCCGATGTTGGAACTGCAAGAGCGAAACAATATAAAGTTTTGTCTCAGCTGTTTTTTGAAAATCATAAAGAACAAACTTCAAAAGAAAAACCGTTGCAAAATCAAATGCGATTGTTTTTAATCATCTTCAATAAATTCATGCACGAAGTTCCTGCAGATCATTTTACAGTTGATTTGAAGACTGGGGAAATTAACCACAGAGAGCACTAAGATTACACAAAGTACACAAAGATTTTTTAAAAGGAGATTTTATAAGAATACAAAGTTCGCAAAGCTATTAATTGATATAGCTTTGTGAACTTTGTGTTTACTGAACACAAACTGAGATAAAAATCTTAGCGTTCTCTGTGGTTAAATTTTATTCATTCCAACCAGAAACTATTTTTCTCCATTAATCGGATCAACTCTCACGTAAGTTCCGTCATCATATTTTATTTGATAAGGAGAATTAAAGAAAGTACTTGGTAAATAGTAATCTGTTGAAATGATTTGTGCTCCAGATTTTTTCGCTGCTTCGAAGTGCGAATAATCATTTTTGCGGGCTTCTTTGGTATCAGAATCAGCTCTGGTTCTGATGATGTAACCTTTTTTAACTAAATCTGCAATTTGCGGATCTTCAGCATTATTTTTAAATAACCAGGCGGCTTCCGGTTTTCCAGGTTCAGCATTGATAAAAACGGCACGTCCTTTTAATGAAGGATGATTCAAAGCATACAAATCTCTTTTGGCTCCATTATTATCCAAAATAAACAAGAATTTACCTTTTGCTTTTTTCAGTGTTGGCCAATTGTTGTTCAAAACAGCTTCTTCTAACGTTTTGTATTTTCCACGTACCATATCTGGCGTGATAAGTTTATTTCCTAAGCCTTTTCTAAGTTCTTTGTCTAAAGCATCAAATAATTCAGATGTAAATTTTTCTGCTTTTGTACCTAAGTGGCTGTCGTCATCTTTTGGTTCCAAAGTAATAAAAACCGGAACGTGATCCGGATTTGCATCAGACCATTTTTTAAGTTCTGCAAGGCAATTTTGAAGCGTGTAGCATGATGTTCTAAAATCGATATCGATCATATGAAAAACTTTAAAACCCGGTTTTTTCATTTCGCCATTCGGATCATAAGCTTCTTCAGATTTTACAAGATCTAAACCTTTTGGGTGTGCAAATTTCCCACCTTTAGGATCCGCCTGAACATCAATTTCAAGATTTCTTAAACCTTTGTTCAATTGTTCTGTAAGTGGAATATGCGTGTATTGTAAACCTTTTAAAGAACGGCTTGTATCTTTAGCCTGAATAAAATTGTACAAATCAGTTTCAATCGCATGACGGTAACTGTTATGAGATCCGATAACCTGAATTTGATTGATTTTTAAATTGTCATTTTGTGCCTGAACGCTGCTAGATACAGCGCCGGCAAGAAATAAGGCGAACAGAATTTGTTTCATGATGTAAGGGTGTAAAAAGTGTTATTAGATTTTTGGGGACGCATCAAAAGAAAACACTTTTTAGAGAGCACTAAATTAAAATCAGTATTTGAATTTCATGTTAGATTAAGAAAAAGAAATCGCAAACCGATTGTCATTTTTACCTTAAAATAGTAGTATTTATACAGCAAAAGAATTCATTATTTAATTTAAAGTTAACCTTCAGACAAAAAACTTTGGTATAACATTTTATTATTTTACATCACCAAATGCTACCAAAATTGACTATGAAGAATCCTGAAATTTTTGAACAAACGTATACCGAATACTGGAAAAAGCTTAACGCGTTTTCGTATACGATGACTCAGGATAAAGACTTGGCGCAGAACATCGTTCAGGATGTTTTTATTGATTTATGGGAACGAAAGGACGATTTGAATATTAATGCGATCGAACCTTATTTATTTCGTGCCGTAAAAAATCAGGTTTTCAAACATTATCAAAATAACCGTTTTGACAAGACCATTCTGGAAGATAAATTCGAAGACTACATTATTGATAACTTTTCGTCAATCGATCCTGAATTAATGGATTTACTTTATGCTGCATTAGATAAACTTCCGGAGAAACGAAAAGAGGTTTTATTGATGTATAAATTTCAGGATATGTCAATCGATCAGATTGCTGATGAACTTGGAATTTCGAAACAAACGGTTAAAAATCAAATTTCTTCTGCCTTAAAACAACTTCGTGAAGGCTTAAAAGATCTGGCCTGGCTGGCTCCATACATTATTTTGCATCAAAAGTTTTAAGATAACTTTCAGTTGATGTTTTCATAATATTTCCCGATAGTACGATTTCGTGATTCGGGTACTTATAGGTAACAATAACCTTTAAGAAATTAATGGTTTTCTGTTTAAACACATAGAAACATAGGTTTTTCTTTTGAAAAAAGAGAATTTTTTAAAAAAAACTAGTTTTTCACACATAGCAAGATGTATGCACTATGATTGTTAATGCAAGTGAAACGACTTTAATAAGTAAACAAAGACTATGTCTCTATGTGTTTAAAAATTATGCCAAATAGGAACCAATAAGTAATATGATAAAAAGAATCAAACATAGTTTAGAACATTTAATTAATAAGAGTTCACGAAATAAAACTTCAATCGCAGAAGAAAATCTGTTAAACGATTTTGCTTTTGACCAATATCAAAATTCAAAATGGAATGAAACTACAATGGGAAATCCAGATGAAGTTTCGCAACATATATATGAAGGAATTCAACTTCGAATAGGAAAGAAGAGCAACTTCAATCCTTGTTTAAAATACATGGCCGCTGCCAGTATTCTTTTTCTTGTTGGTTTGGGGTTCTTCTTCAAACCAGGTTTTTCAATCGAAAAGCAGCTAACATTTAAAACGGTAGATACCCCCAAATTTATCCAGTTAAATGATGGCTCGAAAATTTATCTGGCAGCAAATTCTATATTTCAATATCCTGAAAAATTTGAAGGACAAGAGAGAAAGGTTTCGCTATTAAAAGGAAATGCATTTTTTGAAGTGGCCAAAGACAAAAAACATCCTTTTATCATTACTTCCGGCGAAATTAAAACGAGAGTGGTTGGAACTTCATTTCACATTCAGTTATCAAAATCAAAATGCGAAGTGATTGTTGTTACGGGAAAAGTAAATGTCACTTCAAAAGGACAAAGCGTTGATTTGGTTCCGAATGAAGAAGCCTTGTTTGAATCTCAAAAACTAAGCAAACAACTGGCAGACAAATCGTTTTTGGTTAATTGGTATAATACCGATGTCACACTAAATCAAACTACTCTTAAACATGTTATCACGATTTTACAATATAAATACGGAGTTTCATTTCAATATGATAATGAAAAAGTATTAGCAATGCCGTTAACGGTATTCATTAAGAAGGACGCATCATTAGAGAATGTTTTAGAACAAATAAATTATATCACAAACCTAAAATTCAAAGTTTATGGCGAAATAGTAAAAGTGGATTAAAAACAAAAAAGCAGTTGCTGAGAACAACTGCGATTAATAATTAAGTATCGATAAAAAACCAATAACTTAAATCATGTATTTTAAACTTTCCTATTTAAATCTAAAGAGAATTGTCTTTTTAGTAATGGCGTTACTGGCCATTCAAAATGGTTACAGTACAACTAATTCCCTAAAAAAATCAAATGTAAAAAATAAAATAGAAAAAGCTACGCTAGTTTCTATTTTTTCAAAATTAAGTCAACAAACGGATTATAAATTTAGTTACGGACAAGCTATTATTGCTGATAATACGGTTTATACGGTAAATTATACCAACGAATCTGTTTCGTTAATTTTGAACGACCTTTCTAAAAAAGCTAATTTCAATTATAATATTAATGGAAAATTAGTTTTAATTCAGAAAACAGAAGCTCCAAAAACGACAACACATAAAGCGGTTGACAGAATTAAAGTAAAAGGAAAAATTGTTGATGAAAACAAAGTGCCGATTCCAGGTGCCACTATCATGGAAACGAGTTCATCAAATTCAACAGTTTCAAACTTTGATGGAGAATTTGAAATTACTGTTGGAGAAGGAAAAACAATCGAAATCTCGTATTTAGGTTATAAAACGAAAACAGTAGCTGCTCAAAATGGTTTTATGACCATTCAGTTGGAACCAAATGCTGCCGAATTGAGTGAGGTTTTAGTTGTAGGTTACGGTAAACAATCTAAAAAAGATGTTACAGGAGCTGTTACACAATTGGAAGCTGCTAACTTTAAACAAGGTATTTCTATTTCTCCTGATCAATTATTACAAGGAAAAGTAGCTGGTGTTCGTGTGGTAAGTACAAGCGGTGAGCCGGGAGCGGGAGTAAATGTTACGATTCGTGGAGTTGGTTCTATCAGAAGCGGAAGTACGCCTTTGTTCGTAGTTGATGGTATTCCGTTGTCAAATGATGATGTGAGCCCTGGTGCAAGCAATGTTGGTTTTGGAAGCTCGCAAGCTAAAAATCCTTTAAACTTTTTGAACAATAGTGATATCGAATCGATTACAGTTTTGAAAGATGCTTCGGCTTCAGCAATTTATGGAGCGAGAGGATCGAATGGAGTTGTTTTGGTTACGACTAAAAAAGGATCTAAAGGTGAAGGAACTTTAACTTTTGATACGTATACCGGAATAGCGAATGTTGCCAATAAATTAGATGTTTTAAGTGCTGATCAATACAGAAAAGCGATTAAAGATCCTGCATTTGATCACGGAGGAAACACAGACTGGCAAGATGTAATTTACAGAACGGCTATTACGACAAACAACTCATTGGCTTTTTCAAAACAAACAGAAACAGGTAATTATTATGCTTCTGCTGCGCAAATGAATCAGGAAGGTGTAATCAGAACGAGTGGTTTTAAACGTATGTCAGGTAGAATTAATGCAGCTGAATCATTTTTGGACAACAAACGTTTAAAAGTAAAAATGAATCTTACGGCGAGTGAAACCAAAGACGACGGAGTTCCGACAAGTGATGATGGAGGTTCAAACGGACAATTGATCGTTCATACTTTAATGGCGAATCCAACAAGATCTGTTTTTGATGCTAACGGAAAGTATACTAACTTCAATATGAACGCGCATTATAATCCGGCTTATTTGCTAAGTATTTATGATGACCAAACACGTACATTAAGAGTTTTGGCCAACTTCGAAGCTTCATTGCGAATTGTAAATGGATTAGAATATAAAGTAAATATTGGTTTTGACCGTTCTGCAGCGGAAAGAAACACTACAATTTTTCCAAACTTAACGGATTTGAACCCTAAAGGAAAATATGTTCAGAACAATTTAGATTCAAAAAACTCTTTGATCGAGCATTATTTGACATACAATTTATTGTCAGACAAACATAAATTAGAAGCCTTAGGCGGATTTTCTTATCAAAAGTTTGAAAGATCAGGAACAAGTTTCAGTATAGACGGAATTACAAATCAGGGAGTTGGTGTACCTCCAGCCATTAATCCTGGTTTTGCAGGAACACAATCCGGAGTTTCAGGTTATGCACAGGAAAATGAATTACAGTCTTATTTTGGAAGGGTGAATTATACTTTCAATGAAAAATATCTTTTAACAGCTTCGATGAGAGCAGATGGTTCAACTCGTTTTGGAGATAATAACAAATACGGTTACTTTCCTTCAGCTGCTTTGGGTTGGAATATCTCTAAAGAAAAATTCTTAGAAAATGCTACAGCTGTCAGCAACTTAAAATTAAGATTAAGCTGGGGACAAACCGGAAATCAGGAAGTAGAGAATAAAATTACACAGGCAAGTTATTCATTGGCAGGTGCTGACGGATATTATTTGTATAACGATTTGAATTTGGTAAACGGAGTTTCTGTAAACAGAACACCAAATCCAGATTTAAAATGGGAAGTTGTTACGCAATATAATGCTGGTTTAGATTTTAGTTTTTGGAATGATAAATTCTACGGAACTTTAGATTATTTCAACAAAACGACAACTGATGCTATTTTGAATATTCCTTCTCAGGCATTGAGTCCAACAACTACAATTTGGACTAATATCGATGGAAAAATTATCAATAAAGGTTTTGAGTTTATGTTAGGATCAAAAATTATTGATAAAAAAGATTTCTCTTGGAATATCGATATGAACGGAGCGACTTTAAATAATAAAATTGAAGATTTACCAGTTTCAGAAATTTATTCAGGAACCATTTCAGGACCAGGACAATCTGGAGTAAATGCTAATATTTACAAAAGTGGTTACGCTGCAGGATCTTTCTATCTATTACAACATACTGGTTTTGATGCAAACGGAGCAAATGTCTTTAAAGATCAAAACGGAGACGGTAAAATTGATAACAGCGACAGGGTAATTATTGAAGGTGCATTACCAACTTTTTACTACGGATTTAATAGTGATATGAGATACAAAAACTTTACATTCTCTTTCTCTATCATTGGGCAAACAGGAGGGTATTTGTTGAATAACACAGGATTAAACGCTTTGAACATAAATAACTTAGCTTCTGACAGAAACGTTGCTACAGGTTATTATGAGTCGGGTGCAAATGCTACAAACTCACCAATTTTATCTACACTTTTCTTAGAAAAATCAGATTTTATTCGATTGAACACGGCTCGTGTAGGATACAATTTCGATTTAAAAGGAATGAACTGGATCAACGGATTGACACTTTATGTTACAGGACAAAACTTAATTACAATTACGAACTATACTGGTTATGATCCTTTAATCAACAGTCCAAAATCAAACGGAGGAAATCAATCTCTGGGTATTGATTATGCTAGTTATCCAACTTCCAGAACGTTCAGTTTTGGTGCAACTTTAAAATTATAATTATTATGAAGACAAATAAAATTTTTAATATAAAATTAATCACATTGTTCTCTTTCATCTGGTTGTTTGCCAGCTGTACAGATCTTAACGAAGTTGTTTTGGATGAGGTTTTAGGAAATAATGCTTCTAACCCTGCCGGTGCGCTTGCTGCAGCTTATGACCGATTAGGAGACGGAACTTTTACAGATCACGGTTGTGTTTTTTCTTTACAGGAATATAGTACAGATGAGGCTATCTTGCCAACACGTGGAAGTGACTGGGGAGATGGTGGAAAATGGAGAGACATGCATGAATTTACATGGAAATCTGATAATGCTGTTGTAGGTGATACCTGGAATAAGCTGACTAACGGAATTACACGTTCTTTAACTGCAATTCAGTCAATTGAAGAAAGTTCTATTCCGGAGAAAAAATTGTTTTTGGCGGAAGCGAAAGCACTTTTAGCTTATTATTTGTACAACACTTTGGATATGTACGGACAAGTGCCATACAGAGATCCAATGAATCCGAATGCGCCTTTGCAAATTTTAAAAGCTGATACTCAAATCGATAAATTAATCACGGATGTTGAAGCCCTGATTCCGGATTTGGCTTCTATGGGAGAACAACAAACACACCACGGACGTTTTACAAAAGAAGCAGCTTATGGTCTTTTAGGTACAATGTATTTGAACCGTGCTGTTTTTAAAGATCGTTTTAATGCAAACTCAACTTTCAATTTTAGCGAGCCTGCAGTAAGTGGAGGAGGAACTGATATGGATCGTGTAATTTACTACACTTCATTATTAATCAATTCCGGGAAATACAGTTTAGAAAGTGATTATTTCAAAAACTTTGCAAGAGACAATGAAAATGGTAAAGAACTTATTTTTGCTATTTCTCAAAAGATAGATTATATCCGTAACGGTTCTAACAGTTTCGCTTATATGTCTATGGAACGTAATCAGAGAACTTCTGCAGCGAATAGAGGAACAAATGCATCTTGTATTACCCCTGAATTTTATGCAACCTGGGATGGAAATCATGATGACCCAAGATTCCAACAACATTATCGTTACTCAGATGGTACATGGTTTATGAATGATGGTACTGATGTAAGTGTTCCTGCAACAGATATCGTTCCTAAAAGTGCTAATTTACCTTGGTTCCATTTTAACAGAGGAATTCAGGCCGGACTTCAATATGGTCCTATATTATTGCCTTCCGGATCTTTAGAAATGGTAGGTAACCGTATTAAAGTTTCTCCATTATACATGGAAAAAAGTACTACTACAAGAATGGATTTCACGCCATCATTAACATTTAAAAATCCTGCTCAGGCTGTTTTTGCCCAAAATGAAATCAATCAGGGAGCACGTGTTTTTAAATATGAATTTGATCCTGAAGGAGGAAATGGTAATAGTAATGTTGATATTCCGTTGTTTCGTTTAGGTGGAATTTATACCATGAGAGCTGAGGCTTATTTCAGAAAAGGAAGCACAGGATTAGCAATGGATGATTTGAATAAATTGCGTACAAGCAGAAAAAGAGAATCTTTATATGCAAGTGCTCCTGGAAAAGCTTTAACATCATTAGATGCAACACAATTGTATAATGAAATAGGTTTCGAATTGTACTGGGAATTGTACAGAAGACCACAAATGATCCGTTTTGGAAAGTTTGATTTACCGGGAACTGCAAAAGCAGCTTCACAGCCATTTAGAAGAGTATTCCCAATTCCGCAATCAACAATTGATGTGACTAAGGAATTCAAACAAAATCAAGGATACAATTAGTTTTGTGTTAGTTTATTTTTATTTATTTTTTTACAAAAAGCCTGTTTCGGAAGAGACAGGCTTTTGTTTTTTTTGGTAAATCAGAAGTATTAAATCGATGGATTAAAATGAATTTCTTCATATAAATCCCAGACGCTTCCGCCACTTACCGCTTCTTTCATTTGGGCCATGATAATATTTTCTCCGTCGCACCTTAAATTAATCATTCCGTATTTAACTCTGTTGGTACTGTCGATAGAACGTGCCAGTTCAGTCGAAAAAACCAAAGGCCTTTTTGATTTGGTATATTTTCCGGCACAGCCAATAGCATCAGCTCTCGGATGCGAATAGGTTTCATTATCTCCTGAAGAAATTACAGTTGCATAAGGATTTACCTGATTCATAAACTCGGTTGTAAACTCTGATGCACCATGATGACACGATTTGGCAACATCAACTTCAAACGGATTTGCATTTTGATAATGCTCCATCAAATGCTCTTCGGCCGGAATATTCAAATCTCCTCCGTATAAAAAAGAACGGTTTCCGTAGGTAATTTTTAGTACAATACTATGTCCGTTTATGGTATGCGCTTCATCATCAAAATATTTATAGGCCAATTTACTATTGATTTGTGAAGTGACCGGCCCTAAAACTTCGATCTTAAAGTTTTTATTATTGATTAATTTCTGCGGAATCACGCTCGTATGATCCAGACGCTGAAAATTAGTTAATCTTCCCTGAGAAGTAGCATTGTTGACTGCTGCCAGAAACTTTTCCTGCAAATCAAGCATTCCGCCTTTTAGTTTTAAAGCATTGAATTCGGCTAATGTATCAAAGTGAGTTTCGAGATAATATTCATTTCCTTGTTTGGATTTTTTGCCTAATTCAGTATTGTATTCCAGTTTCGGAAAATTGATTTTTGCATTATTGAATTTCGCAATTCCGTTATGGTAAATTGTTCCGATAGTATAATGATCATCATTAATAATATCAATTAAACCCTGATAATGATCTTTATCAAAATGACTGATAAAAATGTAATCCAGATGAACTTTCTTGTTTTTATCAAAGTAATACTTGTATTGCCATTTGCTTAAATAGTGACTTAAGTTATCATTCGGTCCTCCATCAATAATGATTTTGAGTCCGTTTTCATCATTTCCTACTTCAATCAAAGCGCCATCACCCTGACCAACATCCACATAAAAACATTTTAGCGACGGAGACAAACCAATACAGGTTTTATCAATCCAGCCTTCTTTGCTAAAAGCATAAACTTTTTGCCAATTGCCATTTTCTTCAGCTAAAACTTTGACAAATGAACCCATCAAAATGGTATTATTCTTTGATTTTGGTTTTCCGTCTATTGCTATAGCTTTATAGACGTTCGCGTAAAGCGTGGTAACTACTTTGTAAACTTCTGCCATGTGATTTATGATTTAAAGTTAATAAGAGGATACTTTTCTGTTTATCGATAATTTAAGAATTTGATTACAAATATATGTAAATCAAAGATATAGAGACGTTTTGTTAGTGTTATTGTTTAGCACCCAATTTGCTTTTTTTTGATGTTTTAAGAATAATTCAGCATTTTTTAAGGCAGTAAAAGCAATATAATTTATAAGAATTATTGGTTGCAAATTATAATTTGAAACCAATAAGGAGCTATACTTTAAATATTTATTTTTTAATTCTATTTAGTTTTGATGTGATTTTAAAACTGTTGAAATTATTTTGACATTCTTAGAATTATGCTTCGACTTTATAAACTGACTGATCATCAGAATTAGAAAGAAGAGTAACAGTATAATATTTGCAATTCAGACAAATTGAAAATCCCCATTCTACAAGATTTAATTTGCAAAACAAAAGAGAAGTATGAAAATAAAATTACTTTCAGGTTTGGGAACCGTACTGGGAACCCATGTTTTTTCAAGAGTATTTTTCGTCAAAATTAGAGCAGCACTCTATTCGTGGTAGTCGTTGGGAATTTTTATGCCTGAAAATTTTAAAGCAAATACAAATTATAAATCAAATTAAAATTAGAAATCATGAAAAAGTATCATTTATTATTCGTTGTTTTTTTCTTTTCGCTGGCAATGTCGGCACAAAGTTCAGGGGCATTTTTACTTAATGTGTATGGAGGTTATACCTTTTCAGACAAAGTAGAATTTGATAATTCTTACGCTCGTGTGGAAGATGGTTTTGAGTGGGGTGCAGGATTGGAATATTTCTTTATCGACAACCAATCAATTGAATTAAAATATAACAGGCTTGATACAAAAATGCCTTTATACACAAATGTTACATTAATTAATGGTCCTAATACTATTCCTGCTGGAACTCAACTTAACGCCGGAGATGATAAAGGTGCTATTAATTATATATTGGCAGATTACACGTATTATTTTGGATCAAGTGCTTCGAAAGCGATACCATTTTTAGGAGCCGGTGCAGGGATTTCGATTCTTGAAACACCTCAAAGTGGCAACGGAACTTATTTTGCATGGGAAATTAAAGCTGGTGTAAAAGTAAAAACCAATTCACCATTATCAATCAATCTGCATGCTTATTTACAATCTATGTCGGCAGCTGTTGGATATGATTACTATTGGGACTACTATTGGGGACCTATCGCAGTTAATGATTATGCATCAACATTTCAATTCGGACTTGGAGCTTCTCTAAGTTATGACTTCAGTAAATAAAAATTGACCTTAAATCAAATTTCAATCTTATAAATAAAATCATGAAAAAAATATTTTTATTACTTGTCTTAACTTTAGGTCTGAGCGGATACGCACAAACTGATTCCAATCTTGCTGATGACGTTGCTGTAATTCAGACTATTTATGGTAAATCTAAAGCAGATTTAGTCAAACAATATATGAACCTGTCAGAACCACAGGCATCAGCGTTTCAAAAAATTTATGATGAATATGAAACACAACGTAAAGCATTAGGGCAAAAGAAAATGCAATTAATAAAAGATTACGCTGATAGTTACGAGAATCTTGATGATGTCAAAGCAGCAGAATTAACTGAAACTAATTTGAAAAATACGGCAGATTCAGACAAACTGCTATCTAAAACGTTTAGTAAAATGAAAAAAGCAGTTGGCGGACGTAACGCTGCCAAGTTTGTTCAGTTAGAGCAATATCTTCAAGTAACCATAAGAGGTGAAATTCAGGACTCAATTCCTTTTATTGATGAAATTGATAAATCAAAAATTTCTAAGTAGAAAAAAGAAAAAATGCAACTCTTGAGAGTTGCATTTTCTTTTTTTAGGTTCAGAGGGGCAAAGGTTCAAAGGTTCAGAGTTTCAGAGGGACAAAGGTGCAAAGGTTGAATTAGAATCTTTTGACATATAATTTACAATTCATATTTCAAACTCATAACTACCAAACCTTTGGGCCTCTGAGCCTTTGTATCTTTGAGCCTAAAAAAAAAAGTAGTTATTTTATAAAATACGATTGCAATGATATAATATTTTAATAGTGTACTATCGGTATTTTTGATAGAATTTCACATTAACTGTGATAAAAAAATCAATAGATAAAACATGCAATTAAATAACAATTCAAAATAAGAATATCATGATACATCAAATTGACACAACTGATAATATAGTGGCTTTTAGAGCATTAGCAGAAGTAACAAAAGAAGATTTTTTAAGTGTGGTTGTTCCGGCAGTTGAACATCTGGTTAAGCAGATTAATGAAATTAATTTTTTATTAGTTTTAGATACGGATCTTGAAAATTTTACGGCCGGTGCCTGGCTTGAAGATGCATTACTTGGATTAAAGCATCTTGGAAAATGGAATAGAGCTGCTATAATTACAGATTCAGAAGATATTATTTCTTTTACGAACGGATTTAGTTATGTAGTTCCGGGAGAATTCCACGGATTTAAAAAAATAGATTTCAATAAAGCTTTAAATTGGGTAGAAGGAAATATTAATATAGCTTAAAAGACTTGTTTCAGGTTTTATTTTGTTTCAGGTTTTAAGTTCATTTCGAACGTTAAAAAAAGTCAATCATGAATTCATGACTGACTTTTTTAGTTATATATATCGCTCCAATAACTTGAAACTTGAAACGTGAAACCTGAAACAAAAAAAATAGCCACGCCTTCATAAATTTTCTACATAACTGTAGCTATTGATGAATTTTCGTGGCTAATTTTTTGTTTATTTTTTTAAGCCCAGTTTCAATCTGAAGACTAAAACAAGAAAAAACTGAAACTAAATCTTAGTGATTGTATTCTATACCACTAATCTTAGTGATTGTATTCTATACCACTGCTTTCCGTTTCTGCTTTTTTCTCTTTAGATATTTTTGATAATTTTTTATAGCATGCTGAGGCTAACAATGGTAATGCAAGACCTCCAATTACAGCTGCAGTTTTATTGTGTCCCGTTTTTTTTAATACAGCACTAACAATAAGTGTACTTACACCGGCGCAAACCAAATTCTTAACAGAAAGTTTTGATGCTGGATTTGGAGTAATTCCGTGCAATAGTGGGTCTATAAAATTTAAATTTTCCATGATTATACTAATTTATTTGTTTGAACATATTTGTATTTTATGTCGAGAATTTTTCATTTTCTGTTTCATTCTCGATTTTTTCAATTTCTACTTTTTCTTTTTTGATGGCTTGTCTTAATAAGGCCAAAAGACTCATATAGACATTTGCAACAAAAACCAGCGAGAATCCTGCCAAAATGTAGCCGCGCCAGTCATTTAACAAAAGTTTATAGTCTGTAAAGAATAAACAGGCAATTGTGACATAGTGACTAAAACAATATTCGCAGGTAAAAAGATAAAACGCTTTTCGTGACAGTAATGTCCGGTCATTTTTAGAATGTTTGACACACCATTCCCTGGGTTCCCGAAATATTTCTTCATGCGTTACTGTCCAACTGATACACGCAATTGGAACTGCTAAAACAAAAAGCCAAATAATTTGGGTGGAAAGATCCATAAATAGATGTTTTTTTATTCTCTCGGATGAGTTTCAGGAAAATGTTCTGCTTCGAAATCGTCCATTTTATCAGTGTCGTCCTCTATATGCTCTTCCTCATCTTTGGGCTGACTGTGATCATCGACATCATCCGGAACGTACTCGTTATCCTTTTCTTTGTCGTTAGTAATTAAACCATCTTCATTGATAATTCTCTCTTCATTGGGAATGTTTTCATTTCGGTTGAAATCATTTGTTTCATGATTAACATCTCCTATAAATTCTCCATTATATTGTTGTTCATAAGGATCTTCTTCTTTTTTATAATTATCATTATCAATAAGGGTTTCCTGATCTATAAAATCCGGGTCAGTCTGACCATAATTTTCGTTGTTATACTTTTCCATGATATTTATTTTTTAATTGTTTTTTTCTTGAAAGAGGTCTTCCAATTTTATTTTAAAGGCTTGTATTTTACAAAATTACCTTTTCAATTGTTTGAATTTGTTACAGAAAATTCGATTCTCGTTCTATAATTATCAGTTTCATATATAAATTATACTAATTGATTTGCAAAGTTTAAATCATATAATTTTTGATTACAATCATATAAGTGCATAACGAAGAGCGCATTTTATATTTGTTTATTAAATGGAGGATAGAAGTCCTCATTTGTTCTTATAAAATGTATCATTTAAATGTAAAACACTATGGCTTCTGAAAGAGTAACTACTTGTTGCAAAGCCCTTATAGAAAAAAAATGGACCATAACTTTTGTAGAGAGTGCTTCGGCAGGAAAACTTAGTTATGAGTTTTCTACTGTTATTGATTCCGGAAAAATTTTAATTGGCGGAATGGTTTGTTACCATCCTTCTATGAAAGAGGATTTACTTCATATCCAGCAGGGAACGATTGAAAAATATACCGCAGAATCAGCCATAGTAACGAAATTGATGGCACAAAATTTCCATCTTCATGTCAAATCAGATGTCTGTGTTGCCTTAACTGGACTGACAACTCCAGGCGGAAGCGAAAGCCCGACAAAACCTGTCGGAACTATTTTTATACATATAGTATTTCCTGATAAAGAAATTGCTGCAAGATATTTATTTGAAGGAACTCCTGAAGAAATCATCGATCAGGCAATTGATGCAGTGTCAGATTTGATTTTGGAGGAAATTAAGAGATAGTATTTGTTTTATTTAAAAAAGTAATAGAATAAAAAAGAGGTATTTGTTGTCCATTTTACTGTTCAACCAAATACC
Source organism: Flavobacterium sp. GW821-FHT11G01 (assembly GCF_058808175.1). Taxonomy (NCBI): domain Bacteria; kingdom Pseudomonadati; phylum Bacteroidota; class Flavobacteriia; order Flavobacteriales; family Flavobacteriaceae; genus Flavobacterium; species Flavobacterium sp. GW821-FHT11G01. Next base: position 246,961 of record NZ_JBXARK010000007.1, on the reverse strand, counting down.
TGCTTTTTGTGAATTATAGGAAAGATTATCTTTACTATTTAAGATTTTAAATTCACTGTAACTTTATCTATTTCTCCCTGAAAAGTAAATGGTACATCATAAGTTCTGTTTACTGGTGTACCGAAATCTTCACCAACATCTAAAGTTTCATCAGCTGAAAATCTACTTGGAACTGTTTTTGGGATATCACCTTTGGCTACTACTTTACCGTCTACTAGTAATGTAACTTTAGCGGCTTTTCCTGCACCGCCTCCGGCATAATCAAAATTGACCGTAACATTATGTTTGCCGGCTGTTAAAGCAGTTGGCGATTGTACAGACCATTTTGACTGTGGATAATGAGAAAAAGCATAGGCAAAAGTAGGTTTACCCTTTTGCAGCATTAAAGCTAAACCTGCAAAATAGCCACCTTGAGTTATAATCATTCCTTCGTCACCTGCTTTAACTTCTATATCTGCTGTAATACTAAATGAAGTGTTCTTCATATTAGGAGCCATTCCTTCCGTAATTCGCGAATTTCCTTCGTGGTATACATAGCTCGTTCTTCCTTTATTTAAATTCGGACGATTTTCCGGATTTACTCTGTCTATATAACGGTCATCTAACGGAAATACGTTAAACTTTCTTCCTTCTTCTAAAAAGGCTTTTTGGAGCTCTTTTAATTTTTCCGAATTTTTTTCTGCAACATTATCTACCTGACTAAAATCTTTTTTAAGATCATATAATTCCCATTTGTAATCTTTCATAGGATCTTCTGACGGAATAGGATGTCCTTGCCAAGGTAAGTTTCTTGGAGTTGTATTGGCCAGCCAGCCGTCTTTGTATATACCTCTGTTGGCAATAATTTCGTAGTATTGAGTAGTATGCGTTTCAGGAGCTGTTGCATTATCAAAACTGTATACAAGACTTTTTCCGGCCATTGGCACCTGTTTAAATCCATCTACAGAAGTAGGAGCAGGAATATTCGCCGCTTCCAGAATAGTAGGAACTATATCTGTAATATGCGCATATTGACTACGAATTTGCCCTGTTTGCTTGATTCTTTTTGGCCATGAAATCACCATTCCGGTTCTTGTACCTCCCAAATGAGATGCTATTTTTTTATCCCATTGATATGGTGTATTCATTGCATGTGCCCAGCTTTGAGAATAATGTTCCTGTGTCCATGGTCCTCCAAATTCATCTAAATTTTTCAGCATAAATTCTTCGGTATCTTTTTCTCCATTAACCATAATTCCAATTTCACTTGTCAATCCTTGCCCTGTTGGATCTTCGGCACTTGCTCCATTATCACCCATAATATAAATAATAAGCGTATTGTCAAGTTCTCCAAGATCTTTAATAGACTGAATTACCCTGCCAATCTGGTTATCACAATAGGCCAATTGTGCAGCATACACTTCCATTTCCCGCGCTACAACTTTTTTCATATTCGGACTAAGTGCGTCCCATTTTTGATAGTCGTCAGGAGTTGGTGCCAGTTTTGCGTCTTTAGGAATAATTCCTAATTTCTTTTGATTTTCATATGTTGCAATACGTTGTTTGTCAAAACCCTGATCAAATTTTCCTTTAAATTTTGCAATCCATTCCTTCGGTGCCTGATGTGGTGCATGTGCTGTTCCCGGAGTGTAATAAGCAAAAAATGGCTTATTTGGAGAAACCGCTTTTTGTGTCTGAATCCATTTTATAGCATGATTTGCTAAGTCTTTGTCTAAAATATAATTAGGATCTACCTTGCCATCTACCAAATAAGGATCTATAGGTTTTGTTCCTTCAATAAGAGAAGGTCTAAACTGATGGGCATCAGCACCCAGGAATCCGTAAAAATATTCAAAACCTAAACCAGTTGGCCAAAGGTAAAATGGTCCGGCAGGTGTTGATTGCCAATCCGGTACATTATGATTTTTACCAAACCAAGAGGTTCCATAGCCATTGTCAGTTAAAATTTTTCCGATAGTAGCTACGCTTTTTGGTACTAAACTATTGTATCCCGGATATGGGGTTGAAAATTCCATGATAATGCCTGTCGCTGCTGTATGGTGATTTCTACCTGTAATTAATGCTGCTCTTGAAGGAGAACAAACTGCTGTGGTATGAAAACGATTATACTGAAGTCCGTTTTTAGCAAGAGCATCAAAATTAGGTGTTGGCACTGGTCCTCCAAAGGTAGAAGTTGCTCCAAAACCAACATCATCAATAAGAATTAATAATACATTAGGAGCGCCTTCCGGAGCACTAATTTCTTTAGGCCATTCAATAGGGTCTGAATCCTTAATATTTGGCTCAACTTTACCAACCTTTTGATAGGCTTCAATAGGTAAAACAGTTCTGTCAGGCCAATTTCCTGTTGAAGATTTATCCTGCGCTTTCGCTAAACAAAATGAAAGCAATACAGCAAATTGTAATAGTAAAAATTTACTTTTCATAACATTGGTAGTTTATTAATTATCAAAAAAAGAAGTGAAAAAATGATTTAAATTATTGATTCATTTTGTTTTGAATTGCTTTGTAATGAGGATAAATAAAATTACACAATGTTTACAAAAACTAAGAATTGTTTAGCATTAAACAGGTTGCATTTTATAAAATGGAACAGACTTTTAAGATAAAATTTTGAATTTTTTCCTAATTTTATGTTTATAAATAAATATTAAAGACAACACTGTTTTTTTTAAGATGTAAATAGTAAAAATTTACGATGTATTTATGTTTTACGATGTGTTAGTTTAATAATACTGGAACCCTACTAATATTTTTAAAATTAAGATTCAATTTTAATTGCTCTTAATTTTTATTTATCACCTGTTGATGTTCTATTATTTCTTTTTTGCAGGTATTCTTACTATCATTTAACAGCCCCAAATGTTATCTGATTTTAGTCTGCGATGAAATGATAAAATTAAAAATCCGATTGCTAAGCGCCTTTGATTATAAATTTCATTTTTAAATTAAACTGAAGATTTATGAAATTACTTTACTCTTTGATTGAATTTAGAACGGCTAAAAAAAAATTAGTATTTCTATTTTTTCTATTGCCATTTTTTGCATTTTCTCAAAATTGTACGGTTAATGCCAATACAGACAGATCGCTATGCCCAGGTGGATTGGCATCGCTTCCGCCAGATGTATTTGCTTTATTAGGAACTGCAAATTCTCAGGGGACTTATTTGCAAAATCCTATCTGGACACAAATATCCGGTAACTCAGTAAATATCCTTCTTCCTAATGCTGTTCAGACTTTAGTTACAGGCGCCGTACCGGGAAACACCTATGGATTTAGGTTAACCGCTACTTGTGCAGACGGCGCAACCGTTTTTGATGATGTTTTTATTACCATTTTACCTATTACTTTTGCAAATGCAGGTACAGATCAAACGTATTGTCAGGGCACTTATCCTTTAAATGGAAACACACCTGGTGCCAATGAAACAGGAATATGGACTGTTAATGGTGCTAATAATGCAGGAGTTACAATTAATAATCCCAATTCTCCAAATACAACTATTACAGTTTCTGGTAATTCAGCCGGGAATACAACTTTGACCTGGACTTTATCCAATACGTCATCAGGTTGTGATTCGTCTGATGAAGTGGTTATTTCTACTTTAGGAGGTGTAGAACCCGTTACAGCGGGAACAGATATTACACTCTCAAATTGTTATTCGGCCACCCAAAACGTAAATTTAAACGGAAGTTTTGGAGGAAATACACCAGGACAGCAACAAGGAACATGGACTGTTGTTTCAGGACCAACTGTTCCCACTTTTGCAAATGCCAATGATAATAATACCAATGTTAGTGGTCTTGTTGAAGGAACTTATGTCTTTAGATGGACTGTGGCAGGTACATGTGCAAATGGTGTCGATGAGGTTTCGGTTACAGTTCCGCCACCAACAGCCGATATTACAAATGTAAATAGCGCTACATCTTACTATTGTGATGGAAGAACTTCTACCGTTTTACAGGGAACTGCACCTTTGTATGTAAACGAAACCGTACAATGGACACAAACTGGTGGGCCAGCTTCAACCATCGTAAATCCGACTTCACCTTCGACTGTTGTTACCGGCATGACTACAACAGGCACATATACGTATTCATATACTCTAACCAATAGCACAACAAATTGTGTTAGTACAGGAACATTTGTTGTTATTTTAGAAGATGTAATTGCTGTATCAGCGGGACCAGATCAGATATTAGACTGTAATGTTTCAGAAGCAACAATTCCTGTTACTTCAACAGGAGATGGCCAAATGAGTTGGCAAATTGTAAGTGGTCCGATTATAAATCCTATTTTAAATCCACCTTATCCATCGTATCCAACACCTCTGGTGAATTTTTCAGGTAGTAGTTTCATTGTAGATCAATTAATATATTCCGGAACTTATATTGTCAGAGTAATAAAAAACCCAAATCCGGGTAGTCAATGTGAAACCATATATGATGATGTTGCTTTAATAGTATCTGCTGAACCAACAGGTTCAAATGCTGCTACAAGGCAAGTTTTACCTTGTAATGATACCCAAGTAGAGTTAGCAGGAAATATCCCGACAAAAGGACAAGGTACGTGGTCGCAGGTTACAGGTCCTGGTATAGTTGTTTTTACTGATGTTCACGACCCTACAACAACAGCTTCGCCTTTGGTGAGTGGTGTTTATAGATTTAGATGGACTATTTCAGGCGGTGGGGCATGTGATGTTTCACAAAGCATTACGGATGTAATTGTATCTAACGCAACACCAACTACAGCTAATGCAGGAAATGACCAGTCTGTTTGTTACGGAGCACCAGTTCAATTGCAGGGAAATGCTACTATTAGCAGTGAAACAGGAACATGGACCGTTACACCAAGTGCAGGAATTACTTTTAGCAATGCCAATGATCCAAATGCCATTGCTTCAGGTTTGACAGCAAATACTATTTATACATTTACATGGACTATTGTAAATGGTTGTGGTTCAAGTTCAGACACTGTTGATGTTAATACTAATAATTCGGAAGGCGCCAATGCAAATGCAGGACCAGACCAATGTGGTCCAACAGGAACCTCCACAATAACTTTAGCCGCTAATAATCCTGCTCCGGGAACGGGATTATGGACGCAAGCTTCGGGTGCTCCGGCAAACATAACTAATCCGAACCAATTCAATACAACAGTTACCGGACTAAGTGATGGAGATTATGAGTTTACCTGGACAGTTTCAAATGTAGGATGTGTTGATAATTCTGATACTGTAGCGGTTACAATTGCTCCTGCGATTACTGTCGCACAGGCAGGACCGGATCAAAATGTATGTGGGAGTACGGTAACCGTGACAGGAAATACAACAGCTGCAGGAGAAACGGGTTTGTGGGAATTTGTGAGTGGAGGAGATGGACCAGTGATTACCAATCCTACTAGTCCAACAACAACCATAACAGGATTAACAGCAGGATCATGGACTTATAAATGGACTATTTCAAGAGGTGTATGTAATGCTTCGACAGATTCGGTAAAATTAAATATAGGAGAAGCTCCATCAACAGCAGATGCAGGTCCCGATCAGACAACATGTAATTCATCTAGTGTTACATTGGCAGCAGCTCCACCAACAGTTGGAAGTGGATTATGGTCACTGGTTTCAGGTCCGAATTCACCAGTTTTTTCAAATTTGACATCACCAACTTCAACCTTATCAAATTTAATAACCGGAATCTATATTCTGGAATGGAAAACATATAATGGTTTGGGCTGTCCGGAAAGTACAGATCAGGTAAGTATAACTGTAAAAGAACCGGCCGCCGCTGGATCTGATTTTGCGACTTGTTTAGTTGGACCACTTTATTTAAAGGGAAATGATGGTAGTACAGGAACCTGGACTTATGTTTCAGGGCCAAATACGCCAACAGTAATAACGACAGGAAATAATAGTGCCGCAGTTAATGGTTTGATTCCGGGAGTTTATGTTTTTAGATATACTATTGCAGCTGAGGGAGGATGTCCTGAAACCTCTGATGATATTACGGTAACCATCAACGGAAGTGTCTCAACACCTCCAAACGCAGGTCCAGATCAGGATTTATGTGCTGCTAATTTAGCCATTCAGCAAATTCAGCTTGCAGCAACTCCGCCAGATGTAGGAACAACTGGAGAATGGACTGTTTTAGCAGGCCAGAATGTGGGAACTTTTTCAGATGTGAATGATCCTAATGCCATATATAGTAATCCGGGTTTTGGAATTTATGTTTTTAATTGGAAAGTAAGTTCAGGAACTTGTAGTAACTCTGATCAGGTAAGAGTAGTTTATTCTGATGCACCTTCGATAGCTAATGCAGGAGGCGATGATGTAATTTGCGGATCAACAACAAATCTTTTGGCAACGGCTCCAACAGTAGGAACCGGAAAATGGACACAGGATTCCGGGCCAACTACAGCTGTCTTTAGTTCAGAGATTTTACCTGCAACAACAGTTTCTAATTTAACCGTAACAGGTGGAGTTTATATTTTTAGATGGACTGTGACCAACGGTACAATTTGTTCGCCAACAACAGATACTGTTCAAATTACTGTAACAGCAGATTTGACAACACCAGATGCAGGACCAGATCAAAATATTTGTGCATCAGAAACGGCAACTTTAGCCGCAAATACTATTACAGTAGGAACCGGAGCATGGTCAATATTTAGCGGACATGTGGCAGGTGGATCTTTTTCTAACACTGCAAATCCAACGGCTATCTTTACTCCGAATGCAGCAGGAACTTATGTATTGCGATGGTCATCAACAAATCTTAGTTGTACTTTTTTTGATGATATGACATTGACGGTTGATCCTTTACCGTCTGTTTCTAATGCCGGAACCGCATTTTCAGTATGTCAGTTTCAACCGGTGAATTTAGCCGGAAATGTTCCAACAATTGGTACAGGATTATGGACACAGGTTTCAGGAGGAACCACAGCAGTATTTGCTGATGCAACATCACCTACAACCGGTGTATTAGGAACGCAGGCCGGAGTGTATGTTTTTAGATGGACTATTTCAAGTGGAACCTGTCCGCCAAGTTCAAGTGATGTTACTGTAACCATAAATGAGCTGCCACCTCTAGCAGATGCAGGCGTAGACCAGACTATTTGTAATACGTCAACAACAACTTTAAACGGAAACGATCCTTTAACAGCCACAGGTACCTGGACATTTGTTTTAAATGCAGGAAATACAGCTGTTATAACCAATCCTGGTCTTTATAATACAACGGTTAACGGAATTTCAGAAGGAATTACGAGATTAAAATGGACCATTTCAAATGGTACATGTACTCCATATTCTGATGAGATTCAAATTACAAAACCATCCGATTTAACGACTTCTGCTTTACCAGCAAATACTACCATTTGTCAGGATGGAACGATAACATTAAGCACAACTCCTTCAGGAAGTTTGACACCTTATAGTTATCAATGGCAAAGCTCGGCCGATGGTGTTACGGCTTGGTCTGATATTTCAGGTCAAACGAATGCCTCTTATACAACAGCAAGTAGTTTAACAATTGGAGAATATTATTATCGGGTAAATGTTTCTAATTCGTGTACTCAAATAAGTAGTACTGTAGCCACACTTACAATTATTGCCGATCCTGTAGTTACAACTCAGCCAGTTGGCAATACTATTTGTTCCGGTGAAACGCACACGATGACTGTTGCTGCAACAACTACAAATTCGGCTGCAGGCGCAATTGATTACCAATGGCAAAGTTCTGCAGATGGAATTTCTGGCTGGACCAATGTAACAGGCGGAACAGGCGCGACAACAACTAGTTATACAACTGCTACTTTAACTTCAAACTTATATTTTAGAGCCAGAATATCACAAAGTGGAAGTGGCTGCAAAACTTTTTCAGATCCGGCTTTAGTCAATGTAATGACAATTACTGCACAACCGATAGCTCCGCCAGCAATTTGTATTGGAGGTATTGTAAATATCAGCATTACTGCTTCTTTAAACGGAGGTTCAGGAACATTGAGTTATCAATGGCAAAGTGATTCTGGTTCTGGTTTTGTTAACGAAAGTAATGCATCAGCAACAACTCCAAATTTCACTTCAGATCCTTTAACAGGAAATACTAATTTCAGATGTTTGGTTACCTCATCAATAACAAATTGTACGTTGACTTCAAATACAGTAACAGCAACAGTTGTTCCCGATCCGGTAATTACAGTACAACCATTGCCTGCAATTATTTGTACAGGTGGAACCACGACTTTGTCAGTAGCGGCTACAGGCGGTACACCAGGTTTAAATTATCAATGGTATAGCAGTTCAGATAATAATACATTTAGCATAATATCTGGTGCAACTTCAAGTACTTTTACAACACCAGCTCTTACGGTTGATACCTATTACAGAGTTGAAGTTTCAGCTACAGGAAATGGTTGTGGTACGACAACTTCAAATGGAGTTTTGGTTGACGTTATTGCGGATCCGGTTGTGACACAACAACCAGTAGGAAATACCATTTGCTCAGGAGGAACCCATACTATGACAGTTGCGGTTTCTTCAGATTCTTTGGGTGGAAATTTAGCTTATCAATGGCAAAGTTCTACTGATGGAGCAAGCGGATGGACCAACGTAACAGGGGGAACAGGAGCAAATTCAGATACTTATACTACAGCTGCTTTAACCTCAACTTTATATTACAGAGTACAGGTTACACAATCTCTTAACGGATGCGAAACTTTTTCAGATGCAGTTCCGGTATTTGTAGCAACAATTACTGCACAACCAACGACACCAGCACCAATTTGTGTTGGAGGAATTGTAAATCTAAATATTACTGCTTCTTTAAACGGAGGCGCAGGAACATTGAGTTATCAATGGCAAAGCTCACCAGACGGAACAACGGGTTGGGCAAATGTTACTGATGGAACAGGAGCGACTACAAATGCCTATACATCAGGAGTATTATCAACAAATACTTTTTATCGCTGTATCGTTACCTCATCAACGACAAATTGTACCTTAACCTCTAATGTACTACAAGCAACAGTTGTCCCTGATCCGACAATTACAGTTCAGCCAACGGGAACAACAATTTGTTCCGGTGGAAGTCATACATTAACTGTAACCGCTACAAACGGTACACCAAGTTTAACGTATCAATGGTCTAACAGTACAGATAATATTAATTTTTCTGCTATTTCTGGAGCCACTTCAGCAACTTATGTGACGCCAGCTTTAACACAAACTACTTATTACAGAGTTGCCGTTTCTGCAAGTGGAAATGGCTGTACAACTGTAACTTCTTCTGTGGCTACAGTAGTTGTTTTATCAGATATTTTCATTACTACTCAGCCTGTATTACGAACTAATATTTGTAGTGGTTCAACTGCAACTTTAAATGTAGCTGCAAGTGGAGGCTCAGGAAATTATACTTATCAATGGAAAAATTCTTTGGTACTGGCAGGACCATTTACCAATATTTCGGGAGCAACTTCATCTTCTTATACAACTCCGGCTTTAACTCAAAACACATATTATCAGGTAGTCATTTCGGATAATACGCAGGGATGTGATTCGGTAACTTCAAGCATTTCCGGAGTTATTATTCCGAGTATTGTCACACAGCCCGTTACTCCACCTACGGTTTGTGTTGGCGGAACAATTTCGTTGTCAACATCAGCATCAGCTAACGGCGGTTCTGCAACATTCGCCTATCAATGGCAAAGTTCATTAGACGGTACAACAGGCTGGACAAATGTTTCTGGCGGAACAGGAGGCAATACAACAAACTATACTTCAAACGCATTAACAGTTACGACTTATTATCGTGCTGTAATAACTTCATCAAGCCCATCTTGCACGCTTACTACTAATGTGGTAATAGCAACTGTAATTCCGGATCCTGTTATTACAACCCAACCAACAGGAGGTAATATTTGCGAAGGAGGAACATTTACAATGTCATCAGGTGCAACCAATGGTTCAGGGAATTTTACTTATCAATGGCAAAGATCTTTGGATGGAACAACCGGATGGGCAAATGTAACAGATGGTTCCGGAGCTAATACAACAACTTATACGACCGGTCTTGTAACTATGGATACTTATTACAGATTGCAGGTAACTGATTCAGGCATTGGTTGTGGTGTTGCAAATTCGAATCCGGCTCTGGTTAATACTTTTGAATCTCCTCTAATAAGTGTACAACCTATAGATGGAGAAGTATGTATCAACCAAACCAATACTTTTACAGTTACCGCTTCAGGAAATATACCTCCAGGAACGATATTATACCAATGGCAAACAGCAACAGCTTTATCCGGTCCCTATACTAATGTTACTGACGGAACAGGAGCAACAACAGCTTCCTATACAACGCCAACCTATGCAACAGTAGGAAATCGATATTTCAGAGTTTTAATCTCTCAAGCAGAAGCAGGTTGTCAAACCATTTCAAATGAGGTAACATTGGAGGTTTTTGATTTTCCAGTGGCTCCAATTGGAGATGTTATACAACAGCCAACATGTGCAAATGCAAGCGGAACAATTGCCATTACCAATCCTGATTTAGGAACTGGTTTTGAATACAGTATAGATGGCACAACTTTTCAATTCAGCAATATTTTTGATAATCTTACACCCGGAATTAAACAAATTTATGTTAGAAAGATTGGTTTAAATACGTGTATATCTCCAAGTACAGCATTCACTATTTTTAATGGAATTTGTGCTATTCCTGAAACGTTTGCCTCAATTTCTGGAGATACAGGTGGAAATACCGGAACACATACCATTTTAGATTCTGATTTAATAAACGGAGTGATTTTAAATCCGGCAGATGTAACTGTAACGATAAATTCGATTTCAAGTTATTTAACTTTTGATCCTGGTACAAATACTATTTCTGTAGCGGCAGCAACACCAGCAGATTATTATACACTTACGTACACAATTTGCGAAAATACAAATCCTTCAAACTGCTCTTCTGCGACAGAAACAATAATAGTAACAACTTCTGGAATTGATGCGGTAATTGATATTGTTCCGACAATATTGAATGGATCAGTAGATAATATAGGCGTTATAAATGTACTAACGAATGATAAACTGGCTACTTTACCAGCAACTACTTCAAATGTTCAAATATCTGTGGTTCATCCTGCATTACCAGTTGATCCATCAATTTTATTAGTTCCTGTTTTAAATACTACAACTGGTGATGTTGATGTACCGGCAGGAACGGTAAGTGGTCTTTACGAAATAGAATACAGAATATGTGAAATAGCTGCTCCGGGAAATTGTGATACGGCAAGAATTGTAATACCAGTGGGAGTTGCAAATATTGATGCCAATGATGATGCTGTCGAAGATATAAATGGATTTATTGGTCAGATGAATGCTATAAATGCAATACAGAATGATGAATTAAATAACATACCAATAAACCCGACAACTTTTAATGACATAACAATAACACAAGAATCAGCTGCGACTCCTTTGTATCCGGGAGCTAATGTACCTATATTCAGCACAACAACAGGATGGGTAACGATACCAGAGAAAACTCCTGCTCACACGTATTACATTACCTATCATATTTGCGAAAAATTAAATCCAACCAATTGTTCAGATGCCAGTATTGCAATTGTTGTCGATGCTGCATCACTTCTTGTCAATGATAATGTGATTAATAATGTTAATGGTTTTGAGGGGGCAGCAAATATAATTAATGCCTATACGAGCAATGATTTTTTTAATGGAAACCTTGTAAATATAACCTTAGTGGGTGTACTTACACCAACAATCCTGAGTCCGGCTACTTCTATAAATGGTGGTCCGGTTCCTGAATTGATCGTAGCTACCGGAAGAGTGAATGTTCCGCCAGGAACTCCCGCAGGACAATATCAAATTAAATATCAATTGTGCGAAAATCTTAATCCAGGCCATTGTGATGATGCTATTATTACTATAAATGTAATCGCGCCCAGAATTATTGCTACAGATGATGCTGTAGCAAATATAAATGGTTATGCTGGTGCAACAGATATTTTAAATGCATACGATAATGATTTATTAAATGGAGGAGCACTTGATCTTAGTAAAATAACAACAACAGTTATATCTGGTCCAAGCTCCATAAATGGAGGGCCAATTCCTTCATTTGATACTGCAACAGGTTTTGTTAGCGTTCCTCCGTTAACCCCTGCCGGAGAATATAAATTTGTTTACAAGATTTGTGAAAATCTGAATATAAACAATTGTGATGATGCAACGATAACTATTACGGTAGTTCCGGCGCAAATTATTGCGGAAGATGATACTCCTTTTGCTGCTATAAATGGATTTGTTGGAAATCCAAGTGCTATAAACGCTTTGAACAATGATACCTTAGATGGTGTTCTGGTGAATCCTTCAGAAGTAGAGATAAATGTGCTGACAACAGCAACTCCTATTAATGGAAGTCCAGTTCCTATTTTGGATCCTGCTACAGGAAATGTTAGTGTCCCTGCGGGTACTGCGGCTGGTAGTTATTCTATTACATATCGTTTAAGAGAGAAATTAAACCTTAGCAATAATGATACAGCAATAATTACGATCGAAGTTATAGCTCCACTTATTGAAGCCAATGACGATACAGTTGCAAATATTAATGGTTACATTACAACTTTAAATGCTATAAATGTTTTAACAAATGACACTCTTAACGGACTAAGTACCAACTTAAATCAGGTTGCAATTACGGTAGATACTCCAGCGACTTCAATTAATGGCGGACTAGTTCCTGTATTAGTACCATTAACCGGAACGATAGGTATTCCGGCAGGAACTCCGGCTGGCGACTATGAAATTAAATATCATATTTGCGAAAAACTAAATCCAACCAATTGTGATGATGCTACCGTATTTATTAACGTGGTTGGAGCACCAATTGATGCTGTTAATGACACGGTTAATAATATCAATGGTTTTGTTGGAGCAACAAATGTTGTAAACGCTTTAACGAATGATACGTTAAACGGAGTTGCTGTAATTCCTTCACAAGTGACCATCAGTAATGTTATTCCTGCGATTCCAATTAATGGCGGAGCAATTCCTGTCTTAGATCCTTTAACAGGAAGTGTAAGTGTTCCGGCAGGTACGGCAGCAGGAACTTATAATATTGAATATACTTTAAGTGAAAATCTAAATACAGCTAATTTAGATACAACCGAAATAACCATAAATGTTATAGTGCCAACTATTATTGCCAATAATGATGCTGTAAATAATATTAATGGCTTTGTAGGAGCTAATAACGTAATAAATGCCATTACAAACGACAGATTAAATGGAATGGATATTCAATTAACTAAAATTGATATTACATCATTGAGCACTGCAACACCAGTAGATTATGTTTCTGGTAATCCTGTTCCGGTATTGAATAGCTTAACAGGAAATGTAGATATTCCGGCAGGAACATCTGCAGGAACGTACACTATTCATTATAGAATTTGCGAAAAACTAAACCCAACAAATTGTAGCGAGGCTGATATTGTAATCAATGTTTTAGCCACAGGTATTATTGCCAACGATGATTTGGTACAGAATATAAATGGGTACAGAGGAGGAAACAATGTGGTAAATGCCTTAACAAATGATTTATTGAATGGTGCATCTGTTACATTTTCTCAGGTTAATATTCGTCATATCGGTACCATTGTGCCTTTAACTTCAACTAACGGAAATGTGCCTGTATTGAATACCATTACTGGAAATGTAGATGTTCCGATTTTAACATCATCAGGAACCTATATAATTCAATATGAAATCTGCGAAAAATTAAACCCAAATAATTGTAATAATGCTTCAATTTATATTATTGTAGAGCAACCTCAAATTTTAGCTGAAGATGATGTGATTACCAATGTTAATGGGTATCGTGGAGCAAATAATGTGTTGAATGCTTTAACGTCTAATGATCGATATGACGGATCTCTTTTAACAGATCTTGATTTAGTATTAAGAACAGTAGTTTCTCCTGCAACTCCTATTGATGGAGGTGCAGTTCCTTTCTTACTGCCTTCAAGCGGACTGGTGTCTATTCCACAACGTACTCCGGCGGGCACTTATCAAATTAGATATTTAATTTGCGATAAGTTAAATCCTTTAAATTGTGATGAAGCGACTATTACCATTCTTGTAGTAGTGCCTCCAATTGTTGCCAATGACGATTTGGTAGATAATATCAATGGAAATACAGGAGCAAATAATGTATTGAATGCTTATAATAATGATACGTTTGATGGATTTCCAATGGATTTTACAGATTTCAGAGGAAGATTAATTACGCCAGCAAGTTCATTTAATGGAGCTCCGGTTCCTGTCTTTAATGAGCTTACCGGAAATGTAGACGTTCCTCCTGGTACGCACGCAGGAACCTATTTTATTACTTATGAAATTTGTGGAAGATTAAATTCAACCAATTGTGATCAGGCAGTAATTACAATAAGAGTTGTTCCGGCACCAATTGATGCGGTTGATGATAATGTAACCGGAATTAATGGTTTTGTGGGAACTACAAATGCGATCAATGCTTTGGACAACGATACTTTAAATGGTGTTTTGGTAAATCCGGGAGATGTTCTTATTACTAATGTTGTTCGTGCAACCCCTATAAATGGTGGTACAGTACCAATCTTAGATGCCGCAACTGGTATTGTAAGTGTTCCGGCAGGAACTACGGCAGGAACATATACAATCACCTATAGATTGAGAGAAGCAACAACTTTATTAAACTTTGATGATGCTACGATAACAATTATTGTTGATGCTCCGGCAATAGTAGCGAATGACGATACCTTAACAAATATCAACGGTTATGTTGCAACTAATAACGCTATAGATGTTTTAACCAATGACACACTTAATGGTTCTGCTACTACTCTAAGTCAAATTAGTGTTTTTGTTGATGCTACAGCAACACCAATAAATGGCGGACCAGTACCAACATTAGAACCTTTGACAGGAAAAGTAAGTATTCTGGCAGGAACTCCGGCAGGTAGTTATGAAATTAAATATCATATCTGTGAGAATTTAAATCCAACCAATTGTAATGATGCTACGGTTTATATTACGGTAGTTGGACCAACAATTCTTGCTGTTAATGATAACGTTCCAAATGTAAATGGTTACACAGGTGCAAACAACGTTATAAACGCACTTACAAATGATTCGCTAAACGGCGCTGCCATTCAATTAGCTCAAATAAATAGTACTTCAGTAAGTACAGCAACACCGGCAAACTATATTGCAGGAAATCCTATTCCGGTTTTAAATATCGCCAATGGAAATGTTGATATTCCTGCAGGAACTTCAAACGGAACCTATACTATTCATTATAGAATATGCGAAAAACTAAATCCAACCAATTGCAGTGAAGCTGATATTACTGTTGTCGTAAGTGCAGCAACCATTATTGCCAATAACGATATTGAATTAAACGCAAATGGTTACGTAGGATCTCCAAATTTATTGAATGTTTTGGATAATGACTCGTTTAATGATTCTTCAATAGAGGCTAAAAAAGCAAAAGTAGCTGCTATAAATATTAGCCAAATTACAATTACGATTTTAGATCCCGCAGATCCTGTAAACGGAAATGCTAATGTTCCTGTTTTAGATCCTGCAACGGGTATTGTTAGTGTTCCGCCGCAAACTCCGGCTGGATTATATACCATTCAATACCGAATTTCAGAGAATTTAAATCCATCAAATTTTGATGATGCCACAATATTTATTACGGTTAGAGCAACTGCAATTGAGGCGAATAATGATACAGTTCTCAATATAAATGGTTTTAACGGTCAGGCCAATGTTATAAATGCAATTACAAATGATAATCTGAACGGAGTTGCAGCACAATTGTCTGAAATTACGATAGGAGTTGTAACACCAGCGACTGCAATTAATGCCGGACCAGTACCAACATTAGATGTTGTTTCAGGAAATGTAAGTGTTTCGGCTGGAACACCAAGCGGAACGTATACAATACGTTATTCTATTTGCGAGAATTTAAATCCATCAAATTGTAGTCAGGCAGATATTATTGTAACTGTTATTTCAGGACCAATTATCGCCAACGATGATACCGTAACCGGAATAAACGGTTTAGACGGAGCGGTAAATGTGATAAATGTTTTAACAAATGATTTATTAGAAAATACAGCACCAACTTTATCTCAGGTTAAAATAAGTGTATTATCACCTGCGGATCCTATTTCTGGAGGTGCAGTTCCTACACTGAATACGGCAACAGGATTGGTTAGTGTTCCGGCTGGTACATCATCTGGAATATATACTATTGTTTATTCAATCTGTGAAAATCTGAATGTCTTAAATTGCGATCAGGCGGTGATTAAAATCTCCGTTTCACAACCCGGAATTACATTGGTTAAACGAGGTGTATTCTTTGATACCAATGGTGATGGTTATGCGCAGCCAGGAGAATTAATTCGCTATTCTTTCCGCATTACAAATACAGGAGCAATAGATCTTACGAATGTTGTTATTACAGATCCAAAAGCAACTATTACAGGAGCTTCAATTGGAACATTAGCTGTTGGTCAGTTTAATACAACAAATTATATTGGAACTTATGTGTTAACACAAGCTGATATCAATGCAGGATTTGTTGTAAATCAGGCTTTAGTCAGAGCGCAACCTACAGTTGGATCTCCAATTCAGGATTTATCAGACAGTGATGACCCAACACTTATTGGTAATGATGATCCAACCGTTACGCCTGTTACTCAGTTTAAAGATTTAACATTAATTAAAGGCGGACAGTTGACAGGTACCGGAGGTGTTGGTTCTATAATCAACTACAATTTCACCGTTAGAAATACAGGAAATGTAATCCTTACTAATGTAGTAATAACAGATCCGATGCTGACTGCAACTTCAATAGCTGTAACACCGGGTACATTAGCACCGGGTGCGACAGGCACGGCAACGGCATCCTATACTGTTAAAGTAAGTGATGTTGCGAATGGTGCAGTAATTAATACGGCTCTTGCAATTGGAGATGATCCACAAGGAAATCCTGTTACAGATATTTCAGATAGCACTGATCCAACTTTAACCGGCGATGATGATCCAACAGTTATTGATCTGACATTACGACCTTCAATAGCCGTTGTTAAAACAGCCCTATTTAATGATGAAAACAAAAATGGTTATGCCGAAATAGGAGAGTCCGTAACTTATCATTTTGCTGTTACTAATACCGGAAATGTTGTTTTAGTAAACGTGGTAGTAAAAGATCCTAAACCTGGAATTACAATAACCGGAGGGCCTATTATTTTAAGACAGGGAGAAACCAATACAACTGCTTTTGTTGCAACTTATATTCTAACTTCTGCAGATATTGATGCCGCACTTGTAGAAAATCAGGCTGAGGTTACTGCCGTTAGTCCGGATGGATTAACAGCAAAAGACCTTTCTGATAATAATTCTAATTTAGAAGATGATCCTACAATTCTTCCTTTAAATGCTTGTAAAGTGACTATTTACAATGCCGTTTCTCCAGATGGCGATGGTAAAAATGAAATCTTCAAAATCGATGGAATCGAATGTTATACTAACGCTTACGTACAGATTTATGATCGTTGGGGAGTTTTGGTTTACGATGCTTATAATTATGATAATAATGCCGTGGCGTTTAGAGGTATTTCTGAAGGAAGAGCAACAGTCTCAAAACAAAAAGGATTACCGGACGGAACTTATTTTTATGTGATTACTTACACCACTTATCTGAATGAGCCGATAAGTAAAACAGGATATTTATACCTGTCAGGAAATAATTGATAGCTAATAAAAGAGACTATTCAATATTGATAGTCTCTTTTATTTTTTTTGAATTAAGTTATTGATAATAAGTGTTTTTAAGTTTTTATATTCCAAAATCCATTAATATGAGCCAATTAAAAAACGTTTTTATTTCGTTGTGTATAATATTAGTAGCACAAGTTTCAAGAGCGCAACTGGATCCTCCTTACACGGTCGGATTCATTCCAGCCTCTATATCTGAAGGTGATGTTGCTTTTCCCATATATGAAAAATGGGATTTAAGCGGTCAGGCCGATGTACAATTAGTAACTCAGGGATCGTATGATACCAAAAATCCTTTTCAATACACGCAACGTGTTGTCGTAAGACCATGGCTTATTTATTCAGGTTTTAAAAATATTAAGTTGTGGCTTGGATACGCACACAATCAGAAATATGCTGTAGAAGAAATGGGCAATTATGAAACTCTCGAACAGCGATTAATCATAATGAGCACATTTTCGCAGAATATGCCCAGAGGGAATATCTTTGAGCAGGTTCGTTTTGAAACTAAATTCTTTGATGACCGGAATGGTGTGCATCAAACCATACCGAGAATCAGGATGAGGTTTGGTGTAAATCATTTTCTTCCTCAAAGTAAAAGCAAAACACTTTTTTTAGCTCCAAACATTGGTTATTATGCAGAGCTAATGCTAAAGTTCGCTTCTAAAGATTATGCTAAGGAGAATTTTGATATTTTTAGGCTATCCGTATATTATACAGCAGGTATTACCCAAAATATCCATTTTTTGGCAGGTGTTATTGGTCAAATGCAGCTTCGTACAAATGGAACTCAATTCGATATTTATTACGGTCCAATGGTATCGGTTAAGTACAGTATTAAACCAAAAGAAAGAGAAACATTTGACAGTGTTGATGGGGGAGCAGATTAATATATATTGAAGTTTTTAAGGCCATCATCTTATAAAACATTCCCAATATCATATAAGAGAAAATCGTAATTCTGATTTAATTTTAAGCTTAATTTTAAAATAGTGAAATCATGAGATCAATATGGACAGGCTCAATCAGTTTTGGTTTAATTAATATTCCGGTTAAATTATTTTCGGCTGTGCAGGAAAGTAATCTCGATCTGGATATGCTCGATGCAAAAGATCTTTCAAATATCATATTCAAAAGATTTAATGAAAGTACAGGTAAAGAAGTGGCGTACGGAAATATTATCAAAGGCTATAAAATCGAAGATAAATATGTTATTCTGGATGATGAAGATTTTCAGGCTGCTGATGCAGTAAAAACCAAAACGATAGATATTCAGAGTTTTGTTATTGAAAAAGATATTGATAGTATTTATTACGAACAGCCTTATTTTCTGGAACCTGACAAAGGAGCTATGAAAGCCTATGCGTTACTTCGAGATGCTCTATCAGCTTCCGGAAAAGTTGGAGTAACAAGTTTTGTGCTCCGAAATAAAGAAAGCCTGGCGATTTTAAAACCATATAAAAATGTAATTGTTTTAAACCGAATCCGTTTCGAACAAGAAGTTAGAGATCCGTCAGAATTAAAACTTCCGCCTGTCGCTAAATCTACGAGTGCAAAAGAAATGGATATGGCCGAAAAATTAATTGATCAGCTCACAGAAAAATTTGATATCAGCAGTTTTAAAGATGAATACACAGCCAAACTTTTGGACATTATTAAAAAGAAAGCCAAAGGAAAAGCGCCTAAAAAACCAGCAGAACTTAAAGTAGTCCACAAACAAACAGACGATCTTATGGAAATGCTGAAAGCAAGTTTAGAAACTAAGAAGAAAAAGTCATCTTAACCTCGATCGCGATCTTCAATTTTTTTAATTATCTTTTTAACATTGGCTCCTTTTTCTAAAACAGGTGTCCATAGATCACCTTTTTTCTCAAAACGACTCAAAACATTTTTTATAGTGAATTGTGATGGATGCAAATCGTTATTTACTTCGCTCCATTCTAAAGGAGTTGATACTGTTGCGCCAGGTTTAGGGCGCACAGAATAAGGTGCTGCCAAAGTCTGACCATGTCTGTTTTGTAAAAAGTCAATATAAATTTTACGATCTCTTTTTTTAATACTTCGTTCCAGAGTTGTGGTGTCCGGTAAACGCGATTGTACTTCTTTGGCAATTAATTCGGCTAATATTTTTGTCGAATCATAATCATACTGCGCGCCTAGCGGAATATAAACATGCAATCCTGATGCGCCTGAAGTTTTGCACACACATTCCGTTTCTAATTCATCCATCACTTCTTTTACGGTTAGAGCCGTTTTTACAACCTCTGTAAAATCTTGCTGATCAGGATCAATATCAATTACAAGCCAATCCGGATTTTCAATATGCTGAATAGTGGAGTTCCACGGATTGATTTCGATACAACCCAAATTTGCCATATAAAGTAAGGTTTCCTTATTGTTACAAATCAAATAGTTTACATCAGCATCATTCGATTCTGAGAATATTTTTTTTGTTTTTAACCATGACGGACTTTTTTCTACATCCACTTCTTTTTGATAAAAGCTGGTGCCAGCGATTCCGTTTGGAAAACGATTCATCGATTGCGGACGATTTTTTAGATAAGGAAGTATAAGATCAGCAACTTCGTTATAATACTGAACGATATCTCCTTTGGTAATTTTATCGTCAGGAAAATAGATTTTATTCTGATTAGTTAGATGAAGCACTGTTTTACCCACTTTCAAATCATAATCATTTTCTGTTTTATTTTTTTGAGTAGTATCATCCATTTTTTCTTCTTTTTTTAATTCAGTTGTATTTTTAATGGCTGTTGGTAAAAAAACTTCACTGGGCTTTTTGTCGATTCTCAAACCAAGATAGACTGGATGTCTGAGGCGTTTATCACCTGTCCATTCAGAAAATTTTATTTGGCAGACCAATTTTGGTTTTACCCACTGAATTGTATCTCTCAGACCAGTCTTTTCATTTAATGGAGAATCAGTAATAAAATAAGGTTGCAATTTAGTGTACAATTCTTCTAATATTTGTTCTGTGAAGCCGGTACCGCATTTTCCAATATATTGAAGTCGTTTACCATAATATTGCGCCATCAAAATAGCGCCAAAATGTTTTCTGGAATTCTTTGGTTCAGTAATTCCAATAATAATAGCTTCTTCCTGATTGGCGGTTTTAATTTTTAGCCACTCGTGTGTACGTCTGTCCGATAAATAAATGCTGTCTGCTTTTTTAGCAACAATACCTTCTTCTGTATTTTTTGTAGCAAGTTCAAATTGTTTTATTCCATCTCCAACAGAATGATCAGCATAAAAAATATTGCTGAATTGATATTTATTGAATAAAATTTTTAGTAGCTCTTTACGATCGACAGTAGATAATTTAGTGATAAGATTTCCATCTAAATTCAACAAATCGAACACATAATATTTTAAATTTCCAAAACCCGTTTTAAGATAATTTTGAAGTAATTGAAAACTAGCTTTACCTTTTTCATTCTCAACCACAACTTCTCCATCTAAAACAACGGCGTGATCAATTTTTTTTAATTCTTCGACAATAGGTTTAAAATTGGTATTGAAAGAAATTTCATTTCTGCTGTATAATTCAACATCATCATTTGGGTTGATCACGGCAATAGTTCTGTAGCCGTCATATTTGTTTTCGAATATCCAGTCTTCATTATCAAATGCTTTGTCGGTAATTGTGGCTAACATTGGTTTAATGAACTCAGCAGGTTTATCAGACTTTTTAGCTGTTTTTTCATTTTGATTTTCTTTTGAACCAGGAACTATATCTTCTGATTTTTCTCCCAAATCCTCTAAAGTTCTTTTCGAAATAACCGATTTGTCTTTTTGCAATATGTCTGTGTCATTAACATACTTATCATTTTTTTTGATAAGCAGCCATGCATTTTCCTGTTTTCCGTTTAATTTAACCAGTGAAAATTCGCCTTTGAGTTTTTCTCCATTAAGAACAAAACTCAAACGTCCCTTTTTTAAATTTGCCAGTAAAGTTTTTTCAGGCGATGTTGTTTTTTCTGAAGGAGTATAAGTGCCGTTATCCCATACAATTACATTTCCTGCGCCATAATTTCCAGCCGGAATAGTACCTTCAAAATCTTTGTAACTATACGGATGATCCTCCACCATCATAGCAAGTCGCTTAACATCAGGATCCATTGATGGTCCTTTTGGAACGGCCCAACTTTTAAGAACACCATCCATTTCCAGTCTAAAGTCATAATGCAAATGCGAAGCCGCGTGTTTTTGCACTACAAAAATTAATTTATTTACTGATTTTTCAACTTTACCTTTAGGCTCCTGTGTTTGTTTAAAATCTCTTTTTTTATTGTATTTAGAAAGTGACATAGGTTAGAATTGATGGGTTAGAGAAATCGGTGAACTGGCCCAAACTATAAAAACTAAACTTAATAGTTTAAGAAATTGTGATACTGGTTGACACAACAAATATAAAATTGAAAAGGAAGAATTTTTTTATAAGATTCTGTCTGACGATTTCATAATTATCAGATTTTATTTTCAGAATAAAAGCTAAAAGGTAATAATTCGATAAAAAAAGCTTGTTACCTAAATAACAAGCTTTTAAAAAAAAATGTAGCGATTTCAATGTTGAAATGTTTTGTTGAATCAGAAGATGGTGGAATTTCGTTATACAATTTGAAACCTTCATCAAATACAATTTGGGGCAAAAGTATATAAATAGCAATTTGAAATGACTACAATTTGAAATAGCTATTTATCTGGATTCGTTATTTAACTATTGAAACTGTTCGTAATATAAAGTATTATGTAAACATTATTTTATATAATTTATGTTTTTTATTATATAATTTACATGTTTAATTTTAATGATTTCTGTTTTAAAAATATATTTTTATCTGATTTACAATAAATTGTATAAATTTTACGATTAATTATATAAACTTATTCATTGCTGATTGTAGAAATTTGTTTTGAATAATTCTGTGCTTAATTAAATCTATTTTATAAAGATATTAACCCTTAATCTACTCAATACCATGCGACACTGTAACTATATTACTATTTTATCAAGTGCTTTATTAATGGCTTGTGGCTGCTCAAATGATAAAGATCCTGCGAATCCAGATCCGGGAACTACCACAGATCCTGTAGAAACTACAGCGCCAAATACCAATTATAGCCCGGCTTTTTCCGGACAAACACGTATTAATGGAGTTAAGACCAATACAAGCTATGAGGCCAAAGTTATTACTTCATCATTGGCTAGTCCCTGGGGCGTTAAAAGTCTCCCGGATGGCCGATTATTGATAACCCAAAAGGCCGGAACAATGCGTATTGTTACTGTCGCTGGAGAAGTTAGTAGTCCGATTACGGGAATTCCAGTTGTGAATCCGGCAGGGCAGGGCGGATTATTAGGCTTATGTCTTGATCCTGAATTTTCATCAAATAGAATGATTTACTGGGTTTTTTCAGAAGCTGTAACTGGAGGAAATCAAACATCTGTAGCCAAAGGAAAATTATCAGCAGATGAAAAAACGATAGAAGGAGCAGTCGTAATTTATCGTGCAAATCCGGCAAATCCAAGCGATCTGCATTATGGTGGTCGTATACTTTTTGATCCAACCGGAAATTTGATTGTTAGTACCGGAGAAAGATCTGTCTTACAAACAAGACCTTTAGCACAATCTGTTACAGCAGGATTAGGAAAAGTAATCAGAATTACAAAAAACGGACAAGCTGCAGCAGGTAATCCAACTTTTACGGGAGCCGGAGCTTTACCGGAATTATATAGTATTGGTCACAGAAACCCGCAAGGATTAGCGCTTAATTCGGTTACCGGTGAAATTTGGCTGGCTGAACACGGACCTCGTGGCGGCGATGAAATTAATCGTTTAAAACCAGGTGCTAATTTTGGATGGCCAACAATTACGTACGGAATTGAATATAGCGGAGAAAAAGTAGGAGCGGGGATCCAGAAACAAGATGGCATGGAACAGCCAGTTTATTATTGGGATCCGGTGGTATCGCCAAGCGGAATGACTTTTTATACCGGAAACCGCGTTCCGGAATGGCAAAATAATCTTTTTATTGGAGCCTTGAGCGGAATGCATATTGTTCGTCTTGCTATTGAAAATAATAAAGTTATTGGAGAAGAAAGACTTTTAGCAGGAGAAGGACAACGTTTTAGAGATGTTACACAAGGAAATGACGGAGCCTTATATGCAATTACAGATCAGGGTCGACTTTATAAAATTGACAAGAAATAAAAATTTGAATTTAAATAAATAAAAATGGCGCAGATGATGCGCCATTTTTTATTTTGTGAATTAGTGTGAAAGATTTTCCTTTTTGGATTTCTTAATCACTTTGGGGCAAAATAAGAATTTGTTAGCAAAGTGACAGTTAAGGAAATAGCATAAACTGCCGTAGCAGTAAGAGCAAAAATTATATGGGCTGCGAATAATTGTACATAAAAGCCTTTAAAGTCAATAGCAGGCTTATGATGCGATAGTTTAAAAAAGATCATCCAACTAATGATGCCAATTATTCCACTTACGATGCCTAGTAAAATCGCATGAAAAATGGATAACTGCAATATATTACGAGCCCAAAAATAATGGTAAACGGTTACAAAAACCACTCCAATACCATAATGTATCAACCAACTCAATGTGTTTTTGGAAGCATTTGAGAGATTGATTCTAAAATTATGCATCAAATAACTAAGCAATAAAGGCTCTTTGTATATTTCTCTAAAACTTGCTGATGCTGCATAACTAAATAAGGTCATGGTTGATGTTGCGGCAATTGATACTATTATGATTTGAAAAATTAGATAAAGATCCATAACAGGTTATTTTTTGGAGCAATAAAAATCAATGTGTTTCATTTATTGTCATTGATTATTTGAAAATAAGTGAAACGCATTAATTATTATTAAGTGCTCGCAATTGAATCATCTGTTTGGATTCCTTTTTCTTCTTTTTCTTCATCTTTATTATCATTGGTTTGCGAAACAGAAGAATCTGAATACTTCTTATAAAAACCAATAGCTAATAATGGAATTGCCCATTTTCCAAAAAAGGAACCGGCCTGACCTTTTCCTGCTAATTTTAAAGTTGCTGCTAAAAGCAAAGAGCCAGCTGCAGCGCAAAGGAATGTATTTGATGAAAGACCTGAAAATTTCTTTTCTAAGGTTTCACCTAAATTTTCCATGCTTCCGGGGTTAATAATATTTTCCATGATTTTAGATTTATTTGTTAGGGATAGATTATTTAATCAACTTTTGATGAATCTCTGTTTCGAATGTTATGTTCTTCTTTATCAAGATCCGAATTATTAAGATGATCGCCTTCCAGATCATTAAGATCGTTATCAGCAAGATCGTTGTCGTCATCTTCGTTTTTGTAGAGATCACCTACGCCAAGGTTTCGATCATCGTCATTATCAGGATCACCTTTGTCAAGATTAGTTCGATTTTTATCCAGATTATTTTCATCATCGTAGATTTCTTCATCGTCATCATCTTCTTGTAAGGCATCTAAAAATTGCTGATCTAAATTATCCTGATCATTTGTAACAGAATCGTCCTCGTTGACTATGGTTTCTTCCTCCGGATTCTCTTCGTCAGGTGTAATATTTTCATATTGATCAACATAACTTGTGCTTTCATCTGTTACAGGTTCTTTGACTGATGATTCGTTAGTTTGAAAATTACGGTCGTCCAGACCGTAATTTTCGTTGTTTTCTGTACTCATGTGAGGTAGATTTTATTAAAATTGTTATTTTTTAGTCGCTGTCGATTTTTTATCATCGCTTTGAGACTTGGTACTACTTTTTGAAGTAGTTCCTTTTGAAGCAGATTTTTTATCTGCTGTTTTTGCACTTGTAGTGCTGCTGTTTTTTTGATTTGAAGTGTTCATAATATTGGTTTTAATTATTAATAGTTTACAAATTTAGGATCGGTAAAAAATATTTTTTTATAAAATTAAAGATTCTAATTTTATAATTTTCAGCTATTTAAGGTTTAAAATAAAAATGTACTTCCTGATATCAACTCCATAAAACCCTGAATGATATTCAGGATATTTACTGTTTTACTAATTCTTGAATTGTGATGAAAAAAGTTCTTTACTGATACCGGAAGTACAATATCATTTTAATTAAATCTGATTTTTTAAATGCACATCATTATCGATTTAATCTTGTAACCAAATTTAAAGTTGTAGTTGTGTTTTTTATTTACAGAATTTTATTTTGTAATTGCATAATTATCAGTGGTTTGATTTAATTTTGGAGATTTAAATCATATAATATTGGCAACTTAAATACAAAAAAAAAGATGCCCGAAAGCATCTTTTTATCTTAATAAGAAAGTGTTTTTTTATAATGGAATATAAATAGAAAAAGTTGTACCGTGATTTACTTTGCTTGTTGCTGTAATAAAACCGTTATGATTAGATACAATCTTTTTGGCAATGGTCAGTCCAAGACCGCTTCCTCTGTATTGGTCATTACTGTGCAATCTGTAAAAAGGTTCGAAAATTTTGTTTTCATATTCTTTAGTAAAACCAATACCGTTGTCAATGACACAAATTTTCGCATAATTAATTTCAGGATCTCCGCCAATTTTAATGATTTCTTCGCGCGAAGGTAGCTGAGATTCAATTTTAATTTGCGGTACAACATCTTCTTTGGTATACTTAATAGCATTCATTATTAAATTGATAAATAACTGCTGTATTTGATACGGAATGACATTTACCTGTGGCAAGGCCGAAACAGTAACAATTGCATTTTTTTCCAGAATATGATCTTTTAAATCAGAAACTATTTTCTTTAAAAGCACATTAAGATCAGTTCTTTTATATTCTTTTTCAATAAAATTAATTCTCGAATAATTGATCAAATCTATAATTAATTTACTCATGCTTGCAGAAGCTATCCGAATTCGGTCAAGATTATGAAGACTTGATTCGGTTAGATTTTTTTCATTATCGATAATTCGGTTAGAAAACATCTGAATCTTACGAAGCGGTTCCTGAAGATCATGGCTTGCTGCAGCACTAAAATTTTCCAGCTCATCATTATATTTTTGTAATTCCAGATTTTTCTTCGTTAACAACGCATTGGTAGTTTCCAGATCTGTAATATCTTCAATAGCCAAAAGTATCATGCCGGCAGGTTGCGCATTCAGAATACGGCGTGCATTGACCATCATGATTTTTTTGCCAGTACCATTACAAACGGTATCAATCTTAAAATCATGAATTGATTCTTTTTCGCTAAGCATTTTAAATAATAACTCTTTAAATTCGGGAATGTCCCATTGGCAATCTCCAATTTCAAAAAACGAGTGCCCCTCTGTCTCTTTGTCGGTCGTTTCAAAATATTTATAAAATGCCGGATTGGCGCTTTTTATAAAAAAATCACGATCAATAATCAATAAAGGTTCGCGAATGGTATTAACAATCGATTCAGAATAATTTCTCATCGAAATGAGTTGTTCCTGACGATCCATTAATTCATCATTTACACATAAAAGTTCCTCATTATTTGATTGCAATTCTTCAGTAGAAGTTTCCAGTTCTTCATTCATTGCCTGGAGTTCTTCACTGCTGCTTAATAATTCTTCATTAGTAGTTTGCAGCTCCTCAAATGCAGTTTGCTGTTCTTCAGTGATTCGTTTTATATCTTCCCGCATTTGCATGAGCTCATTTTCAAGTTCTTTAATGCGGAGTTGATCAGAGTTTTTACTTTTTAATTTACTTTCGGTTTCTGTATTCGGCAGTTCTTTTTTAGTAAAAAGAATTAAATGATGTTCTTCTTTATCCGGAAGTGAAATTGCTTCAAAAGAAGCCAGATAAGGTTGATTTTTTACCTTAATATTTTCTTTTACGATCGTTTCTTTGTCTTTCTTTAATTTCGTTAACGCATTGCGCAATTCGAAACTAATACCATCGCGTGCCATTTTTAAAATATTAAAATTGGGTTTTCCCGGTGAAGGAAGTAAAAACGGACTAGTATCTCCATGAAAATGAACAATTTCCTGATGTTCATTAATAATAACACTAGCTGGAGTATATTTAGAAAATAAAATATCCGAAGCTATTTTTAAAAAATCATTTGGTGGCGATTTCTTTTTATCCGATAATTCTACTTTATCGCGATTGCTAATATTGGCTGGTTTAAAAGCTTCGGGTACATAACGTCCCGGCGCAAATTTGCGGCCATAAATTTTTTCATGTTTTCCAATCGGATCAAATAAATTTTGTGCATTGTTAATGCTTTCAGATTTACCAAGAAACAGAATTCCTTTTTCCTTAAGGGAATAATGGAAAGAGCTTAAAACTTTATTTTGTAGAAAAGAATCTAAGTAAATAAGGACATTTCGGCAAGAAACCAAATCAATTCTGGCAAAAGGCGGATCTTTTATAAAATTGTGCACTGCAAAAATACACATGTCGCGAATCACTTTATTAATATGATAATGCCCGTCTCTTTTAGTAAAATAATGATTTAATCTGCTTTGCGAAACTTGTTGTACATCTTGTGTGGAGTAAATTGCTGTTCGTGCCTTTGAAATACATTTTTCAGAAATATCAGAAGCAAAAATCTGAACTTTAATATCACTATTTCTTTCTGCTAAATATTCATGTAACGCTATAGCGAGAGAATAAGCTTCTTCTCCCGTTGAACATCCTGCTACCCAAATACGCAAATTATTGTTTACGGTATTCTGTAATAATTGCGGAAAAGCAAGTCTTGGCAGCGATTCAAAAAAGTTTTGATCCCTGAAAAAGTACGTTACAGGAATTAAAAAATCATTAAAAAGTAAATCCTGTTCAGTTTTATCATTTCGAAGATAATAGTAATAATCCTGTAAATTTTCTTTACGGCTCATTACCATTCGTCTTGCTATACGTCTTCTAATGGTGGGTTGTTTATAATGGCGAAAATCATTTCCGGTTCTTAAAAAAATAAGATTTACGATCTGCATTAATATTTCTTCTTCATTCTTTGGAAGATGTTCTTCTTCACTATAAGCATGATATGTCGTATAACTTTTACGGATTTGCATTAATTGTCCCGGAATGAGTTCCGGTGCTAATACATAATCAACAATATCAGCATCTATGGCACTTTGTGGCATTCCTTTAAAATCTGCCGTTTCAGGATCCTGAACAATTGTTGTACCGCCAACTTCTTTTATTTTTTTAAATCCAAAAGTTCCGTCAAAAGCAGTTCCGGAAAGAATAACACCAATAGCAAAGCTTTGATGTACTTCTGCCAGAGATTCAAAGAAAATATCAATACTGGCTGTTCTTTTTTCATTCCGTGTTCGCTGATGTAGTTTTAATACGCCATCTTGTACTACAAGATTATTGTTTTCAGGAATAATATAGATATGATTCGGAGCAAGATTGATATCATTAATAATCTCGTGAACGGGTATCTCGGTATGTTGGGCCAAAATTTCAGGCAAACTGCTAGGATAATCCGGAGATAAATGCTGTACAATTACATACGCCATTCCAGAATCTACAGGTATTGCCTTTATTAATCTTTTAATAGCATCTAATCCGCCTGCAGAAGCACCTATACCTACAACGGGGAAATTTTGCTCTGTTTTTTTTGGGTTTTTTGTGTCAGTAAGTTTCATGGGGTTTGATGTAATTACTAAGACCAAAGATAGATTAAGTCTTTGATTTAAAAAAATTGTAAAATTATTATGGAAATGATGTAAATTCTAACTAAAAAACATGTAAAAAAATGGCTAAAATCTTTTTAAAATTTGTCTTATTACAAGTGTTAAAAAATATAACTATTTAAAAATCAATATTATGAAAAATTTATTTATGACATTAGTTATGCTTCTTTTTATAGGAACAGTTTCTGCACAGGAAACGCCTAAAACAACTAAAAAAGCTAAAACAAGTACAGACACTATTTTAAAAAGTAGTCATACAAAAAAATCCTCTACGTATAAAACAGATACGGTCAAAACAAAACATCCTACTACTAAAAAGAAAAGTAGTACAAGACCTAAAGCCGCAATCGATACCATAAAACCAGAAAAATAATGGGAAATCAATTCGTAGAATGACTAAAGCCTGTGTAATGCGGGCTTTGTTATTTTTATTAGACAGTCATTTAATAAAAATAACTTTGTTTTCAGTAAGAGAATTGGATTTCTTATAAAATGTCTCTTAAGATATTTTTGAGTTCATTAAAATTACTCGGTTTAGTAACATAATCTTTGGCATCGAGTATTTTCGCCAAATTTGCCGATATTGGAGCTGTGGAAAATATAATAACAGGAATATTTTTGATAGTATCTCGTTTTTTTATTTCTGCCAAAAGTTCAATACCGCTCATTAAAGGCATATTGATATCAAGGAAAATTAAGTCCGGATTTATTTCTTTGTTAATCAGTTTTTGTAAAGCTTCAATTGGATTATGAAGTGCCATATATGCAGCAGTTGATACTCCCTCCAGCGCTTGCTGAAAGAATTCGCAATCATCAAAATCATCATCAATTTGCAAAATATTTTTATACTTCATATGCAGGTTATTTGGTTTGACTCTTTTATCAGATGATCATCCTAGTAAAATTAAATCTTTTACAGCTAATAAAGTAATTTATTAGAATGTTTTTTATTAAATTGTAAGATTATAATTATTTTTTTAAGTTGATCAGAGCTAAAAAAAACTTGCTTTAAAACAAGTTCTCAATTTTTATATTAAGTTTCATTATGATGCTCTGAAGAAACTTTCAAGGAATCGGAAGTTATTGCTTCTTTAGGTTTGGCATCCCTTCTATAATCCTCGTCATCACAATGTTTACTGCAACTCATCGATGCAATTGTTAAAAATATTGCGCCAATAATAATCTTAAAGTTTAAATTTTTCATAGTATAAAAGTTAAGTTTTAGTTATTGAATTTTTATAAAAATAATTTGATGACAAAAGACGATTTTATATATTTTTTGATTTTTGTTATATAATTCCCATGTCTGATAAAAGCCATGTTTTTTTTAGTAAATTTCTATATTAAAAAATAAAATTATCGGATAAGATTGAAACCATGTAACATTTAAATCGAATTATGTAAAAGGTCGAAGATTTTATATCTTCATATTTGTTCTCGTTAATGCCCAACAGACTGAATCAAAAACTGAATTATTTTAATTTAAAAATGATAGATACAAAGCCAAAAAAACACATTGAAAAACCTATAAAAGAATAATTACAGATTAAGATTCATATACGTAATACTTAAAAAAGAAGTCTTCGTTTTGAAGATTTTGAGACCTATTTTTTTAACTATTAATCTTAATTATATGAATTCAGATTTCTTTGAAATAAATAATTATTTTGTTGATAACCGAAGTAGTTTACGTAAAAATTATCACATTTATAATAGCAAACGTGAGCGTATTGGAAGTATAAAACAGAAATTAACATTAAAGCAAAGAATGTTAAAATTATTTCCTTGTAAAACTTTGTTTCCTTTTTGGATTGAAATCAGAAATGCAAACGGAGGTCTTGAATCTTCAATTGCAAAACATAATTTTTCCTTTATGTCTAATATCTGTGTTTATGATGCGCATGGTAAAAAGGTAGGAACCATTAATAAAAAGAATTTTTTCAAACCCGAATTCAAAGTTTTAAATACTTCTAATGAAGTAATAGCTGAAATACGAGATGCCTGGCATGGACCCAATTTTATCGTTTATGACCCGGCAGAAAAACAAATTGGTTCGATTGATAAAAAACGGAACGGGCGGATGAGAAATTTTGTGAGATCAAATCACAGTTACAATGTTAGTATGAGTACAAATTACTCAGCAGATGAAAATAAAGTCGCAATTTTAACAAGTGCCATTGCGATCAATATGCTTTTTTTTAATTGATTATCTTAAAATAATCATATCATTAAAAGAAAGCTATTTTTTTAATTTTAAAAGGAAAGATTATTGAAAGAACTTTACACACCAGCAGTACCAAATAAGCACATGACTTATACCAATATATTACAAATTGATGACGATTCAGACGATTGTGAATTATTCATGGAAGCACTGGAAGCAGTATCTGCTGCAACCTACCATGCTATTTGTGACCCGGTAGAAGCATTACGAAAATTGATGCAAAAAGAGATAATACCAGATGTTATTTTTCTAGACTTAAACATGCCTATCATGTCAGGAATTGAATTTTTAATCGAGATTAAAAAAGAGCAAGAGTTAAAAAAAATCCCTATTATTATTTTTTCTACTTCACAATTAGATGATATCATTAAGGAAGCCAAAGCACATGGCGCCGATGATTTTATATCAAAACCAAATAATTTTAATGACTTAAAACAAATTTTAAGTCAATATACCTTCGGCTAAATGTTATTAATTTTTATATCGATTGTAGCTGCGAAAGGCTCATCAATAGAGATTGTGCTACGAAATTATTCAGAAAAGATTTTGTTTTTTTTATTATTTTTATTGGATAATAGATTGCCTAATAGTGTGATATCGTCCTTTAATTGTAATTAAATGAAATTATCTACTCAAATTTTAGTTGCGTTTACGCTGGTAATTTTGCTGTCTGTTGCAGACTCGTATACGAATTATATGCTATCCAAAAAAGTGCAGCTTAACTCGCAATTTCTCGCCAGATCTGAAGAGATTATTCGTAATTCTAATAAAACCCATAAATCTATTATCGAAATGCAAAGTGCCTTTCGAGGTTTTTTGCTTACAGAAGATTATACATTTTTAGATTCTTACTTCATCGGATTAAAAAGAGTGCCTTTATTGATAAAGGAACAAGAGATTCGAATTGGAAGTAAAAATGAGCAACGCTCTATATTAGATTCTATCAGTACACTTCACACCGATTGGGTTCGATATTCTAAAGAATTGATAAAAAGCAGAAGAGAATATCCGTACTCGTATAAAAATCTTTTTAATACTTCCCTAAAAAGACATGTCGGAAAAAAAATTAACGATGCTATTTCAGAAAAATTTACCAGATTTGATAAAATCGAATATAAGGTAAGGAAACATCATACAGAGATGTTACTTACTTCATTAAAATATGCACATACTTTTTCATTTATTTTCCTTACACTCACCGTTATAGTTGGTTTGTTAAGCACGGTGTTTATTATGTATATTACCAATAAAAGAATTACTTCGATGGTTCGTCTTGCCGAGAACATTTCTAAAGGAAACTTTACAGTAGTAAAAGATACCAGAAATGATGAGTTGACTGCCCTGGCAACATCATTGAACAGAATGTCTGGAAAGCTGGATAAAAATATTCATGAGCTAAAAAACAGAAATGCGGAGTTAAATAAATTTGCTTACGCAGTTTCGCATGATCTTAAAGCGCCAATTCGGGGTATTCATAACGTAGTGAGCTGGATTGAAGAGGATCATGAAAAAGAACTTTCACCGGAGATTAAAAGATATCTTAAAATTATTCCGCAAAAAACCAGACGCATGGAAGCGCTTATTAATGGTTTACTGGATTATGCACGTTTAAACCTGAAAGCGCCATTAGAATATATTGATACTAATGCTTTGGTACATGAAATTGCAGATTCCATTGTTCCCAGAAATTTCAAACTTAAAATAGGGAATCTCCCAAAATTGTATACAGAAAGAATTAAACTCGAACAGGTTTTTGCTAATTTAATTAGTAATGCCGTAAAATATACACCGCAAGAAGAGGGTGTCATTCAGATCAGTTGTTTGACATTTGGAGGGGTTCATGAATTTTCAGTAAAAGATAACGGAATTGGAATTGCATTGGAATATCACGAAAAAATATTCGAGATTTTTCAAACGCTTCGTGAGCAAAACGAACAGGAAAGTACCGGTGTTGGTCTCGCAATTGTGAAAAAAATAATTGACGATCAACAGGAAAGTATTATAGTTAAATCGAAATTGGGTGAAGGAGCCGAATTTATTTTTACATGGAGAAATAATTAAGTTATGAAAAAGGCAACAATTTTATTAGTTGAAGATGACGAACTGGATGTGATTAGTGTGGAGCGTTCCTTAAAAAAGTTAGAAAGTGAGTATGAGCTTTTTACTGCCTATAATGGAATTGAAGCTTTAAAAATACTCAGAAATAAAGAGCAGGGATTTATCCCGGATGTTATTTTGTTGGATATTAATATGCCAAGAATGAACGGAATAGAGTTTCTGAAAGTGTTGCGGGAAGATAAAAAACTAAAAGATTTAAAAGTTTTTATCATGACAACATCTTCGGAAGAAATGGATCGTTCAGAAGCTGAAAAATTAGGAATATCAGGTTATATTATAAAACCATTGAATTACAATGACAACACAAAACGATCCGATTCTATGGATGCTTTTGTGCAGTTTCATTTAAGGAAAATACTGTTTGATGACGGCATATAAAACAAACTGTTTTTTGTTGTTGAAAAGTAGTAAATTAGTCAAGATTAAGGTGTCAGATTTTTTTAAGTCATTCGATAAAAGTTGGGAATATGAAAAATAAAAAAGAAATTAATAAAACTGTGGATACTCCGGAAATTATTCTGGAACTTCCAATTGTTTCAGAAAAAACTCCAAAACCAAGAAGGAGAAAAGTTGATTCAGAGGAATCTATTTTGACTGATGCAGAGTTTTTAAAGATTTTGCTGAAGGTCAAAAATGGTAATTTCACCCAACGTTTCCCAACGGATCAGAATGGAATTAAAAGATCGATTTGTGATACTCTGAATGAAATCATCGATCTGAATGAACGTATGGTTTTTGAATTTCAAAAAGTAGGTAAAAGTATTGGTAAACAAGGAAAATTAACGAATCGAGTTGCTCTTGACGGAGCAAGAGGTTCATGGAGTTCCTGCGTTGATTCAGTAAATACACTGATCTCAGATCTTGTGCATCCTACCATCGAAATTGCACACGTAATTACATCGGTTGCAAAAGGAAACCTATCTCAGGAAATGCCGCTTTCTATTGAAGGAAATCCGCTTCAGGGAGAATTCCTCAGAATTGCAAAAGAGGTAAACGGAATGGTAAAACAGCTGAATCTGTTTTCGATGGAGGTAACGCGTGTAGCACGTGAGGTAGGTACAGAAGGTAAATTGGGAGGTCAGGCAAAAGTAAGAGGTGTCGGTGGAGTTTGGAAAGATTTGACCGATTCGGTAAATAAGATGGCTTCGAATTTAACTGGACAGGTACGTAATATTGCCGACGTAACAACTGCGGTAGCAAAAGGAGATTTATCCAAAAAAATTACCGTTGACGTAAAAGGAGAAATTCTGGAATTAAAAAATACCATCAATACCATGGTGGATCAGCTGAACTCGTTTTCTTCTGAGGTAACGCGTGTGGCGAGAGAGGTAGGAACCGAAGGAAAACTGGGAGGACAAGCGCAGGTAAAAGGAGTTGGAGGAACCTGGAAAGATTTAACAGATTCGGTAAATCAGATGGCATCGAACTTAACGGGTCAGGTACGTAATATTGCCGATGTAACAACCGCGGTAGCAAGAGGAGATCTTTCGAAAAAAATTACGGTTGACGTAAAAGGAGAAATCCTGGAGCTAAAAGATACGATCAATACGATGGTGGATCAGCTAAACTCGTTTTCTTCCGAGGTAACGCGTGTGGCCGTAGAGGTGGGTTCTGAAGGAAAACTGGGAGGTCAGGCAAAAGTAAGAGGTGTTGGTGGTGTTTGGAAAGATTTGACCGATTCGGTAAACCAAATGGCATCGAATCTAACAGGTCAGGTGCGTAATATTGCCGAGGTAACCACAGCGGTAGCAAAAGGAGATTTATCTAAAAAAATTACTGTAAACGTTGCAGGAGAAATCCTGGAACTTAAAAATACGATCAATACCATGGTGGATCAGCTGAACTCCTTTGGTGCCGAGGTAACTCGTGTTGCGCGTGAGGTAGGTTCAGAAGGAAAACTGGGAGGTCAGGCAAAAGTAAAAGGAGTTGGTGGAACCTGGAAAGATTTAACCGATTCGGTGAATCAGATGGCATCAAATCTAACCGGTCAGGTACGTAATATTGCCGAGGTAACCACAGCGGTAGCAAATGGCGATTTATCGAAAAAGATTACGGCTGTAGCCGAAGGAGAAATTCTGGAGTTGAAGAAAACCATTAATACGATGGTGGATCAGCTGAACTCTTTCTCTTCTGAGGTAACGCGTGTGGCACTTGAGGTTGGTACAGAAGGAAAACTGGGAGGTCAGGCAAAAGTAAAAGGTGTTGGAGGAACCTGGAAAGATTTAACGGATTCTGTGAACCAGATGGCGTCAAACTTAACGGGTCAGGTACGTAATATCGCCGAGGTAACCACAGCGGTAGCAAAAGGCGATTTATCACGCCAGATTACCGTAGATACAAAAGGAGAGATCCTTGAGCTTAAAAATACCATTAATACGATGGTGGGTCAGCTGAACTCGTTTGCATCCGAGGTAACTCGTGTGGCGCGTGAGGTTGGTACCGAAGGAAAATTAGGAGGTCAGGCGCAGGTGGAAGGTGTTGGAGGAACCTGGAAAGATTTAACGGATTCGGTAAACCAGATGGCATCGAACTTAACGGGTCAGGTACGTAATATTGCCGAGGTAACCACAGCGGTAGCAAAAGGCGATTTATCACTTCAAATTACCGTTGACGTAAAAGGAGAAATCTTAGAATTAAAAAATACAATCAATACCATGGTGGATCAGCTTCGAGGTTTTGCTTCGGAGGTAACAAGGGTTTCACGTGAGGTAGGAACGGAAGGAAAACTGGGAGGTCAGGCGAATGTGCCAGGAGTTGCCGGAACGTGGAAGGATTTAACAGATTCGGTGAATCAGATGGCGGGTAACTTAACCGCTCAGGTTCGTAATATTGCCGATGTGGCGATTGCCGTGGCGAATGGAGATATGTCCCGAAAAATTACGGTTGACGTTCGCGGGGAAATTCTTCAACTAAAAGAAACCCTGAATACGATGGTGGATCAGCTGCGTGAGTTTGCCTCTGAGGTAACTCGTGTGGCGCGTGAAGTTGGTACCGAAGGAAAACTGGGAGGTCAGGCGAATGTACCGGGAGTTGCCGGAACCTGGAAAGATTTGACCGATTCGGTGAATCAGAT
The DNA here is from genome assembly GCF_058808175.1 of Flavobacterium sp. GW821-FHT11G01. Lineage (NCBI taxonomy): Bacteria > Pseudomonadati > Bacteroidota > Flavobacteriia > Flavobacteriales > Flavobacteriaceae > Flavobacterium > Flavobacterium sp. GW821-FHT11G01. The sequence goes on along the minus strand of NZ_JBXARK010000007.1, from coordinate 210,023 downwards.
GGCGGGTAACTTAACAACTCAGGTACGTAATATTGCCGAGGTAACGATTGCCGTGGCGAATGGCGATATGTCAAAAAAAATTACTGCTGACGTTCGTGGAGAGATTCTTCAATTGAAAGAAACTGTAAATACGATGGTGGATCAGCTTCGAAGTTTTGCTTCGGAGGTAACAAGGGTATCAAGAGAGGTAGGAACAGAAGGAAAACTGGGAGGACAAGCATTCGTACCGGGAGTTGCCGGAACCTGGAAAGATTTAACAGATTCGGTTAATCAGATGGCCTCTAACTTAACAGGTCAGGTGCGTAATATTGCTGATGTAACAAAAGCCGTAGCCAATGGTGACCTTTCTAAACAAATTACGGTTGACGTAAAAGGAGAAATTCTGGATTTGAAAAATACCTTTAATACGATGGTAGAACAGCTGAATTCGTTTTCATCCGAGGTAACTCGTGTGGCGCGTGAGGTTGGTACCGAAGGAAAACTGGGAGGACAATCTGAAGTAAAAGGTGTTGCCGGAACCTGGAAAGATTTAACGGATTCGGTTAACTTGATGGCTTCCAACTTAACGTCTCAGGTACGTGGAATTGCAAAAGTTGTAACTTCCGTAGCAAAAGGAAACCTGAAACAAAAACTATCAATTGATGCGAAAGGCGAGGTGGCACAACTTACAGATACGATCAACGAAATGATTGATACGCTGGCAACTTTCTCCGATCAGGTAACCACTGTGGCGCGTGAGGTAGGAGCAGAAGGAAAACTGGGAGGTCAGGCAAACGTACCGGGAGCATCAGGAACCTGGAAAAACTTAACAGAAAATGTAAACCAACTTGCGGCGAATTTAACGACGCAGGTACGTGCAATTTCTGAGGTAGCTTCTGCGGTAACACAAGGAGATTTAACGCGAACTATTGGTGTTGAAGCAAAAGGTGAGGTTGAGGCACTTAAAGATACCATTAACCAAATGATTTCAAACCTGAAAGCAACAACATTAAGAAATCAGGAACAAGACTGGCTAAAATCGAATTTGGCTAAATTCACGCAAATGCTTCAAGGGCAAAAAGAATTGAATTCGGTTACGAGAAAAATCCTTTCTGAGCTGGCAACGGTTGTTACTGCCCAACACGGACTCTTTTATATTTTGCAGGAAGATGAGAATTTTGAAGATTCAAAACTGAATCTGATTGCTTCTTATGCCTACATCAAAAGAAAAAATTCACCTACGCAATATGCAATGGGAGAAGGACTTATTGGTCAGGTGGCGATAGAAAAGGAAAGAATTATTTTGAGTAATGTACCTAAAGATTATATCAGAATCAATTCAGGCTTGGGAGATGCCAAACCTCAAGACGTTATTATTCTGCCGGTACTTTTTGAAGGACAACTTAAAGCAGTTATTGAATTAGCATCCTTGGATACCTTCAGTCAGACTCACTTAGATTTCCTTGAAGGATTAACAGAAAGTATTGGTATTGTACTGAATACGATTGAATCGAACTCCAGAACAGAAGAGCTTTTGGTACAGTCTCAATCTTTGGCAAGCGAATTAAAAAGTCAGCAGGAAGTATTGAAAAATACCAATGAGGAACTGGAAGAAAAAGCGTTCTTATTAGCGAATCAAAAAGAAGAAGTGGAACTTAAAAACCAAGAGGTAGAGGTAGCGAGAAAAGCTTTGGAAGAAAAAGCAGATCAGCTGACTTTGACATCAAAATATAAGTCGGAATTCTTAGCAAATATGTCGCATGAGTTGAGAACGCCACTAAACAGTTTGCAAATTTTAGCAAATGAATTAATAGCCAACAGAGACGGAAATCTTTCTGAAAAACAAATTCAGTTTGCTAAAACAATCAATTCATGTGGTGATGACTTAATTCAGTTAATCAACGACATTCTGGATCTATCTAAAATCGAATCAGGTTATATTTCTGTGGATTACAATCCGATTAGTTTCGAAGAAATTAGCCGATTTGTGGAATCGACATTTAATCCAATTGCAGAAGCTAAACATCTACGTTTTAAAATCAATATGGATGATGAACTTCCGGAATTGATTGAAACCGATTCACAACGTTTAAATCAGATTTTGAAAAACTTGCTGTCGAATTCGTTTAAGTTTACCGAAAAAGGAGAAGTACAATTAAAAATCTACAAAGCCAATAACAATTGGAAAACGGCAAATCTTAGTTTGGATAAAGCAGAAGCAGTTGTTGCTTTTGAAATTTCAGACACCGGAATCGGAATTTCCAAAGAAAAACAAAATATCATATTTGAAGCTTTCCAACAAGCAGAAGGTTCTACAAGTCGTAAATATGGCGGAACCGGTTTGGGATTATCAATTAGCCGTGGACTTTCTGATTTATTAGGAGGAAGTATTGAGCTGGAAAGTGAAACGAATATCGGAAGTAAATTTACGTTGTTCCTTCCATTACAATATGTAGATATTTCTGAAATTGAAGAAATTGATGTAGAGGAAGAAACAGATGTAAAAGGCCGTATAAAATCATTGCCTTCTGAAAAGTTTAATCGTTCTGATATTGATTTGTTCTTTGTAGATGAAATAGGCGATGACAGAACTGATATTAAACCAGGCGATAAAATACTTCTGATTGCAGAAGATAATCTGACATTTGCCAAAATTATGTTGGAACAGGCACATATTAATGGAATCAAGGCGATTGTAACTACAAAAGGAAATGATGTCGTTGATTTTATTAATCAGTTTCATCCTCACGCTATTACAATGGATTTAAACATGCCGGACACCAGCGGATGGAAAATTCTGGACCGATTGAAAACGGATTTTAATTTACGACACATTCCGGTTTATATTATTTCTGGTGAAGACGAACGAAATAAAGGACTTAAACGTGGCGCAAGAAACTTTTTCTTAAAACCGGTTAAGAATGATTCGCTATCTTATCTTTTTAATGATATTCATGATTTTAAGAATAAAAAGATCAAAAATCTGTTGGTTGTAGATGATAATGAGCAAGAATTAAGCAGAATCGTAAATGCCGTTGACGGCGATGATATTAGAATTTCGAGTGCAAAAACAGCTGCTGAAGCGGTTGGATTAATTCAGGAAAAATCATTTGATTGTATTATCTTAGATTTGGTTTTACCAGATGCAGACGGACTCGATATTATTACGGATCTGGAAAATAATATTGCCGGACAGGAAACCGCCATTATTATACATTCGGCAGGTGACGTTACTAAAAAGCAACGATTAAGACTGAATCGATTTGCCCATAGTATCATTACAAAAAGTGCCGGTTCGATGGAAGAATTGATTGATCAGACCGCTTTGTTTATGCACCGTGTTCATAAAGAACTACCTGATGAAATGAAGGAAATCATAGAGTCGTTTTATTTGAAAGAAGATGTATTGCCGGGCAAAAAAGTATTATTAGTCGATGATGACGTTCGTAATCTTTTTGCATTGACAACCGCTTTAGAACGATATGGATTGGATGTAATTAGTGCCGAAAGTGGTCAGGAAGCAATTGATATTCTAAATCAAAATAAAGATATAAATATTGTGCTTATGGATATTATGATGCCCGAAATGGATGGTTACGAAACAATGAAACGCATTCGTAAAGATGCCAAACATAAGGATCTTACCATTATTGCCGTGACCGCAAAAGCAATGAAAGGCGACAGACAACGTTGTATAGAATCAGGAGCTTCAGATTATATGACGAAACCTGTAAACGTAGAACAATTGTCTTCGTTAATGCGCGTGTGGCTTAAATAATAATTTCATATTCAATGCAAAATAAGAATGGGAGACGCAATTAAAATCTTAATAGTCGATGACAAGAAAGAAAACCTACTTTCTTTGCAAGTCATCCTGGCTGAGCGTGGTTATCAGTTTGTTGAAGCGACATCAGGGAAAGATGCTTTGCGGATTTTGCTGAAAAACCAAGATTTTGCTATTATCCTTATGGATGTACAAATGCCATTGATGGATGGCTTTGAAACGGCGGAATTAATTCGCCAAAGCGAAAAACTAAAACACGTTCCCATTATTTTTTTAACCGCCAATATGAACACCAATGAATATATTTTCAAAGGTTATCAGTCTGGTGCTGTTGATTATATGATTAAACCGTTGTCACCTGAAATATTACAGGCAAAAGTGATGGTTTTTACCGAGTTGTTTCGAAAAAATCAGGAGTTAAGAAAGAAGGAAGAAGAAACGCACGCACTGAACGAAATTATTTTAAAAGCCAATAAAGAACTTGCTTCTCAATACGCAGCGATAGAAAAACATGCCGATGAACTCAAAAAGAAGAATATGGAACTTGATGCTTTTACATACATATCAAGTCACGATCTTCAGGAACCGTTGCGAAAAATTCAGACTTTTGCCAACCTTATTTTATCGAATGAATATGCTAATTTATCTGAGGATGGCAAAACAAAATTTGACCGAATTTTATATGCCTGTAACAGAATGCGTGAGCTGATTAACAGTCTTCTTACTTTCTCAAGAGCTACTCTGGTTGACAGAAGGTACGAAACAATCGATCTTAATACCATTATAAAAGATGTAAAAGAAGCCTTAAATGAAAATCTAAACGAAAAAGGAGCCACTATATTAACCGATTTTCATGATACGGCAAAAGTAATTCCTTTTCAGTTTGTTCAGTTAATGGAAAACCTTATTCATAACGCGATCAAATTTTCAAAAATAGAAACGCCATTAGAAATTACGATAAAAAGTCGTTTGGTTCATGGATTTGATTTGAAAATCGAAAATCTGCCTACAGATGTAAATTATTGCCACATTAGTTTTGGAGATAACGGTATTGGTTTTGAGCCCCAACATAGCGAGAAAATATTTGGTGTTTTCCAAAAATTACATGGCAGGGATGTATACGAAGGAACGGGAATTGGACTCGCAATTGTCAAAAAAATAGTCGAAAATCATAATGGTTATATTGATGCTGTTGGAGAACCTATGCAAGGCGCGACATTTAATATTTATATTCCTTATTAAAAATTACAATTGAATTCATGTAACACTATTTTGGATTTATATAAAATTTAAAAACAAGTTGTGAATTAATTTTAAGATTTAAAATTAATCGCTATGTCTTCCTTAAAAAAAATATTTGTCGCCCTACTTTTTTGTATTGTTGGTGTAGTAAACGCACAACAAACCTCAAGTAATTCTCAATGCCGTTATAGCAAAACAGCCGAAGGATTCCTGATGGTATTGCGTGAAGGTGATAATGTCATTGAATCAATTGAAAATCTTGTCAAAGAACAACAAATTCCTTCAGGAAATTTTACCGGAATTGGTTTTGCAGAAGAAGCTACTTTCGGTTTTTTTGACTTTAATCAAAAGAAATTTAATCCAAAGACATTCAAAAAAGTAGAGATGGGAAGTATTACTGGTTCTATTGCCTGGAATGAAGGAAAACCATCGTTACATATTCATGGAGTTGCAACAGATGATAAATTTAATGCTCATGGCGGACATATCTTAGCACTAAAAGTAGGAACAGGTTCAATGGAAATTTATATTACCGTAAACCAGGAAAAATTAGAAAGAAAGATGGAACAGCCATTAGGAGCAAATGTATTGCAATTGCCTTGTGTAAAAAATTAACCTCTCAAATTTGAAATGTAAAACCTTAGTTTTAATCTTTTTTAGGTTAAATCGTCTGATATTGAGATTTTTATAGTACTTTTAAGTTGTAATATTTTAATTTTTTATCATATGAAAAACAAGATTTTAAATGGATTATTATTAGGGAGTGTGCTGATTTCAATGTTAGCCTGTAATACTAAGAAGGAGGAAGAAAAACCTGTCGTAGTAGTTGATAAAGAGCAAATAAAAAAGGAAATTCAGGCAAAAGAAGATGAATTTGCGGCAACTTACAATTCAGGAGAACTTAAAAACATTGGTTATTATGCTGATGATGCGATAAGTTATTATCAACATAAAAAACCATTAGTTGGTAAGCAGGCAATTTCAGAGTTTTTGATATCTGATTTAGGAGCTAATTCTAATATAATTTCCTTTAAAACAAATGAAGTTTTTGTTTCAAATGATGGAAATCAGGTTGTAGAAAGTGGTGCATATACCGTAACGGACTCTGTTAGTAAAACGGTTATTAATACCGGAAATTATCTTAGTTTATTTGAAAAAAGAGACGGCAAATATGTTTGTGTCAGAGATATGAGTGCTTCAGACATGGAAATAAAATAAAGAAATCAGATTTATAGATATAAAAAATGGACTAAAACATAGTAAGTTTTAGTCCATTTTTTTTTATATCAAAGAGAAGTTTTTAACGTCTTCTTCCACCGCCGCCAAAACCTCCGCCTCCGCCATGAAAGCCTCCGCCACCTCTGCTGCCTCCGCTAAAGCCACCACCGCCTCCGCTTCTGGTACGGCCAGAATCAAAACTTGGACTCGATGAACGATTAGAAGTTGACGGACGATTTAAGTTTGAAGATCGATCTGAAGTACCCGCCGATGGACGGTTAACATTTGAAGATCGGTCTGAAGTTGAGGGACGATTCACTTTTGATGATCGATCAGATGTCGATCCTCGATTTCCATTAGCCCCACGATCGGATGTACCTGCTGTTGGCCGATTGGTGTTATTTCCTCGATTATTGCCATACTTTCCATTGGCCCTGTTATCTGAGACTGTATTAGATCGGTTTCTTTCGTTATTATAATGATTAATCTGATTTCTATTATTAATGATTACCGTATTTCCACCACCATAATGTCCTCCGTAATAACCACCATGATACCAATTGTTATGGCGATAAATACCTACTGCCAACACCGTAAATGCTGCAAAATAAGGAGGATAAAAACCATAATAATAAGGAGGATAATAAGGCACATAAGCAGGAGAATATACATACTGTACAATTGGAGCCGATTCTACAACAACAGTAGTTGTAGCAGGTACATTAACCGTAACTGGGTTAGAACCAACATAGGCCGGATTAGCTGTTACTGAATCACTTTTGGTTTTTGGCTCAATTACATAGTTTTTACCATAAAGATCTTCATCTCCCACTATTTGTAAAGATACTTTTCCGTTTTTGTCCTTATTTACTAAAATAACAGCAACATCCTGGGTTTCTTTTTCACTTACGTTTACCTGAAGTACAAACGTAAAAGCGTTGCCATCTTTTTTGGTTACAACTTTGATAAAGTCTACTTTTTTGTCAAGATTAAGATCAAGATTGTTAATTTTTGTTTCTTTTTGATTTAATGACTTTTCAAAATCCTCAATAGTTTTTGATTTTTGAAAAAGATCAAGTACCGCATACAAATCCAGATTATCTCCGGGCAGTCCAAGTGGTGGTACATCCTCATCTTTGGTTTGAGAAAAAATCGACTGATTCGAAAAACATATTACAACCACTAATAATGACAAAAAAAGTTTTTTCATAATAAATGAGTTTAGAAGAATATACTGCAAGTTAGTGAATATCAACGATATAAAAAAGTGTTGATGTAATTTCAGATTTATTGACTGTATTCAATCCCGGAATTCTTTAATTCTGCCTGACACTTCTTAATTTCAGTGGAATTTTGTAGATTTTATTTGGAAGTTTTATTAGATAAAACTGTGCTTAAAAGCCACAAACAGGATAGTGCATGACGCTAACGTTATGTGTATTACATACTTTTATTACAAACTAACCTAACCAAAATAGACATGATTTATAAAATAAACCATTCTTTTAATTTTATTGCTTTGATGATTTTCACTTTCATCGGAACAGCAACGGCAGTCATTGCTCAGGATCTGAACATTAAAAATGACGTATTCTGGAATACCAAAGACGGTCTTCCTTTAAATAGTCAGGGTGGTGGAATTTTTAAATTTGCAGATCCGGTTACCGGTGTACAAAAGTATTATTGGTATGGTGTACAATATGTTGAAGCCAATCGTTATCGTGCAAATCCGGCTATTACGCTGACAACATCTACTTTTGAAGCAGTGACTTGTTATAGCTCAACAGATTTGGTGAATTGGACATTTGAAGGCAATGTTTTGACAAAAGACAAAGCGAATCCGTCTGGTAAAAGTTGGGTGGGGCGTTTAGGCGTATGTTACGTCAAAGAACTAAAAAAATATGCGATGTTTGTTCAGCATGAAAAAGAAGTGTTGATTACACTATCAGATTCGCCTACAGGGGAGTTTTCCTGGCATCAGAAAATAAACATGGAGAAAATGATCGGGACCAGTAATACGGGTGATCAAACAGTTTTTACAGATGAAGATACCGGAAAATCATATTTAATATATTCTTACGGAAGAGGTCGCAACAAAATTTATGTTTCTGAAATTGGCCTGAAAGACGGAAAAGTAAACCTGCTAGACTGCACTGAAATTTTTAAAGGAGAAAGTCGTGAAGGAAATTGCATGTTCAAATATCAAAATAAATATTACATGTTTGCTTCAAATATTTATGGTTGGGATGGCTCTTTTGCTTATTATTTAGTGGCTGATGATATTAGAGGTCCATATCTCCCAACAAATGACATGACGATAATGAAAGGTTGTGAAGACGATTTTGCACACATTTCGCAAACCGGATTTTTCTTTTCTGTAAAAGGAAGCCAGAAGGAAACAATTGTATATTGTGGAGACCGTTGGGCCGATTTTGCAGGTAATGGTTTAGGATACAATCAGTGGTGCCCGATTTCTTTTGATGGAAAAACGCCTTATTTTAATTCGTTAAGTTCATGGAATCTCGATGCTAAAACAGGAAACTGGAAAGTTGCCGAAGACAATAATTATATAAAAAATGGCAGTTTCGAAGCTGACCGCCGACATATTCCGAGTCCTGTTAAACCAGTTCAAATTCAATTAACAGGCTGGGCAAGTGAAGTTATTGAAGGAAATAAAATAGGACTGGACAGTATTAATTCTCCTGTTTTAAATCATTTTAATACGGAGAATGAGAGGAAGATTGTCATTGGTGAAAAAAGTCTGAATATTAGCGATAAAGTTAATTTCAAAAGGAAAATTTTTCAGGTTATTTCTTCTTCATCCTATGTAAAATTAGAAGACGGTTTGTATACTTTAACAGCCAAAATAAAAAACAGTAATGGATTTATTAACTTGGAAATGTATGCGCTGAGCAATGGAAAAACATTTAATTCTGTTATTAAAAATGAGAATACAGACTGGAAAACAATTGTGATTAAAAATATTGTTGTTAAAGGTGGAAAAGTCGAAGTTGGTTTTAAAGCAGATGGAAATGCAAATGCTTTTTGTTTAGTTGATGATGTTTCTTTGGTAAAAAATGGGAAGCAGAAAAGTAAGAAATAAATCGTCATTTGACACAAATAATGCATTGTGATACCATAGAAGTTATATTAGCATTTAATTTGTTGAATAATTAAAAAAATTACATTTGTAGAAATGTAATTCATTATGACTAAAAAAATTTTAATAGTTGACGATCATTTAGTGGTTCGAAATGGAGTCGCCATGGTTTTAGAGAAGCAAATTGAAGATGTCGCAATCTCCAATGCCGAAAATTTCTTTGAAGCTATCGCACTTCTAAAAGAAAGTTCTTTTGATTTGATCATTTTAGATATCAATATTCCCGGAGGCAAAAGTACCGAGATGATTAATGACTTGAGAACTATTCGGCCGTCGGTTAAAATTCTTGTTTTTTCTGCTCATGAAGAAGAACAATATGCTTTGAAATATATTTCTGCCGGTGCCAATGGATATCTGAATAAACTCTGCAGTGAAGAGAAAATGATGTTTGCTATCAACTCTATTTTCGAATCTTCGACCTACCTTTCTTCTGAACTCGTAAATGAATTATTAAAAGAAAAGATCGGTAAAAAAAGAATCAATCCACGTGATGTTTTGTCAAAAAGAGAACTTCAGATTACAGAACTGTTAATTAATGGTAATGGGAATCTTGAAATTTCAAATATGCTAAACATTCATGTGTCCACTGTAAGTACATACAAGGCCAGAGTATTTGAAAAATTGAAGATTAATAATTTAGTAGAACTTATTAATTTGTATAAGACTTTCGAGTATTAATTGTATTCAACTAGTATGTCAATGGTTGTTCCTTCGTTAATTGTACTTCTAATATTGATGTTTCCTTTAATGATAACAAGAAGTTCAATAATCATGTGCAATCCCAAATGATAATTTTTTACAATTGGATTTTTGTAAAAATCAAGATAATAATCAATTAGCTCCTTACTCATGCCTTTTCCGTTATCAATAATCGTCAAGGTCAGCATATTATTTTGAGTAACAGCTACTAATTCTATTCTTCCATTTTTAGTGTTTTTTATGGCATTATCAAGTAAATTGTGAATAATAATAGAGAGTGCTTTATTATTTGTCCTAATTAAAACTTCAGGATCAACACTATTAATTATCACTGTATTTTCGACCTCCGCAATTTTTTTAAAAATCTGAATTTTTTCTTCAATAAGATCATATAAAGAATAACTTTTGTCTTCAAGTTTTTTCCCTTCAATAAATATGGTGGAATATTTTATCAGATTTTCAACATATTCGTATAATTGAACAGAAGACATTTTTATCGTTTCCAGTTGATGTTTTAGTTTTGGATCTTCCTGAATCGTTATATTATCTGATAAATGATTTATAGAAGAAGTAAGGAATTTGAGCGGACTTTTAATATCGTGGCTCATACTTTTTACCAATGTTTCCTGTTGCTTGATTTCTTGCTTTAAATTGTTTTTAGTGATTTTTAGTTTACGAACAGTTGTAGCTAATTTTTTGGTCTTTTTTTCAATAACGAGTTTAAGTCTGATGTTTTTTAATTTGATATAATATAATCGTATATACCACATAAAAATTAAAAATCCAATGGTCAGAAAATAACATAAAATAGTAAACCAGGTTGTTTGATAAAATCTGGCGGGAACAATTATCGTAAATTTTTTATAAATATAATTTCCATCAAATGATGACAAGCTTCTCAATGTAAGTATATATTTTCCGGGAGGCAATGTAGTAAACGAAATAGATTTCTCACCTCTTATTTTCTCCCAGCGACTATTAACAGTTTTGTCTAGTTTTGCCTGGATATTTATATTTTCTGCGTTGCCATAATAAGGGTAATCAATTAAGAAACTTACCCTTTGAAAATTATTTTTCAGTACAATGGTATCACTCGGAGTAAAAATCTTTTGATCTACAATAACCTTGTCAATAAAAAATTCTTTTCCTGGGAGTAATGGTGTTATTTTATCAGGATTAAAAAAAACAAAACCATTCATAGATGGAAAAACAATTTCATTATTTTTAAGATAATTACTGCACGGCTGGCATCCGCCATTAAATTCATTTGTTAAAAAGCCTTCTTCTTTATTGTATTGATGGTAGTAAATGGCCCCTTTTTTATTTTTGCTATATTTTAATAATGTCTTTCTGGATATCTGAAAAAGCCCTTTGTTGGTTGGAATCCAGAAAAAGCCTTTTTTATCTTCAACAATACAATGAGATGAATTAAGGTAATTGTCTTCATCTTTTGGAAAAGAAAGTAAAGTGTTATTCGAAAAAAGGAAAAAGCCTTTTTCATAAGTGGTCAGCCATATTTTTTTTTCACTATCAATAAAAACACTTCTAATATTTAATTTTTCAGAATTTTTAATGAAAAATAACTTTTTAGAATCTGTTTTATAAATAAATAAACCTTTATCTGTGCCGAAATAAAATGTAGTGTTATCGAATTGGGTAATATAGTTGATGATTTCTCCTAATACGGCGATAAGAGTAAGTTTGCCATTTTTTATCGAATAGAGTCTCGATTTATGGTATTCATCATTTTGCAAACTAATCCATATTGTATTGTTTTTATCCTTAAATAAAGTTTTTGGAGCCTGTTTAAAATCATAGGTGATATGTTTTTTATATCCTGATTTTTTAAGATAACACTGAACGGTAAATCGGCTTATAACCCACAAATTTTGATAATCATCCTTCGTAATGCTAAGACGATCATTGAGATAAACAGTTTTTGTAAAAGGAACACTATCTGTGACCTTTCTATTGTTAAGTATAAAACCTTCGGCGGTAACAATTGTACTGTCTGTTAATGGCAAGGCGGCATAATAGACCTCTGCAGCCTTGTGAGGATCTTTTTTAACCGTTTTAAAATCAGGAAAAGTAATAATACATAATCCATTTGTATAACTTCCTAAATAGAGTTTTCGATTTTTTCGATCGTAAAAAATCGAAATAATATTGCTTCTCTCAAAATTTTTAAACTCTATAATTGATTTGGCTGATAATTGGTTTTTATCAGATGTTAAGAGGAATATTTTATTTTTTGAATAAAGAAAAACCTGTTTGGCGGTAATGTTCCAATATAGCTTATATTTTGTTTTAAAAATGGCTGAATTCAGCTTATTGGAAGACATTCCATCTTTAGTAAAATAATCATAAGTGCCATCTGAATTCAGGTAGAACAAAGTATCATTTATAGTAAAAAAGTTAAAAACACTATTGCTTTTATAGGCAATTTTATAAATGCTTTTCATTTTAGCATCGCACAATTCTATTTGTTTGCTGTCGATAAAAAAAAGACTTCCGTTTGACCGCTTAATATAGTACGGATCGTGAGGATCTATTGTATTATTAGATGGAATTCCATCATGAAAATAGTAACGCTTTCCATTCCGGATGATTTTATATTTAGGACGTCCTTTTTTGACAATCTGTATTTTGCGGCCATTGATAAGAACGAGTTCGTTTTTTTTATCATTATAGCAATACAAGCTATCTTTCTGTATGTTCCCTAAAATTTCAGTAAAGCGACATTGTTGCAAATTTGTGGTAGCCGAATTGTAAATAAGGAAAGATTGTCCGTCATAACGAACCAGACCATTTTCTGTCGTCATCCAGATAAAATTGTATTTATCCTGCACAATTGATTTTACACTACTTTGTGGTAATTCATTATTATCAGCGGTGTACCATCTGGCCATATAGTTATTCTGACAAATTCCTTTAGCAGGATTTAGCAGTAATAATAAAAGGCAGCAATTGCGAAAAAATGTAAACAACGTCATTTTTGACATCGGACTGATTTTATACAGACAAACTTAACAAACATAATTCGTAATTTTTAATTTGTAGTTTTAAATCTACAAGATTGTAGGTTTATTGGTACAACTCTCATGATTTCTCGATGCTGTATACGGCTATATTTGTTTTAAACCCTGCTTTTAAACTTATCCTTATAAAAAAGCAAGATTAATAAAAAATTAGAGATTATGAAAATAGGTATTATTGGTGTATGTAATATAACTTTAGATTTCGCTGACAGAGCTGCTAAATCAGGACATGAGGTATTAATTAGTCATAACCGTTGTACTCAAACTTTAAGACCTATTATTCAAAAAATGGGAGATAAAGTAAAATTAGTTTCTAAAGATAAAGCAGTAACAGCCAAAATAATAATATTGTTTATTCCTCGCGAAGATCTTAAAGCCTTCTTTGATGATTTACCAGATATGAGTGAAAAAATATTACTTCATACAAACAATCCTCTTTTTAGTATGGAATCTCTTGAATCTTACGGAGAACAAAAATCATCATGTGAAATTATAGCTTCTTTACTACCAGCAGCACATGTAGTAAAAGTATTCAATATTATGCAACCTGTTGAGATTTTGCCTATATGTAAAAATCAAAATCAAAATGGAAATGAAATATTTTATGCAGGAACAAATTTACAGGCAAAAAACAAGGTAAAAAGTTTTTTAAAAACTATAAATCTTGTAGGTTGTGACCTCGAAGAATATAAATTGGGTTGTTGCTAAAGGTTGAATAATTTACTTAAAAAAATGTACTTCCAAGTTATCCTTTGTAAATATCAGCATGAAAAAAAACATTTTCAAACAAGGAAGTACAAAATAATATTTTCAGACTTGAACTTAAATAGTTTACATTCAAATGTATCTTTATAAGAATTTATTTTTTTATAGAATTATAATTTTCAATTATATAATTTTCAGGACTTAACTTTTTTGACTCTTCTGTTTGAACCTCTAAAATGAAAATGATCTAATTTTCATAATTTAAATGATAAAGCTTCATTGTAATAGATTTTATCTATTAATGTAGATTGATTTAATATGCATCTTTCGTTTAACTTTTTTATTTTGTTTGTAAATTAGTCTGATAATAAATTAATTAGACAATTAATAAAAAACAAAAAATAAATTGTAATCATGGAAGACCACTCAAATGACATCAGCAAATGCCCTTTTCATAATGGCAGTATGGACAATGTAGCAGCTACAGGCACAAAAAACCGTGACTGGTGGCCGAACCAATTAAAAGTAAATATCCTGCGACAAAATTCTCCGTTATCAGATCCAATGGGAGAAAATTTTAATTATGCAGAAGCTTTTAAAAGCCTTGACCTCGAAGCATTAAAAATAGATTTACATAAACTTATGACTGATTCACAAGAGTGGTGGCCGGCAGATTTTGGTCATTACGGAGGTCTGTTCATTCGTATGGCATGGCATAGTGCAGGAACTTACCGTGTACAAGATGGTCGTGGAGGAGCAGGTGCCGGACAACAACGTTTTGCGCCTCTTAACAGCTGGCCAGATAACGTAAGTCTTGATAAAGCACGAAGATTGTTATGGCCTATAAAACAAAAATATGGTCGAAAAATTTCATGGGCTGATTTAATGATTTTAACAGGGAATATTGCTTTAGAATCCATGGGCTTTAAAACTTTTGGTTTTGCTGGAGGAAGAGCAGATGTTTGGGAACCGGATGAAGCAGTTTATTGGGGATCTGAAACTACATGGCTAGGTGGAGATGAACGTTACAAAGACGGTTCTGAAGGTGTACCAAAAGATCATGGCGTTGTATCATCTGATGATAATGCGGATGGCCATATTCATTCAAGAAATTTAGAGAAACCACTTGCAGCTGTGCAAATGGGACTTATATATGTTAATCCTGAAGGACCAGATGGAAATCCGGATCCGATTGCCGCTGCCAAAGATATCAGAGATACTTTTGGCCGTATGGCTATGAATGATGAAGAAACGGTAGCGTTAATCGCTGGTGGACATACGTTTGGAAAAACACACGGAGCAGCTCCTTCAGATCATGTTGCGGAAGAACCTGAAGCAGCAGGGTTAGAATTACAAGGTTTTGGCTGGAAAAATAGTTTTGGTTCTGGTAAGGGTGCCGACGCTATTACAAGTGGACTTGAAGTTACCTGGACTAAAACGCCAACGCAATGGAGTAATAATTTCTTTGAAAACTTATTTGGTTTTGAATGGGAATTATCAAAAAGCCCTGGAGGTGCGCATCAATGGGTAGCTAAAAATGCTGAACCCATAATCCCGGATGCTTTTGACAGTTCTAAAAAGCATTTGCCAACAATGCTTACTACAGATTTATCATTACGATTAGATCCTGAGTATGAGAAAATATCACGACGTTTTCTTGAAAACCCAGATCAGTTTGCAGATGCTTTTTCAAGAGCATGGTTTAAATTGACACATCGTGATATGGGACCTGTTACACGTTATTTAGGAGCAGATGTTCCACAGGAAGAATTATTATGGCAGGATCCTATTCCGGCAGTAAATCACGAGTTGATAAATGAGAACGATATTGAGCAATTAAAAGAAAAAATTCTGAATTCAGGACTAAGTGTTTCTCAATTAGTTGCAACAGCCTGGGCTTCGGCTTCTACTTTTAGAGGATCTGATAAACGTGGTGGTGCCAACGGCGCACGCATCAGACTGGCTCCTCAAAAAGACTGGCAGGTAAATAATCCGGATAAGCTTAAAGTTGTTTTAGATAAACTTGAAAGCATTCAGTCAGATTATAATACTGCTCAGGGCGGTGGAAAAAAAGTATCATTAGCTGATTTAATAGTTCTGGCAGGTTGTGCAGGAGTGGAAAAAGCAGCGAGGGATGCCGGAAGTTCTGCGAGCGTGCCTTTTACACCAGGTCGTATGGATGCATCTGCAGAGCAAACTGATGTTGAATCTGTTGGATATTTAGAACCTAAAGCTGATGGTTTCCGTAATTTTAGAAAAACAAAGTCAACTGTTTCTACTGAAGAATTGCTTATTGATAAAGCCCATTTATTGACATTGACAGCACCAGAACTAACAGTGCTTTTAGGAGGATTGCGTGTATTGGATATTAATACGGATGGATCTAAAAATGGTGTATTTACACATCGTCCGGGTCAGCTTTCTAATGATTTCTTTGTAAACTTGCTTGACATGAATACACAATGGCAATCTGTTTCTAATGATAAGGAACTTTATACTGGAAATGATCGTACTACAGGTCAGCCAAAATGGATTGGAACACGTGCCGATCTTGTTTTTGGATCTAATGCAGAATTAAGAGCTGTTGCCGAAGTTTATGCGAGTAGTGATGCACAGGAAAAATTTGTAAAAGATTTTATTGCAACATGGAGTAAAGTCATGAATTTGGATCGATTTGATCTTGCGTAAGTAAGAAATTGAAATAACTAAAAAGGCGTCAGTAATTCGGGCGCCTTTTTTTATGAGAAATTTTCAAATTCATTAGAAGATAATTAAATTAATTTTGAGTTTGTATTTTTGGAGTTAACAAACTTTCCAAAAAATATCATTTGATTATAGTTTTCGACAAAGAATTGACACTTAAGTAGAAAAAGATATAGAACCTAAAAATGATAAGTATTTGATGGGTTATTTTACCGATAATGAATTGCCCTGGTATAATGGTGTTTTAGATAAACATTTAACTTTGTTAGCTAAGCCAGAAAATAAAATCAGAATTATAATTAATTAAACGATTTAGAATATGAAAAAAATAATAATGTTATGTTTTACTTTTTTAATTATAGGAAAAACAATAGCACAAGATGTTCCATTAGTATCGAATATTTCATCTCGAAACAATATTAACTTAAACGGTAAATGGAGTTATGTTGTTGATCCGCTCGAAAATGGATATTATGATTATCGTTTAATTCCATTTAAAGACAATGGTTTTTTTCAGAATAAAACATTTTCAACTTCAGAACTAACAGAATATAATTTTGCCACTTCTGCTACTATGGATATTCCTTCTGACTGGAATTCTAAAGATCAGAGATTATTTTTTTATGAAGGAACAGTTTGGTTTGAAAAAGATTTCACGTATAAAAAATCTGACCAAACAAAGGGAATCCTATATTTTGGGGCAGTCAACTACGATGCAAAAGTGTATGTAAATGGCAAATTTGCAGGAAATCATGTTGGTGGTTATACTCCTTTTAATTTTGATGTAACCAATCTTTTGGTCGACGGAAATAATTTTGTGGTGGTTAAAGTAGACAACAAACGCCATAAAGATAATGTTCCAACGGTTAATATGGATTGGTGGAATTATGGAGGTATTACCAGAGATGTTGTACTAGCTCAGGTTCCGAATACTTATATCGAAGATTATTTGGTTCAGTTGGATAAAAAGGATAAAACGAAAATTTCGGGATGGGTTAAACTGAATAACGAAACAGCAAATCAATCGGTTTCAATCAACATTCCTGAATTAAAAATCAAGAAAAATATCACGACTGATGCCAAAGGAATGGCCTATTTTGAAATCAAAAGTAAACCAGTTTTATGGACACCTGAAATGCCAAAACTATATGATGTTACGATCACCAAAACTGATGAAAATATTGCTGATAAAATTGGTTTCAGAACAATAGAAACCAAAGGAAAGGAAATTTTACTTAATGGTAAAAAAGTCTTTTTAAGAGGAATAAGTATTCATGAAGAAGCGCCTTTCAGACAAGGAAGAGCCTGGTCGAAGGAAGATGCTGTTACCTTATTAACATGGGCAAAAGAGTTAGGATGCAATTATGTGCGTCTTGCACATTATCCGCATAACGAAAACATGGTAAGAGAAGCCGAGAAAATGGGCTTAATGATTTGGTCAGAAGTTCCGGTTTATTGGACCATTTCATGGACAAATCCGGATACTTATGCCAATGCTGAACGCCAGTTGCATGATATGGTTTACAGAGATAAAAACCGTTGCGGAATCGTAATTTGGTCGATAGCAAACGAAACACCTCATGGTGACGACAGAGATATTTTTCTGAGTAAACTAGCCAAATATGCCCGTACACAAGATAATTCCCGTTTAATCAGTATGGCTATGGAAGTTACTACAAGTACAAACAATACCAATACACTTCATGACAATATGAATGAATATGTTGATATTGTGAGTTTTAATCAATATCTGGGATGGTACAGAGGTACAAATGAATCTTGTAAAGATATGAAGTGGATTATTCCGTATAACAAACCTGTTATTGTCAGTGAATTTGGAGGAGAGGCATTACAAGGACGACATGGAGATAAAACAGAACGCTGGACAGAAGAATATCAGGAAGAATTATACAAACAAAATACTCAAATGTTCAATCGTATAGAAGGTTTGGCAGGAGTATCTCCATGGATTTTGGTTGATTTTAGATCACCAAGACGCCAGCTTCCTAATATTCAGGATTTCTTTAACCGCAAAGGATTAATTTCAAGCGGAGGAATTAAAAAGAAAGCTTTTTATGTAATGAAAGATTGGTATACACAAAAAGAGGAAGAGTATAAATAAACTTGTTTCCTTTAATATGTTTAAAAAAAAAGCCGTCTCTAAGCCGGCTTTTTTACTGGTGCTTTTGTTGGAATTTACTCTTCTTCATCATCATCATCATCATCCGGTTCTGCTTTATTGGCACTATATTCGTCCAAAGTTCTTCGGTTCGGATCATTTTTGTCGCTTAAATCTCTTTCAGCATCGATTGTTCGATTGCTATTTTTTTGAAGATTAATATCATCATTGTCATCCAGATTTTGACCGTCTGAATTATCTGAATTATACGGCTCTCTGTTCTGATAATTATTTTGATGCTGGTTTATTGCCGGATCTTTGTTTTCCATAGTTTCAGAATTAATTGCTTCATTATCTGATCTGCTATTTCTGTGGTTTGAAGTATTCATAATAATTACTTTTAATAGTTAATAATTACAAATCTATCAACTTGAAGCGAAAAAAAATTATAAGGTTTTTATTTGTAATTATATCATTATCAGTTTCTTATTTAAAATTAAATGGATTATGGATATTTTATAATCTTAGTTTGAAATAGTAGAACATTTTGATTTTCTTTTTTTATTTATTTGATGTAAAATAGAGTTCTGTCAAATTATTTATCACTTAATTGAAACCAATTATGAAAATACCTAAAGAAATAATCAACGGATTTTATATATTTTTGGGAATTGCACTTTTTTTCTTGTTGATGGAAATTTTAAATCTTTCCCATTTATTTTATTTACGTTTACTAAATGTTCTTTTCATTTTGTATGGTGTAAACAGAACATTAAAAATGAATCTTGCTGAGGGTAAAAATACTTTTCTTCCCAATGCAATATCAGCCATGATAACTTCTTTTACTGGTGTAATTCTTAGCATAATTGCCTTACTTATTTATAGTTATGCGAAAGGTGGCGACGCTTATGTAAAATCATTATCAGAAGCTTTTATGTTTGGTGGCGATCCTTCAGTACCAACCTACGTACTTTGTCTTCTTTTTGAAGGATCTGCTTCTTGTGTAATTGTAACGTTATTACTAATGTTATTATGGAATAATAAATACAAAGCCGATTAATTATTAATAGAAAAGTCAATAGAAAACACAAAAAAACCGCTTAAAATGATTAAGCGGTTTTTTTTAAATATTGAGTTTAAAATTTTCTTTGATGATTCACAGGGTTCACTTCCTCAAGATCCTGATTAACTTCATCCTGTAAAGACAAATCAACATCTTTATAAAGATCTCCTGGTCTATCAGTATCTTCTAAATCGTCGTCATCTTCGTTATCATCATCAAGATCACCATCTTTTTCGAGATCGTCATCATCAACATCATCATACTCATCCTCATCGTTACGAGAATCTTCATCAAGGTCATCAAAATCGTCTTCATCATCGTCCTCGTCTTCATCATCAATATCATTTCTCGGATCATTAAATTGTCGATTTATGTCCTCATCATCGTATCTGCTTTCATCTTGAAAATTCGGTTCATCGCGCCCGAATTTTTCGCTGTCATCTATATTCATAACTTCATTTTTTAAAGCATTTATAATCTATTAAATGGATTCTAAATACGTTTTAAAATTCATAATATCCTCTTTTACTAGCTTTTCAAAATACGGATTTAGCAATTTTGCAGCACTTTCGCCCGCAACTCCCAGTGGAGCATGATAGGAAATGGTTACAATAATTTCTGTATTTTGTCCGCTTGGTCTGAAAACCACTTTTCCGGCATTTTTCACAGATGAATCAGGAAGTGAATTCCAACTGATTAATCTTTCTTTTTCATCTTTTACAATTTCAGCTTTCCATGTTAATTTACCAATTCCGGCTGGGCCTTTTGCTGTCCATTTTGAGGTAGTATAATTTAAAGGTTTTACTGATTCAAGATGGTTCATAAATTTTGGCAGATTTTCGAAATCACGCCAAAAATTGTAAACCTCGCTTATAGGTTTGTTAATGACACTGTTTACTCTAATGTTTACATTTGAAGCTTTATCATTTTTTAAATGATCTACGGCGTCATAAACCGGACAATATCCTGATAGTCCTCGTAAAAGCATTGCACTTCCTGAACCAATTTGGGTAATGCTTTTATCTTCTTTCGATAATGCTTTGTACAAAAGATAACCACCGCTTGTAACCATTAAAATTCTTTCAAGTGCTGAAACATTTGTTTTAAGTTTTGAAGTTCCTGAATTAGAAACTTTTTTCTGAGATATTGTGGCTGTTTCCATGATCTATATTTTTTATTGATTTTTATACTTTTTAGAAGATTAAAATTAAGCTGTTTATACTGTTTTTCTTTTACACGATTAATTTTGATTATTACAGAATTAAGATTGCTATATAAAGGAGATTTTCAGATCAAAAGCTTATCAATAAAATGGTTTTGCTAATTCTTGTATTTAAGTTTATAAACAATATTTTCAATTAGAAAGGCTTTTCTTTTTGAGTGGAGCTATGTGTTTTTAGTTTGATATGAATTTTATGCAGATCTGTTTGCGCCGGGCCATTTATAACTGATCCGTCTGTAGAAAATCTAGAACCATGACAAGGACAGTCAAAAGATTTTTCATCAGAATTCCAATTTACAATGCAGCCTAAATGGGGACAAACAGCAGAAAATGCCTTTAAAGAATTATCATAATCCCGGTAAACGGCAATTCTTTTTAATCCGGACGAAATTACACCTCCTTCACCAGCACCTAAATCTGCCGTATTTTTTAAGTCCGATGTCGTAATCCAGTCAACATATTGCGATGCCATATTACTTAATTCTTTTGCAAAATCAACCGCAATTTTAAGGGTAATGCGTGAGGGATTATATAAACTTTCATATTTATTTTTAATTCCCATTATACTGTCACAAATAATCATTGCTCCAATCGTGGTATGAGTCATTCCGTTGCCAGAATCACCTGTTATAATATAGATATTATCGTCTCCGGGGTTTTTGCCCATAAATCCTAAAGAATCTACAGGTTCCATAACCTGACCCGACCATCTGTAAGTCAAATCATCTTCAAGCATCGGAAAATAATCTCTTGTCCATGCTTCGAGCCGGTCATAACGTTCAGAGGCTGATATTCCTTCTTCATCTGACTGTCCCGTTTTGTGATCTTCTCCTCCGGAAATTAATAAATCATATTCGGCATCATAATTTTCCAGGCGTACATAATGATAAGGCTGCGAAACCCATTTTGATTTCTGATCGCCGGTATCCCACCAAAGTGCGTAGGGAAGTTGTCCTTTCGGAATTTTACCTGCAATAACATAAGTTCTATAGGCATGTTGTTTGGTGTGCATGGTCAGTACATCATTGACAGGACTGTTTGTTGCTACTACAATATGTTGTGCAGAAAACGTATATCCGTTTACTTTTGCACCTTTTTTAGTAATATCTTCCGCATGGGCTTCAGTATATATAACACCTCCCAGGGAAGTTATAGCATTGGCAAGACCTTTTAAATAATGTAAAATATGAAATTGTGCCTGATTAGCAAATGCCAGACATCTTTGGTTTTCTCCATTTGCCAATGCAGGAATACCTTTTAAAATAGAAGTTTTTAGTCCTGCTTTTTGTGTGACATGAAATTCCTTATCTAAATTCTCTTTTTTATCTGAAGGGTGAAGAAATAAATAACCATTTACTCTTTTAAAAGAACAATCGATATTTAATTCGGTAACGATTTTTTCAATTTCATCGATGGCTTCAGTATGACTTTCAGCTGCAAGTTTGGCTGCGTTTTCTCCAAATATTTTTTCAAGGAAATAATAACGGTCATCTAAAGCACAGGTTAAATGTGCAGTTGTGCGTCCAGTTTCACCACTACCTATAAAACCATCTTCTACCAGTACTATTTTTTTACCGGCTTTGAGTAATTTATAAGCGGTAGTTAAACCTGCAATTCCTCCACCTATAATAAGTACTTCAGTTTCTATATCCTGATCTGGTTTATTGCAGGAAATAATCTGTGTAGAATCAATCCAAAACGAAACATTGTCGCCTGAAGTAATACTGGAGCTTTTTAAAGTATTGTTTGATTCATTCATAACACTACGTTTTAAAATTTATAATCAGTTGGAATTGTGGTCTTTCTGATAGTTTACTTTTATTAGAAGATATCAAAGCTACTATGCAAAATAGTTGAATACTTACAATTTTAAGCGTAAATTTTATATGATTGCCATTGTGCTATATGGTTGAAAATCTGAATGATGAAGATAGAGAAAGAATAAAAATAAAGCCCTGAAATTTCTGTGCTTTATTTTTTTACCAAAGAAGTATTTTCTTTATTCCGAATATGTTCACGATGTGATATTCCCCAATTGATCATTTCAGTAATGATAGGTCCAAAAGATTTACAATAAGCTGTCGATTCATAAAGTATAGGTACTTTTGCATCGCGGTCTTCTGTTCTTTTAACCAGATTATTGAGTTCCATATCTTTTAATTCTTTCGAAAGCATTCTGGAAGTAATTCCCGGAATACTTTGTTGAATTTCTTTGAATCGGGTATTTCCATTACAAATGGAGTTGATAATTGGTAATTTCCATTTACCACCTAAAACATATAAAGTGTCCTGAAGCGCCTGAAATTCTTCTTTCTGATTTCTTGCCATAGCTAGTATTTTAAGACTAAGATAAAAACTTTTTCCACCATATAAGTGATATGAGTTCATTTAAACTGTACGAATAAATTTAAGCTTTATATTATTTATATGCTAAAAAGTATCCAGTATACTCGATGATACCATTGAAAAAGTAATGTCTTTTCAGATTTAAATTTGTACCGTTAATTTAAAACATAAAAAATGGACAATTTAAAAAATAAAGTGGCAGTAATTACCGGAGGAAATAGCGGAATTGGTTACGCAACAGCAAAACAATTAAAAGAGCAAGGAGCTACAGTTATCATTACCGGAAGAAGAAAAGAAGCGATTGAAAAAGCGGCTTCAGAATTGGGAGTTCACGCCATTGTTGCAGATCAATCCCGTATTTCAGACATTGAAAATCTGACATCAAAAGTAAAAGAAGATTTTGGACAAGTCGATATTCTGTTTATTAATGCAGGAATCGCGGGCTTAGGAACGATTGAACAGGCAACAGAAACCTTATACGATGATATTATGAACATCAATTTGAAAGGAGCCTATTTTACGCTAAGTCGATTTATTCCAATTTTAAAAGATGGTGCATCTGTATTATTTCTTTCTTCTAATACAGCGAGTATGAGTGGCGCAGGATCATCCATTTATTCCTCAAGTAAAACAGCTCTTAATGCAGTAATGAAAATAGCTGCTGTGGAATTAGCGTCAAGAAAAATCAGAGTAAATTCAGTTAGTCCAGGTCCAACGGAAACTGAAGTAATGAAAAAAGTAGGTTTAGATGAAGCAACTGTAAAATCTATTATGGATGTTGTTGTCGATAGAATTCCGCTAAAACAAATGGGGACTTCAGAAGATGTTGCCAAAATGGTAGCTCATTTAAGTAGCGAAGCTTCAAAATTCATCACCGGAGCCGATTTTATTATGGATGGCGGAATGGTTTTGGCTTAAAAAGACTCAACCGCAAAGTTCGCTAAGAGCTACGCAAAGTTCGCAAAGTTATTATGATATAGCTTTGCGATCTTTGCGTTTTTATAAAACCTGCTAAAAAAGCTTTGCGCACCTTGCGGTTAAGTCTCAAAGTAGTTCAAATAAAAAAACAATTTACTCCATTTTCTAACCTTATTGAGTTAGTGAATGAAGTAAATTGTTTATCTTGAATAGGGTATGGAATCGTTTTGCTGAATTTATTTACGTACTGATTTGAAAGATGCTCTTAATTCTTTACTAAAGGTTTCAGGCTGTTCCCATGCTGCGAAATGCCCTCCTTTTTCCAATTTGTTAAAATAAATTAGATTTGGATATGCTTTTTCTGCCCAAGTACTTGGAGTGGTATAAATTTCATCAGGAAAAGCACTCACCGCTACCGGAATTTTAACATTTTTAGGAGCAAAGAAAGCAAGCTTGTTTTCCCAATATAATCGAGACGAAGAAACAGCAGTATTAGTTAACCAATACAAAGTAATATTATCCAAAATATCGTCTTTTGTAAGTCCTTCATTTTTTCCGGCAAAAGTACGTGAGATTAGTTCAAGGCTTCTTGCGTCATGGTCTAATATCCATGAAGCTAACCCAATAGGTGAATCTTCAATAGCATATAAGGTTTGAGGACGGTTTCCCATTTCCTGAGCGTATGCCAGACCGTTTTTATAGAAGAAAGCAAGTTGCCCATAAGCTTTCTTTTCATCAGTTGAAAGATTAGCGGGTTCTGGAGCACCACTAAAAGCAGCTGCATCAATTGCGGGTGGTACTGCTCCAGCCATATTCGTATGTATTGCAATAAGTTCAGGTGCAGCTTGTACACCCATCATGTCTGTGATAAGGGCACCCCAGTCACCACCTTGTGCTACAAATTTTTGATATCCCAGACGTTTCATTAAGGTAACCCAGGTTTTTCCAACACGCTCTGGACCCCAGCCTAATTCAGTTGGTTTACCTGAAAATCCGTAACCGGGAATTGAAGGGATAATAACATCAAAGGCATCTTCTTCTTTTCCACCGTATGCTGTCGGATCAGTAAGCGGACCAATAATTTTTAACTGCTCAATAATAGAACCTGGCCAGCCATGCGTAATGATAATGGGTAGCGCATTCTTATGTTTCGACTTAACCTGAATAAAATGAATATCAACCCCATCAATCGTAGTGATGAAATTGGGGTAAGAATTAATTTTCTTTTCGATTTTACGCCAGTCATAATCATTTGCCCAATATTTGGCTAGCGATTGAATTGTTGCTTGTGGTACACCTTGTGTGTTATCACTAACAAGTTCCTTGTCAGGCCATTTTGTATTTTTTATTCTGCTCTTTAAGTCATCGAGCTGTGCTTTAGTACCATGGTATTCAAAAGGGCGAATAGACTCGGCGGCATTGTTTGTTGTTTGTTTTTTCTGTGCAAGGCCTGCTGTTATTATAAGGAACAGCATTAAGGTAGTTAGAATACCGGTAAAATTTTGTTTGTATTGTTTAATTGTTTCCATTGTTTTTGCTTTTAAAGAAATAGTCTTATTATTAAATTGTTCTATCTATAATTTTTTGTACCCGGGGGCCAATAATTAAGATAGATGGTATTACCAGGATATAACCTATTGCCCATGATTTAATCCAGATTTTTAAAAAGTTATCGGTAAAACCAAGATTAATTGTGATGAGGCTAAAAGAAATGATTCCTGTTGTTATGATGCCCATGGTGAGGGCAAATGCAATTTTATTTTTCATGAATATTTATATTGTATTCAAAGCACCATATTTGTGTATTATAGTGCTTTAAATTGAATTACTTTCTGCTGATTTCTCTCAGGTCAATTGATACTAATAAAGGTTCCGGAAACAAAGGGGTATTGTCTTCCTGTCTTACGTAAACATTTCTTTTTGTAGCTATTTTAATGCCCTGTACATCGATATAATCAGATAAATAATGTGCAGCAGTAGCACCTCCGGCAATATCAACATTGTAATCATGTCTTTTAATAAGACCTTCTTTGTCTATATAAAAGGTTTGTACTGGAGAATGTGTTGCTACTTCCTTTGGAAAGATTACCTCAAGTCTTCGAAATACTTCGCCGTTTTCTTCCCAAGGTTCCAATTCTTTTACCTTGTAACCCTCACCAGTAAAATTAAAAGGAGCATTAAAGTATGTCCACATGGCATATCCGGTAAAATAAGCAAGTTGAAGACGACTCCATGGTGTTTCTGTAGTGTATCCTGCAAAGGATTCACGCGGATTTGAAAACTCCTCAAGAATATCTCCTTTACTATTCTGTATGGCAACATGTTCTGCTGTAAATGCTGTGTGCCAGTCTTCATTAAGAAAAGGAGAGTGAGAAGTAAATTGTTTATTTGTGTATGAAGTAACATAAATGTCATCTACAGATCCGGGATGTCCTACCATTGACCAAAGTACACCATCACAAATAAGTCTTGCTGTAACAGTTTCAAACTTGTTAAAGTTCTCAATGCCACCATGAGCTTTT
Source organism: Flavobacterium sp. GW821-FHT11G01 (assembly GCF_058808175.1). Lineage (NCBI taxonomy): Bacteria > Pseudomonadati > Bacteroidota > Flavobacteriia > Flavobacteriales > Flavobacteriaceae > Flavobacterium > Flavobacterium sp. GW821-FHT11G01. Next base: position 183,305 of record NZ_JBXARK010000007.1, on the reverse strand, counting down.
ATTGTAAATTCTAATAAATCATTCTTTGCTTGTTGTTTAGCTGTTTCCATTGTATTTGATTTTAAATTGTTTTAAATTTTAGGAGACAAATGTATTTTGACTGTGCAAATTGTACATTCAAAATATAGGTTAAACAGACGAAGTGGATAATGAACCTGACATTTTCAAACCTGAAATACTTTGGGTTTGAAGAATTATAGAAATGGAATCAAATTTAAGTGCAAAAAATAGTTGCTTTTATCCTTAGGGGGTTGGTCTGGACGTGTGGATAAGTGAATTTAAAGTATAAAGGTATTATAATATAAGCGCGGTATTGTGTTAATATTCAATTTATTATGATTTGAGTGTTCGATTAATGTAAATCATAAGAAAATACATTTATAATATTTTTTAAACAACAGTTATAAGATCATTTAATGTATTATAATCTTATTAAAGGCTAATTTTGTGATGTAATACTTATTCAATTCCTGGAATTCAATCCTACAGTAAGCAGCACAAGTCCCATCGCTTCCATCTATTTGATTTTAGAGAAATTTCAAATTATTGTGACCATGTAAATTTTTCAAGTTTAAGAATGTCCGTTTGGACATCAACTTCGCCTGTTTGAGATATTTCTTGATTTTAAAGGGCCTGTTATCGTGATAATTTTGTCGAAGAAATTAATAGCAATAACATAATTTAAAATCAATAACAATGGAAACAATTCAAACAAACAAAAGAAGCATTGCAAATATTTTTGCTGTAGGTGCTTTTATTTTGCTTACCACAACTGGTTTTGCACAAAAGAATCCTGAAAAAAGCAAAACCGAATCAGAAGCGATTCGTCCTTATCACATTAGTATTTCAGAGAAAGCGATTACAGAACTTCGTGAGCGTGTAAATGCTACAAGATGGCCGCAAAAAGAAACCGTAACAGATCAGTCACAAGGTGTTAAATTAACTCAAATTCAAGGTCTTGTAAAATATTGGGGAACCGATTATGACTGGCGTAAAACACAAACCAAGTTAAACGCCTTACCTCAATTTATTACTAAAATTGACGGATTAGATATTCAATTCATTCATGTAAAATCAAAACACAAAAATGCTTTGCTAATAATCATTACGCATGGCTGGCCAGGATCTTTCTTTGAACTTTTAAAAGTTATTGGTCCGTTAACAGATCCTACTGCTTATGGAGGAAAAGCAGAAGATGCTTTTGATGTTGTAATTCCTTCTATGCCTGGCTATGGTTTTTCTGAAAAACCAACAGGAACAGGTTGGGGACCTGAAAGAATTGGAAAAGCATGGGATGTTTTAATGAAACGTTTAGGGTATACACATTATGTATCACAAGGTGGTGACTGGGGTTCTGTGATTGCAGATGCAATGGCTGTACAAGCTCCAGAGGGATTATTGGGTATTCATTTGAATATGCCTGCAACAGTACCAGCAGATATAGCTAAAGCATTGCAAAACGGAGATCCGGCACCTGCAGGATTATCAGTTAAAGAAAAAGCAGCTTTTAATTCTTTGAATAAATTATATACCAGAGGCGCAGGATATGCCGGAATGATGGTAACCCGACCTCAAACTTTAGGTTACGGACTTACAGACTCACCAGTTGGTTTGGCTTCATTTTTCCTTGATAAATTTAATGATTGGACTTACAGCGGCGGTAATGCTGAAAAATCATTGACCAGAGATGAAATTCTTGATGATATATCATTGTACTGGTTTACTAATACAGCAAATTCTTCAGCAAATTTATATTGGGAGAATAACAACAACAATTTTAATGTTGTGGAGCAAAAAACAAATCAAATTAAAATTCCGGTTGCCGTAACCGTATTTCCCGGAGAAATCTATCAGGCACCAAAAAGCTGGACGGAGAAAGCCTATAAAAACCTTATTTATTTTAATGAAGTAAACAAAGGAGGTCACTTTGCTTCCTGGGAAGAACCACAGCTTTTTACAGAAGAACTTCGCGCGGCTTTTAAATCATTAAGAAAATAATCGAATAATTTAAAACACACAGGAACATAGGTTTAAGGAGCAGTAAAAGGTTTTTTAAAAATCTAGATTTCACACTTAGCTATTGTATGCCCCTAAATAGTTTCACGCAGATTTAGCAGATTAAAAAGATCAATGTTTATCTGCTTAAATCTTTAAAATCTGCGTGAAAATTCACCAAACTATGTTTGTTCAAACAAGTGAAACGCCTTTACAGACAAAGTAAATCTATGTTTCTATGTGTTTAAAAAATCAACACTAAAAATTAACACTAAAAATTAACACTAAAAAACTACTCTAAAAAAATAAAGTTATGGAAACTAAAAAACAAAAAACATGGGTTATAATGGCTATTATCATTTTAGGTATAATCGCCTTTTTAATTCCGAATCAAATTGCGGCGCAAACCGGAATAAAACGTACTGATTTGCAAAAACACGATTTGAGTATTCCGGGAAGAGAAACTGTTCAGGCCCGAATTGATTTTGACGGACATGCGGCTTTCGGAAAACATTCGCATCCTGGAGAAGAAATTATTTATGTACTGGAAGGCTCGCTAGAATATGAAGTTGAAGGTCAGGGGACAGTCATTTTAAAAGCAGGAGAAGTACTTTTTATCCCCGCTGGAGTTGTTCACTCAGCAAGAAATAATACAGATTTAAAAGCTTCTGAATTGGCAACTTACATCGTAGAAAAAGGAAAACCGGTTTTGGTTTTGAAGAAATAGGTTTATGAATAGTTTAACCGCAAAGCACGCAAAGATCGTAAAGCTGTGCGAAAAAAAACTTTGCTAACCTTGGGTAAATCCTATCGTGCTTTGCGGTTAAAAAAAACTTCTGTCCATTTCAACTTTTACTTTGTCCACTTCACCTTTTTTCCTCTTTTAAAATGAGGAGTGTCGAACTACTTTTGACGAAGAAATTAACTAATAATCAAATAATTAAATAATCATAATTATGAAAACAATATCAAAAATAACAAACACAATTGCTGCTTTAACTTCTAAAGTATTTTTAATCGCAGTTCTTTTCTTTGCAATGACATCAATCAATGCACAATCAGAAAATCAAAAAGAAAAAACAGTAAGTTCTTCTCTTGGAACATTAAAACAAATCAACGCGGGATTATTAAATGTAGGTTATACTGAAGCTGGCCCTTCAACAGGAAAACCAGTAATTTTACTTCACGGCTGGCCTTACGACATTCATAGTTATAATGAAGTAGTTCCAATTTTAGTTGCAAAAGGCTATAGAGTAATCACACCGTATTTAAGAGGATCCGGAACCACAACATTTCTTTCAAAAGATACTTTCAGAAACGGTCAACAGGCTGCATTGGCAAGTGATATTATGGCACTAATGGATGCACTTAAAATTGATAAAGCTATTATTGGCGGTTTCGATTGGGGAGCAAGAACTGCTGTAGTTGTAGCTGCACTTTGGCCGGAACGTTTTGACGGATTGGTTTCTGTAAGTGGTTATTTGGTTGTAAATCTGGAAGCGAACTTAAAACCATTACCTCCAAAAGCAGAATTAGGATGGTGGTATCAATATTATTTTGCTACAGAAAGAGGAAAATTAGGATACGCTCAAAATACCTATGAGTTTAATAAACAAATCTGGCAAATAGCTTCTCCATTGTGGAAATTTGACAAAGCGACTTATGATCAAACGGCACAATCTTTTGATAATCCGGATCACGTAGCAATCGTAATTCACAATTACAGATGGAGACAATCGCTTGAAGCGGGAGAATCAAAATACGATAGTTTAGAAAAACGTTTGGCAGCAAGACCGGTAATTAAAGTTCCAACTATTACTATTGCAAGTGATTTTGATGGCGCTTTCGCGGATGGAAAAGCATACAGAGACAAATTCAGTGGAAAATACGAACACAGAATCCTAAAAGGCATCGGACACAATGTACCACAAGAAGATCCGGAAGCATTTGCAAAAGCGATTATAGACGTAGATAATTTTAGTAAAAAGTAAAAAGTAAAAAGTAAAAAGTAAAAAGTAAAAAGTAAAAAGTAAAAAGTAAAAAGTAAAAAGTAAAAAATAAAAAGTAAAGAGTAAATCAATTCACAACTCACAATTCACAACTCACAATTCACAACTCACAATTAACAAAATCATGGAAACAAAAATCTTATACACAGGAAAAACACACACAACAGGTGGTAGAGAAGGAGCATCTCAAAGTTCAGATGATCAATTGAATATTAAACTTAGTTCTCCGGGATCTTCACGTCCGGGTACAAATCCGGAACAGCTTTTTGCGGCTGGATGGTCAGCATGTTTTATTGGTGCGATGGGAATTGCAGCTTCAAAGTTAAATATTAAACTTCCTGCTGAAACCGCAGTTGACGCAGAAGTAGACTTAGGTGTAACAGACGGAGCCTATTCTTTACAGGCAAGATTGAATATCAGTCTTCCTGGTTTAGATCCTGAAACCGCAAGAAAACTTGCTGATGAAGCGCATCAGACTTGTCCTTATTCTAAAGCAACTAGAGGAAATATAAACGTTGAAATTAATATTCTTTAAATGTAAAAATGTAAAATGTGAGATGTTAGTAGTCATCAATTACATCTAATATCTCACATCTCACATCTAACTCAACAAAAAATGAAAAAGATAAAATTAATACCAACGTTTTTCATCACATTGATGCTTTTAATCGGAATGGCCGTGTTAGGACAAAATACAGAGAAAAAAGCAGTGAAAGGTTTTGCACTTTTAGAATTATATACTTCTGAAGGTTGTTCAAGTTGCCCTCCCGCAGATGAATTGATGGGAAGGATTCAAAATGAATACAAAGAGAACAATGTTTATGTTTTAGCATACCACGTCGATTATTGGGACAGACAAGGCTGGAAAGATGTTTTTAGTGATGCAGACTATACCAAAAGACAATATGACTATGCCAAATTTTTGGGAAAAGAACCAATTTATACGCCACAGTTAATTGTAAACGGAAAAGCAGATTATATTGCTTCACAAGAAACAGCAGTTAGAAACGGAATCAAAGCCGCACTTTCAAAACCTGTTACGACCAATTTGTCTTTAGAAGCCAGTCAGGCCAATAATAATCTTAACGTAAATTATAACATAGAAGGAACTTTTAAAAATAGTAGTTTATTAATTGCAATTGTTCAGAAAACAGCTAAAACTAATGTAAAAAGAGGGGAGAATGCAAACCGCGTTTTATCACATTATCAGATTGTACGTCATTTGCATTCGGTAGATTTAAAAGAAAAAAAAGGAACTGTATCGATTCATTTGCCAAAAAGTTTTAATGAAAAAGATTTTGAAGTAATTGGTTTTATCCAGGATAAAAACACCGGAAATATTTTGGGAGGAACAAGAGGTGTTTTACAACAATCTTCGATTTTATGAAAACGCTCTTCTTAAGTTTAACCCGTTGTAGTAAAACGGCAAAAACAAAACGCATCCATAATTTAAAGCGTTATGAAAATAATATCATAAAAGAAAACATCATGCAGTTAATGCAGGAAAATAAAGCACTTTGGCTTTGAAATTTGAATGGGAAAAGGTTATAAATCGGGATTAAAATATTTGTTCCGATTTTTTACGTCATTAAAAAAGCTTCCAAAATATCCTATCTTTGACAGAGCGAGATTTAAAAAACACATAAAAAAATTATGGAAAAAGTAAAAAGCTTTCACGTTTCCCGAAAGGTGATTTGGGGAAGTTCTGTAGCATTGGCGATTCTTGCTTCAATACCAAAATTATTCGATGCCGATTCAACGCCGACTGATATCGTCATCAATTCTTCGATTACGTTGATGTTTTCCATTTTTATATGGTATTATAATATTTACAGCCTGCCTAAATTTTCTTCAAAACGAACTAATACAAAATTGTTCAACTGGAAGCTTTTATTAAGTGTTATACTTGGTATTGCAGTTATGGTTATCCTGGTAATTGGACATCAGGAACTTTTTCAGATCTCGAAAATGGATGCTCCAATTATGTTTGAGTTACGCGGTATTTTAATCAATTTGATCGTTTACATGTTTCTGCATTTGCTATTTCAGAACTATCAAACCCAACAAATGGGAGTAGAGTTAGAACGTACGCATGCTGTAAATCTGGGAGCACAATATGAGCTTTTAAAACAACAGGTTAATCCTCATTTTTTGTTTAATAGTCTGAATACGTTAAAATCGATGGTAGAAATTCAGGATCCGCAGAGTGCAGATTTTATTCTGAAATTATCTGATTTTTATCGATTTACCTTAGAAAGCAGAAAAATGGATTTGATTCCATTAAGTGAAGAGCTTCAGATTTTAGATTCTTATGTTTATCTGTTGAAAGCCCGTTTTGAAGACGGATTCGTTCTGATAAATAATGTCGATAAAAAACAATATGATTCGGTTATTCCGCCTTTTACTTTGCAATTATTAATAGAAAATTGCATTAAGCACAACGTGGTTTCTTTAGATAAACCTTTGCAGATTAAATTATATTCTGAAAACGACTTTTTAGTTATTGAAAATCAAATACAGCTCAAAAGAGGTGTTTTGTCAACAGGCGTTGGTCTTGATAATATCAATCAGCGTTTTATGCATTTAATTCACAAAGAAATTGAAATTGACAAAACCGAAACTATTTTTAAAGTAAAAATACCAATGATCTATGACTATCCTAATAATTGAAGATGAAGTAAAAACGGCCAAAGCACTTGGCCAGCTTATTTTGAGTATCAGGCCTGACACTCAAATTTTGTCGTATATACAAAGCATAGACGGAGCTGTGAGCTATCTGTCAGAAAACGATCAGCCTGATCTTATTTTTATGGATATTCAACTGGCAGATGGTTTGTGTTTTGAAATTTTCAAAAATGTTGAGGTTTTATCACCCGTAATATTTTGTACCGCTTTTGATGATTATGCTATTGAAGCTTTTAAATCAAACGGAATCGATTATGTACTGAAACCTTTTTCAAGAGAAAGTATTGCTCAGGCGATTAAAAAAGCAGCCGAACTAAAGAATTTCTTCCAAAGAAATAAAAAAATGATGCCTGATTTCGATTATTTATTGACAAGAACTGGCGAGAATAAAGGAAAGAGCAGTTTCCTGGTTTTCAAAAACAATAAATATCAAACCGTTTTAACCGAGAACATCGCATTATTTTGCATTAAAAACGAGACTCCAACAATTATTACTTTTGATAAAACCGAGTATCAAATTACGCAATCTCTCGATGAGGTTCATAAGTTATTATCACCAACGCAATTCTTTAGAATCAACAGGCAAAATTTAATTAATTTTTCTGCAATTAGAGAAGCAGAACATTATTTTTCCCGTAAATTAATTCTCAAACTAACCATTCCTACAGAAGAAAAATTATTAGTTGGAAAAGAGAAAGCAACTGCATTTTTGAGCTGGCTGGAAAACAGATAACTGTACGTGGGATTTAACCGCAAAGTTCGCAAGGGTTTACGCAAAGTTCGCAAAGTTAGCATCTAGCTTTGCGAACTTTGCATTTTTATAAAGTTCTCTACTTCAAAAAACCTTGCGAACTTTGCGGTTAAATTTTTTCAGCGTTTTTGGTTATGAAGATTTTTCCCGTCGTGGTATTTTGGATAAAACCAATTATCTCAAAATCTTTGGAATTGAAATTCTTCGATTTTAAGATTTTTATGTTTCCTTCTTTTTGGGTTAATTGAAAAGAATTAAGCTGTTTCACAATTTGAACATGATGAAGTGTAGTGCCTTGGTTTTCGCCTCGAAATACTTGAGAAATGGCTTGCTTCTGAATGGCAGCAACAAACAAATTATTATTTTTTTGAAACAGATTGGTTGTATAATGAATTTCTAAAGAATCTTTAACTGTTTTTGTTGTAAGGTTTAAATCAGCCGTTGTTTTGGTTCCTAAGGCATCTGAAATTTTTTCGTTTAGCGCAGATTCATTATAACCTGCAAATTCTGTAGTTCCATTGATGATAAATTGAGGTGTATACATCACATACAAATTAAGCCAATCCTGGTATTTTTGTTGACGCTTTGTAAATTCATTCGAACTGAATTGATCCTTCCATCCCAAACGATCCCAATAATCTACATGGTACGACAAAAAATAGATGTTTTTGTCACCAGCTTCACGTTGTAATTTTGCCAACAATTGATCTGCAGGAGGACAACTTGAACAGCCTTCTGAAGTAAAGAGTTCTACTATGGCAAATCCTTTATTTTGAGTAGATTCTATTTTAGTTTTTTCCGTTTTAAAATTCCCGGCAATTTCGCTTTCGGGAAACATAAAACAATCTAAAAAGAAGAGAGAGGAAAGTGTAATAGCAAGGACAATTATGATGGTATTTTTCATGAGTTTTATTTTAAAATGAATAACTTTTTTAATTATTTATCAAAGATAAAATTGCTATTAGCCATTAATAAGTAAAAAAGTGCCAACTGTCCAGATTAGCAGTTGAATGGTCCATTCTGTGGCTTTAAATAAGTTTCAGTTTTTAACCCTATAATCTATTAACAGTTAAATGAACTTGAAACCTGAAACTTGAAACCTGAAACTAAAAAAACTAAAAGTTAAAACCCAACATGACCTTTACAACCATAGAAGTTGAACTTTAGAACAATGTCGCTCAAAGAAGTTAATCGGAACTTTGCTTCATAAATAATATACTTATGAAAACAATTTTTATCACAGGAACTTCAAGCGGTTTAGGAAAAGCTGCGGTTCATTTATTTCACAGTAAAGGGTGGAATGTTATTGCAACAATGAGAAATACCGATAAAGCCGATTTTGGAGCTTTAGAAAGAGTCACTGTATTGCCACTCGATATTACAGAACCTGAGCAAATACAAATTGCCGTAAATAAAGCAACTGCTCTAGGTAACATAGATGTAGTTTTGAATAATGCGGCTTATGGAGCAATTGGACCTTTAGAAAGTGTTTCAGAAGATGTTCTTCTAAAACAAATTAATACTAATTTGCTTGGAGCAATACGAGTTACACAGGCTTTTATTCCTCATTTTAGAGAGAAAAAAAGCGGACTTTTTATCAATATAACTTCAATTGCGGGATTAATTACTTTTCCTTTTGATAGTTTGTATCATGCTGTAAAATGGGGTTTACATGGCTGGAGCGAAGGAATGAGTTATGAATTGGCACCTTTTGGGATTGGAATAAAAACAGTGGCTCCCGGATTTATTAGAACCGAATTTGGTTCAAACATGATTATTACAACTTCAGAACCTTACCAGGAATTGATGGATAGTTATCTGGCAACTGTAAATAATATGATGGATCCGAAAAGCAGCGGTTCAACAGCAGAAGAAATTGCACAAGTGGTTTACGAAGCAGCAACTGATGAAAAAGATCAAATACATTACACAGCTGGATCCGATTCAAAACAAATGTCAGACAGACGTTTAGAAGTTGGAGCAGAGGCTTCGAGAAGAGAAATGAAAACGCTTTTTTTGGGATAGTTTTTTTATTTATGGTTTCAGGTTTCAGGTTTTGAGTAACTTTGAGATGGTTTTTTTATTCATTACGATTTAACTTTTAGCATAAAACCTGAAACTTGAAACCTGAAACCGGAAACAAAGAAAACCAGAAACAAAAATATATGTCAGCAACAACAAATCCTAAAATTCCGCAAATCGTTTATTCGGCTACTTCAAAACGAACTACCGAAGGGGAAATATTTATCAAACAGCATGTTTTTGATTATATAATTTCTGGGACTTCTGAGGTTTATTTTGGAGGAAAATCCTATTCGTTTAAAGCCGGAGATTTCCGTTTTGCGGCACGAAATCGTCTCAGTAAATTTATCAAACAACCGCCGGAAGGTGGAGAATACAAATCGGTTTCTATTTGTTTGGATACTGAAACTTTGTTTGAAATGAAAAATGATTTCCAATTAGATAAAGTTATTTCGCATAAACATGAAAATGTTTTTTTATTGAAACCGAATGAGTTGTTTCACAATTACATTGATTCGCTTTTGCCTTATTTAGAAAACCACAATGTTATCGGCGAAAGCCTGATTAAAATCAAAATTAAAGAAGCTATTTTGATTTTCTTAGAAGCGAATTCACAATTAAAAAATATACTTTTTGATTTTACCGAACCTGGCAAAATTGATTTGGAAGGCTATATGAACGAACATTATCAATATAATGGAAGTCTGGAAGAATTCGCGTATTTAACGGGAAGAAGCTTATCGACTTTTAAACGTGATTTCGAAAAGATTTTCAACACAACGCCCAATAAATGGCTGTTGCAAAAACGCCTCGAAGAAGCCTATTACCTACTAGATAAAAAGAAAATGAAAGCGACCGATGTGTATGTAGATGTTGGTTTCAAGGATTACTCTCATTTTTCTATTTCGTTTAAGAAATTGTTTGGTGTAGCGCCATCTTTAGTTTGAAAAAAGGGTTTCAAGTTCTCATTTAACTATGCGTAGTATTTAACCGCAAAGGACACAAAGTTTTTTGGAAGTAGAGTGCTTTTAAAAACGCAAAGGCCGCAAAGCTAAATGTTAACTTTGTGACCTTCGCATAATTCTTTGCGACTGCGGTTAAATTTTTTAAAGCTTTGAAGGAGACAATCCATATTGTTTTTTAAAAGCAAAGGAGAAATGCGAGAGATCTTCAAAACCCACTTCAAGATAAACTTCAGATGGAGCTTTTCCTTTTTCTTTTATTAGATAATAAGCTTGTTGTAATCTTTTTTGTAGTAGCCATCGGCTCGGCGAAATAGCAAAAATGCGTTGGAAGTCACGCTTAAAAGTAGCCAGACTTCGCCCTGTGAGATAGGCAAACCGATCTAGTTGTACATTAAAATGAAAATTCTTTTTCATAAAAGCTTCCAAATCTATTTTTCCGGGTTCATTAAAATCAAAAAGTATGTCTTTGAGTTCTGGTTTGCACTGTAATAGAATATTAATGGCTTCATTTACTTTTAAAGTTTGAAGTTCTTCGGTAATTAATTGATCTTGGTTGATATAAGGAATCAACGAATCCATTAAACTTTTAAGCAACGGAACTTCTTTTAACTGAAAAACAGTTTCCGTTTCCGGAGTTTTAATTAAACTGGTTTTCTGATTGTGTTTTATAGAGAAATCACGCAGCGCTTCCTGATTCAGATAAATTGAAATGGATTGAAATGCAGTATTAGGATCCGGTTGCTTAATGAATTTTATAAGCTGATTCCTTTTGATAAATCTAAAATCACCAGGTTTGAAAATATACTCTTTAGTACCGTTGTTTAAAGTAAGTATTCCCGAAATCTGAAAACTTAAAACATGTTCTGCTGCAAATTGCTCGCCTTCCCGATTTTGGGTATAGTAACAAGAATAAGCAATTGGCGATGTCTTTTGATTTATTTTTGAATCGTTCATATTACAAATTTATAAAAAATGGGCAGTAAAACGGATTACTGCCCATTGCAAAATGTCTTTAAATTATTGTTTTTTTAGCTTTATCGGTATACCATTTTCCTTGCGCTGTATCAAAAAAACTTCCGGCCTCATCATGATCTGTAGAAAAACTAACATTTATCCAATTTTCCATTTCTTCTGTTCGGCTTTGATCAGCATTTTTTAAAATACCAATTGCTTCGCTACCTAATACTAAATGTACTGGTGGGTTTGGATGAGAAGCTAAATTTACCATCGCTTTTGCTGCTTTTTCTGGATCTCCAACAGCAACAAATTTTCCTCCCTTGAAAAAATCAGTACGTTGTTTTACCATTTCGTAGCCTTCTATTTCAGCTGCATACGACATAGATGCGCCTGCCCAATCGGTACGGAAACCTCCAGGTTCAACGCTGGTTACGAATATTCCTAATGGTGCAACTTCTTTTGCGAGAGCTTCGGTAAATCCGCTTAAACCAAATTTTGCGGCCTGATACATTGTTAAACCCGGATTACCAACACGTCCGCCAATTGAACTAATTTGTAAAATCCTTCCTGAACCCTGTTTGCGCATATAAGGCAATACGGCACGTGTAATTTCAATTGGAGCATATAAATTGGTTTCCAACTGACTTCTAACTTGTTCACCCGTATAGGCTTCTGCAGCGCCAATGATTCCAAATCCGGCATTGTTTACCAATACATCTATTCTTCCAAAATGTTCCACTGCCGTTTTAACAGCATTATACACTTGTTCGTAGTTGGTAACATCTAATGCTAATGGAAAAATTTGATCTTTAAAACGGTCTTTCAAATCGTTTAACTGATTGATATCGCGAGCTGTTGCTATAACTTTATCGCCACTTTCTAAAACTGCTTCTGTAAGATTACGTCCTAATCCTCTTGAGCTTCCTGTAATAAACCATATTTTGTTCATTGTAATTGTATTTAATTGTTCATTACAAAATTAGATCAGAAGGGCAGTTAGTTATTTTGTTGAAAAGCTCAAATTTATTTGTTTAAAAGCTCAGCAAATAATACAAAAAAGCCTGAGATAAATCTCAGGCTTCTATAATACTTCTTATTTAAATTTATGCTGCAGTAGTGGCAATATACTGAACACTATATAATTTTCTAAACATTAAATAGGTTACGCTTACCATTATAAAAGCAATAATGGCATCGGTCGTTGCAGAAAAACCTAATACAGCTACTTTTGAAAAGAACGCGAAAGTGATGTCGAAGAAAACACCTGCAAATACCCATTCTTTCAATCGTAATAATTTATTTGGAATTAATAATACTATAACTCCAGCTACTTTAAATACGCCAAGTAAATAAATGAAATGTTCGGGATAACCTAATTGTTGTGTAATTTTCCAAACCACAGGGTTTGTTGTAAGTTCGAAAAAACCGCTGGCGCCAAACCATAAAGAAGTTAAAATAACACCTGTCCAATAAATAATTTTTGTTGTTTTTGCATTCATGATTTTAAATTTTAAGTTGTTAAACAGGACAAATTTGCGTCAGAATACGCTCATTAAATAGGCATAATTTATTGAAGTGGACAATTTAGATGTTTAAACAGACAATCAATAAGTTGATTTGTTTATAACTTTACAATTTGAAATTAAATCGGTATTTATTTAAAATTTATAATGGAAGCCAAAGAACTATTACAACAACATATTGCGAAAACCGCTTCATTAACGGAGGAAGAATTTGGTTATATCTTTTCTCACTTTAAACCGCAGTCTTTTAAAAAAGGCCAGGTTATCATTAGTGAAGGAGATAAAGTAGATTGCGAATATTTTGTGATTTCGGGTTGTCTGAAGGCTTTTTATATAAATGATGAAATCAAAATGTATATATTACAGTTTGCCATGCCAACCTGGTGGGCCTCTGATTTTGCCGCTTTATACAATCAGACGCCTGCAACAATAAGCATTGATTGTATTACAGATGCAGAAGTAGTCTGCCTTTCTAATAGTGACCGTGAAAAATTGTGCAGGGAATTTCATCAGCTTGAACATTTTTTCCGCTGGCGAACTAACAGAGGCTATATAGCTTCTCAAAAAAGGCTTTTGTCCTTTATGAATAATAATGTCAAAAAAAGATATGAAGAACTTTTGGCATTGTATCCCCAATTATACAATCTTGTCCCAAAACATTTGATTGCTGCCTATTTAGGAGTTTCAAGAGAAACTTTAAGCCGATTGCATAGCTCGTAAAAGAAGCTGTAATTTTTTGGAGCTGTAAATAAAAATTTTCCTCGCAGATTAATATAAATCTGCGTGAAATAAAAAACTTCGCGGCTTTGCGCCTTTGCGAGATTAAAAAGGCAACATATATAAAACTTAAATCTGCGTGAAATAAGCCAATATAATTCCCTGATTAACCCCAAATCAGAATGTGATCTAGGTCACGTAACCAATTTTGATAGTCGCCGTTCCTTTGTATTGTACTTTTAAATACAATAAAAATGGAAACAACAAATTTTAAAATCGTAAGCTCAAATAGCAACGTAGAATGGACTGGTAGAAAAGTTACTGGTGCACATAATGGTACAATTGGTATCAAAGATGGTCTTTTCACCCTTGTTGGTGGAAAAATAAAAGAAGGTTATGTTATCATCAACACTTCTTCAATTAAAATTCTGGATGTAACAGATCCGGCAACAAACGCACAATTCGCGGGTCATCTTGCCTCTGATGATTTCTTCTCAATCGAAAAATTTCCTACTGCCTCTTTTGATATTCTTACTGTTAGAGAAGTATCAGACAGCACTTATTATCTTGAAGGTAATCTTACTATAAAAGATATTACACACCTTGTTGGTTTTGAAGCAACAGTTGAAAACAATAGAAATACCATTTCACTTTCAGGTAAACTGGTAATTGATCGTACTAAATATGATATCAAATTCCGTTCAGGAAATTTCTTTAAAGATTTAGGAGATACCTTAATTTATAATGACTTCGAACTTGATTTTAATATTACTGCCGAAGCCATCTTTACAGAACAATCTAAAAACTAAAGACATGCCTTACGTAAAAATCGAATTGACCCGCGAAGGAGTAACCCGCGAGCAAAAACAGGAATTAATCAGTGGTATAACCAATTTGATTACAGAAGTATTAAACAAAGATCCGCACTTAACTCATATCGTGATTCAGGAAATTGATTTAGACGATTGGGGTTACGCAGGAGAACAAGTATCAGTATTAAGAGAAAAAGGCATAACTGCCGATAAAAAATAAGTATCATGAAAAAACAAACAATAATCGTAACAGGTGCAGCATCTGGTATAGGAAAAGGAATCGCTAAATATTTTTTAGACAGAGGCGATAATGTAGTAATTAATTCAGTGACTCCAGCTTCATTGGAGATTGCCTATAATGAATTTGGTGCAGGAGATAATTTGGCGATGTACGCAGGAGATATCAGCGATAAAAATACAGGTGAACAACTGGTAAAAATCGCACTTGAAAAATTTGGTTCTGTAGATGTATTGGTAAACAATGCCGGAATTTTTGACAGCAAACCATTTTTGGAAGTTGATGAAGCTTACTTAGACAAGTTTTTAACTACAAATTTAAAAGGAACTTATTTTACTACGCAAGCTGTTGTTCCTCAAATGTTAAAACAAAAAGATGGTGTTGTAATTAATATCGGAACACCTTTAGTAAATCATGGATTAGGCGGATGGCCAGCTTCGGCTCCTGTTTCAAGTAAAGGTGCCATTCATGCTTTAACAATTCAGTTGGCAGCAGAATTCGGGAAACAAAATATTCGTTTTAATACTGTTGCTCCGGGAGTTATCAGAACACCGATGCATGGCGATAAAGCCGATCAAAGTGCAGGTTTACATTTACTAAACAGAGTAGGAGAAATCGATGATGTTGCCGAAATGGTATACGTTGTTGCAAAAAGCACTTTTATTACCGGATCAATTATCAATGTTGATGGTGGTAAAGCAGCTGGTCATAATTTAAATTAATTTGAAAAGAATAATAATTGCTTCAATGCTTTGTAGCAACATAAAGCATTGAAGTATAATAATAAGAAAAATGAAAAATATAATTAAATCATTATTTATTGCTCTTTTTGCAATAAATAGCTTTGCGACTATTGCGCAGGAAAACAAAAAAACAAAAGTATTATTTGTTTTGACTTCACACAATAAATTAGGTGATACCGGGGAATTAACCGGTTCATGGATTGAAGAATTTGCGACACCTTATTATTTCTTTTTAGACAAAGGAATTGAAGTAGTAATTGCTACTCCAAATGGCGGACAGGCTCCAATCGACCCAAAAAGTAACGATCCATCATTTCAAACTCCGGCAACTAAGCGCTTTTATGCAGATAAAAAAGCACAAAATGCATTGGCTGGTACAGTAAAAATTACAAGTGTTAAACAAAAGGATTTCAAAGCAGTTTTCTATCCTGGAGGCCATGGTCCAATGTGGGATTTGGCTACTGATAAAAATTCGATAAAACTTATTCAGGATTTTTACAATAATAGCAAACCAATTGCTTTTGTATGTCATGCACCGGCAGCTTTGGTAAATGTTAAAGACAAAAACGGAAAATATCTGATTGCGGGAAAAAAAGTAACAGGTTTTACTAACACTGAAGAAGGAGCCGTTGGATTAACCAAAGTGGTGCCGTTTTTATTAGAAGATAAATTAAAAGAACGCGGAGGTAAATATTCTCAAGGTTCTGATTGGAGTTCTTATATAGTAGAAGATGGCTTATTATTAACAGGTCAAAATCCGCAATCTTCAGAAGAAGTAGCTACTAAGTTATTATCAAAAATAAACTAATAAATCTTCAGATTTAATGATTTGGTATGGTTTTAAAAGCAGCTGTACCAAATCTTTTTTAATAATTTAAATAGGTTCATTATGAGATCTAATATGTTTTTTAACAGCATCTTAATGCTATCCTTTATTTTTATTGGTACTAACCTGAGTTCTGCACAGGGACTAAGTTCTAAAGAATTTAATTTTATCAATTCGGAGAATATAGTCTGGAAATCATTTCCTGTTTTTCCTGAAAAAGTAAAACTGGCCATTTTAGTAGGTAATCCAACTAAAGCGGAACCCTTTATTGTTAGGGTAAAGGTGCCCAATGGCGAAAAAATAATGCCACATGTACATCCGGAAGACAGGATTTATACGGTAATTTCAGGCGTTTTTTATATTGGAATAGGAGACAAGTACGATGAAAATAAATTACAAGCCTATCCTCCTGGTTCAGTAATAATATTACCGGGAAACACTCCTCATTTTCATCTTGCTAAATCAGGAGATTATATTACTCAGGTATATGCCATAGGCCCACTTGGTTTAGAATATCTGGATAAGCAATTTGATCCGAGAGTAAAATCTAAATAAGTATTTAAAGTGATGTAGATCACGTAGTCTTCTCGCTGTTTCTTTTGAAATTTGTAGTGTAATTATAAACTTTAAAATCATGAAACTACAAAAATCAAAATTGTTGGTATTAAAAGTAATTTTATTAATCGCTTTTATGTTCTATAATACACAGGCCATGAAAGCACAAAACAATAACACAATGAAAACTCATAATTCAGATACAGAAGCTATTACAGATGCAATAGAAAATTATTATTTTAAAGGCATTTATGAAGGAGATGCCATACTGTTAGAAACTATTTTTTATCCTGGAACATTAGTATATGGAGATGTAAACGGACAGCCGTATTTTAAAACAGCAGACCTTTATTTAAATGGTGTGAAAAACAGACAAAGTCCGAAAGATTCGGGTAAACCTTTTAAGGGTGAAATTCTGAATATAAAAATCGTAAATTCAATTGCGATGGCGGAGATTAATGTAAAAATGTACGAGTTTAATTATCGGGATTTTTTATCTTTCCATAAGATTAATGGCAAATGGTATATTGTCAATAAAATGCTGACTAACGTAACGGAATAAATTTAAACTTAAATTTAAAGTGATGTGGTACAATACAAAAGCAACAGAATTACTTGGAATTCAATATCCAATATTGCAAGGACCATTTGGAGGTAATCTATCCTCTGTGGCATTAACAGCTGCCGTTTCAAATGCTGGCGGACTTGGAGGTTACGGAGCGTATACAATGACACCTCAGGAAATTTTTGAGATCGATAAGCAAATAAGAGCCGCAACTGATAAACCTTATAACATTAATCTGTGGGTTTCAGATCATGATATTGCGGAATCGGGTTTATCAGACGAACAATTCAATAAAGCTGCAGCGTTATTCAAACCTTATTTTGATGAAGTCGGAATCCCGTTACCAGAAAAACCAGCTTCCTTTCAATCCAGATTCGAAAATCAATTGGAAGTAATTTTAGATATTCGCCCAAAAGTTTTCAGTTTTATGTTTGGAGCGTTGCCTGCTGATGTTTTAGAGCAATGTAGAAAATTAGGAATTGTAACTGTTGGAGCAGCAACCACTTTAGACGAAGCTATTTTTTTAGAAAACTCAGGTGTCGATATGATTATCGCATCCGGTTTTGAAGCTGGTGGACACAGACCTTCTTTTTTAGCTTCGGCAGAAAGCTCTTTAAACGGAACTTTTGTTTTATTGCAATTAATTCGTGAAAAAGTAAAAATTCCGGTAATTGCAGCGGGTGGAATTGCAAACGGAAAAGGAGTTGCGGCGGCGTTAGCTTTGGGAGCAAGTGCAGCCCAAATCGGAACTGCTTTTTTAGCCGTTGATGAATCGAATGCGTTACCCATTCATAAAGAAATGTTGTTCTCAGATGCAGCTAAATATTCGACTTTGTCACGAGCTTATACCGGAAGATTAGGCCGTGGAATAACCAGTAGAATTGCTAAAGAACTTATTGGTAAAGAAGCAAATATTTTACCATTTCCATTGCAAACAACTTTTATGTCACCATTGCGTAAAGCAGCATTAGATCAGGAAAAATGGGATATGATTTTATTTTGGGGAGGACAAATTGCACCCATTTTAAAACATACTAAAGCCACCGAATTAATGCAGGCGTTAATCACTGAAACAACATCTTATTTTGATGATTTAAAGGGTTGATAATAAGCATTTTTTAAATAAAAGTTAAAATAGTTGCAAAATAAAGACCGTTCGGTCTATATTTGCAGTGTAGAATTTGGAAATCATGAGTAAAGCAGAACGAACTAGACAATTTATAATTGAAACGTCGGCGCCTCTTATTAATAAGAAAGGCATGGCAGGGACTTCATTGAGTGATATTATGCAGGCTACAAAATTGGCTAAAGGCGGTATCTACGGTAATTTTGAGAATAAAGAGGAAATCTGTATGGAATCTTTTATATATCTAAGAACACAGTTAGCCTCCAAATTAGATTTAGCTGTTTCTAAAGGGAAATCTGCAAAAGAAAAACTTTTTAATTTACTGGATGTTTATGGCAATGGCAAAAACATGTTAGAAGGTTGTCCAATTCTAAATTTTGGAGTAGAAGCCGATGATACAAATCCGATGATGAAAGAACAGGTAAAAAAAGCAATTCTTTCAGCTCAGAAAAGGTTTTATACTATAATTGAAGGGGGGATTCAGAATAAAGAATTATCCGCAGAAATAAACCCCGGACATTTTAGTATTAAAGCTTTTGCTATGATAGAAGGCGGTATTTTGTGTCGAAAAGTATTAGGGAATAATGATCAAATGAATATCGTAGTAGATAGCATCAAAAATGAATTTGAAAGATATGTTTTATAACATATTTTTTTTAAACAATTTTAGACCAATCGGTCTATTTTATTAATAATTAATTTTACAAAATGAAAAATTTACAAGAAAACCATAAAGGTTTCAGCACGTTACTAGCTCTGGCACTTATACCGTTATCCGGATTTGCAACAGATATTTATTTGCCATCACTTCCTGCCATGGCAAAAGATTTAAATGTTTCGGCAGGCGCCATTCAGCTTTCATTAGTTTTTTTTATGTTCAGTTTGGGTGTAAGCCAGATTTTTATAGGCAGTATATTGGATAGTTTTGGACGTTTTAAAATCAGTATTGCTTCATTGGCTGTCTTTTCAGTAACAAGTTTTGTTATTGCTTTTGTACCAAGTATCTATGTTATATATGCCATGCGTGTAATTCAGGGAATTGCAATTGCCTTTATTGTAGTCTCGAAACGTGCTTATTTTGTAGATCTGTATTCTGGTGACAAATTAAAAAGTTATATCAGTTTGTTTTCTATCATTTGGGCTTGTGCGCCTATCATGGCTCCATTTTTAGGAGGTTATCTGCAAAGTTTATTCGGCTGGAGATCTAACTTTTACTTTCTTGGCGGACTATCATTACTTTTTTTGATTTTGGAACTTCTATATAGTGGAGAAACTATAAAATATTTTCATCCATTTAAATTTAAATCTATTGCACAAACCTATTCAGGTATGCTAAAAACAGCAGATTTTACATTAGGAATTGTAGTTCTTGGTATTTGTTTTGGATTAGTCGTGATATACAATTTAGTTAGTCCTTTTATAATTGAACGTGTATTTGGTTATTCTGCAATTACAACAGGTTATAGTTCATTATTGTCTGGTTTATCTGTTATGACTGGTGGAATTATTGCCAAATCTCTTATCCATAAACCTTTAGTAAAAAAAGTAACAATCGCCGTTTCTCTGCAGCTTACTTTAGTATTATTAATGATTTTTACATCACAATTTGTGAGTAATATTTATACTGTTATTGGTTTTACAATGGGACTAAATGTTTGTGGAGGTTTTATATTTAATATTATTTACGGTTATTGCCTAAGCCGCTTTTCAAAAAATGCAGGTATAGCAAGCGGACTTACAGGTGGTGCTACATACATGGTAAGTTCTGTTTTTAGCTATGGATTCGTTAATTTATATGCCGTTAAAAGTCAATTATTGCTTGGATTTGCAAACATATCTTTGATCTTAATTATCGCTTTAATTTTTATGGCTTTCAATAGATATAGAGCACTCCATGTTGCAACTGAATAATTTTGTACATTAGCTACTAACACAATTTTATTAAAACACACACAGATGCCTTGGGATCCCGAAATATATAATAAGTTCAAAAATATTCGCTATCAGCCTTTTTATGATTTAATTGATTTTATTCAACCGATGGATGAAATGAAAGCAATTGATTTAGGATGCGGTACTGGTGAACAAACAGCTATTTTGGCAGATCGATTTTCAGATGCCAATTTTCTTGGTGTTGATTCTTCTGCAGAAATGTTAGAAAAATCAAAATCGTTAGAAACCAATAATCTGCATTTTCGTAAAGCAACTACAGAAGAAACAATAAATTCTGGCGAAAAATGGGATTTGATTTTTAGCAACGCTGCTTTGCAATGGTCGGATGATCATGAAATATTGTTTCCTAAATTGATCGAATTGATTAATCCGAAAGGACAGTTTGCAGTACAAATGCCTTTTCAGCCAGGAAACAAACTCAATATAATTCTTTCTGAATTAGTTGATGAAGAACCTTTTAAATCTTATTTAAATGGATATAAAAGAGATTCACCGGTTTTAAGTATTGATGCCTACGCGCAAATTCTTTTTGACGGCGGACTTCAGGATCTTCAGCTTCAGCAAAAAGTATATCCCATAATTGCCAATGATCATGAAACTCTTTATAATTTTATTTCAGGTTCTGCCCTGATACCTTATATAGAAAAGCTTGAAGCAGATCAGGCAGCACTTTTTATAAAAATATTTAAAGAAAGAATAGCAATACATTTTCCGAAACTTCCAGCAATTTATTCTTTTAAAAGAGTATTGCTTTACGGAAGAAAAGATTAAAAAAAATTAAAAAAAGAGTTTCAAATTTCATTGGAGCTCTTTTTTTTTTATGGTTGGGTCAAATAAATAGTAACTTAAATTGAAAATATTTTTTCTTCTTTTTCAAGCAATAATAAATTCAATTATTGCTCAACTCGATGAAATTAAGCTGATCAAAAATGTCTGTAAGGAAAACTATAAATAAGTGTTTGTATATAATTTTAAGCTGAATTTATTTTAAAAAATAACAATTCCCTCTTGATATATTTCAAAATATATTGTTCTTTTGCGCTTTAATTTAGAATCAGTTTAAATAAATATAAAGCATGAAAATACCATTACTATTAATTTCCGATTTTATAAAATTTTCAAATAAAAAAATAGCAGGTTTACAAACGGCATCAGCACTTTTGCTACTGATGTCTCTATTATTTACTTCTGGATCTGTTATGGCTCAGACATCAGCTGCAGGCTCAATTTCGGGTAGCGTAATTACAAATGACGGAAATGCGAGTCAGGGTGTAATTGTGAAACTAATCGAATTAAACAAGAACGCAGTAACGAATTCGGCAGGTAATTTTGAGTTTAAAAAAGTACCATTCGGAAAATATACTTTAGAAGTTACCATGTCTGGTTATGAATCTTCTACAGAAACTGTTGAAATCACAGAACAAACTCCATCGGTTTCAGTTGATATCAAAGTAAATTCATCTGTTCAAAATCTGGAAGATGTAGTAATTCGTACAGGAGGAAATCGTTTTGCCAAAAAAGAGAGTTTTGATGTTGCCAAAATGCCTTTAAAAAACATTGAAAATTCACAAGTTTATATCGTCGTAAGTAAGGAATTAATGAAAGAGCAGGTTGTAACAGATTACAATAGTGCTTTTAAAAATGTTCCCGGAGCCGGTATCGCCGAAGTGAGAAATCAGGGTCGTACGACTTCTATGTCAAGAGGTTTTCCAACTCCGCAAGTAGTTAGAAACGGTGTTGGAAGTTTTACTTACACTACAATTGATCCTTCCAATTTAGAGCGTATTGAGGTTATCAAAGGACCATCTGCAACACTTTTTGGAAGTACATTATCATCATTTGGAGGTTTATTTAATCGTGTTACGAAAAAGCCTTTTGATACTTTTAAAGGTGAAGTTTCCTATTCTGCAGCAAGTTGGGATTTAAACCGATTAACTTTTGATGTTAATACGCCACTAAATGAGGATAAAACAGCTTTGTTCAGAATCAACACGGCTTTGCATAGCGAAAGAAGTTTTCAGGATGCCGGATTCAACAAAAATTTTTCAATTGCACCAAGTTTCTCATACGCAATCAATGACATGTTAACACTTTTAATCGATGCAGAATTTAGTATGTACAAAGCAACTTCGCCAACCAGATTGGCTCCGTTTGTGGTAGCAAATACACAAAGCAGTATTGAGGAACTTAATATTCCTTATAAATTATCTTTTGCCAATAACACCATCAATTATACAAGTCAGCAATACAATATTTTTGCACAGTTAATGTATAAAATGTCTGATGAATGGACTTCTCAAACTATTTTATCAAGAACAAGATCGTCATCTGATGGTTATGTAGTCGCTTTGCAAATGAGGTCTGCTACAACTTTAAGACAACAGGTAACCTATCAGGAATCACCGTTTTATGGAACAGATATTCAGCAAAATTTTATTGGAAAATTTAATATTGGCAAGCTGAAAAACAGAGTAGTAGCCGGTCTGGATTTTTACAGTTTACGTGCTACAAGAAACGATGCGATAGTTAATATGCCGGCAATGGATTATAAGAAGCCAGGTGCAGCTTATGATAATTTTAATATCCAAAAAGTAGAACCAATGTTTGCCAATGCTACTTTTACCAATTTTGTATCTAACGATGAAGATACTTATAGCGCTTATGTTTCTGATGTTTTAAATGTAACCGACAAATTATTAGTAATGGGTGGTGTTCGTATTGATAAATATGAGAATCACGGTACCTATTATCCTAGCAAGGACTCTATTGCTGGAAATTATAATCAGACTGCGGTTTCTCCAAAATTTGGAGTAGTGTACCAAATTGTAAAAGATAAAGTAGCAGCTTTTGGTAATTATATGAATGGATTTAGTAATGTTTCTGGTTCTGATTTCAATGGTAATACTTTCAAACCAAATCAGGCGAATCAATGGGAAGGTGGTTTTAAATTTGATCTTAATAAAATATCAGCTACGCTAAGTTATTATGACATTGCCGTGACTAACATAACACGTGATGATCCGGATCATGTTAACTATTCAATTCAGGATGGAACGCAGGTTAGTAAAGGTTTTGAAGCCGAATTGATTGCCAATCCAATTTCAGGATTAAATATTGTGGCAGGTTATACCTATAATGATAGTAAATACGAAAAGAGCAATGCAAGTGTTCAGGGTTTACGACCAGCTACCGCAGGATCTCCGAGAACAGCTAATTTATGGGCAAGTTACAGACTGGTAACGGGTCGCGCGCAAGGTTTAGGAATTGGTTTTGGAGGTATTTACGGAAGTGAATATTATCAGACCAACACAACGACTTTTAAATTCTCAATTCCGTCTTATACGGTTTTAGATGCTTCTCTTTTTTATGATCAGCCAAAATATAGAATTGGTCTTAAAATTGACAACTTAACAAATGAAAAATATTGGTCTTACAGGCTTGCAGCCCAAAATCCAACGCGTGTTACCGCAAATGTGACATTTAAATTTTAGGTTTTTTATTGCTGTTAAGATTATCTAAGAATACATAAAAGGGATTAATTCATCACAAATGAATTAATCCCTTTTTATTTTTATCAATAATAACAAGCTGATTTTTAGATTTTATTGTTGTTGCGTATTTCTTTAAGTTTCTATTTATGCTTTTTGCCGAAGGTTACAAGTCATCTGTCGAATTTTTAATTGTTTAGAATATGTAATACATAATTTTATCCTGATTAATTAAATGACAACACACAAATGATTAAAGAAACCATCAATTTTAAAGAAGCAGGAAAGTTTGAAGAAACCCGTTTTGAGAAGATTCATAATGTAATTTTTGAATCATCTCAGGAAGCTTCGATATTAGTAGCTCAGGAAATTGCTAACATTATTCAGAGAAAAGAAGAGCTGAACGAACCTTGTGTTTTAGGGTTAGCAACAGGATCTTCACCTATAAAAGTATACGAAGAATTAGTACGACTTCATAAAGAAGAAGGTTTGAGTTTCGCAAATGTGGTGACCTTTAATTTAGATGAATATTATCCAATGGATAAAAACAATATTCAGAGTTACTGGCACTTTATGCATGAACATCTTTTTAATCATGTTGATATTCTTCCTCAAAATGTTAATATTCCTGACGGAAATGTGAGTGCCGAAGATCTTCAGCAATATTGTATTGACTATGAAATGAAAATTAAAGATTACGGCGGACTTGATTTTCAACTTTTAGGAATTGGTAGAACTGGTCATATTGGATTTAATGAACCTGGATCTCACGTAAATTCAGGAACCAGAAGTATTACATTGGATCACCTTACCCGTGTTGATGCTGCATCTTCGTTTTTAGGTATTGATAATGTACCCAGAAAAGCCATTACAATGGGAATTGGCACTGTAAAAAATGCCAAAAGAATTGTATTGTTAGGATGGGGAATCAGTAAAGCTGAAATCATTAAAAAGACAATTGAAGGCGAAATTTCTTCAAGAGTACCGGCAACTTATCTGCAACAGCACAACAATACTACATTTGTTTTAGATACAGAAGCTTCGTCAGAATTAACGAGAGTAAAAACGCCCTGGTTAGTAAAATCGGTAATCTGGACAGAAGAATTAAAATTAAAAGCTGTGGCTTGGTTAAGCGAACTGACTCAAAAGCCTTTCCTTAAACTGACTGACAAAGATTATAACGATAACGGAATGTCGAGCGTTTTGACTGAAGAAGGTACTGCTTATCATTTAAACATTAAGATGTTTAATAAAATGCAGCAAACTATTACAGGCTGGCCGGGAGGAAAACCAAATGCAGACGATACGTACAGACCAGAACGTGCAACTCCGGAAAGAAAAAGAATTATCATTTTTAGTCCACATCCGGATGATGATGTTATTTCGATGGGAGGAACTTTTGACCGATTGGTAGAGCAAGGGCATGATGTTCATATTGCGTATCAAACCTCAGGAAATATTGCAGTTTCAAATGAAGAAGCATTAAAATTTGCTGAGATTTCAAAAGCGTTGAATAGCAATTCAGTGGAATCTGAAAATATTATCAACTTCTTGAAAAACAAAAAAAGCAATGATATTGATTCATTAGAAGTGAGAAAGCTAAAAGGTTTGATCAGAAGAAGTGAATCTCTCGCCGCTACACGTTATTTAGGATTACCGGATTCAAATGTAAATTTTCTGGATCTTCCTTTTTATGAAACCGGAACAGTTAAGAAAAATAATCTTGGCGAAGCAGATATCGAAATTATGTGTGATATAATCGAAAGAATTAAACCACACCAAATTTATGCCGCCGGAGATTTAGCAGATCCACACGGAACGCATAAAGTATGTCTGGACAGTTTATTTGAAGCTTTAAAACGATTAAAAAACAAAAGTTATATGGATGACTGCTGGGTTTGGTTGTACAGAGGAGCGTGGCATGAATGGGAATCGTACCAAATTGAAATGGCGGTTCCAATGAGTCCGGATCAGGTGCTTAAAAAACGTCATGCTATTTTCTATCACCAGTCACAAAAAGACGGCGTTATGTTTCAGGGAGATGACAGTAGAGAATTCTGGGTAAGAGTAGAAGACAGAAACAGATTAACAGCTGAAAAATATCACGCTTTAGGATTAGCAGATTACTCGGCTATCGAAGCTTTTAAACGTTATTATTTCTAGATTGATTAAAAATATAATAAACTATTTTCATGTGGTTTATTTGGTGGTTAGTTACCAACTTGAAAATGCAGCCCTGGTAAGGCTGCATTTTTTTATTTGTTAAATGTTATACGTGAAATGTTAGAAGTTTTGCGCGATCTTGTCATCCTGACGAAGGAAGGATCACACTAGTGGCTCGACAAAGATTGGCGACTTTGTTTTAAATAGAAGAATTCAAAATTCTTTGTTTTACATGCTCCATATACGATCTGCCAATTACATACCTAAGGCCTTCAATTTCAATACTGTTTCCTTCAACGGCGTCGATTTTGTCAATGGCAATGGTGTACGATCTGTGGATTCTTAAAAAATTTCTTTCGGGAAGTAAATCGGTGAAATCTGATAAGGTGCTGTGAATAATGTACTTGCCAGTTAGGGTATTTATTTTCAGATAATCTTTTAAGCTTTCAATGACTAAAATTTCATTAAAGAAAATCTTCTTCATTCTCTTTTTATCAATTTTCACAAAAATAAATGGACTTTCTGGATTGATTTCCTGCGGACTATTGTTTTTATTTTCAAGTCTTTTACTTACTTTGTTTAAAGCTTTCATCAATCTCGGAAATTCAATCGGTTTAACCAGATAATCTAAAACATCTAATTCGTAAGTTTCGATTGCAAATTGGCTATAAGCGCTGGTAATAATAAGTAAAGGTGGATTTTCGAGGCTTTTTATAAAATTGATACCATCAAGAACAGGCATATTAATATCCAGAAAAATCACATCAACAGTATTATTTTTCAAAAAATTTAAACCTTCTATTGGATTACTAAAAGTGTTTATTACCTCAAAATTTTCAATTGGCTCTAAATAATTTTTAATGACATTAATTGCCAATGGTTCATCATCTATGATTAAACAATTTATTTTCATCTTTATAAATATTATTTTTTGAGCGAAATAATTTTAGTGGTATTTTTTAAACTAAGCTGTATTAAGCGACTTTAATTTTAAGCTTCACGACAAAAATATTCTTTTTATTTTTAAAAGAAAGTTTGTATTCCTTTTTATTATAACCTAATTCAAGTCTTTTTTTTACATTTTCAATTCCTATACCACTTGACTGGTTAAAATTGTCTGTATGTTGCGTAATTTCTGGCATTGGGTTAGAAATCGTAAAATGCAGATAATCGTCTTTTACCTTAAAATCAATATTAATTATTACTTTTCCTGTGTTTCTGTTTACACCATGTTTAAAAGCGTTTTCAATAAAAGTCAATAAAATTATGGGAGCAATTTCCTTATCATGAATATCTCCTGAAATAGACATATTTACTTCTAATCGGTCATCATTTCTAATGCGCTCCAGATCCAGATAATTTTGAATACAGAGTATTTCATTTTCTAATGTTTGTCTTTTGCTTTTGGTATCATAAAGCATGTAACGCATTAATTCAGAAAGTTTTATAACGACTTTTGGTGTTTTGTTTGATTTTTCTACAGATAAAGAATAAATGTTATTCAACGTATTAAAGAAGAAATGCGGAGAAATTTGAGACTTCAAAAAAAGTAATTCTGTTTCTAATTGTGATTTTTCAAGATCGGTAACTCTTTTTTGTTCTTTCAAAAAATCGAAGGTTATTTTAATTGCTGCCACAAAAGTGATAACATATAATTCTCCCATCATCATTTCAATGGTATAATTGAGTGTCAGTTTGGTTATAACTTCTGGTCCTTCGGGCCAAACATTATGTGCTATTAATAAATAGGTAAGATTGTATTTAATTATAACCATCAGGAAAATAGAAGACAGAATTGCGAGTACATACAAGATGTACTTTTTTCTATAAACCAGAAAAGGCATAAAAACCAAAATATTCAAATAACATAACGTCATATGAATAGGAAAACCAAGCAAATTTGTTTTTAAGGAATACCAGTAATCGTCAAAATAACTTCCCCATCGAAAAGTGTTAAATAAAAAGTAAGTAAGCCAAAAAAGGACATGATAACGCAGCGGTATACGATAAAGTTTGCCAGAACTGAAATTCATAATAAGAGTGTTTTTTGTGACTTTTTTTGATGTTTATCTTCGTTTATATGTCGTCCGTCTAAAATAGTTTTCCTAAAAATCAAATTTGTTTAGATTTAGAGTTAAATTAAGATTGTTTTTATCTGAAGAAATCGGTCTTTTATTTTATTGCCAATTCTGATTGCAAGTTGTAAAATAAAAGTGTACAAAAATAAAAGTCGGTAAGATTTTTTTAAATCCCGTTTTCTTCACTAAATCAATCTAGGTATAAAATAATGAAATCATGTTAACGAAGAAACAATATCGCATCATCAACAAATTTTTCCTCAGGATTCTGAAATCAATGTAAAATGAGTTCCATATAGCGATTCACCAAAAAATAACCAGTACGCAAAAACCTAAAATAAATTAACTAACCAATAAATAACAATAAAAATTAATGGATATCATTGACGTATCGATCATCGTAGCCTATATTCTGCTTTCAGTAGGAATAGGAATTTGGATTTCAAGAAAAGCATCAAAAGGATTAGATGATTATTTCCTTGGCGGAAAAACAATCAAATGGTATTTTTTAGGTTTAAGTAACGGTTCCGGAATGTTTGATGTTTCAGGAACTTCCTGGATGATTGGCGTTCTGTTTTTATATGGTGTAAAAAGTTTCATGTTTATGTGGCTTTGGCCAATTTGGAATCAGATTTTTGTAATGATGTTCCTCGCAGTCTGGATTCGAAGATCAAAAGTAATGACAGGTTCTGAATGGATTTTAACCCGTTTTGGAAACGACAGAGCCGGAAAAGCATCGCATATTATTGTGGCTATTTTTGCCATCATTTCTACAATTGGTTTTATCGCTTATTTCTTTGAAGGAATCGGGAAATTCATCACTATTATTCTTCCCTGGGATTTAACGCTTCAATATGGAGATTTAATTCTATTGACATCAGAGCGATCTTATGCTTTGATAATTATATTTTTAACTACAATTTACACGGTTAAAGGCGGAATGTTTTCTGTTGTTGCAACAGAAGTAGTGCAATATTTAATTATGATTATTGCCAGTGTTTTGATCGCCGGTTATGCTTTTGTGAATTATACAGATATTCAGATTAATTCAGTTATTACGGAAGAATGGAAAAATGTTTTCTTCGGATGGCAGTTTGAAACCCAATGGAGTGAAAAGTTTCAGACCTTCAATAATTTAATTGATTCTGAAGGTTATAAAATGTTTGGAGCTTTTATCGGCATGACATTGTTTAAAGGCTTCTTTGCCAGTGTTGCCGGACCAACGCCGAGTTATGATTTACAAAGAATTCTCTCTACAAAATCAGTAAAAGAAGCAGCTTATATGAGCGGTTTCACCAACTTGATTTTGTTCATTCCAAGATATTTATTAATCACAGGAATTGTGGTAATTGCTTTGATCAATCTTGCACCGGAATTAAATGCGAATACAGGTTTAACCGGAGCCGATTTAGAATTATTAATGCCTAAAGTGGTTAATTTATATTTACCAGTCGGAATAAAAGGACTTTTACTTGCGGGTTTATTGGCGGCGTTTATGTCCGGATTCTCGGCTTTTGTAAATGCAGGACCAGCGTATATTGTAAATGATATTTATAAAAAATACTTCAAACCGGTTGCAACCAATGCACATTATATTAAGGTGAGCCAGATTTCTTCTTTCGTGGTGGTTGGTTTAGGAGTTTTCATGGGATTCTTTGCAGATTCTATCAATTCCTTAACCTTATGGATTACCAGCGCTTTGTATGGAGGTTATGTAGCAGCCAATTTTCTAAAATGGATTTGGTGGCGCTTTAACGGCTGGGGTTATTTCTGGGGAATGTTTGCGGGTTTAATTGTCGCTTCTTTACAGTTCGTTTTAGGACAGTATAAAGGAACTTTTACACAAGGATCATTTTTATATGATTTGTCAGAAGTACAGGCTATTTACTTATTTCCGGTAATATTTGGTTTCTCTATTTTAGGTTGTCTTTTGGGAACTTTCTTAAGCAAACCAACTGATATGGATGTGTTAAGATCTTTCTATGCCAATGTTAGGCCGTGGGGATGGTGGAGCCCGGTTTATAAAACATTAAAATTAGAAGATCAGAGTTTCGAAAAGAATAATGATTTCTGGAAAGATATGCTCAATTGTGTTATCGGAATTGTATGGCAGTCGAGTATGATTTTACTTCCGATATACTTCGTTATAAGAGATTATCCAAAAGCGATTATGGCACTTGTAGTATTTTTAGTGACGACAACAATTTTGAAATTTACGTGGCTGGATAAGGTGAGAAGAATTGAAGATTAGATAAGATAGTACTCACAGTTTGTCATCCTGAGGAACGAAGGATCACACACGAAACTCGACAAAGATTGGCGATATAGATTGCGGAGCTTCTAGTGTGATCCTTCGTTCCTCAGGACGACAAGATTGAGAACAAAGCATTATAGAATATAAAAAAATATTAAACGCATAGGACATAGAACTTCAATTGTGAAAAACTAGTTTTCCACACATAGCTATGTTTTTTTCAGCATCTATGTTTCTATGTGTTTTTAAAGAAAAGAATAAATAAAAAACAACAAAACAATATATAAAAAGATGAGCACTATTCCTTGGCAAGACAGACCCGAAAACAGCAACGATGTAATGTGGAGATATTCTGAAAATCCTATTATAGAGAGATATGCTATACCATCGTCAAACAGTATTTTTAACAGTGCAGTTGTTCCTTTTGAAGATGGCTTTGCAGGTGTTTTCAGATGCGATAATAAAGCAGTTCAAATGAATATTTTTGCTGGTTTCAGTAAAAACGGAATCGATTGGGACATTAATCATGAACCAATTGTAATGCAGTCAGGAAATACTGAAATGATCGAATCGGCATACAAATACGATCCTCGTGTTGTTTTTATCGAAGATCGTTACTGGATTACGTGGTGTAATGGATACAACGGACCAACAATCGGAATTGGCTATACTTTTGACTTTAAGGAGTTTTTTCAATGTGAAAATGCCTTTTTACCGTTCAACAGAAATGGAGTTTTGTTTCCACAGAAAATTAACGGAAAATACGCGATGTTAAGCCGTCCGAGTGATAACGGTCATACGCCTTTTGGAGATATTTGGATCAGCTACAGCCCGGATATGAAATATTGGGGAGAACACCGTTTGGTAATGAAACCAACTCCGTTTGAAGACAGCGCGTGGCAGTGTACAAAAGTAGGAGCGGGACCAATTCCAATTCTAACCAACGAAGGCTGGTTAATGATTTATCACGGTGTTATCAATACCTGCAACGGTTTCCGTTATGCAATGGGTTCAGCACTTTTAGATGTCAATTCTCCGGATAAAGTAAAATACAGAACACAACCTTATTTATTAGGACCAGCAGAACTTTATGAAATGGTAGGAGATGTACCAAATGTAGTATTTCCTTGCGCTGCTTTGCACGATACAGAAGAAGATAAATTGGCTGTTTATTATGGTGCTGCTGATACAGTTGTGGCTATAGCATTTGGTAAATTAAGCGAAGTGGTGCAGTTTACAAAAGATAACAGTTTATAGAAAAAATATGCTTTTAAAATCTAAATGTTTAGCGGTTGCTTTAGGAATTCTTTCGATAAATGGCTATTCACAATCGAAAAAAGCTCTTGTGCCAAAAACATATGTAGCTGCTAAAACTTCAACTCCAATTACAATTGACGGAGAGGAAACTGATGCTTCGTGGAATAAAGTAGAATGGACTGCTCTTTTTGAAGATATCTCAAATGATATAAAACCAAAATATGCAACCAAAGTAAAAATGCTTTGGGACGAAACCAACTTTTATATACTGGCAAAAATGGAGGAACCGCATGTTTGGGCCAATTTAAAACAACGTGATACCATTATTTTTTATAACAATGATTTTGAAGTTTTTATAGATCCCGATAGCGACACTTTTAACTATTATGAATTAGAAATTAATGCTTTAAATACAGCTTGGGATCTATTTTTAACAAAACCGTACAGAGAAGATGATAAAGTTGTTGTTAATGACTGGAATATTCCGGGTTTAAAATCCGCAGTAAAAATCAACGGAACATTAAACAATCCAAAAGATACTGATGAAGGCTGGGTTTTAGAAATGGCAATTCCGTGGGCGTCTTACAAAACATCTTATTTTGATCAAAATGTTCCTGTAGATAAATTCTGGAGAGTAAATTTTTCGAGAGTTAATTGGCAGCATGATATTAAAAATGGCAGTTATGAACGCAAGAAAGATGCTGAAGGAAAATTTCTTCCGGAGTACAATTGGGTTTGGTCGCCTATGGGCGTAATCAATATGCATGAACCTGAAAAATGGGGTTATGTTTATTTTTCTTCCAAAGAAGGAAAAGATAGTTTCGAAATTCCGCAGGATGAAAAAGTCAAATGGGAATTATTCACGCTTTACAGAGCTCAAAAAGAATATCAGAACAAAAATAAAACATGGGCAAAATCGATAGCAGATCTTACTAATAAAACAATTACTGTTGATGGAAAAATATTAAAACCAGTACTTGAAAATCACGCATCTGGATTTAATATAGTTGTAAAAAGTCCATTTTCGAATAAAACCTTAATTATAGAAGAAGACGGCAAAATAATATCAAAATAAACCACTATGAAACTACCAAAACTATTACTTTTTTTATTAGCACTTAGTATTTTTTCCTGTACTAAAAAAGAAGAACAAACCACTTTTAAATTTGGTGTCTGGACAACCGCAGACGCTAAAAAATCGGATGCAGATTATACAAAAGAATTCAAAAAATACAAAGAGGGAGGAATTGATGAAGTATTAATAAATACCGGAACTGATCCAAAACTACTAACAAGAATAGCGCCTTTAGCAGCAAAAGAAGGTCTAAAAGTGCATGCCTGGATTATGGCTATGAACAGACCCGGAGATTCAATTGCTTTACAGCATCCGGACTGGTATCAGGTAAGTAAAGAAGGAAAATCTTGTTTCGATAACCGCCCGTATGTAGATTATTATCAATGGTTATGTCCAACAAGAAAAGAATCAAGAGAACACGTTTTACATCTAGTTGAAGAACTGGCAAAAGTTGAAGGTATTGAAAGCGTTCACTTAGATTACATTCGTTTCCCGGACATCTTTTTACCAATTAGTTTATTACCAAAATACAACTTAGTTCAGGACGTAGAATTACCTCAATTTGATTTTTGCTATTGCGACGAATGTGTAAAAGCATTTGAAAAAATACATCATAAAAATCCAAAAACGAGTCACAATACTTCTATCGATATGGAGTGGAAAAACTTCAGACTTAATGCGATACAAGCTGTGGTAAATGATGCGTATAAAATTGTACACAAACACAATAAAAAACTAACGGCAGCAGTTTTTCCTTATCCTGAAATGGCCGATCATATGGTGCGTCAACGTTGGGATAAATGGGATATCGATGAAGTGTATCCAATGATTTATCATAGTTTTTATGATGAAGAAATTGACTGGGTTGGTTATGCAACAAAACAAGGCGTAGCCGATTTACAAGGCAAACAAACGAAAGTTAATACCGGAATTTACATTCCAGGATTAAAATCGGATAAGGAATTAAAAGAAGCCATTTTATTAGCAAAAGAAAATGGTGCCGTTGGAGTTTCTTTTTTTGATGGCGGTGCTTTATCTGAGAGCAATCTAAAAACAATTAAGGAAACAAAAGCAAGTTTAAATAATTAGTAACTTTTATCAAATCCGGATGTCTGTAGTGTTGGTTAATGCAGATATTCGGATTTTGATCTAAAGAACTTTATATTTTTTGTATTCTGAACCATAATAACAATTGTGGTTCTGTTTGTTTTAATATAGTATGAGTTTTTATTTCATAAGAAAGAATGCTTTATTATTTTTCTAACGGAATAAAATTTAAGAATTTACAAGAGTAAAAATCAAAGAATGAAAAAAACTGTATTCATAGCCGCACTCACAATAGTTTCTATATTTTCTGTTCAGGCGCAGGAAAGTATTCCTTTTTGGCAAAATGAAAAAATAAATGAAGAGAACAGAGAGCCTATGCACGCGGCTTATTATGTTTTTGAAAATGAAAAATTAGCAGCTAATAATGACTGGAGATCATCAAAAAACTATTTAGATATTAACGGAGCCTGGAAATTTAAATATGTAGACAGTCCGGCAGCTCTTCCAAAGGAATTTGAAAAAAGCAATTTTAACGATCAATCTTGGGATAATTTTAAAATTCCGGCAAGTTGGGATGTAAACGGTTACGGATTTCCAGTTTACGTAAATACCACTTACGATTTTGATTATTTAATGGCTCCAAACCCGCCATTTGTTCCAACAAAATTTAATCCGACCGGAGTTTACAGAAGAGAAGTTATAATCGATAAATCATGGGAAGGAAAAGATATTTTTCTGCATGTTGGTACAGCAAAATCAAATCTTACAGTTTGGGTTAATGGTGTTTATGTGGGTTATGGTGAAGATGGAAAGTTGCCGTCTGAATTCAACCTAAATAAATATGTAAAAACCGGTAAAAACACGATTGTTTTGCAGGTTATGAAATGGAATGACGGTTCGTATTTAGAATGTCAGGATTTCTGGAGAATGAGCGGAATTACACGTGATTCTTATTTGGTTGCCCGAAATAAAACCCATTTAAAAGATTATGAAATTGTTCCGGATTTAGATGCTTCTTATGTAAACGGAAGCTTGAAAATTTCAACTGAATTTTCCAATTTAAATCAAAAAGACAATTATACTTTAGAGGTTCAATTGAAAGACGGAGATAAAATCATTACCTCAAAAAATAGTTCCGCTTTAAGCGAAAAACAAACCTTCGATTTTGCTGTAAATAACCCGAAGAAATGGAGCGCTGAAATTCCGAATTTATATCAGGTTAATTTTCTTCTGAAAGATAAAAAAGGAAATATTATTGAAGTTATTCGTCAAAATATAGGCTTCAGAAAAGTAGAAATCAAAGACGGACAGCTTTTGGTTAACGGAAAAGCCATTTACATAAAAGGAGTGAATCGTCATGAAACGGATCCGGTAACGGGACAAACAATTTCGAGAGAACGCATGGAACAGGATATTAAAATCATGAAAGAATTTAATATCAATGCCGTGAGAATGTCGCATTATCCAAACGACGAATATTTCTATGAATTATGTGATAAATACGGAATTTATGTAGTCGATGAAGCCAACATAGAGTCGCACGGAATGGGGTATGATATTACCAAAACGTTGGGAAATAAACCCAATTGGGAATTGGCACATTTACAGCGTATGCAACGTATGGTGGAAAGAGACAAAAATCACACTTCAATAATTATCTGGAGTATGGGTAACGAAGCGGGTAACGGTTATAATTTTTATCGAGGTTATTTGTGGATTAAAAACCGCGATAAATCAAGACCCATTCAGTACGAAAGAGCTACCGCGGGCGCCTGGGACGGAAAAGATTTAAAATACGAATGGAATTCGGATATCATTGATCCAATGTACAGTTCTCCGGATAAAATGGAAGAATACATTCTGGCCAATCCAAATCCGTCAAGACCGTATATTTTGTGTGAATATGCACATGCCATGGGGAATTCAATGGGAAATTTTAAAGATTATTGGGATATTATCCGAAAATATCCAAATTTACAAGGAGGTTTCATTTGGGATATGATTGATCAATCGGTTTACAAAACAACGGCAGACGGAACGCGAATTTTAGCTTATGGTGGAGATTTTGGTCCCAAAGACATGAAAAACGACAATAACTTTGTAAACAACGGTGTTTTTACTGTCGAAAGAGAGCCAAATCCGCATGCATTTGAAGTGCGAAATGTCTATCAAAACATCCTGACTTCATGGGAAAATAAAGAGTCAGCAACAATAAAAGTTTACAATGAATTTTCATTTAAAGATTTAAGTAATGTGAGTTTACATTGGAAATTAATTTTGGACGGAAAAGAAGCTGAAAATGGTGTTATTGATAATTTAGAAATAAAACCCAACGAATATAAATCGTATCAAATACCGGTCAATTTAAGCGGAAAACAGTTTCAGGAAGCTTTTATAAATGTGACGTATCATATCAAAGAAGACGAACCGTTTTTACCAAAAGGGTTTCAAATTGCAACAGACCAATTGACATTTAAAGGAAGCTGGAAAAATGATATTAAAATTGAAGGAACTTCAAAAGTATTGGTAGAAAAAAAGGAAAATAGTACCATATTTAAAAGTGATAAAATGGAAATTGCTTTTGATAAGAAAACTGGATTTATAAATGGTTATTCATTCCAAAATCAACCCATTATAAAAGAAGGCTATCAATTGCGTCCTAATTTGTGGAGAGCGCCAAACGATAATGATTTTGGAGCCTATCTGCAGGAAAAACTGAAGGCATGGAAAGAAGCAACAGAAAACCCGACACTTGTAAATTGGTCTTATATTATAACCAAAGACAATAAAATTTTAGTTACGGTAACGTATGATTTACCTCAGGTCCTTTCAAAATTAGTTTTGAATTACGAACTTAGCGCCAACGGAGAATTAGGCGTGAAAGAACAGCTAAACATTGATAAAACAAAAGAACAACCAATGCTGCCAAGATTTGGTATGGAAATAATTGTTCCGAAAGATTTTAGCCAGATGAGTTATTATGGAAGAGGGCCACACGAAAATTACACCGATCGTAATTACAGTTCGCAAGTGGGACTTTACACGCAGACGGTTTCAGAACAGTATTATCCGTATATTCGCCCGCAGGAAACCGGAAATAAAACAG
Source organism: Flavobacterium sp. GW821-FHT11G01 (assembly GCF_058808175.1). NCBI lineage: Bacteria > Pseudomonadati > Bacteroidota > Flavobacteriia > Flavobacteriales > Flavobacteriaceae > Flavobacterium > Flavobacterium sp. GW821-FHT11G01. Next base: position 146,395 of record NZ_JBXARK010000007.1, on the reverse strand, counting down.
ATGTGCGTTGGCTTGAATTATCAAACGATAAATTGAAATTAACCGTAGTATCAGATAATTTATTAGCAGTTACAGCTTTGCACTATTTGAATGAAGATTTAGATGATGGATTGAAAAAAGATCAAAGACACGCAGCCGAATTAAAAGAAAGAGATTTAACCAGTTTAAAAATTGATTACAAACAAATGGGAGTAGGAGGTATCGACAGCTGGCAAGCCTGGCCAATGGAAAAATATCTTTTGAGAGATAAAAACTATCAGTATCAATTTAAAATTACACCATCATTAAAATAATAATATGAGAACATTAAAAGCAGTATTTGTCTTAATCTTCTTAGCCGTTTTAACTGCGGGTTATAGCCAAAAAGGGTACACGGAAAAAGACATTAAAATTATTCCGAAACCAACGCAGATTGTAATCAACAAAGGCACATTTGAATTTTCTAAAAGCACAAAGTTTATTGCGGTAACTGATTTTCAAAAAGAAATCTCCAATGCTCTTATAAGCAAGTTTGAAAAAGCGGGCGGATTTCGTCCTGAATTATCGACCGCTATTCCAAATAACAATTATGTACAATTTAAAGTGGACGAAACTTTAGATAAAGAAGCATATATATTAGAGGTAAATTCAAAATCCATCACCATTACAGCCAAAGGACAAGCCGGTTTTATTTACGGATTAGAAAGTATTCGACAATTGCTTCCGGTTGTTATTGAAAGTAAAAATGTCATTCTGAAGCAAAAATGGCAAATTCCGAATTTGGTCATAAATGATAAACCTCGTTTTCAATGGAGAGGTTTAATGTTAGATTTGTCGCGTCATTTCTTTGATAAAAATTATATTCTGACTACGATAGATCGTTTAGCCATGCATAAAATGAACGTTTTGCATTTGCATTTAGTTGACGATCAGGGATGGAGAATTGAAATTAAAAAATATCCAAAATTAACCGAAGTTGGAGCGTGGAGAGTCAATCAGGAAAATTTATCATGGAACGCGAGACTTGCCACAAATCCGGATGAAAAAGGAACTTACGGTGGATTTTTAACTCAGGAAGAATTAAAAGAAATTGTAAAATATGCTGCTGCAAAAAACGTTGAAATTATTCCTGAAATCGAAATGCCGGCACACGTAAGCAGTGCTATTGCAGCGTATCCCGAATTATCTTGTTTTGATCAGCGTATTGGAGTGCCATCAGGAGGAGTCTGGCCTATTACCGATATTTATTGCGCAGGAAAAGAAACAACATTTGAGTTTTTACAGAATGTAATAGATGAAGTGATTACCATTTTCCCTTCAAAATACATTCATATTGGTGGCGATGAAGCCACTAAAACCAATTGGGAAAAATGTCCGCATTGTCAAAAAAGAATGCAGGAAAATGGTTTGAAAAACACCCATGAATTACAAAGTTATTTTGTAAAAAGAATGGAGAAATACATCAATTCAAAAGGCAAAAAGATAATTGGCTGGGATGAAATATTAGAAGGAGGTTTGGCTCCCGAAGCAACTGTAATGAGCTGGAGAGGTACCAAAGGCGGTATTGAAGCAGCGCAACAAGGTCATGATGTTATTATGACACCGGAATCACCTTGTTATTTTAATTTTTATCAGGGACCTCAAAATGAAGAACCATTGGCTTTCGATGCCTATAATCCATTAAATAAAGTTTACGAATTTGATCCTGTTGTTTCTGGTATGACACCAGAGCAGGCAAAACATGTTTTAGGTGGACAAGCCAATTTATGGGCAGAATTTCTTTCGAGTCCAAGTGCTTCTGAATACATGATTTTTCCAAGATTGGCTGCCTTATCTGAGACTTTATGGAGCCCAAAAGAAAGTCGCAATTGGAATGATTTCACCACAAGATTAACCTCATTATTACAGCATTATAATTATTTAGGTATTAATTACGCAAAAAGCGCTTATTTGGTAACCGCTTCTTCAAGTGCAGATTTAGCTCAAAAAAAGATTAATGTTACACTTAAAAATGAATTTCCAAATCCGGATATTCGCTATGTCATCGGTAATAAACCTTTAGATCAACAGGCTTTAAAATATACAAATCCAATTCCGTTTAACGAATCAACGATTTTAAAAGCTTCTTTATTTCAAAACGATAAACCAGTCGGAAAAACTTTTACCGATACCATCGTTTTTCATAAAGCGGTGGCACATAAAGTTAGTTACCTGACACCATACAACAGCAACTACAAAGGAGATGGGCCTTTTGGAATGGTAAATACAATTCGCGGTTCTAAAAACTTTCATGATGGTCAATGGCAGGCATGGTTAGTTAATGATATGGAAATTGTAATTGATCTTGAAAAACAAGAAAGCATACAGCAGGTAACGGTTGGAACTTTGGAAAGTCAGGGCGCCGGAATCAATTTTCCGATACAAATTAAAGTTTTGGTTTCGAACGACAGTATCAAATATAAAGAAGTTGGAAAAGTGAACAGAACTTATGCAGCAAATCCAATTTCAGAATTAAAAGATTTTAAAATTGATTTTCAAAAACAAAATGCGAGATTTGTAAAAATAATAGCAGTTAATTTAAGAAAGAGTCCGAAAGGAGATAGTTCATGGTTATTTGTTGATGAAATACTGGTGAATTAAAAACGGCTAATAGAAATAAAAGCTAAAATAGAAATGAGAAATAGAACAATCCAAACAGCATGTATTTTTTGCATGCTGTTTTTTAGCATAAGCATTTTTGGGCAACAGCCGGCAGATTTTGTGAATCCGTTGATCGGAACCTCAAATTATGGCGCTGCTTTTCCGGGACCAATTGCACCAAGAGGAATGGCAAGCATTAGTCCGTTTAATGTAGCGGGACCTCAAAATCGACCTTTAGAAAAAGACAGTCAATGGTTGTCTAATCCTTATGTAAATGAAAATACATTTTTGACAGGATTTAGTCAGGTAAATTTAAGTGGCGTAGGCTGTCCTGACTTAGGTGTGCTTTTGCTAATGCCAACAACTGGCGCGATTGAAACCAATCATTTGAAATATGGCTCGACTTACTCTAATGAAGTTGCTAAAACGGCTTATTATAGTGTAAACATTGACAAATACAAGATTAAAGGAGAATTTACGGCTTCGAAAAGAGTCGGAGTCAGCAAATTCACTTTCCCTAAAGGACAATCTAATATTTTACTGAATCTTGGTTTAGGATTGACAAACGAAGAAGGTGCTATGGTAAAAGTGGTTTCATCAACAGAAATTGAAGGAATGCGTTCTGTAGGTTCGTTTTGTTATAATAGTCCTGAAGATGCTTATCCAGTTTATTTTGTGGCCAAATTTTCAAAACCTGCAAATCACTTCGGAGTTTGGAAAAAAACACCAAAATACGAAGGTGTTGAAGCACAATGGATGGGTTACAATGGTAAAACCCGAATGATGAAAAATACCGTTAAAACGGTTGTTGGAGATAGCATTGGAACTTATTTTACTTATGAATTTGATAAAAAAGAAACAGTTGAAGTTAAAATCGGAGTTTCTTATGTAAGTATCGAAAATGCCCGTGAAAATTTAGAAAAAGAAACCGGGAATAAATCATTTGATGCTGTTTATAAAGAAACATATGAGGAATGGAACAAGGAGCTTTCTAAAATTTTAGTCGAAGGTGGCTCGTATCAGGATAAAGTTATTTTTTATACCGCATTGTATCACACTTTAATTCATCCAAATACTCTAAATGATGTTAATGGAGAATATCCCCAAATAAAAAGAACCAAGATTGGAAAAACCACAGACACGCGCTATACCGTATTTTCTTTGTGGGATACTTATCGAAATATGTATCCGTTAACGTCTTTAGTTTATCCGAAACAACAATCTGATATGATAAAAAGCATGTTGGAAATGTATGATGAAAACGGCTGGTTGCCAAAATGGGAATTAAATTCAACAGAAACATTTACAATGGTTGGCGATCCGGCCAGTATTGTTATTGTAGATGCCTGCTTAAAAGGAATTCAGGATTTTGATATTTACAAAGCCTACCATGCCATGTTAAAAGGTGCCGACCAAATTGAAGAAAATCCGTTGCGTCCCGGGCTTAAAGAATATCTTGACAAAGGATATTTATCAACCAATTACCCTGGGCCTGTTTCTACAACGCTTGAATATAATACTTCAGATTATGCGATTTCACTTTTAGCGAAAGCTTTAGGTGAAAAAGAAGATTATAAGCGTTTTACCAAACGTTCCTTATCGTATCAAAAATTGTATGACAAGAATTTAAAATTACTTCGACCAAGAACTGCTACTGACAATTGGTACGAACCTTTTGATCCTGTAGCCGGAGCAAATTTTCAGGCCAATGTTGGCTTTATTGAAGGCAATGCGTGGCAATATGCTTTTATGGTGCCACATGATATAAGAGGTTTGATAAAATTAATGGGCGGTGATAAACCTTTCTCGGATCAATTACAAAAAGTTTTTGATATCAAACAATTTGATATGGCAAACGAGCCGGATATTGCTTATCCTTATTTGTTCAATTACATAAAAGGCGAGGAGTGGAAGAGTCAGGAAATGGTACAGAAATTAGTGAGAGAATATTTCAAAAATGAACCAAAAGGGTTACCTGGAAATGACGATACAGGAACGATGTCGGCGTGGCTGGTATATTCTATGATGGGATTCTACCCAATATCACCGGGAGATCCAATTTATACTATTACAACGCCAATGTTTGATAAAATAACGATTCAGTTGGATTCAAAATATTATAAGAAAGAAAATATTGTAATTGAGAGAGAAAAGAATACGGAAGGAAAAATTAAAGAAATTCAGTTAAATGGAAAAGCCTTAAATAGTTTCTTTATTTCGCATGATGATTTTGTAAACGGAACAACGCTGAAAGTGATTCAGGAATAATATATCAATATTTTAAAATAGGCTGTTTTTTACTCGCGTTAGCAGTGAAAAAGATTTATAATAATATATTAATTATCAAGTTATGAGCTACGAAAAAGTCAGAGAAGAATTTATTAAAGATGCGGAAGAATACATAAACGCAAAGCGACAACCATTCGAAAAATTATCAGGTATCGAATTGGACGGTGCAAAGTATCAATATCTGGAAGAATTTCAAGGCTATATTAGCCATCTTAATTTTCGAATAATTGCCAGACTTGATGAATATTTAATATCTTTTAATAGCCTCGAAGAAGCAAATGCTTTTCAGGATTTTATGAAACCGACATTTGAGATGCTTGCAAGAAAGTATACTGAAGGACTTATGGATTAATAACTCTAACTACTTCATTCATTCCTAGTGGTGTAATAAAAGTCTCTTTCTTATATAATAAAAAAGTCCATTCGCCGCAGCGAATGGACTTTTTTGTATAATTAAACTATGTAAAAACAAAATTATTTCGTTTTTACACCTATTTCAGCAACAGAAATATATCTTCCATCTACACTAGTTTTTCCAACAAACTTGATATATCTGGCTTTCGCCGATGCTTTTAAAATAATGTTTTGCTCAACCGGATTACTCTTGATATTGGCAAATTCGCCTTCAGCAACCGTTGTCCAGTTTGTACCGTCTGTACTTATTTCCCATTGGTAATTTTTTACAATTCCACCTGTTCCATTATGACGTGGCAAATAAGATAAAGTTGTGATTTCCATTTCTTGCCCCATATCAATAACCACAAATTGTGGTAAAGGTGTTAATGATGTATTTTCAGCTGTACTCCAAACGGTTTCGCTATTTTCATCAATAGCGTTTGATGCTTTTTCTTTTTCTTCATGTTCAAAACTAGAGGTAACTATTTTCCAGTCTTTTTTGTAAACATTGAAAGATTGAATTGCAGTTTCGCCAGATTTCATATCTGTTCCAAAGGATTTGGCTTTGATTTCACCTGAGATCAAAAATGGAAATGGATTTACATAAATTGGAGATTGTAGAGTAGGTTCTGTTCCGTCAATTGTGTAACGAATTTGATTTACTGTTGTTTCAGTAGTTATAAAAACCTTTCCGTCTTTGTCTCTTTTAATTTTTGGAAGAGGTAATAGTTCTGGTTCATTAAAAACACCAATATCGCTTAAAGCAATACAAACGGGAGATTCTTTAATAAGAATTCTCAATTTTGAAGTTGTGATATAATTGGATAAACGTATCAATCGGTTGCCGCCAATACTGGTAGCTTCGCCAACTTTTTTCCAAAGTCCATTGATAAAAGCATCAATTTCAATTTTTTCAATGCGTTGCCCCAATTTGATATTTTCTCTTAAACGGATAATATTAAAAGTTTGCTCTTTTTTCCATTCTAAAAGTATCCAGGCTTTTTTTACATCATCGTTGGTAGCCCAGTAGGAATAACGATCGTTATCAGTCAGGTTTTTGGTTCCGAAAAATATTTGATTTTCACCTCGAACTTCTGAAGCCGTAATTATAGCAGATTGTGCAAGATTATCAGCAAATAATTTCTTCAAAAAATCACCAAAATATTTCAAAGCTTTTACATCATTTTTATGTAATATACCGTCTGTATTGGGTGCAATTCCAATATCCATTGCAGCACCTCTTCCCACAGATTTTAAGTAAATTTCGAATAACTCCGAAACGGATTTTACACTATTGTCTTCATTTGCATGATAGAACCAGCCATTTCTAAGTGGAACATCACATTCTGCTGGTTTCCAGAACTTACCGTTTCGTGTTCCGCCCTGCGCTTTATCCGAATCGGTTTCTCCGGGAACGGCTATGGTTTTACCTGCTATTGGTTCTGGTGTAAAAGTGGCCCAGGAAGTTTCATTCGCAAAACCTCTTTCATTTCCAACCCAGCGTACATCACCATTATCAGCAAAAATAGCGGCTCCGGGCTGCAATTCTCGAGATATTCCCCAGGTTTTATCCCAGCCGTAATACGTAGATCGATCGATGTTTCTTTTTTCATTTTTACCGCCATAATAACCATCACCACCATTTGCACCATCAAACCAGGTAATGAATAAGTCACCATAATTGGTGTACAATTCTCTCAATTGATTACGGTATTTTTCTACATATTCAGGTTTTCCATAATCTTCATTATTTCGATCCCAAGGCGAGCAATAGAGTCCGAATTTCATTCCGGCTTTACGTGCTGCCACTTCAAATTCTTTTACCATATCACCTTTTCCATCACGAAAAGGGCTCGCACTAATGTTGTAAGTTGTTGTTTTTGTAGGCCATAAACAAAATCCATCGTGATGTTTGGCAACAAAAATAACGCCTTTAAAACCGCCATCTTTCGCAGCGTTCACAATTTGACTCGCATCAAATTTTGCAGGATTAAAAATTTTAGGATCTGCATCACCATATCCCCATTCTTTATTTTGAAAAGTCGTTGGAGTAAAATGCACTAAAACATATTGTTCCAATTCCTGCCAGCGTAATTGCGGTTCAGTTGGCAAAGCTCCATAAGGAGCGGGTGGGCCAATTTTCTGTGCCGTCATCGACAAAAAGACAAAACATCCTAAGAAAGTTAATAGTAGTTTTTTCATTTGATCTTATATCAATTATTGCGTTACTTTAATTACCACCGCTTCCTGATTGGCTAACGAAGTTCTCAATTCTTTTGGAATTGTAACCACGATTCCGCCATCCACTTTTTTAGTGGTCAATTTTTGTTTGTTGTTCAGTAAAGAAGCTTTTAAATTTCCTTTAATGTCAGATTTAATGCTAATTTCAGCTGGTAGTTCTTTTTCGTCTTTTGCAGGCATGTAAATGCCATAAATTGCATTTCCTTTTTGAGTATAACCCACTTTTCCATCTAAGTACGGTGCAACAGGTTTGGTATCGTAAATAGCTTCACCGTTTACAGATAACCATTTACCAACATTAGCTAAAGTTGTTTCAATTTTAGGGTCAAATTCTCCTTTGGCATCCGGACCGACGCCTAATAATAGATTTCCGCCTTTTACCACAATGCTAGTCATCAACTGAATTACTTCTTTAGAAGATTTGTAATGATCATTTGGCACCCATCCCCAGGCTCCTCCAAGGGTAATACAACTTTCCCAAGGCACAGTTAATGGTTTTTCAGGTGTTTTTTGTTCAGGCGTTAAATAATTCTCATATTCGCTCGGAACCCAACGATCTACAACCAACATTCCGGGTTGTTTTTGACGGGCTTTTTCTGAGATTAATTTCATATTGATATCCATATCATACGGATATTTACAAAACTCTTCTACTTTTTTGTTGATGGTTGATAATGGACGAACCCAACATCCATCCAGCCAAAGAATATCCACTTTTCCGTAGTTTGTAGTTAATTCGTTCAGTTGATTTTGAGTGTATTGTACATAACTTTGCCATCTTTCCGGAAATTTTTTGATGTCATAAGTAGGATTTCTGTCTTTTGGAGGATAATACGACCACCAAAAATTTTCTGTAGTCCAGTCTGGTTTTGAGAAATAAACTCCCACAGCCAATCCTTCTTTTCTTGAAGCGTCCAATACATCTTTTAAAACATCGGCTTTTGGATTTTTAGCATAAGGCAACTCCGGATTGGTGATTTTAAAATCGGTGTATTTTGAATCATACATACAAAATCCGTCGTGATGTTTAGACGTGAAAATCATATATTTTGCTCCGGCATTTTTGAACATTTTAGCCCATTTTTCAGAGTTTAAATTCGATGGATTTAATTTGAATTTTGTATTTCTGTAATCCGTAGCATATTTGTAATAATCGTCGTAGCCATCTCTAGTTACCCAATCTTCAGGAGCCAATCCCCAGGATTCTACAGTTCCTAACTGTGTATAAAGTCCCATATGGATTAAAACTCCAAATTTGTAACCTTGCCATTTATCCAGATTCGCTTTCACTAAAGGATCTTTTGTCCAAACATAACCCGCTTCTTCTGATTTATCCGCTTTCATACTGAAATCTCCCTGTGCATGAAGCGAAAGAGCACTGGCACAGACAAAAGTCGTATATAATAATTTGAATTTATTTTTCATTTTATGGTTTTTGGTAAGTAGTTATTGTGGATTACTTTATGTAAAACTCAGGATTAATCAATTTGTTCCCGGTTTCATCATAAACAGCATAGTTAAAACCACTTTGAACGCAATAAGAACCATAATCGCCTTTTTTGTTCAGGGCAATAAATCCAACCTGAATATCTTTTAAATCTTTCTTTCTGTTTTTCATCAGTTTAACGACTCTTAAAACCGCTTCTTCACAAGCTTTTTGCGGAGATTTTCCCTGACGCATTAATTCAACAACTAGATGACTACCTGAAATTCTTATTACTTCTTCGCCATGACCTGTTGCAGTTGCAGCGCCAATTTCGTTATCAACATACAAACCTGCACCAATAATGGGAGAATCCCCTAAACGGCCGTGCATTTTGAACGCCATTCCGCTTGTGGTGCAGGCTCCCGAAAGATTTCCGTCAGCATCTAAAGCAATCATTCCGATAGTATCGTGATTTTCAATATTAGCAATTGGTTTGTATTCTGAAGTTTTCAACCATTCTTTCCATTCTCTTTCAGAATCAGGAACCAATAGATTTTCTTTTGGAAAACCTTGTGCTAAAGCAAATTGAAGCGCTCCGTCACCAACCAACATAACGTGTGGTGTTTTTTCCATTACGGCACGCGCAACAGAAATAGGATGTTTGATAAATTCCAGACAACCTACAGAACCAATATTTGACATTTCATCCATGATGCAGGCATCTAAGGTTACGCGTCCGTCTCTGTCCGGTCTTCCGCCATAACCAACACTTCTTTCTGTTGGATCACCTTCAGGAATTTTTACTCCAGCTTCTACAGCATCTAAGGCGCGTCCGCCTTTTTTTAATACTTCCCAGGCAGCTTCATTGGCTTTCAAACCAAAATTCCAGGTAGAAAGTACAATAGGTTTTCTTATTTTTCCATCCGAAAGGTTATCATGATCTTCGCTCTCTTCTGGTTTTCCAGTAAAAGAACTCAATGCTACAGCAGCCGAAGCCATTGCTGCTGTTTTTAGAAAATTTCTACGATTGTTCATATGTTAGTGTCTTTTTATTTGCTTTTGTTGTTAAAATTAAGTGTTTTTATTTAATTACTAAATCGTATTAGTAAATAAATTTCACACCCTGTTCTTTAACTCTAAAATCGTGAATTTTAGCTTTGTTTTCTTTTAATTGAAAAACTCTAATGTTTTGGTAGACCAGTTATTATCAAAGAAACCGCTTACTTCCATATCTGGTAATCCATTCAAAAGTAAATCGGCTTTAAAAATCATAACATCAGGAAAACCGGTAATTCCTGAAATATAATTGTTTGCCCAGGTTGCCTTCATTCCTTTTTCAGAAGTACCTGCAACAACTCCTACCATGGCAATTTTGCTGTCTTTTCTTGGCAGAACAAAATAGGCAGCAAGATCACCACCTTTTATTACTTTGTCACCCACTTTTATTTGTTGATTGTCTACTTGAATCGGGGCACTTTTCAATAGTAATTTCCACGCACTATTGTTGGATGCATTTCCATAAAGAATCACATTTCTGTCTTTGTATTTTTCTAATGAAAATTCTTTGTCCGAAATCACATCGATGCTTCCATTTCCTCTGTAATAAAAAGTCTCAGCATCAAAACGGGCTCTGTTTAAATACCATTCACGATCCGAATCAGAACCACCTGTTGCATAAACAAAAACTACATTATTATCGAACGCAAATTTGAATCCGCCCTGACGTTCTGCATATTTTTCTGCTGTGTTAATTTCGTTTATCAATTCCCATTTACCTTCTTTCAAATTCAGAATAGCTTTTTTATCCGGAGTTGTTTTTACTAGTTGATCATCAATATTTAGTGTGATTTCTCCTTTTAAATCTAATGAAGCCAAATCAAGTTCCATTATCGCAACATTTTTTGTTTTGATGTTAATTTGCTGTTTATCAATTTTCGCATTGATATTGGAGAAATCAAACGGAAGAATTTGTTGCTGTAATTTTATCCAGTAATCAGTTGAAGAAACTGCCGGAGTAGCGGTATAAAAATCAATTTCTTTAACCTCTTTATTGGTTGGAATTGTTTGACGCTTGAAGAATTCAAAAATCGGAAACCAATCTACAGAATGATCGCCATACCAATGCTCGCCGCCAGGATATTCATAATAACAAAAGTTAGGATGAAAAGTGCCTAAAATCTGACGCATTTCTCTCACTTGCGAAATTGGAACAGTCGAATCGGCATCACCATGCAGCATATAAACTCCTGCTTGTTTCAGGTTTTGTACCATACTTTTAACACGACCGGAATTAGCGGAGCGTTTGATAGGCTCAAATGCTTTAAACATATCATGCATTTCATCGCCTTTGTCAAATCCATACATCGAAATGTCAGGGTAGGAAGCACAAGGAGCAATGGCAGCAAATTTACCCGGATAGGTTGTTCCAAGAAACCAGGTTCCGTGGCCTCCCATGGAGTGACCGGTTAAATAAGTCTGAGCCGGAATAGTATTGAATACTTTTTTAGCTTCAGCCAAAACTTCCAACGCGTCGATTCTTCCCCAATCTTCCCAGTTAAAACCAAACGGACGACGATTCGTAGCAGCAACAATATGTACCCAATCTTTTTGTTTGTAAGCTCTTGCCTGATTTCGGGCCTCAACAGAAGCACCGTGAACAGAAAGGACTAATGCTTTTTGACCACTTCCCAAAGCAGGAGCTATACTGTAATATTGAACGCTATTATCAACTTTGCTTACAAATGTACGTTCATGATGCACAGTTGCAGAGCGTTGCTGAATGGTAATTTCTGTTTTGTCGATTACTTTTCCGCTTTTGTCAGCAAGCGTTAGTTCCATTTTTAATTCGCCTGTAAAACTGGCTTTTGCAGCCGGAACTTTGAATTTTACTTTTCTGACAAACATAGGCATAATTGCATCTGTTGCATAAGTCGCTTTTTCTCCGCTTGATAAAGTGGCTGTGATAACAAGATTTTTCAATTCTTTTTCAGTAGCATTAATTACTCGGATTGAAGCCCATTTTTCGTCAATTTCGCCATTAATAACATCTGGCAATGTCAAATCGCGTTTAGTAAACTGAATGCTTTTTGAAGGCACAATAATTTTTGATTTTACACGCCCAAAACGACCTTTAGTATATATAAATTCGTTAACACCTTTGCGAAGTTTAAATGGAATCAAAGTGTAACCAAAATCATAATGATCGCCTTCGTGTGGCAAACCATTAATATAAGTGCGGGTTCCGCCTGTAGTTTCAAGAAGTACAATTTGCTCTTTTGAAGCATTATATTGTGTGTAAAGAAACGCAGATTTCATAGGTTTTCCGCTGAAAACCTTGGCAGAATCTACATTGATTTCCTGCCAATCTCCTTTTTCTTTATTCGGATTTACAAATTTCCCAACCGCATATTGCCAGGCTATAAGGTCTTGCCCGTTAAAAAGTGTACCTGTTCTATTTTCGGTTTGCAGGGTATAGCCATTTATAAAATGATACAAGACATTTCCTTCAGCAGTTGTAACAATTTTTTCTTTACCAAAGTATTCAACAACATTTCCGGTGGTTTTTGTCTGCGCAATCGAATTTATGCACAACAGAATAGAGAGAATTAAAAGGCCTTTTTTCATTTTTAGAAGTTTATTTTTTTTATTTTATTCCAACTTTTCAGACTTTTACTAAACCGTTTTACCTATAAAAAGGGCAAAATTGCTGATTTAACAATTTATTTCCGATAATTTTACGTTTTTTTAAATTTATTAAATCGATTTAGTAAAGTCGTAATGATTTTTTGTTATTTTTGTTTTTTATGAAATATAAAATTATATCTAAAATAATTTAGTAAATACTCCGATTTTATCCTTATTTAGTTATTAATTATCATTGTTATTCTGAAAAAATGAAAATTGTAAAAACAAATATCGCTTCTTATACTAATACGTCGCTATCTGTGTTTTCTCGCGAAGAATCTTTTTTTCAATCGCCTTTTCATTCACACCCGGAATTTGAGTTGGTTTATATTTTAGAAAGTCACGGAAAACGCATTATTGGAAATTCTGTAGAATCATTTGAAGCTGGTGATATGGTTTTTCTTGGAGATGATATTCCGCATGTTTGGCTTAATGATGAAATTTTTTATAAAGGAATAAATAGTTTAAAAGCCAAAGCCATTGTGATTTATTTTAGCCGGGATCTTTTTGGAGATTCTTTCTATGAATTACCGGAAGCACTTGAAGTTAAAAAGTTTTTCTCTCAGGCTATAAAAGGAGTTTCTATAACCGGACAAACGAATGCAATTATTTCTAAAAAGATGGAAAAATTGCTAAAAAAGAAAGGTTTTGAAGTTGTCATGGGACTGATTGAAATTTTGTTTCTTCTGTCAAAAAGCAAAGATCTAAGATATATTAATGATGACTCATATGTTTCTGTTAACGATGAAAATAAAAATGACAGGCTTGCAGCAGTTTTTAAATATGTAAAATCTAATTATAAGGAAGAAATATCATTGGATGAAATTTCTAAAATCGCCAACCTGACACCTACGTCTTTTTGTAGAATGTTTAAAGCTAAAACGAAAAAGCCATTTGTAGAATACCTGAACGAAATAAGAGTTTCAAATGCTTGTAAGTATTTAATTGAAACCGATTTAGGAGTTTCTGAAATTGCCTATGAATGCGGTTATAAAACAGCTTCAAACTTCAATAAGCTGTTCAAGAAATTAATTGGAACAACTCCTAAGGAATATAGAAGAAATGCTTTAGTTTAAGATTTTAAACTCCTTCACATTTAATTTAGTGGTACTTTTTTCTGTTGTTTTTCAACTACGATAACAAAGAATAATAAGGACAACTTTACTTTTGTTAAATCTGTTTCGTTTTTACTAAAATTAGAGAGATGTCTTTTGCATTTTTATTTTATAAATCGAATATTTTTTTTCAATCCATAAATTATTTTTAAAACAGGTGATTATTTCTGTCTTTTTTATGGAATTAGTTATTAAGATAATAATTGCTTAATTAATGATAATTTTGAGCTAAAATAAAACTTAATAATGCAATAATTTTATTTTTTAAGATTGGATTAAAATGTTATGTCAAAATATATAAAACGTTTTAGTAAAATAATGTATTTCATTATTAATGAGAAAGTAGAAGCCATCTCATCTTAAAAATGTTTGTTAATTGTTAATCTCTGATTTTAGGTTTGTAACCTTCAATTTTAAAATAAAAAAATATGGTAACTCAAAAATATTGTCTCGCATTAGATTTGAATGATGATGCGGTTCTAATAGCGGAATACAAAAAATATCATGAAAAAATCTGGCCTGAAATTACAGAAAGTATTGTTAATTCAGGAATTGAAAATCTTGATATTTATTGTGTTGGGAACAGATTGTTTATGATTATTGAAGCCAACGAGAGTTTTACTTTTGAAAAAAAGGGAGAGATGGACGCAAGTAATCCAGTGGTTCAAAAATGGGAAGAACTAATGTGGAAATATCAAAAAGCGTTGCCCTGGGCAAAAGAAGGTGAAAAATGGATGTTGATGGAGAAAATATTTGACCTGAATAAGAGTCGATAGACTCATTACTTTTTAGGAACATCATTAGTCCTGACCTTATAAAAACTAACTATTCAACCAAAATAATAAAACAAATGAATCTTAATCTTACTAATAAAATAATTATCGTAACCGGTGGCGCAAAAGGAATAGGTCTTGGAATATGCAAAGTTTTAGCTGAAGAAGGTGCAATCCCGGTAATAGTTGGAAGAGCTGATGCCGATAATCAAAATGCAGTTAAAGAAATTGAAGCTGATGGCGGAAAAGCTTTATCTGTTATAGCCGAATTGACAAATCCTGAAGCTTGTAAAAGTGCCGTTGATCAGGTAGTAAAGTTGTGTGGTCGTATTGATGGTTTAATCAATAATGCAGGTGTAAATGATGGTGTAGGTTTAGAAAGTGGCGATTACGAAAAATTTGTTGCATCGATTCATAAAAATTTGGTTCACTACTATTTAATGGCGCAACACGCTTTACCAGAATTAAAAAAGACAAAAGGAGCCATTGTAAATATTGGTTCAAAAACTGCTGATACCGGTCAGGGAAATACTTCGGCTTATGCGGCTTCAAACGGCGGGCGTAATGCTTTAACCCGCGAATGGGCTGTCGAATTATTGAAATATGGAATTCGTGTTAATTCCGTTATTGTGGCAGAATGTTATACGCCATTATACGAAACATGGATTAAAACACTCGAAAATCCGGAGCAAAAATTAAAAGAAATTACAGCTAAAATTCCATTTGAAAACAGAATGACGACCGCTGAGGAAATTGCGAATATGGCAGTATTCTTATTATCTGACAAATCAAGTCACACAACCGGTCAATTAATTTATGTCGATGGAGGTTATACACATTTAGATCGTTCGTTATAATTATAATTGTTTTGATTTTATTTTTTCATAAAATCAAAATATTCAAATAACATAATAAGGTCATGTGAATTGGAAGACTCATTAAGTTTCTTTTTAATGAATGCCAATCATCGAAATAGCCTCCCTATTAAAAAGTGTTAAATAAAAAGTAAGTAAGCCAAAAAGTAAATGATAATGTAATCGTATACTATAAAGTTTATCAGAACTGAAATTCATAATAAGAATGTTTTTTATGATTTTTTTGGCGTTTATCTTCGTTTATGTGTCGTCCGTCTAAAATAGTTTTACCAAAAATCAAATTTGTTTAGATTTAGCGTTAAATAAAGATTGTTTTTGTTTTAAGAAATCTGTCTTTTGTTTTACTGTCAATACTGATTGCAAAAAAGCGATAAGATTTAAAGGAACAATAATCAATGTCGAATCTGAGGATCTTGAATTGGCTGAAGATTTACGCTTACGCCGTGTAAAAATATTGTTCTTAAAACAACGCATTTAACACTGTTTGGAAATCAAAAAAAACAATTTTCTAAAACAACAATCAGAATTTAAAAAATATAATAATAAAATGATTAAAAAAATAATCTTAACTGCTTTACTTGTCGGAACAGCTATTACCGGAGCAGCGCAGAATAAAATTGCTCCACAGGATATTGCTCAAAAAATGAAATGGTTTGAAGATGCGAAACTTGGAATCTTCATTCACGCCGGAATTTATTCCGTTGCCGATGTTTCTGAATCCTGGAGTTTCCACAACGGAAATATTTCTGTAGAAGATTATATGAAACAACAAAAAAGCTATACTTTGAGTAATTACGATCCTGCTGCATGGGCAGAAATGATTAAAGACTCTGGTGCAAAATATGCTGTAATTACAACAAAACATCATGATGGTGTAGCGATGTACGATACTAAATTAGGTAAGTTGAGTTCGGTAAAAACTTGTCCTGCTAAAAAAGACATGGTGAAACCTTTTTTTGAAGAGTTACGCAAGAGAGATATTAAATGTGGTGCTTATTTTTCTTTAATTGATTGGACACACAACGATTATCCTGGATTTTTGAAAGAGAAAGCACGTTACGCTATCAAAAAAGAGCCGGCTCGTTGGGAACGTTTTCAAAAGTTTTTTCAAGGGCAAATCAAAGAAATTTCAGATTGGTACAATCCAGATTTATGGTGGTTTGACGGTGACTGGGAACATAGCGCTGAAGAATGGCAAGCGGAGAAAACACGTAAAATGATGTTAGACAGAAATCCAAATACCATTATCAACGGACGTTTGCAGGGATATGGTGATTACGACACTCCGGAACAAAATTTCCCTGTGGTTCGACCAGCTTATAAATGGTGGGAATTGTGTATGACGATGAATGAAAACTGGGGTTACCGTGTGAGCGATACGAACTGGAAAACACCTTATGAAATTATTACCATTTTTGTCGATGCCGTTTCAAACGGAGGAAATTTATTATTAGACATCGGGCCAAAACCTGACGGAACATATCCTGAAACAGTTGTTTCTACATTGAAAGAATTGGGTGACTGGAACAGAAGAAACGGTGAAGGTATTTTTGGAACAATTCCGGGAATTCCATTAGGACATTTTTATGGACCGACTACACTTTCTAAAGATTCAAAAACACTTTACTTATTTGTTCACGGAAAAACTTCGGGACAATTGATGTTGAAAGGGCTTGATAATAAAATTGAGGATATTACGGTTTTAGGTTCAAATGTAAAATTGACGCATAAAGTGGTGGGTAAAATTTCATGGAGCGCTGTTCCGGGATTGGTTTACATCGATTTGCCAGAGAGTGCTATCGATAAATATGTGACTTGCATTAAAGTTACGTTAGATGCACCAATTAAATTATACAGAGGTCACGGAGGTTTCCTGACGAACTAATATTAATCAAAATAACAGATTATAATTCATGCCTTAATGGTATTTCAAAAGTATGATCATGAACAAAAAAGCATTTTTAATAACTTTATTTTTTGGAGTTCAAACATTGTTTTCTCAAAACACTCCAAAATATAAAAATCCAAAATTACCCGTTGAAGAGCGCGTTCAGGACTTATTGTCCCGAATGACGGTTGAGGAAAAATTTTGGCAAATGTTCATGATTCCCGGTGATTTGTCTGATGGAGCAGATAATTATAAAAATGGAATTTTTGGTTTTCAGGTAAGCGCTAAAGGAAGTACCGATGCAAGCAACCAGATTTTAGATTACAGTGCAGCAAGTAATGCACAGGAAACCGTAAAACTCATCAATAAAATTCAAAAGTATTTTGTTGAAAAAACACGTCTCGGAATTCCGATTATTGCTTTTGATGAAGCTTTGCACGGATTAGTAAGAGATGGAGCAACTGCTTTTCCTCAGTCCATTTCATTGGCGGCAACATTTGATCCGGCTTTGGTAAAAAGAGTTTCAACAGCTATTGCAATGGAATCAAAAAGCCGTGGAATTCGTCAAATTTTATCGCCGGTTGTCAATCTTGCCTCAGATGTTCGTTGGGGAAGAGTAGAGGAAACCTATGGTGAAGATCCATTTCTCTCTTCAAAAATGGGAGTAGCTTATGTTTCTTCTTTTGAGGAAAGAGGTGTTATTACAACGCCTAAACATTTCCTTGCCAATAGTGGAGATGGAGGTCGTGACAGTTATCCAATTGAGTATAGTGAACGTTATTTAGAAGAATATCAGCTGCCTCCATTTCGCGCTTGTTTTACAGAAGGAGGAAGTCGAAGTGTAATGACTTCGTACAACTCTTTAAATGGAAGTCCGTGTACAGCAAATGATTGGTTGTTGAATAAAAAACTGAAAGGTGAAATGAATTTCAAAGGATTCATTATTTCAGATGCGAATGCCGTAGGTGGTGGAAATGTACTGCATTATACGGCCAAAGATTATCCTGAATCGAGCGCCAATGCCATTAATAATGGTTTAGACGTAATTTTTCAAACGGCTTTTGATCATTATAAATTATTTCAACCGCCTTTTCTGGACGGACGAATTGATATGAAAAATATCGACGAATCTGTAGCGAGGGTTTTGAGATTGAAATTTGAATTGGGATTGTTTGAAAATCCGTATGCCGACGAAAAAGAAACCAATAAATGGAACGGAAATCCGCTGCATAAGTTGTTGTCAAGAGAAGCAGCCGAAAAAGGAATGGTTTTGTTGAAAAATGAAAACAATGTTTTGCCTCTTAAAAAATCAATTAAATCAATTGCCTTAATTGGAAATGATATTACCGAAGCCCGATTGGGAGGTTACAGCGGGCCAGGAAACGGAAAAGTAAATATACTTGACGGAATAAAAGCAAAGTTAGGAAAATCAACTCAGATTAATCTTGCTGAAGGTTGCGCGAGAAAAAATAAGGAATATACTGCTGTACCATCGGCTAATTTAGTCAGTGTTGAAAATGGGAAAACGGTGAACGGATTGACAGGAGAATATTTCAATAATGTACAATTAAGCGGAAGTCCGGTTGTAACAAGATTAGATAATGCTATTAATTTTGACTGGACTTTATATTCTCCTGATCAGGCAAAAATTAACTACGATTTTTATTCGGCTAAATGGACTGGGAAAATCAAATCTCCTGTGTCAGGAATTTATAAAATAGGTTTTGAAGGCAATGACGGTTATCGTTTGTATTTGAATGGAAAGCTAATTATTGACCACTGGAAAAGCCAGACGTATTCAACAAAATTGGTCGATTTCAATTTTGAAAAAGACAAAGAATATGATATCAAAGTTGAATTTTTTGAATCGCAAGGTTATGCTAAGTTCAAATTAGTTTGGAATATTGGCGTAAACAATGATTGGCAAAATAAAATTGAAGAAGCCGTAGCTGCCGCTAAAAAGTCTGAGATAGCTGTAATTGCTGCCGGAATCGAAGAAGGAGAATTTAATGACCGTGCTTATTTAGGTTTGTTAGGACATCAGGAAGAATTAATAAACGCAGTAGCTGCAACAGGAAAACCGGTTGTAGTGATTTTAGTTGGAGGAAGCGCCATCACGATGGATAAATGGATTAATAACGTACCATCGATTTTAGATGTTTGGTATTCTGGCGAAGATGGTGGTCATGCAGTGGCTAATATTTTGTTTGGAGATAAAAATCCAGCTGGACGTTTGCCCATTACTTTTCCGGTTTTTGAAGGACAATTACCATTGGTGTATAATCACAAACCAACTGGCCGTTCAGATGATTATACCAATTTAAACGGAGCACCATTATTTCCTTTTGGTTACGGGTTAAGTTATTCGACTTTTGAATATAGCAATTTAAGATTTGATAAAAAACTAATAGGAAAATCTGAAGCAACAAAAGTATATTGTACCATAAAAAACACCAGCAATATTGATGGAGATGAAGTAGTTCAGCTTTATGTAAGAGATGTTTTGTCATCAATTGCGCAGCCTATCAAACAATTGAAAGGGTTTCAGCGAATTTCGCTTAAAGCGGGAGAATCAAAAGAAATAGCATTTGATATTAATAATGAAACATTACAAATGTTAAATCAGGAAATGAAATGGGTGGTTGAACCAGGTGATTTCAGAATTATGATCGGTGCTTCTTCAAGAGATATTCGATTGAGAGAAATTTTTAATGTTACTGAATAAGTGTCAGGTTTTGTGTTGATAGAAAAAAAATGTAAGAAAAAATTAACACTTTTAAAATATTGAAATTGAAGCAGAAGTATTGGAATTAGAAAAGAAAATAATGCATCAAATCAATTTAAAAAAAAGCAAAAAAATAGAAAATGATTTTTTACTAAAACGATTTAAGAACTCGCATATTTAAAAAGTTAAATGAATTTTAAGTATTGAAAGTTTATGTTAACAATATCATAATTTTTTGCATTTTGAAAGGTTGTTTTTAAAGCATTAATTTTTATTGATTTTTTGGGAATTTTAGATTATTTAGTAAAAAAACACGTTCATTGAATAAACCGTATTTGTTTTATTTGTAGCCTATTGGGAGTATTAATTAAGAATATTCTTTAATAATGTTAAAAAAAATAAATAGAAATAAAAAAAATACTAAAACGTTTTTGTAAATCGTTTTATTAAATATATATTTGCTTCTAATAATTAACTAAGGTTTAAGATAAAGTTAACGTTTTATGAAAAAAAAGATCACTATCAAAGATATCGCGAAAGCGGCAAATGTATCGGTTACTACGGTTTCATTTGTGCTGAACGATAAAGGGGAAAAGATGGGGATCAGTAAAGAAGTAATTGAAAAAGTTCTTAAAGTTAGCGGAGAAATGAAATTTAAACTCAATATGATCGCCAGTAGTCTGAGAACTGGTAAAACAAGATCTATTGGGCTTATTGTAGAAGATATTTCCAATCAGTTTTTTGCTGATTTGGCAAGGGTGATTGAAAGAGAAGCAATAAATTTGAATTATAGAGTTTTTTATTGCAGTACAGGTGCAGACGATGCTCGTGCAGTTGAATTGGTTAACAGTCTGTTACAGGCCAATGTTGATGGTTTTATTATCACACCAACGGAGAATATGAAAACGACTATCGACCGATTATCGGACCTTCAATGCCCGGTTGTTTTGCTGGATCGTTATTTTGAAGGACAAGAAGTAAGTCATGTTGTGCTGGATAATTTCGAAGGAGGAAAAACAGCAACTAATTATTTTTTGGATAAAGGATTTAAAAAAATTGCATTTGTTACGAATTACTCACAACTAATTCAGATGCAGCTAAGAAAAGACGGATACATTCATGCGATGAAAGAAATAGGATTGTATGATGAATCTAAAATACTTGATATGGAATACCATATTGCTGAAGAGGAACGAATAGAAAAGATTACTGAATTTTTAAGCAATAACCCTGAAACTGATGCTGTTTTGTTTGGAGCAAATTATTTGTTGCTGGCAGGTTTACAGTCTTTTAGGAAATTGAAATTAAAAATTCCAACAGATAAAGCTGTAATTAGTTTTGATGATCATGACAGTTTCAGGTTGCATTCGCCCTCTATAACTGTTTTATCCCAACCAATTGAAGAAATGGGAAAAAAAGCAGTAAGGTTGTTAATGGCTCAAATGAATGACGGAAGTAATTATAAAATTGAAAAAGAAAAGAAAAAAGGCAGTCTAATTATAAGGGAATCGGTTTCATAATTAAAGAGCCTTTTTTTTAAAACAAAATACTAAAACGTTATAGTACTGGTAAAAAGATAATTCAAAAAATGACTAAGAAAACTTAAAACAAATTATTAAACAAACAAAAGCTTATGATGTAAAAAGAAACAGAGTATTAATCAAGGATCTTATTGCCAAATTCTGATAAGGAGAAAGAGGTGATTTAAAATTAAAGGTTTTAGTATTCAATATTTTTTAGAAATCGGAATCTTTCAATTTAAACAAAATTTAAAAACCAAACCAAACTAATATTAATTATGAGAAAACTGTTATACGAATCGCTGTTAGTTTTTCTAATGGTATTGTGCTTTCAAAATGCGAAAGCACAAAACACAACAATCTCTGGGGTAATTACAGACAATACTAATGCACCCGTTCCATCAGCGATTGTTAGAGAAAAAGGAACAAAAGTAGAAACGATTACTGACGAGAACGGAGCATTTACAATCTCTGTAAAAGAAGGTGCTACTATCATAGTAAGCTCAATAGGTTACAAAACAACAGAACTAAAAGCTGTTGATGGAATAAAAATCAGATTAGCAAGTGGTACTAATGAACTTGATGGTGTTACTGTTACTGCATTGGGGCAATCTAAAAAGAACAAGTCAATTGGTTATGCTACAAGTATAATTAAAGCGGATGCTATCGTAAAAACGGCTTCGCCTACTATTGCTAATTCTTTATACGGTAAAGCACCAGGTGTACGTATTAGTTCTACTCCAGGTGGAGCTGGAGCAATCAATATTCAGATCCGTGGAATTAACTCTATTACCGGAAGAAATCAGCCACTTATCATTTTAGATGGTGTGCCAATTCGTGATGGTGAGGTTAATAACAATGATTACTGGAATGCACCACGTGTTAAAAATAATGGTTTAGCAGATATTAACCCTGAAGATATTGAGAATATCTCTATTCTTAAAGGTGCTTCTGCAGCCGCACTATACGGTTCTGAAGCTGTAAATGGGGTTGTATTAATTACTTCTAAATCAGGTAAAGGAAAAAAAGGTTTAGGTATTGATTTTAGTACTAGTTATTCTGGAAATCAAATTGCATACTTGCCAAGATTTCAATATGAAAGAGGTCCGGGATGGACAAATGCAAACTATTCTACAGGATTTTTAGCTCCGGATGGTTTTGCTCACTATGATACAAATGGAGACGGAGTTGCTGATACCAGAGGAGTTTCTGCTAGTAGTAATAACTTTGGTCCATGGTTCGACGGACAACCGGTTATGTCTTGGGATGGAGTTATCCGTCCGTATTCTGCTCAGAGAGATGGATACAAAAACATGTTTCAAAATGCATGGGATGGTACAACAAACTTTGCTATTACAAACAGTACTGAAAACAGCAATATTCGTTTTTCTTATACACATATTGAGTCAGAAGGATTAAGTATGGGTAATAATAACAAAAAGAACAATTTTAACGTAAATGCATCATTCAAAACAGGTAAGTTAAAAACAGATGTTATTGTTAGTTACTTAAATCAGGACATACATAACCGTACCTTTGCTATGGACCGTTTGGTTAATAACTTTACAGGTATGCTTAGCCCATTTGATAATGGTGATTGGTACAAAGCGAAATACAAAACTAGTTTAGGGTATAAATACGTTATAGGTCAGGGAACTCAAAGTTTAACGCCTAGCGAAAATATATTCCGTAATGGTTATAAAACAGATATTTTAGATTATTTCTGGAATACAAACGCTAAACAACAAGACGAAATTACAAACCGTTTAATTGCAAGTGTTACTGAAACGCTTTCAATTACTAAAGACTTATCTTTACGTGGTCGTATTTCGACTGATTTAACTTCAATAAATACAGAAAATAAAAACCCTGTAGAAATACCTTTACTTTACCAATTTGGAGGTGACGGAGATGTTTCAGGTTCTTTCATGATGGACTCTCAGGATTATAATATTCTTTATGGAGATTTATTATTGACTTACAATACAAAAATCAATGAAGACTTTGGTGTAAATGCTGTTGTTGGTTATTCAGGTACTCAGGAAACAGGTAGAACTTTATCACGTTCAACGAATCGTGGTTTAAGTGTTGAAGGATGGTATGATATGAATTCATCTATAGGACTTGCTACAAGTACTTCTTCAAGATATGAAACGATTAAAGATGCTGTTTTTGGAACTTTAAGCGGAAGCTACAAAAATTATTTGTTCATTGAAGGAACTATCAGAAGAGACCGTACTTCTACAATGAACCCAGATAACAATGCCTTTACATATCCTTCTGTGAATTCAAGTTTTGTATTGTCAGATGCTGTACAATTACCAGAATTTATTAGCTATGCAAAAATGCGTGGTTCTTGGGGTATTGTGGGTAACTACCCGGATCGTTACAGAGCTAACGTTGCATACCAACAAACAACTTTAGGAACTCAGGGAACTACTAACCCTGTTTTAATTACAAATTCTCAGGATGTTTATGGAAATGAAGGAATCAAACCTGAAATGAAAAATGAATATGAACTTGGTTTCGAAACTAAATTCTTTGACAGAAGATTAGGATTAGATTTCTCTTATTATAATGCAAAAGTTAAAGATCAAATTCTTGATTTGACATTAGCACCAACTACAGGAGCAAGCAAAATTTTAGCTAACGTAGGGGAGTTGAGTAATCAGGGGATTGAAATTGCTTTGACTGGTTCTCCTTTTAGATCTGAAAGTTTTTCTTGGGATGTAACTTTAAACTGGGCAAAAAACACAAACAAAATCTTAAAATTAGCTAACGGTGCAACAGAATTATTGCATGCTGATTATGATGGATCTGCTGCTCAGTTAAAATCAGTTGTAGGTGACCCAATGGGAGGTATCTATGCGCATCCTATTAAAACAGATGCAAGTGGTAATAAAATGGTTGACTCTGACGGATACTATATGCTTGACGGAGACAAATGGGAAAAATACGGAACTGCTATGGCTAAAGGTGTAGGAGGTTTGTTAAACACATTTACTTATAAAAATTTCACATTAGATGTAAGTATTGATTACTCTTATGGAGGTTATTTGATGCCTACAGGTATCAACTGGATGACATCAAGAGGTTTAACTGAAGAGTCATTGAATAATAGTACAAATGATCGTGGAGGTTTAACATATTACATGGATAATGGTAAAGGAGTTCAGGTTCCAAATAGCGCAACAGCAGGACCAGCAGGACAACAATTATTCCGTGACGGTATGTTAATGGATGGTATTGCTCCAGATGGTTCAGCAAATACAAATGTAATCTCTCAGGCTGGTTATTATAACATGACTTACAACTGGGGAGGTCCTCAATACAGTAGTTCACGTTATGAATTATACATTCAGAAAAATGACTATGTTAAATTGAGAGAGTTATCTCTTGCTTTCAATGTGCCATCATCTTATGCTGCTAAAATTGGAGCTACTAAATTAAGTGTTTCTTTCTTCGGACGTAATTTATTTTATATCTACAGAACAATTAAGGATATGGATGCAGAAGCAACTACTTCAGGATCTAGATGGGATAAAAACGTAAATAATGCAGGATTATCGCCATCAACAAGAAGTTACGGTGTAATGTTGAGAGCATCTTTCTAATTTGATAAATTATAATTAAAAAATAGACAACATGAGAAAATTATTATATATATCACTAGCGACAGCAGCAATTTTTCTAGGCTCATGTTCGCAAGCTGATTTTGAAGACGCGTACAGAGATCCGTCTACAGTAACATCGACAAATGTGCCTAAACAATTTGCCGGTTTCATGAAAATTAACTTTGAAGACGTAATTCCATCTTATTGGAACTACTTTACTGTTATAAGAACTACTTCTTTAAGTTATACTCAGGCTCATGGTTTTACAAACATGACAGGTCGTTATGTTCCGGGAGCAGCTGTAACGAACAGATGGGAGAGATATTATAAGTTTATTGCTCAATATAGAGAACTGGAAAAAGTAATGGCTTCTTTACCTGCTGCTGAGCAAGCGGGAAATAGAATCTATGCAATTACTTCAACGATTTATTTGTATGACCATACTTCAAAAATGATTGATAATTTTGGAGATATTCCTTTCTCTGAAGCGGGTAAAATTAGTATGACAGGTGGTAATTATGACGCCGCAGCTGCTAAATACGATAATCAAACGGAGCTTTATGTGAAGATGTTAGATGAATTGAAAGCATTTTCTACGGAATTGAATACCATTACTTTACCTGCTAAGGTAGAAGTAGAGTTCAAAAATCAGGATCTGATCAATAAAGGAGACCTGGTAATGTGGAGAAACTATTGCAATTCTTTGCGTTTGAAATTGTTAAACAGAGTTTCTGCAGTTCCTGCTATGTCAGCAAGAGCAAATACAGAAATGGCTCAAATCATTGCTGAAGCAAAAATTGTTGACGAAAATGCAGAGAATATTGCATTCAAAGTGTATACTCAAGATACTGATTTAGATACTTCAGGTTTCTTTGATGCTTTAGAAACAGGAAACAACAACATTGCCCCAAAACCTATGATTGACCACATGAATGCAAACAGTGATCCTCGTCAGCCTTGGTTGTTTGAAAAAGGAGCAAGTGCAACTGCATATGTAGGACTTGATCCATTATTAACATCAGGAGTTCAGGATCAATTAATAGCTAATACTCAAATAGCAATTTACAATAGATCTGTAATTAGTAAAAATGACTGGTTACCGGGAACATTAATAAATGCTGCCGAAGTAAACTTAATTCTTGCTGAGTATTATTCAAGAAATGGAAATGCTACTACAGCAAAAACACATTTTGAAAAAGCGATCAGACAATCTGTTGAATATTATGTACGATTAGGCGATAAAGCTGATGTTTTAACTTGGAAACCAACTACTGAACCAACAGCTGCTGAAATTGATGCTTACATTGCTAAAATTAACTTTGCAGGTGCTACAACAGCTGCCGATCAATTAAAACTAATTGCTTTTCAAAAATACATTCATTATAATGTAATGCAGGCTGATGAGTCTTGGGCTGAACAAAGAAGATTGAAACTTCCGGCATTAACTTTTATGGAAGATGAAACAAGCAGTATCAGAAAAACGCCTCCAACACGTTGGACGTATCCAAATTCTGAAAGAGTTTATAATACAACAAACTACAACACAGTTAAGGATAAAGATAACTTAAGTACTAAAATTTTCTGGGATGTAAAGTAAGCTCCTTTTAAATTAATATTTTGTTTTTTAGTAAGAAACCCCAGAGTCCGGATCATCCCGAACGATGGGGTTTCTTTGTAAATAGCAATGAAAATAACAAATGACAATAGCTATAGGACGCAAAGTTGATACTGATTTGTTACTGGATTGCATAAAAAAATCGGAGAAGTTGCAGTTTATTTTACTGTAACTTTTCCGATTTTTATTTTTAGAAGATATATTTTGATCTAATTAAATCTTCGAGAAAGGTGATATTTAATTTTGCTTAATAAAAGTTAACGGTTGATCATAATTAGCAATTGCAGTCAACGCATTGTAAATGTATCGACAAACTAAAACAGCTCCTTCGCTATTAATCAAAGCAGTATCGTCTTCTGGTGTATGGTATTGCGGATGTCCGCCTGTATGTAATCCAACTGCTGAGATGTCATTTTTATAAAAAGTAACGTGATCAGAACCGCCAACATCTCCTGCAAAAACAATCGGATTTAGTCCGCTGCCTTCACCTAATTTTTTCATCAATTCAACTCCATCCGGAAAAGTACCGGCACCTCCCATATATAATTCCTTTTTATCATTAAGGCGACCAACCATATCCATGTTGATCATCACCTTTACAGCATTTTTATCTACCGGAAGATGATTAACAAAATACTTCGAACCTAATAAACCTTCTTCTTCAGCACTGAAAGAAATGAAAATAATACTTCTTTTGGTAGCAATTTTATTATGATGTAATTCTTCTAAAATAGATAAAAGAGCCGAAACACCTGAAGCATTATCATCGGCTCCGTTATGAATTGCAATCGTATCTTTTTTCTTGCTGCCTGAACCTTTTCCGCCCCAACCCCAATGGTCATAATGCGCTCCAATTACGATGAATTCCTTTTTTAGATTTTCATCAGAACCTTCTATGTATCCGACAACATTTTGAGTCGATACACTATCCGATTTCATTTTATTAATATCGGGTTTTATGAATATTTTGAACGGTTGATAATAATCGTTATTGAACTTTTTCAGTCCAAATTTTTTAAAATATTTTTTGATGTAAGCTGCAGCCTCATTGTTGCCTTTGGTTCCGGCAAGGCGCCCTTCTAATTTATCAGAAGCCAAATAAGTGTCGTGTTTCAGGAATTTTTCAGCTGAAAATGTAGATTGGGCACTTCCTTTTTCGGTGGCAATAAAAGCAACAACAGAAAGAAAAAGAATTTTTTTAAACATGTTTAGGGCATTAATTTATAAGATTTACTAATTACGTTTTCTTAGAAACTTAAAAATAAAAAGACTTACGTTTACTTAGTAAGTCGATATTATCTAAATTTAATTATCAATTACCTTTCTCCAATCAAAAACCCGGAAACATTCCATGCACTGCTGCTGGTTCCTTCCGGTTTTCCAAGCGGAATAGAAACACAAATCGTATGTTTTCCTGCCGAAAGATTTCCTAAATCAATCAAATTTGGATTTGTAGTTGTTCCCGGGCACCAGTTAGAACGACTTTCGTCAGATGATGATAATCCATTGCCAAAATTTCCGGATGCCGGATTGCTCAAGCGGTACGAGCCACAATCAGTGCGCCAGGGTGTGAATCCAAACACTTCTTTTCCGTCGATAAGAATAGTATTCTTTTTCTGTAAAAATTCATCGCCATTTTCCCAACCTCCGTGACCTGTTGTGGTGTAACTCAATTTGAAATTTTTATAACCTTCCGGTACTTCAAAAGTCATTTCCAGTCCTTTTTTATTATCAAACATAGTTGCGTATTCCTGCCCTGCCATTTCCATTACATTGACTGTATTGAAGAGAGGTAAAATAAAATCGCCTTTAGGATTATTATCTTCACCTTGGTGAATCGTAATGTTTAAACTTGCTTTGTGTCCGCCCGCATCGTAATTCCCAATAAACATTCCGATATACACTTCCTGATTGCTCAATTTAGGTTGTAAAAGTGAAATGTCCTGGCGATAAAAAACACTATCCTGCCAAACCTTATTTTTTAATTGCAAATAGTTAAAATGCTTCACCCCAAAAGGAGTAAAGAAACGCATCATTTCCAGTAAAGGTGTATATTCGTTAGTTGCCACAACGCCTTGATACTTTTTACCATTTCCGTTTTCATAAATTGGTAATGTATTTACTCCATTTTTTAATCCGTCCAGAAAAGAACTTTTTTTATCCATTGGAATCATAAAAACCGAACCGGTTCTGTCGTATGCATCGCCATTAGATTGCTGTGTTACATCAACATAAACAGAACTTCCTTTTTTAATTTCAGGAAATTTTACTTTTCTCACAATTACTGTTCCGCTAGCGTATCTAAAAATGCTGTCATTCGATTTTGCATCGCCTGTAAAATGAATTTGTTCTTTGTTAAAAACAGGAATATTCACAAAACGACTTTTCCATAACAAATCTTTGTAAGTCAATTGGTCTGCTTCCTGAACTTTTGGTATGGAAAGAATGGCCGGAACTGCTTTTAAATTCTCAATTTTGGTAGCTGTAACAATACTATTGCCATTTCTGTTCGTTTCCAAAACCAAACCCAAATCCTGTCCCAGTACACTTGGTCCGCCTTTTATTCCCAAGTCATTGGTGTACCAAATTTCAATTTTATTCGAGTTTACTATCGTTATCGCTTTTTTGCAGTTGAAATTTAGAATCTTTTTGGTTTCAGTTGTGAATTCAATTTTTTGTTTTCCCAAAGCCTCATTGTCATGCGTAAGAATCAATTTATTGGTTTTGAGTTGTGCTAATTGCGAAATGGTCCTAGTATTAAAATCAACGAAAGTTTGCTCAAACGGAAAATCTGCTTTTTGCTGTAAGATTTTATCTGTTGTGATCAAACTCAAGTCTTTTGAAGCATAGAGAAACAAGGCATCCTGATTAGGAATTACTTTTCCGTTATAACTTCTTTGATAGGTAACTTTAATTGCTTTAGGCGTTTTTTGGGCAAAAGATAAAGTGATTAGGCAAAAGGTAAAAAATGTAAATAAAATTTTCTTCATGTTATGGTTTTGTTTCTCAGTTTTTTGAATAAAAACAGAAGGTTATTTTGGTAAATTAAAAGAGGTTTCGTTATTTTACTAAATCGATTTAATAAAATGATATTAAAATTCTGATTCCATTGTGTTATAATGATATAGGATTAGAAAATAGAGATTATGGTCTGGGTTGATTTTTATAAAAAGCTAAGATAAAAATTTTTGAATTGTAATAAGAAATAACGCTGTTTTGTTTTATCGAAAGGTAAATCCTGATTAAACAAAGATAATATTGAATTAATATATAATCAGAAGCCATTATATCTTTCAATTTCTAAAAGAATATAAATTTAGTAGAAAATATATTAGAGTACTTTTTTGATGTATTGTATAAAGTGTTTATTTTTAAAATGTTACCGCCCTTTTAGTATTAATATAATAAAATACAATAATGAATTGTTTAAAAAACTACAGGTTAATAATGATTTTTTGTTTTGGTGTGAGTATACTACAAGGCCAGCAAAAAGCATTTCCTTATAAAAATCAGAATCTGTCAATTGATAAAAGAGTCGAAGATTTACTGAAACAATTGACAACCGAAGAGAAAATTTCTTTATTAGGATTTGAAAGCAAAGCAGTGAAAAGATTGGATATTCCGCAATACAATTGGTGGAATGAATCTTTGCATGGAGTAGCGAGAGCGGGTAAGGCAACGGTTTTTCCGCAAGCAATCGGTATGGCGGCTTCTTTTAATGATGAATTATTAAATGAAGTAGCAAATTCAATTTCGACTGAGGCCAGAGCCAAGAATAATATGGCTGTAGCCAAAGACCGTCGTTTACAATATATGGGACTGAATTTTTGGTCGCCAAATATCAATATTTTCAGGGATCCACGCTGGGGAAGAGGACAGGAAACCTATGGTGAAGATCCTTTTCTGACAGGAAAAATGGGAACCGCGTACATTAAAGGATTGCAGGGAACAGATCCTAAATATATGAAAACAGCGGCTTGTGCCAAACATTTCGCCGTGCATAGTGGACCCGAAAAAACACGACATTCAATAAATGTAATTGTAGACGAAAAAGATTTGAGAGAAACGTATTTGTACGCTTTCAAAAAACTGGTTGACGCAAAAGTCGAAACAGTAATGTGTGCTTATAACCGAGTAAATTCTGAACCTTGTTGTACCGGTAAAACATTATTGCAGGATATTTTAAGAAAAGAATGGAAATTCGGCGGACATGTAGTAACCGATTGTTGGGCATTACAAGATATTTATGAAGGGCATAAAACGTTACCAAACAGTGTGACTGTTGCAGCCGAAGCAATTAAACGCGGTGTAAATATGGATTGCAGCGGCTTGTTGCAAAAAGATGCCATTAACGCGTTGAATCAAAAATTGATTACTACAAAAGACATTGATAATGCGTTGGCACCAACCTTGAGGACGCAATTCAAATTAGGATTTTACGACAAACCGGAAGATAATCCGTACCGAAAATATGGTATCGACAGTATAGCAAATACGTATCATCGAAATCTTAGCAGAAAAATGGCAGAGCAAAGTATGGTTTTGCTAAAAAATGCTGAAGTGGGAGAAAACAAAACAAAGTTATTGCCATTAAAAAAAGACGATTATAAATCGATTATGGTTGTTGGTCCAAATGCAGCTT
Organism: Flavobacterium sp. GW821-FHT11G01; assembly: GCF_058808175.1. Classification (NCBI taxonomy): domain Bacteria; kingdom Pseudomonadati; phylum Bacteroidota; class Flavobacteriia; order Flavobacteriales; family Flavobacteriaceae; genus Flavobacterium; species Flavobacterium sp. GW821-FHT11G01. The sequence goes on along the minus strand of NZ_JBXARK010000007.1, from coordinate 114,973 downwards.
CATTAGATGCTTTATTGGGGAATTATCACGGAATCACAGATAAAGCTGTAAATTTTGTAGAAGGAATCGCGGGTGCTGTTGATCCTGATACCCGGGTAGAATATGATATGGGCTGCGACTTTACGGATACAACCAATTTTGGTGGTGTTTGGGCGGCTTCGATGGCCGATTTAACGATTGCAGTAATTGGTTTTACACCTGTTTATGAAGGCGAAGAAGGCGACGCTTTCCTTGCTGATGGTAAAGGCGACAGAAAAAACATGGATTTACCAGCTTCGCATATTGCCTATATCAAAGCGATTCGAAAAGGAACTAAATCACCTCTTGTAGCAGTTATAACTGGCGGTAGTGCCGTTGACATTTCGGCAATTGAACCTTATGTAGATGCGATTGTTTTTGCCTGGTATCCTGGAGAACAAGGCGGAACGGCTTTGGCGAATCTTCTTTTTGGAAAAGTAACACCATCGGGACATTTACCTATTAGTTTTTACAAATCTTTTAGCGATTTGCCAGATTACAGCAGTTATGCGATGAAAGACAGAACTTACCGTTATTTTAGTAAAGAAGTGCAATATCCTTTCGGTTTCGGATTAAGCTACACGACTTTTGGATATAATTGGGTTCAAAAACCGGAGAATATTAAATCGGCTTCAGATAAAATTTCAATGCAAATTAAAATTGAAAATACAGGACAATACGATGCAGATGAAGTGGCTCAGGTTTATATTGAATATCCAAATGTCGAGAGAATGCCGTTAAAAGAATTGAAGGCTTTTAAACGTATTTCAATTTCAAAAGGAAATTCCCAGATCTTAACTTTAGAAATTCCATTAGAAGAACTTCAAAAATGGGACGATACAAAAAAGCAGTTCAAAATTTACGAAGGAGAGTACAAAGTGAAAATAGGTTCGAATTCGAGAGATGCTGCATTGGAAACAAGTTTTCAGATTGCGAAGTAGGGAATTAGAATATAGAAAATAGAATAAAGAAGCAAGAAACAAGATTTTATGCTTGTTGTTGTATAAAATAATAGACGAAAATGAATAGAAAATTTAAAGCAGCATTTTTTGCAATTTTAGGGATTTGTACGATGCAATTGCATAGTCAGACTTCGAAACAGAATTTAACGCAATATGTAGATCCTTATATTGGGACAGGATTTCACGGACACGTTTTTATGGGGGCAAATGTTCCTTTCGGAGCTGTTCAATTAGGACCTGTAAATATCTCAGAAGGTTGGGATTGGTGCTCGGGTTATCATTATTCTGATCCCACAATTATCGGATTTTCGCACACGCATTTAAGCGGAACCGGAATTGGTGATCTCGGTGATTTTCTTTTTATGCCCGCAGTTGGTAAAATCAACCTGAAAAAAGGAACTGCCAAAGACATGGAAAACGGATATATTTCAGGTTTTGATCATAAAGATGAAATAGCAAAACCAGGCTATTATTCGGTTATTTTGAAGAAAAATGGAATCAAGGCTGAAATGACGGCTTCTGAAAGAGTTGGTTTTCAAAAATATACTTTCCCAGCTTCAGATAAATCCCATATCATTTTAGATTTGGTAGAAGGAATTGGTTGGGACAAAGCTGTCGACACTTACATCCGTGTAAAAAATGATACTTTAATTGAAGGCTATCGTTTTTCTAAAGGTTGGGCAAATGATCAACGAATTTATTTCGCAGCAATTTTATCAAAACCAGCCAAAAAAATCCAATTGTACAACAGTACAAAAGAGATGATCAATAAAGTCGTTTTAGGCGATAGTGCAAAAGCGGTACTTCAATTTTCGACTTCAAAAGATGAAGTAATAAAAATTAAAGTGGGAATCTCGGCAGTGAGTACTGAGAACGCTTTAATGAACATTAAAAAAGAAATCGCAGACTGGAATTTTGAAAAAGTAGTAACTCAGGCAGATGAAAAATGGAATAAAGAGTTAGGTAAAATTACAGTAAAATCAAATGATGCTGCTAAAATGAAAATCTTCTACACGGCTTTGTATCACACCATGATTGCGCCTTCAACTTATAATGATAGCAATGGCGATTATTATGGTTCAGACAAACAAGTTCATAAAGCAGCAGGATTTACAAATTTGACTACTTTTTCATTGTGGGATACTTATAGAGGAGCAAATCCTTTGCTTACCTTAACACAACCAGAAAAAGTTTCAGATATAATTAATTCGATGTTGGCGATTTATCAGGAAACAGGCCATCTTCCGGTTTGGCATTTAATGGGAAATGAAACCTATTGTATGCCTGGAAACAGCGCTATTCAAATTGTCGCTGATGCCTATTTAAAAGGCATAAAAGGAATCGATGGCGAATTGGCTTTTGAAGCAGTAAAAGCTACCGCCATGCAGGATGATCGCGGGGTTAATTTCGTAAAAAAGTTAGGATATATTCCCGGCGATAGCTTGAGAGAATCAGTATCTTATGGATTAGAATATGCAATCTCCGATGGCGCTATTGCGATGATGGCAAAAAAAATGGGAAAGACAGAAGATTATAATTACTTCGATAACCGTTCGAAAGCATATAAAAAATATTATGATCCTTCAGTAACTTTTGTACGCGCAAAGTTAAGCGATACAGAATGGAGAACACCTTTTGATCCTTTTAAATCGATACATGAAAAAGGTGATTTTTCTGAAGGAAATGCATGGCAATATACCTGGTTAGTACCTCAGGATGTTGAAGGACTTATTGCAATGCTGGGCGGTGAAAAACCATTTACAAAAAAGCTGGATACTTTGTTTACAATTTCCGGTGATATGGGTAAAGAAGCTTCAAATGATATTACGGGTTTGATTGGACAATACGCACACGGAAACGAGCCAAGTCACCATATTACTTATTTATACAATTTCGTAGGGCAACCTTGGAAAACAGCTGAGAAAGTACGTTACATCGTTGACAATTTATATAGTGACAAACCAGATGGATTGTGTGGAAATGAAGATGTTGGACAAATGTCGGCATGGTATATTTGGAGTTCTTTGGGTATGTATTCTGTAAATCCATTCAATGGAGTTTATGTTATTGGCAGCCCAAGTATGGATGAATCAGTGTTGAAGTTGGCTGATGGAAAAAGCTTTACGGTTAAAGCGGTAAACAACAATCCAAAAAATATCTACATTCAAAAAGCAACTTTGAACGGAAAACCATATACAAAGAGTTATCTGCTTCATGCTGACATAATGAAGGGAGGAGAATTGATTTTTACAATGGGAGAAAAACCTTCTAAAACCTGGGGAGTTTCGGCTAAAGACAGACCTTATTCTGCAAAATAAATATTTTGAATGAGTTAGAGTCCGGAAAGATGTTTTTATTAAATATAAAATAAAAATGTTTTTCCGGACTTTTTTATAAACACATTTTTCATTTGTTCTAATTTTCAGGAGAAAAGATAATTACTAATTAAACAAGGGTAATATTGAATTAATTATTATCCTTCGGGTATTATATTTTTATATTCCTAAAAATGTATGAATTTAATAAAAAACATATGGCATTAATAACTCCGTTAGATGTTGAAAAGAATGTTGAATCAAAAGAAAATAAAAAATGGCTGTTTCCTTTTATATTGGTAACCAGTTTGTTTTTTTTCTGGGGATTTGTACACAATTTAGATCCGATACTTATTCCGCATCTGAGAAAGGCATTTAATCTAACAGATTTAGAATCTTCCTTAATTGATTCTTCTGTTTTCATTGCTTATTTCGTTATGGCTTTGCCTGCAGGTTATATCATGAGGAAATACGGTTATAAATCGGGTATTATGATAGGATTGGTTCTCTTTGGTATTGGTTCCATTTTATTTGTTCCTGCCGCCAATTCATTACAATACATCTATTTTTTAGGTGCTTTGTTTGTTATAGCTTGTGGACTTACATTTTTAGAAACAGCAGCGAATCCTTACGTAACAATCTTAGGCCCATCTGAAACGGCAACTAAAAGATTGAATTTTTCTCAATCGTTTAACGGATTGGCGGCCTTTATTGCTCCGGCTTATATTGGACCAATGATCCTATCCGGAAAAAATGTAAGTCAGGCTGAATTAGATGCCATGACACCCACAGCATTACAAGCTCATATTTTAGAAGAAGCGGCAAGTGTAAAAATGCCTTATTTAATATTAGGATTGATTATTTTATCAGTAGCTGTAGTTTTTTATTTTACAAATATGCCCGATGTAAAAGACGAAGATAAAGAAGGAGCAGAAGGAGCTAGTTTTGCCGGAGCCTTGAAATCCATGCGTTTGCGATGGGGAATTTTAGCGCAATTCTTTTATGTTGGAGCACAGGTTTGTGTTGGAAGTTTTTTTATCAAAATGGCCACCACTTCGGCTGGTTTAAATGAAGATATCGCGGCCAAATATTTAGGTTTTTATGGTCTGGCATTTATGTTGGGTCGTTTTGCAGGAACCTTCTTCATGCAATATATTCAGCCAAGAAAATTATTGATTATTTATTCGATCATTACGATACTATTATCTGTAGTTGCTATAACGGGAAGCGGAATGTTAGTGATTTATACTTTAATAGCAATTGCATTTTTTATGAGTATCATGTTTCCCACTATTTTTTCAATGGGAATTGACGGACTCGGGCATAATACTAAAATTGGATCTTCATTGATTGTAATGTCAATAGTTGGTGGCGCATTACTTCCTCCAGTTTTAGGATTTATTTCAGATGTTACAGGAAGTATTCAGAACGGTTATATCGTTCCGTTGATCTGTTTTTCAGTAATACTATTGTTTGCATTTAACGGACATAAAACAAATAAAGCATAAATTCTATTTATATAATATGTTAGAAAACGGAGTTAAAAAACTGGTGATAAAAATGCATCCGGAAGACAATGTTCTGGTAGCTTTAACGGATTTACCAAAAGGAGAAAGTATCACTTTTGAAAATGAAAATTATATTCTTCAGGACACAATTAAGGCAAAACATAAATTTTATATTACTGATTTAAAAGCGGGAGCCGAGATAATCATGTATGGCGTTTTGGTTGGAAAGGTGCAAAGTGATGTTGCGAAAGGCAGTTTAATGACTACTGATAATCTTAAACATGCAGCAGAACCGTATCAATATCGCGATGTAGATTTTGTGTGGCAAGCGCCAGATGTTTCAAAATATAAAGACAGGACTTTTAAAGGATATAAAAGAAATGATGGCCGTTTTGGAACAGCTAATTATTGGCTATTTGTACCAACTGTATTTTGTGAAAACCGAAACCTGGATGTAATACGCGAAGCTTTGCATAATGAGTTAGGATATTCAGTAAGTGATAAATACACTCAATATACGCATCACTTACTTGAGGCTTATAAAAATGGAGAAAGCCTCGATGCAATTGATGTACAGCTAACTCCAGATCATAATGAGAATAAGGTTTTTAAAAATGTTGATGGAATAAAATTCTTAAATCATCAGGGAGGTTGCGGAGGTACGCGTCAGGATGCTTCGACATTGAGTGCCTTATTGGCTTCATATGCAAACCATCCAAACGTGGCAGGAATTACAGTACTGAGTTTGGGATGCCAGCATTTGCAGGTACAGGATTTTACTAATGATGTAAAAAAGCAAAATCCTTCTTTTGATAAACCGATCTTTATTTTTGAACAGCAACAGTCAAAAAGTGAAGAACAATTGATTGCCGATGCTATTAAAAGGACATTTGAAGGATTAATTGAAATAAACAAACAAGAAAGAGTTCCTGCACCTTTAAGCGAATTATGTTTAGGAGTTAAATGCGGAGGAAGTGATGGTTTTAGTGGCGTTTCTGCTAATCCTGCTGTGGGTTATACATCAGATTTACTGGTGGCTTTGGGTGGTAAAGTCTTATTGGCTGAATTTCCTGAATTATGTGGAGTAGAACAGAATTTAATTGATCGTTGTATATCAGAACCAGTCGCTAAAAAATTCATTGATTTAATGCAGTCTTACGATGCTTTGGCGCATAAAGTTGGTTCAGGATTTCATATGAATCCGTCCCCGGGAAATATTAAAGACGGATTAATAACAGATGCGATAAAAAGTGCGGGAGCAGCTAAAAAAGGAGGAACAGCACCAGTAGTTGATGTTTTAGATTATACAGAACCGGCCACAAAAGCAGGTTTAAGTTTAGTTTGTACACCAGGAAATGACGTGGAGGCAACAACCGGTAAAGCGGCATCCGGAGCAACCTTAATATTGTTTACCACAGGATTAGGAACTCCTACTGGGAATCCGGTTTGTCCGGTTATTAAGGTGGCTACGAATTCTATTCTGGCCAAAAAAATGAGCGATATTATTGATATCGATTGTGGTCCTATTATTAGCGGAGAAAAGTCTATTGAAGAAATGGGTGAAGATATTTTGGAATATTGTATTAAAGCAGCAAGTGGTGAAATTATCCCAAAAGCAGTTTTATTAAACCAGGATGATTTTATTCCGTGGAAACGAGGAGTTTCTCTATAATTTTAAAATTTAAAACAAAACACATGTTTTCATTACAAAATAAAAAAGCAGTTGTTACCGGTGGTGGTAGCGGAATTGGGAAAGCCATTTCGGTTTTATTTGCAAAACAAGGAGCTGAAGTTCACATTATTGAATTAACAGAAGAAAGTGCTAAAACAGCTGTCGAGGAAATAAAAGCAAATGGCGGTAAAGTTTTTTCGCATGCCTGTAATGTGGCCAATCAGGAAGAAGTAATTTCGACATTCAAAAAAATCGGCAATATTAATATCCTGATCAACAACGCCGGAATCGCGCATGTTGGAAAAGTGGACACTACTCCAGCAGCTGATTTTGATCGCGTTATGGATGTGAATGTAAAAGGAGTTTACAACTGTCTGTTTGCCGCAATCCCGCAATTTAGACTTTCAAATGGTGGTGTCATTATCAACATGGCTTCAATCGCTGCCTGGGTTGGAATTCCGGATCGATTTGCATATTCGACTGCAAAAGGTGCCGTTATGGCCATGACTTTATCTGTAGCAAAAGATTATATAAAAGAAAATATTCGCTGTAATTCTATTTCCCCTGCAAGGGTTCACACGCCTTTTGTAGATGGATTTATTTCGAAAAACTACGCAGGAAAAGAAGAAGAAATGTTCGAAAAATTATCACAGTCGCAACCAATAGGAAGAATGGGAAAACCGGACGAAATCGCAGCCTTGGCATTATACCTATGCAGCGACGAAGCCGGATTTATTACCGGCAGCGATTACCCAATCGACGGAGGATTTATCAAATTAAATAATTGAGAAAAGGGGCTAAGGTTCTGAGGTACTAAGATTCTAAGGTTTTTTCAGACTTAGATCCTCATTTCCGATAGCAATTGAAATATAACTGAACAACTTTAAAATAAATAAAAAAGGTTCTAAGGTTCTGAGGCACTAAGATGCTAAGCTAAAAAAAAACTTAGTACCTCAGAACCTTAGAACCTCAGTACCTTAAAAAAGAAAAAAAAATGAAATTAATACGTTTTGGAGAAATAGGAAAAGAAAAACCAGGAGTTTTAATTGGTGAAAAAAGATATGATGTTTCATCAATTGTGACAGATTTTAATGAAAGTTTTTTTGAAGAAAATGGTTTGGAGAAATTGCAAAAAGCATTAGATAGCAATCCAACGTTGCCAGAAGTTGATGCAAATGTCCGATTAGGTTCTCCGGTGGCCAGACCTTCAAAAATAATCTGTATCGGTTTAAATTATGTAGATCATTGCAAAGAAACCGGCGCACCGATTCCAACAGAGCCAATTATCTTTTTTAAATCGACAACTTCTTTATGCGGACCAAATGATAATTTGATCATCCCAAAAAACAGTGAAAAAACAGACTGGGAAGTAGAACTGGCTTTTGTTGTTGGTAAAAAAGCAAGTTATGTTGAAGAAGCAGATGCTTTGGATTATGTAGCAGGTTATGCATTATTAAATGATTACAGTGAAAGAGCTTTTCAAATCGAGCGCGGAGGACAATGGGCAAAAGGAAAAGGAAGCGACACATTTGCGCCGCTTGGACCGTTTTTGGCTACTAAAGAGGAAGTAAAAGATGTTGATAATTTATCGATGTGGCTGACTGTAAATGGTAAAAAATACCAGGACAGCAACACCTTAAATCTGGTTTTCAAGATTCCGTTTTTGTTACATTATTTGAGCCAGTTTATGACTTTGCTTCCGGGCGATATCATTAGTACAGGAACGCCTCCCGGAGTTGGTTTGGGAATTAAGCCAGATCCTATTTACCTTAAAGCGGGCGATGTTGTAGAATTGGGAATTGAAGGTCTAGGAAGCAGCAAACAAACGGCCGTTGCCTATACTAAATAATAAGATTTCGTAATAATTAATAAATAGAAAATATGGTTAAGTCATTCTTCTTTTCGCTTCTTTTATGCAGTACATTGTCGTTTGCACAAGAAGTGAATATCATTCCGCAGCCAGTAAAAATCGTAAAAAATACGGGCAATTTTATGATTACTTCGCAAACCAATCTGGTTGTTACGAGCAAGGAAGACAATTCTACGGCTGCTTTTCTAAATAGTTATTTATCTAATTATTATGGTTTTGTATTGCCAATTGCAAAAAAAGCAACTAAAAATTGCATTAAGCTATCAAGCCAAAAGAATAGTAGTGGACTTAAAAGTGAAAGCTATAGTTTAATTTCAGATAAAAATGGTGTTCAAATTACAGGAAATGCTCCTATAGGCACTTTCTACGGAATGCAGACACTGATTCAATTATTGCCTGTTGAAAAAAGCAAAAATCTTGCAATTGCAGCAGTAGAGGTAGAAGATGAGCCTCGTTTTGCTTACAGAGGCGCAATGTTAGATGTTGGACGTCATTATTTCCCGGTTGCATTTGTAAAAAAATATATTGATTATCTGGCGTTGCATAAAATGAATTATTTTCATTGGCATTTAACTGAAGATCAGGGATGGAGAATCGAAATAAAAAAATATCCTAAACTTACTGAAATTGGATCTAAGAGAAACGGAAGTATTATAGGAAGCTATCCTGGTAATGGAAGCGATAACACACCGGAGCAAGGCTTTTATACTCAGGAAGAAGTAAAAGATATTGTAAAATATGCTTCAGATCGATTTATTACGGTAATTCCGGAAATTGAAATGCCGGGTCATGGTAGTGCTGCTATTGCTGCTTACCCGGAATTGAGCTGTTTTCCTAACGAAAAAACGCAACTTCCTGACAATATGATTTCTGCTAAAAGCAAAGAAGAAATGGCTAACGGAAGAAATAAAATTGTTCAGGAAACCTGGGGAGTTCATTCGGATGTTTATGTGCCAAGTGAATATACTTTTAAGTTTTTACAAGATGTAATTGATGAAGTAGTGGCCTTATTTCCTTCAAAATACATTCATGTTGGAGGAGATGAATCTCCTAAAGATGCCTGGAAAAGAAGCGAATTTTGTCAGCAATTAATAAAAGAAAAAGAGTTGAAGGATGAGCACGGTCTTCAGAGTTATTTTATTCAGCGCATGGAAAAATATATTAATGGAAAAGGAAGAACTTTAATTGGCTGGGATGAAATATTAGAAGGTGGTCTTTCTCCAAATGCTGTAGTAATGAGCTGGAGAGGTGAAGAAGGCGGAATTGCGGCCGCAAAAGAAAATCATCAGGTCATTATGACACCGGGAAGTCATGTTTATTTAGATCACTCACAAACCAAAAATGAAAAAGAGGTTACCATTGGCGGTTATTTACCAATAGAAAGAGTGTATAACTATGAGCCAATTCCAAAAGAATTAAACGAACAACAAGCAAAATACGTTTTAGGAGCACAAGCAAATGTCTGGACAGAATATATGGCCAATCCAGCGAAAGTAGAGTATATGATATTTCCTCGTTTGAGTGCTTTGAGTGAAGTTTTATGGTCTTCAAAAGAGAACAAAAACTGGCCGGAGTTTCAAACCAAAATCGAAACCATGAAAAAGCGATATACGATTTGGGGAGCTAATTTTTTTGTTGAAAAATGAAAATAAGTATATAAAAAACGAAAGACAGTTTACTTTGAACTGTCTTTCGTTTTTTTATACGAATTCTTAGAAAACAGACGTATTCTTCTGGCTGACTGGTAAAATATTGTAATACATACACAAACAAATGAAGCTTATTTTTTCAAAATGGCTTTACTTTTACTAAAATAAAGTTTCCCGATATTTTTTAATGTCCTTAAAACCAATCTGAATACTATAATCTATTTTTCATATTTTTGTTAAAGAGTTTTCAAAATTATGGACCAATTACGCAAACACATAGAAGGAATAACATCTATTAATGATGAAGAATTTGAGTATATCAAATCCTTTTTTTCTGTAAAAAAAGTGCGTAAACATCAATATCTCCTTCATCAGGGAGATGAAGTGCAATATGAATATTTAGTTGTATCGGGCATATATAAAGTTTTTTATTTAGATGGTCAGGGAAAAGAATATATTGTTCAGTTTGCACAGGAAAACTGGTGGATGTCTGATTATCAAGCCTTTTTTAAACAACAATCTTCTGAAGTCTTTATTGAATGTCTTGAAGAAGGAGAAGTTATCTGTTTATCTTTCCAATCAAGAGAAAAATTGGCCGCCGAACTTCATAAGATGGAACACTTCTTCAGAATAAAACTCACAAACGGATATATTGCTTTGCAACAACGAATAAAACTACTTCTTTCCAGCAGCCCGCAACAACGCTACGAAGAGTTTGCAAAATCATATCCAAGTCTGTTACAAAAAATCCCCAAAAAATTAATTGCTGAATATTTAGGAGTAAGCCGTGAAACGCTAAGCCGGTTTTATCAACATTAATAAATCAAAATAAGATGGAGTCAGCAGCAGTCATACTTTTACAATCGGTTGGAAAAATTTGTCCAACTGTGACTGATGACGAGCTTTTGATTTTTGCTTCAAAATTTACATTTGAAGAATTACATAAAAAAGATTTTTTTCTGCAATCTGGTAAAGTACAAAAAGAGCTAGGTTTTATTGTAAACGGATTAGTACGCTCTTCTTTTGTAGACAATGATGGAGATGAAATCACGGTTGGTTTTTATACCGAAGGTGATTATGCCACCCATTATCCTGCTTTTATAACACAGCAACCAAGCAAATATTCTATTCAATGCCTCGAGCCAACTGTTATGGCATGTCTTTCCTATGAAAATTTACAATGGATATATGAAAATTTGCCTGGTTTTGAAAAATATGGAAGATTAGTTGCCGAAGAAATTTTAAAACGCCAACAGTCTCGCATTGAAAGTTTCATATTTCAAACCGCCGAAGAGCGTTATATTGATTTCATTAAACATAATTCAGACCTATTTAACAGAATATCCGTTTCTCATCTTTGCAGCTTTCTTGGCATTGAGAGACAATCACTTACTAGAATTCGTCAAAAATTAGCACATAAATAGTTTTTGACACTTTTGTGTCAGGTGCCCCTCTTCATTATTTAAAATCTTTGCAGTGTCAAATTAAATGAACTGCAATGAAAACGAACATCCTACTAATACTTGGACATCCTTCTGAAAATTCTTTTTGTAATGCATTATTAGACGCTTACAGAAAAGGAGCAGAAGCTGCAGGAGTAAACTGCAAAACGATCTATATATCCCAATTAGATTTTAATGTAAATCTTTCTGATGGATATAAAAACGGTGAAAATCTACAACTTGAAGAAGATTTAATCCGTTCGCAGGAACTTATCTTATGGGCAGATCATGTTGTTTTATCTTATCCAAATTGGTGGGGTTTTATGCCTGCCATAACTAAAGGATTTATAGATAGAATTCTGATGCCGGACTTCGCTTTCAAACATCATTCAGGAAAAATATTCCCTGAAAAACTTTTAAAAGGAAAAAGCTTAAGACTTCTGGTTACGATGGATACGCCAAAATGGTGGTTTTATCTTATTTATCGTGCTTCACAATATCAAATTCTAAAAAACATTGTTTTCGGTTATGTAGGATTTGACCCTATCCGATTTTCCACTTTTGGTTTCATGAGAAAATCAACAGAAAGCCAACGAAATAAGTGGTTAAAGAAAGTAGAACAATTAGGAAAACAACTTAAATAAAAACTATTAATTATTAAAATCAAATATCATGAGACATTTAGCAAACGAGCACACAGTTGCTCAAATCAACCCAAAAAAAGGTTTCAGAATTCACTTATTAGTATTTGCATTAACTATTCCTGCCCTTTGGCTAATATGGTTTTTTACTGACAGAAATTATTTATGGCCAGTGTGGCAGACTGTAGCATGGGGAACAGGTTTACTGTTTCATTATTTAGGAGTTTTTGTTTTCAAAAATAGAAGCAACATTTAAAACTATTAATCATGGACACACAACAAAAAACATTTAGACGCATCGTAACCGGACATGACAGAGAAGGAAAAGCAATAATTATTTCTGATGCACCGCCAACATTATCTCAATTAGTTGGCGGACCAGGTGGACCAACATTTTTTGAAGTTTGGCATACTTTGGAAACACCTGCTTTGATTCATCCACAACCCGATGAAACCGATGAAAAAAGTTTGGTACTAGCTCCTCCAAAAAACGGGACCCGCATAAGAGTTATTGATTTTCCGCCTGAAGGTGAAGAAATCCGAAAATTATCAGATGCTGATGCTTCAGATAAATTTAAAGCTATGGGAGGAGAAAGTGCTTCTACCGCTCATAAAAGTGACCGACATCCCTTAATGCACAGAACAGAAACTCTCGATTACGGAATTGTATTAGAAGGAGAAATTACAATGATTCTTGATCGTGAAGAAATAGTGATTAAAGCCGGAGATATTGTAATTCAGTCAGGAACCAATCATGCCTGGGCAAACCGATCTGATAAGAATTGTCGAATTGCTTTTATACTTATTGATGGACAATTTACGGGACAATTTTAAATAATTAAAGAATAGAAATCATGAGAATTAATCCTTTACAACCTGAAAAATTGAGTACTGAAATACGATATGTTCACGATGAGATTGCAAATCTTGTTGGAAATAGTCAGAGTCAGGTAAATATGGTCGATGAAAATGGCGCATTGCTGGGGCCTTTTATTCCAATGTTACATTATCCTCAGTTTGGAGTTCCGGCTTTAAGTTTTTTAAGAACACTGGATACTCAGGCAACGCTTCCAAAAGCTTTGCGTGAAATAGCAATTCTGACAGTAGGCGGATTTTATGGTGCCCGTTTTGAATTGTACGCTCACGAGATTATGGCAGAAACATTTGGAATTCCGCAAAATACAATCGCAACACTTGCCTCTGGTGGACATCCTGATGGATTAGATGAAAAGGAAAAAATGGCACATGATATCGCGCATGCCTTGGTTAACGGTAAAATTATTCCAGATTCAACTTATAAGCATGCTGTAAATCTTCTTGGTCAAGGTGGTGTCGCAGAGTTATATTTTCTAATTGGAGGTTATAGTCTGATCGCAATGATTTTGAATGGATTTGATATACCAGCCCCGTAGAATATTCTTTAAAAGATACTAGAATCAATATTGTAAACAATTTAAAAGAACACGGAAAAACGCTGAACACCGTCAAAAAAAGTAGGCATAAATATTAAAATTTAATAAAATGAAAAAAACAATTTCGAAGCTGCTAACAGCAGTATTAGCATTTGCGTCATTTTCATTATTTGCATCTTGTTCTAATAATGAAGTAGAAAGTAACGCTAACCGAAGGACTTATGTTCTGGTGCACGGAGCATGGCAGGCGCCTTATGTTTGGGATGAAGTAAAAACAAACCTGATTAAAAACGGAAATCAGGTGATTGTTGTTGAGCTTCCGGGACATGGAACGGATAAAACACCTCCATATAACTTATCGATCAATGCGTATCGTGATAAGGTTATTGAGGACATTTCAAAAGTAGAAGGCAAAGTGATATTGGTAGGTCATAGTATGGGCGGAATGGTAGTAACTGCCGTTGCCGAAAGCATTCCTTCAAAAATTAGTAAGTTGGTTTACATTGGTTCTTTCTTGCCAAAATCAGGACAATCAATTGGCGAGCTTGCCATGACTGACCCAAATTCGATGTTAGGGCTTTCACTTATGGAGTCTGCAGATCATTTAACGCTTGATGTAAATGCAAAGGACTTGACGAATCTTTTTATCCCTGACGGTGATGCAGCCGCAAAGCAAAAGGTGATTGATAATTATCGCTCTGAACCAGCTATTCCTTTTTCTAACCAGGTTACATTGACAAGTCAGAATTTTGGTAGTGTTGAAAAAGTGTACATCAAAACGCTTCAGGACAAAGTGATTTCACCAAAACTTCAGGATCAAATGATTGCAGGTGCCGAAATCAAAACAGTGTTTTCGGTAAATACGAGCCATTCACCTTTTTTATCTCAACCAAAAGCTGTTTCAGATTTGTTGATTAAGATTGGGAAATAACCATAAAATCTAGCCTCTGAAGACGGAATAAATAAATTCTTAAGGATCAAAAGTGATTTGAATCACACATTTTTAGTGATTTACTTCCTTGTCTTCAGGATGCATGTGGTAGTAATTTTGGTAAACATTAAAAGCATTACAAATGTTTGTCGAAAAAGATAATTCTTAAAAATTAAAAGTTATGAAAGCAAAAACACATCTCTCAATTTTTCAAATGGCATTAGCAATTTTTACAACGCTATTTGTATTGTGCAGCACATTTGCAACAGCACAAAATGTATCTAAAGGGAAAGTGACATCTGAAGAACTTAAAAATGAAGAAATGACAGCTAAAATCACCCGTTATGATGTAAAAAAGGAATTTCAGGAGAAATTTCAAAAAGCAGTAAATGATTATGTTTTAGAATCATTAAAAAATGATAGCAATATTATGTCGGAAGCTTATTTCGAACAAGATAATCAGAATGTAATTTGGCTGTTTGAGCGTTGGATCAATCAAAAAGAATTGAATCAATTCAAAAACAATTCAAAATCCAAAGCTGTAACCGCCTTAGAAAAATCAGCCTTAGTTAAACCTGAAAAAATAATCTATGTAAAAGACTTAGAACCAATTTCTAAGCAAGAATGGCGAAGAGCCAGTAAAACAGAAGATAAGCAATTAACGATCATGCTTTTTGTAGATGCGAAGGCAGGTACAGAAGAAAATTTCAAAGACGTTTATCACACAGCAATGCCTCAATTTCGAAGTGAGCCAGGTGTAGTAACGTATCAATTATCCCAACTAAAGGATGACAAAACTCAATTTGTCACTTTTGAAAAATTCCGAAGCAATGATGCGTTTCAATATCATTTGAATTTCCCGCCCATTCAGCCTGTAATTGATTACTTAAATACAAGTATAAAAAAACAACCTTTTCAGGATGGAATTCACAATCTGATCGAATTTGCACCGCTTATTCGTGAATAGAATAACAATTCAATGTAAGCAGAATTATTAACATTTAAATCTAAAGAAAATGAAAACAATTAAACAAATCGTCGCTGCAGGTATATTAAGTGTACTTGCTATGGCAAATGTAGAAGCTCAGTTAACAGTAAAAACGAAAGAAATGAAAACAAATTATTCTCATGAGTTAGAAGTTGTGAATCAATTGGCTACTCAAACAGCGGTTGTAACTATGCCGGTATCAAAATTGTTAAACGCACCAGGAAATGAAGCTTTAAAAGATTTCTTCTTTACTCCTGTAAAAGACAAAACAATTCTTAAAGGAAAAAAAATAGCTGTTATTGTAGCAGACGGTTTTGAGGAAATTGAATTGACCGGACCAGTATGGTATTTTAGAGAATTAGGAGCTGAAGTAGAAATAGTTGCTCCTAAATACAATCCGGCTCCGGAAAGATACGGACTTGCGTTTCCTGAAATGTCAAAAACACATGTAATGGCAATTCAGTACTTACAACCAGTTGGTTGGATAAAATTTGATCGAACTGCGGATCAGATTAAAGTGAGTGATTATGATGCTGTATTTATTCCTGGTGGTGCCTGGAATCCAGATAACCTTCGTTATGATAAGGACGTGATCAAATTTATTCAGGATTTTAATAAATCAGGAAAATTGATAGCAGCTATCTGTCACGCTCCGGTTGTATTAGCATCAGCAGATATTTTGAAAGGAAGAAAATTAACAGGCTACTGGAACATTCAGTCTGATTTGAAAAATGCAGGTGCGACTGTATTGGAACAACCTGTTGTGACTGATGGAAATATAGTAACCAGCAGACACCCAATCGATGTAGCCGATTTTTCAAGAGCGGTTGAAAATTGGTTAGTTAAAAAATAATTTAAAAAGACTTGATAGTGGAGTTGCTCATTTTCTCCACTATCAAATCATCAAAAGACAACAATAAATTTTTAGAATGAATAATTATGAAAACAGATATTTTTAAGCCGGCACAGATTGGTTTTTTACAATTAAAAAACCGCATTTCGATGGCTCCAATGACGCGGGCAAGAAATGAAAACGGTATTCCAAACGAAAACAATGCATTATATTATGCACAACGTGCGGGAGCAGGTTTAATTATTACTGAAGGAACAGCAATTTCTCCAACAGCAAAAGGAGTACTTTATATTCCGGGATTGTATACAAAAGAACAAGTTGAAGGCTGGAAACAAGTAACGAATGCAGTACACAAAAAAGACAGCATTATATTTTCGCAATTATGGCATGTAGGAAGAGTGTCTCACACATCAAACCAACCAAACGGAATTGCGCCAGTTGGTCCGTCAGATATACAGGCAAAAAATACTTCGGCATGGGGTTATGATGAAAACGGTGTTGAGGGTTTTGTAGCGGCATCGAAGCCTAAAGCGCTTTCTTCAAGTGAAGTAAAAGAGGTTGTAAATGATTTTGCAAATACTGCTAAAAATGCAATTGAAGCAGGTTTTGATGGCGTAGAAATACATGGAGCAAATGGTTATTTGGTAGAACAGTTTTTAAATCCTTTTGTAAACAATCGTACAGATGAATATGGCGGAAGTATCGAAAACCGTTCAAGATTTTTATTAGAAATTGTTGATGCAGCGATTAAAGCTGTTGGTAATGAAAAAGTAGGGATCAGATTAACGCCATACGGGGGTTTGGGAGATTTGCCTCATTATGATGAAATAGAAGCCACTTATCAATATCTGGCAAAAGAATTAAAGAAAAGAAATATAGTGTATATCCATTTAATGGATCAGTTTTCAAAAGGCAGCCATGCTTTGCCTGATGGTTTTATAGAACGTTTCCGCTCTTGGTATGATGGTGTAATCATTTTGGCGGGTGGTATGACCAGAGAGAAATCAGAAGAGCTGATCAATGCGGGAACAATTGATATTGCAGGATTTGGAGAACCTTTTATATCCAATCCGGATTTGGTAGAACGCTTACAAAACAATTGGGAATTAACCCAGCCTAATCGTGATTTGCATTATGGATTGGGTTCGCATGGATACACAGACTGGGAAACCTATAATCAGTTTGTAACGGCTTAACACTAAGAAAATAACATTTTTTGCAAGCGGTAACAGCAATGTTCTGTTACCGTTTTTTTAGTACAGATAAATTCATTTGTATATTGTTGTAATTAATTTGTTGTGTTTAACATTCTGTATTACTTTTGATTAGGGACGAAGTGTCTTGAATTCATCAATATGTAGTATGGAATTGCCAAAGATCTCTTTTTATAAAAAACACAGCTTAATTTTTAAAGCAATCGTCGCTGGCGGAATATTAGGTTTACTTTATGCTGCAATTACAGATGCAGGTTCTGGTTATGCTTATTTAAGGCTTTTACCCGGCACAATGATTGGAATTTTTATCAGTCTTATTATCATAACTTTTGAAAAGTCTGTGAATCTTGACAAATATTCCTTTGTTAGCACTATGATCTTTAAAGCTCTTATTTATAGTTTCACAATATTGCTTTTTTTGCTTCTTTTTGTCATTATTTTCGAAGAATTGTTGGGTCATCTTTCCTATCAGGAAGTTGTAGTTAAATATGTGAATGATCGATTGCTTGAAGATTTCATGTTTTCACTTGGTGCATCCATCTTTTTAATTCTGTTTTTAGAAGTAAGCAGTCTTTTAAGTAGTAGATTTTTTTCTAATTATTTTACAGGTCGATATCATCATCCAATACAGGAAGAGCGAATTTTCATGTTTGTCGATGTAAAATCATCAACTACAATGGCTGAGCAACTTGGAGATATACTTTATAGTAAATTATTGCAGGATTTATTTAATGATTTTACAGCTGCAATTTTGGCTTCTCGTGCAGAAGTTTATCAATATGCCGGAGACGAAATTATCCTGACCTGGAAAACGGCAATAGGTTTAAAAGAAGAGCGCTGTTTATATTGCTTTTATCTTCTTAAGAAGTGTATTAAAAATAAAGAAGAATATTATTTAGAAAAATACAATATAGTTCCAAAGTTTAAAGCCGGAATGCACATTGGTACTGCAGTAACAACATGGGTTGGAAAAGTTAAAAAGGAAATTGTTTATCATGGCGACCTTCTTAATACAACTTCCAGAATTCAATGTAAATGCAACGATTTTAATCATGATTTTGTAGTTTCAGAAGAAATAAAAGAGGTATTTCGGAAAGATTTACCAATAACATATACGTATCAGGATGAAATTCTTTTAAGAGGTAAAGCAAAACCTATGAAGCTTTACACTGTTGATTTTAATTTATAAATTTATATTATGAAAGCATTAATTATTGGCGCGACAGGTTCAACAGGAGAATTTCTGGTTGACGAACTTTTAGCAGATGCAGCTTATACATCAGTTACGGTTTTTGTCAGAAGACCAATCGGAAAACAACATCCTAAACTAATTGAACAAATTATCGATTTTTCCAATATTGATTCTTATAAAGAATTGATAGTTGGTGATGTTCTTTTTTCTTGTTTGGGAACAACCTTGAAAGCAGCTGGTTCAAAGGAAAATCAAAAGAAAATAGACTTTGATATTCCGGCAACATTTGCCAGATTAGGAAAAGAAAACGGAATTCCGTCTTTTGTTTTGTTATCTGCTTACGGAGCCTCTGCGGATAGCAAAGTTTTTTATTCTCAAATAAAAGGAAAACTCGAAGATGAGATTGCAGCGCTTAATTTCAGACAATATATTATTTTCAAGCCAGGATTACTTTTAAGAGAAGGCTCAGATCGTTTTGGAGAAAAGATGATGGTGCCTATTTTAAAGGCATTTAATTCGATAGGTTTGTTTAAAAAATTTAAGCCATTGCCAACTGCTTTATTGGCAAAGAAATTAGCAGAAGCTCCTAAAATATTACCTCAGGGAATGTCTACTATTGAATTGGACAGAGTATTCAGCTTTACAAAATCTGTATAATACGCGCTAATTCAGAATTTAAGCACTTTATCAGTTTTGAGATAAAATTGGAACAAAAAAACAAAAGCGAACATTACTCTTTTCGTTTTAAATTGAATAGAGGACAATTGTTAATTTGTTCTGATTTTTAATAATTCAGTAACGCAATGCAGGAAAAAGCATCATTTTTTGGATACTTTATATTATTTTTAAAATTGTTGCTTAATACAAGAAAAATTATGAATATTTCTATGATATGTTTAATTAAAATTTGGAGTTACAGTTTTTTTATATAATTTGGTAAGATCCCAAATTCTAATAACCAAACATGAAACAACAAATTAATGATTTAGAACAATCCATGCATATTCAGGATTTTCTTTATATAATAAAAAAAAAATCGGATCACTTAATTAATTATTTCCTTTTCAGTTTTTTTGTTGTCGGGCTAATTTTGGCCTTTTATTATGATACATGGCAAATTGCGATAGGAGTGGGTGGTTTATTACTTATTGCTTATTATTCTACCAAAATTGCTTTACCAAAATCAAATTTATATCAGTATGTTCTCAGTGTTATATTGGGAATTTTCATGGCTCAATTTATTTATCAAATGCACGGTATGTTCGAAATGCATTTTATTGCATTCATTGCCAGTGCAATACTTATTACGTATCAAAATTGGAAACTTCAAATACCGCTTATGCTGGTTGTAGGTATTCATCATGGATTATTTGGTTATTATCAATATAATGGTTTTGATCAAATTTATTTCTCTCAATTAGATTATATGTCGCTGCAAACATTTATTATTCATATGATACTTGCAGGAGTTATTTTTTCGATTTGTGGTTTATGGGCCTATCAGTTTAAAAAATATAGTGAAGCACATATCGATTTAATTTTTAATAAAAGAGAAATAGAAAATCAGGAATTAAAAACGGCTAACTATGAACTCGATCGTTTTGTTTACAGTACATCTCATGATTTACGCGCCCCTCTGAATTCAATGCTTGGGTTGATTGAAATCGCCAAAGATGACACTGTAGAAAAACAAACACTTGATCATCTTGAAATGCTGGAAAGAAATGCAAAAAAACTAGATGGTTTTATCTATGACATTCTCGATTATTCCCGAAATTCTCGTATGGAAGTAAAGATGGAGCAAATTAATTTCAGCGAGCTTCTTACTGATGTTACTGAAAATTTAAAATTTATAGGGGATAATAACAGAACAATTGAATTTATAATTGACATTTCTGGTGAAACTTCTATTTACTCAGATAAAAATCGTTTTATTACCATTTTTGGAAATCTTATTTCAAACGCTATTCGTTATCAAAATTTACAAATATCAAAT
Source organism: Flavobacterium sp. GW821-FHT11G01 (assembly GCF_058808175.1). Lineage (NCBI taxonomy): Bacteria > Pseudomonadati > Bacteroidota > Flavobacteriia > Flavobacteriales > Flavobacteriaceae > Flavobacterium > Flavobacterium sp. GW821-FHT11G01. The sequence continues at coordinate 94,310 of NZ_JBXARK010000007.1, read as the reverse complement.
CCTTTTGTTCGTATTAATATAGAAACATCTCAAATTGAAACAAGAATAACAATTCAGGACAATGGTATAGGTATTTCTGAAGAAGTACATTCAAAAATATTTGACATGTTCTATCGTGTATCAAATGAATCAGTGGGCTCTGGGTTAGGACTCTACATAGTAAAAGAGGCAGTCAATAAACTCAATGGTGAAATAAAAATACAATCAGAAATAGGCGTAGGAACTACTTTCTCAATTAAAATTCCAAATAAATAAATCAATCTTACTTAATGAATCAGGAAACAACACAACCATCTTTCAAAAAAATTCTGGTAATAGATGACAATCCAACAGATCGTTATATTGCAAAACGAATGGCCGAAAAATATCATTTTGCAGAAGAAATTGTTTTGCAGGAATCAGCCCTTGAAGCTCTTGATTATATCCAATCATTAGAGAGTACACCAGATTTGCTTCCGCAATTGATATTTTTAGACATCAATATGCCTGGCATGAACGGATATGAATTTCTTGAAGAATACGCAAAACTTTCTGAAACGATAAAAAGTAATTGCATTATTTTAATGATTACAACTTCAATACATCCAGATGATTTTAAACGGGCAGAAAGTGACCCTTCTATATTTCGATTTCTTAATAAACCACTTGATAGAGAAAAATTCAGACTTATTGAATATGAATTTTCATTGAAGAAATAAGTGTTGTTTTTCGATACAGAACTCTTATCTCAAGTTTTGTTTGAAATAGCCTATACAATATTATGACAACTTTGATTGAGGAGAAAAACGATATTGTAATGGCGATATTTTCATGTGTTTTTTAAAAAGACGGGAAAAATAATAAGGATCATCATATCCCAAATCAGCAGCTATAATTTTTACTTTAACATCGGAGGTTATTAATAGCAAACAGGCCTGTTGTAATTTTAAATGAATATAATAGTCCAATGGAGCCATACCGATGCTTTTTTTGAAAAGAAGTGAAAAATGTGATGGCGACAGATTGCTGAGTAGAGCCAAATCTTCTAAAGTTGTTTTTCCGCCAAGGTTGTTTCTCATATAAACAATAGTGTTGTTTATCGAGTCTTTTTCGTCCTGTTTTTTTTCATTAACATTTACATCAGGATATAAAAAAGAAGAAACGAAATGATACAAACATAAATTTGCCTTGGTAATGTTTTCTTTACTATAACCCATTTCAAGATTTTGATACATTGAGTGCCAGAGTTCTATCCCTTTTTCGTTATAGGCGATTTGTTGAGGGCCATCAAATAAGCCTATATTGAAATTTTTATTAAAAATATCTATATCCCGACCGCTAAAATGAATCCAATATATTGTCCAGGGATCATTTTCATCTGAGCCGTAAATTATATGTTCATTAGTTGCAGGAATTATGAAAAACTGGTTAGGTCTAACCTCAAAATGTCTGTCATTTATACTATGCCAGCCTTTTCCGCGAATACAGTAAATTAAAATATTATCGGTGCATCCTTTTTTTCGCTCTCTGTAATGATAAGTAGCGTTAGGGAAATAACCCATATTGGTAATATATAAATGGCTTAATACAGGATTTTCTTCAATTGCTTTTTGCCAAATATTATTGGGTAGTGATATTAGTTTTTCTCCCCTAAATCCATCGCGCTGTTTAAAACTTTTCATGATAATTTATTGTGAACAAAAAAAGCATTTATTGCTAAGTTACAATTTTATTTTTCTTCTGTTCTAATTTTAAACTGATTTTTAGACGCTGTAAAAATTTTGAAAGTATTTACTATTAATCCTACAGTAAATCAAGTAATTTCATAAGCAATTAATAGGATTATGCGATAATTAAGTAAGAAATAGATGAATTTTTTGTGTAAAATTTTAATCAATTTTACACAAATATTTGAAGATTTCTTTTTTGTTTTTAACAAATAATAAGAATAATTGAAGAAAGTCTCTCTAATAATTTAATAAACAAATAAAAGTGTTTTTTTTAAAGTAAAGAAAAAAATAGTAATATAGTCCATCATAATAATAATATAGTCCATTTATTTTAAGAATTGAATAAAATAGATTTGTTTTATTTTAACAAATGTTTAAGTTTTTAAAATTCTAAAAAGCTTAAATATTTAATTCAAATTAATTCTTTTTTATAAAATGATTTAGCATTAATCCTTTAATGTTTAAAATTTTAGCAAGATATAAAAGCGTCGTGTCAGGTTTTTAAAAAGAACTATAAATAAAAAAATAGATTCTTTAAAAGTTAATCAAAAAACGTTCAACATTTTTATTGTAAATATTTAAAATTAGATACTTCTTATTCACTTTTTTGAATAGTCTAATTATAGTTTGTAGAATGATTTAAATATTTAATTGTCCAGAGATTGCAAGTGCGAAATATGTACTTGTGACATCTTTTACCGGCATTATATTGGCTTGTTGCCAAATTTATAATAAACCTATTAATCAACCTACTAACAACCTATGGCTAAAAGACTACCCAAGCTACCTCCTTTACTGCAAAGTAAAATTTACAAAACCGGACAAACCAGAAGTGCGAATGATGATGTGATTTTTCAAAACAGAGCCAATAGAAATGGCACCGTTTTGATACCTTTTGAGTCAATTCATTTATTCGATATTTCCATTTTCACTTCTTACAAATTTGAAAGCGGATTTATAGTTGTCCTAAGCCCTGAAGAGTATTACACAAATCCTGAGACATTAATTATAATGAAGGACAGGAAGTTGAAACTTGGCGTTAATGCCATTTTGTTTTACGAGACAAGGGCACAATGGAATGAATTTAATCCTTACAAAAATAAGCTAACTGTAGCAGAAAAGAGAGCGTCTCCTATAGATGGCCATTTTGTTGCAAGAATAGTATCGTCAGCTTCAAAAGACGAAGAGAAAATTATTCTTGGCTTTAATACCAGCAGTTGCAAAGGTGCCGGAATCAGAGTAGCAGAATATGCTTCTCTTTTAACGATAAAATCTTGTCACTTACAATTAGAATATTTGTTCTGGCTCTGCTATGATTCTAAAGAAATAGCACTTGGCGCCGGTATGACAGAGAGTGAGATCGAAAATCGAATGTCAGCAATAACTACAGCTTGTGATAATCAAAAATTATCTAATACGGACCGACTTTACAAAACTCGCATTATTGATAATGTTAAAAACACGATTTGCCCTCTTTGTTTAAAAAAGTTAAGTGCAGAGGCTTTTCTAATTAACTTCTTTGAATCTGCAGAGAAATCAGATGTCGATAAAGATATCAGCCAGATAAACCTTTTTTATATTAATCAGTTAAAAATAGGAGAATTTAATCATTCACCTTATAATTTGGCGTGGGGACACCAAAACTGTAATATGATTTGTAAGGAAACTGGCGTAATCGAAACTATTAAGTGGATGAAAGAAGTAGTGGTTAATACCATTATTTTTAATAAGGATTCATCTAATTAAGATTATAGATTATGATATTTTGGAGATATATTTTGAATAAATAATACACTCTAAAATATCATAAACCTATAAAAATAATCCACTATTTAGAGAGAAAGCAATTTGTCTTAAAAAACAAATTATATCCATTTGCAGCAATTACTGATTATTATTTTTTTGTTATTAAAGACAAAAAGATATAAAACCTGAACAGTAATTTAAAAAAGTTTTCCTTTTTGATTTATTAAAAAGTGGTATCCAAAAAAATAAAAAAATCATCAAAAAAATAAAAAAAAATGATCAGCGACTTAAGAAAAAAATACATAGAAAATTATAGTGGTTTCCCAAAAGAAATTTGGATTTTGGCATTAATAACCTTCATAAACAGAACAGGGACAATGGTAATTCCGTTTCTCTCAAAATATATGCGAGAGAACCTGCATTTTGAATATAATCAGATAGGCTGGGTTATGGTTTGTTTTGGTGTCGGTTCTTTTATAGGTACCTGGCTAAGTGGTATATTATCTGATAAAATTGGATTTTATAAAGTAATGATAGGAAGTCTCGTAGGAAGCGGATTAATCTTTTTTATGCTGCAGTATACAACATCATTTGAAGGGTTTTGTATTTCAATTCTGCTTTTAACTACTATTGCAGATATGTTCAGGCCGGCAATGCTCGTATCCTTAAATACATATACCAGAAAAGAAAACAAAACCAGAGCACTGGCATTGGTAAGAGCAGCGACAAGCCTTGGCTTTCTATTTGGTCCTCCTTTAGGTGGTGTAATAATTATGCTAATCGGTTATAAATATCTCTTTTATGTAGATTCGGCTACTTGTATATTGGCGGTTTTAGTTTTTCTTATTTTAGTTAAAGAAAGAAAATTACCTTTTAAACTCAAAAAAAACAATATAGGAGTAGACAAATATGCGATATTAAAAGATAAAGCTTTTTTAACGCATATGTTCATTTCGCTGATAACCGGGATCATGTATTTTCAGGTATTTACTACATTGACATTATATCACAGAGAACAATTTAATTTATCAGAAGTAAACAGCGGCTTGATTTTAAGCTTTAGCGGTATATTAACGTTGCTGTTTGAATTGCCAATTGTTAATTATGTAGAAAGAAACAGAATTAATAAGCTGAGCGTTATAATGCTTGGTTTATCCTTTATGGTGCTTAGTTATATCCTTCTGCTATTGAATGACAAATGGTACGGAATATTGTATATAATGATGTTCTTTATGACTCTTGGTGTAATGTTAACTTTTCCTTTTGCAAATTCATTTGCGATGACCAGATCCCACAATAATCAAGAGGGCAGATACATGTCTGTTTTTACTATGAGTTTTAGTCTTGCACATATCCTAAGTGCCAAGACAGGCTTAGAAATTGTTGCGTATGCGAGTTACAGAGCAGATTTCATTTTTATGAGCTTAATTGGTTTATTGGCTATTTCGCTTTGTTATTGGTTGGTAAAAACGGTTGAGAAAGAAACAATAGAAACTAAAATAAAAATAGTGCAATCTATTTTTGTTGAGAAGAATAAGAAACAATAATCTGCTTCGAGGTAAAATGAGCTATTCATAGTATTAAAAAACACCCATTTAAGATGAAAAAAAATATTGCAGTAAAAGCCATAATTATTTTTATTTTTTTAATTCCCTCGTTTTTAATTTCACAAGAACTTTATGCCGGAATCGAAATAGGAAGTAAGGGTGTAAAAATGTCGGTAATAAATGTCCAGAATATTAAAAAAGGAAAATATGAAGTAGTCGATTTTTGGACAGAAAATGTGGCAATTGCGAAAGGGATAGCCGTAGATGGAAAATTAGCAACAAATGATATTGAAACTGCCTTTAATGTAGTGGCAAAAAATTATGACAAACTACTTAAAGAATATAAAATCGAAGAAAAAAAGATCTTTATAGTTGTATCATCTGGTGTAGGAATGGCCAAAAATGTAGATATACTGCTGCAAAGGTTATATGTCTTTACTAATATTAATGTAGCCATAATTACTTCTGAAACCGAGGCAAAATTATTATTAAAAGGATGTATTCCGCCAAAAGAGTATTCTGATTCTTTGATTCTTGATATTGGCGGAGGAAATACTAAAGGAGGATATGTAGAGGAATTCAATACCGATAATGATATTTTGGTGTTTTATCCTCTGACATTAGATTTAGGGACAGTAACCTTTACAGAGAAAATAAACAAGAAGGCAAAAAATAATTCGATTGATGAATTTAATGAGTTGCTATTTAATGCATTGCCCGAATTAAAAGAACAGACAGATCACTTGTATCAACAAAGTCCAAAGATTTTTAATAAAGAAAACATATACATGTCCGGAGGTGCAGTTTGGGCATTCTACACACTCTATAAAGGAAAAGGTGCAATAGAAAATTTTAGCCCATTTGAAATTAAAGAAGTTGCCGATTATAATAATATGATAAAAACCGATTATGCGAAATTTGAAGCATTAGCATTGCAAAACAAGGATGTTGAGAAGGTATTGAAAACCTATTCTCAAAAATACTTAATTGCCGCAAATTCAATATTGCTGACTTTATTAGAGAAAATTCCTGATGTTAAATCTAAAAAGATCTATTTCACAAAACAAGGACAAATGGCCTGGCTGCTTTCTTATATTGCCGATTCTGCAAAAAGAGCAAAGAATATTCAGTAAAGAGATCTTTCTAATAATGATTCTTAAATAGGGTAAAAAGAAGTGATTTTGAAGCTTTATTTTAACATTTTAATTGATAATTCCAGACATTCAGAATGAGTTTTCTAAGTATTTTTTAAAGAAGAAGTGGAGCAATAAAAAAACCAGTAATCGTTATAGATTACTGGTTTTTTTATTGACTTTTAGTCAATTTAAATTTTAGCTTTAATTCTAAAATCAGGTTTTTTTCTCATAGAGGAACTGGCAAATAATTCATCGTTTTTAAGTTTTATAAACTCGATTCCGAATTGTTTTTCTTGATACCAATTGCTGATAAAGGAATTGTAGTCCGTATTTTGAGTTGTTCCAATAACCTTCGTATCATTTATAAGCAGATCTCTTAATGTTATTTTCTCTAAATATTCGTTGGAAATTGTAACTGTATCTGAGAATATAATGAGGTGGCTAAATCCTGATATTACGGAATTGGTTAATGTTAAAAAAGTATTTTCCCGAATCAATATTGCTTCGTGCTTAAGTCCTTCAGTTTCACTACCAATATCCTCGGTATGCATCATTGTCATATTCACAGCATTTACTCTGGTCATCTCTTTTTTGCTGTCTAAAACTTCTCCTTTTCTTGTGTCGACAGTTTCCATTTCAAAACAGCGGGATCCGTAACTATCAGATAAAAAAGGACTTCTAATTGCAATACTGTTAACAATGTTACATTGAACACCCTGAGTAAAATCAAAATCGTCATCGGCAGATCGTAAAGAAATTAAATTGTTGGTATTCACATATCCTCCATAAAACTGAAAAGAATCCTCATCTGATGAAGTAACCTGGATATATTCTAATTTTGTTTTCCCTCCAACTCCCGCTAACGATAACCCATTTATTGGCTTATTGGCACTTGTTTTTTTTCCGGAAAATTCAATTCTGACATATTTTAAAATACCAGAATCACTGTCCTTGTTATCTCCGCCATACAGTGCCTTATGTGGGTCAAGATCAAAATCCAAAGTACCAATTCCTCCGCTTTTATTTATAGGTGCATCCCCTAAAATAATAATACCTCCCCAATCACCAGGATTTCTGTCTCCTGAATTTTTGTCAGAGGTAAAAACAATAGGGTCGGTTTCGGTGCCTTCAGCAATGATTTTGGCACCTTTTGTAATTACTAATGTAGTCAAAGTATGAGTATCACATCTTATAAGCGTGCCTGGCTGAATTGTTAAAGTTGCATTTGGAGCAACATAAACGGTACCGACTAATAGATAAACATTTTCTTTTTTTAATGTCATGTTTGCCGTAATCTCACCAGTTATTATTATGGAGGCTTCATTGTAATTGGTAATTTTGGGATTGAAATTTGTCCACATATTCAACCAATTACTATCACCATCTATACCTTTAGTGTTTTGTGCTTTAATCAGTATCGTGAAAGTAAAAAATACAAGTAACAGTAATTTCTTTTTCATAACTTCTTTTTTTTAAATTTATTTTTAAAAAAAAGGCTGACGATTACAGCCAGCCATTTCACACTTTCAAATCAATTATAATTTAGCAGCAATTTCTTTCTTATACTTGTTAAGAATTGATTTGGTCATTCCTAAGTTTGCTTTCGTTGAGTCAACCGCGAGATAGATCATATACAAATTATTCTCAGAAATATCAATAATATGAATTTGAGAAGATAAAGTAATCATGATATCTGAAACGATCTGGTTTTTTAATCCTAAGGCACTGATTGCATTCATTTTTGCTTTTACAACTTCAAGGTTAAAAGCAGATGCTAATTCAGGATCAAAATCTGAAACTACAGAAAGTGAAAAGTAGGACATTCCACTTTGAATTTCTGCAATTGATACTGCAATGAAACCAGGTACATTTTTTTCTAAGTCTTCTCCGAATTGTTTTAAAAAGTCTGACATAATTTTGGTATATTAAATGGTTTGTTAATTTGTTTTTCAACTGTATGTTGACATTACAAATATATTTTTAAAAAGATTTTGAATTCTTTTCTCTTTAAATTGATTTTCGTATTTTTTTTCATTTTTTTTAGAATTATATTATTTTTCTATAAGGTTTTTCCTTAAAATACTAATAATGAGATATTTGTGTTTTGTTTTTTTATAACCATTTAGTGGTGGTTTTTTCTTATAATTAAATTATTGGATTATTGTAGCTAAGTGTTTGATAATTAATTAATTATGTTTTAATTTTTTTACCATACGATGGTGTTTAAATTTTAATTTTATTTGTTTTGTTTTTTGTAAGTTGTTGGTATATTGTTTATTGTAATTTTTTTCCTGTTTTTTAGCCTTTTGATGGTTTTGTTTTAATGGAAAAAAGCTTTTTTGTTTGTTTAGATTATATGATGAAATAAAAAAGTTTATCAAATGAGTTATTTTATTTGAAAAATGATATCGTTAAGTACTCATCTTATAAAACGAAAAGGCAAAGAATACAAAATAGGCTATAAGGAATTTGCGATTAAAAGAAATTAATATCTTTTCGAATCGCTGTAACTTCCTTCTTTAATCTTTTAAGTTTTTGTATTCTGTATCTACTTTTAGATAGGAACTCCACTTCATTTCATCTAAATAAAAAATTGATTTATGTATTTACAGTTTGTATTTTTGCATTTATGAATGACAATTTTATAAATGAGTATTTTGGGATAGGAATACAAAATGGTAAAACGCCTGAGAATTTAGGTGTTTTGTGGCGATCGGCTCAAAATTTAGGCGCAACTTTTATATTTACAATAGGTAATCGATATGCTAAACAAGCCTGTGATACACATGATGCAGTAAAAGCAATTCCTTATTTTCATTACGATACTTTTGAGGCATTTTTTGAAAACCTACCTAAAGGAGCGCGATTGGTTGGTGTTGAATTAGATGATAAAGCTTCTGATTTAGAAACATTTGAACATCCAAGACGTTGCGTTTATTTATTAGGAGCAGAAGATCATGGCTTATCTAAAAAAGTAATGGATAAATGTCATTCCTTAGTAAAATTTAAATCAATAAAAAGCTTAAATGTAGCTGTGGCAGGAACTATTATTATGTACGACAGGAACTTGCCTAAGCCACGTTCTTAAATAAAATCTAGTTTAGCTTCTTCTCACTTTCCATTCTTAAACAAGGTTCAGGGACGTTTTAGTCTTGTGTTTTGTTGATAACTATTGAATGATAATTCGGTTGTTTTATCTAAAGACAACTCAAAATACCTTTATAGTTATTTTCTGGCCCTCATCCAGGTTAATTCCCCTTGCTCATTCTTTATACTTTTTTACAAAAAAATCTATAAAACGATAATTTTGCTAAAATTAAGGCTGAATGAAATTGATAAAATACGTGTTTTTTATAAAATTTATTACGTAGACTGTTTTTTATCATAGTTTTTTTTATGTATTTATTAAAAAATTATATAAGCAACCGGTTGTTCTTTGAAATGTTTTTTTATATTTGTAATAAATACACTTATTATATAAGTAGATTTTAAATTGAATGTTTTTAATATAACCTTACATTTTTAGATGTTAAATAATAATCGACCAATTCAAATGAAACAGAGACAAATCTTTTCCTTATTATCATTTTCAGTATTATTTCTTTTTTCTTTTAATGGAGTAACAATAAAAGATAGCCTTCTAAAAAAACAAATTGAAAAAGGACCAATCTTTTCTAACGTTATTTATGAAGGAGATGATATTATTTATAAAAATAATCCATTGAAATCAGATGAGTTTTACTCGCCAATTTTACAAGGATGTTATCCTGATCCTGCGATTACCAGAAAGGGAGATGATTATTATATGGCTTGTTCTTCATTTGCGATGTTTCCCGGAGTACCAATTTTTCATTCTAAAGATTTAGTGAATTGGACAGATCTGGGAGGTGTATTAAATAATGTTTCCGAATTTAATCCACATGATACAGGCATCAGTCAGGGCGTATATGCTCCGGGTATCACGTATAACCCTCATAATGATACTTTTTATATGATTGTAACAGCCTTTACAGGTAATATGGGTAATATCATAGTAAAAACAAAAGATCCCATGAAAGGTTGGGGAAGTCCTATAAAACTAGATTTTAACGGAATAGATCCTTGTATTTTCTTTGATGATAACGGAAAAGGTTATATCGTTCATAATGACGCTCCTGATAAAGGAAAAGAATTGTATGAAGGGCATCGTGTAATTAAAGTATGGGAATATGATGTAACAAATGATAAAGTAATTCCAGGCACAGATAAAATTATAGTAGACGGTGGTGTAGATCTGTCTAAAAACCCAATATGGATTGAAGCTCCTCATTTATATAAAAAAGACGGCCATTATTATTTAATGTGTGCTGAAGGTGGAACAGGAGGAAATCATAGTGAAGTTGTTTTTATTAGTGATAATCCTAAAGGACCTTTTAAACCAGCATCAAACAACCCAATTCTTACGCAAAGATACTTTCCACAAAATAGACCAGATAAAGTAGACTGGACCGGTCATGCAGATATAGTTTTAGGTCCTGATAATAAATATTACGGTGTTTTTCTGGGAGTGCGTCCAAACGATAAAGACAGGGTAAATACAGGTCGTGAAACTTTTATGTTGCCTATAGACTGGTCGGGAGTTTTTCCTGTTTTTGAAAACGGATTAGTTCCGCTGGAGCCAAAAATAAAAATGCCGAAAGGGACTGAAAACAAAACTGGAAAAGACGGATTTTTTCCTAATGGAAATTTTACGTTTACTGAAAATTTTACTTCCGAAAAGCTAGATTACAGATGGATAGGACTTAGAGGTCCTCGTGAAAATTTTATTTCTGTTACCAAAAAAGGACTTGAGATTAAACCTTTTGCTGTAAATATTAAAGAAGTAAAACCAACGTCAACACTTTTTTACAGACAACAACACAATACTTTTTCTTTTACAACAACAATCGATTATAAACCTGCATCTGAAAAAGATCTGGCAGGAATTGTTTGTCTTCAAAACGAGCGTTTCAATTACGTCTTTGGTATAACAAAGAAAGGAAAGGATACTTATGTTTTGTTAGAAAGAACAGAGAAAGGAACATCAAAAATTGTTGCAAGCGCTAAAATCGAAATCAAGAAAAATATCCGTTTGCAGGCAAAAGCAAAAGGAGACAGTTATGAATTTAGTTATGCTCTTAATGGTACCGATTTTGAAAATTTAGGAGGAAGCGTTTCAGGAGATATTCTTTCAACAAATGTGGCAGGTGGTTTTACAGGAGCATTAGTAGGATTGTATGCTACGGCTTCAAATGATGCTCAGATAAAATAAATATTGAAATTAAAACATACAGAATGAAATCAATAATTAGATTTTTCGCATTTACGGTTCTTTTTTTAATAACACAAAAAGGATATTCTCAGGATCAGGATTTTCACGTTTATTTGAGTTTTGGCCAATCAAATATGGAAGGCTATGCTAAAATAGAACCACAGGATATTGTAGGTATTGACGATCGGTTTCAGGTTTTACAAACTGTAAATTGTCCTGAAATTAAGCGTACAAAAGGAAATTGGTATACTGCAATTCCACCCTTGTGCCGATGTAATACCGGATTGACACCAGTTGATTATTTTGGAAGAAACATGGTTGCCAATCTTCCTAAAAATATTAAAGTAGGTATTATAAATGTTGCTGTTGGCGGATGTAAAATCGAACTTTTTGATAAAGATAAAACTACAGAATATATTGCAACCGCACCCGACTGGATGAAAGGAATTCTTAAGGAATATAACGATAATCCGTATGCGCGACTTTTGGAAATGGCGAAATTGGCACAGAAAAAAGGAGTTATTAAAGGTATTTTACTGCATCAGGGAGAATCGAATACCGGTGATACACTTTGGCCACAAAAGGTAAAAATTGTCTATGATAATTTGATAAAAGATCTGAATCTTGATCCCAAAAAAGTGCCTTTGCTTTCAGGAGAAACCGTAAATGAAGATCAGAATGGTAAATGTGCGAGCATGAATAAAATTATTGCTACACTTCCAAAAACAATATCTAATTCTTATATAATTTCATCAAAAGGCTGCACTGCCGAGCCTGACTTTTTGCATTTTAATGCGGCAGGCTACAGGGAATTGGGAAGACGTTATGCTGATAAAATGCTTTCTCTCTTAGGTTATAAATTCTCAGAAGGAAAATCTCCTTTAAGAGTGCAGGCGCCTGTTGGTTTTGATCAGTTAAACTCAAATATTCCATCAGGAAAAATAGAAAGTATTAGTTATGAATCTAAGACAGTTGGTACTATTAGGAAAGCAACAGTTTATACACCTCCGGGATTCAATAAAAAGAAAAAATATACTGTTTTGTATCTTTTACACGGAATTGGCGGCGATGAAAAAGAATGGCTTAACGGAGGAAATCCGCAGGTTATATTGGATAACCTTTATGCCGAAGGAAAATTAGAACCGATGATTGTTGTAATGCCAAACGGCAGAGCAATGCAAGAGGACAGTGCCACCGGAAATATAATGGCTCCGGATAAAGTACAGGCATTTGCAGTTTTTGAAAAAGATTTATTAAACGATTTAATTCCTTACATCGAAAAAAAATATCCGACTTACAAAGACAGAGAACATCGTGCTATCGCCGGTTTGTCTATGGGAGGAGGACAATCGCTGAATTTTGGTTTAGGAAATCTCGATAAATTTGCCTGGGTAGGAGCATTCTCAGCCGCTCCTAATACAAAAATGCCGGAAGAATTACTTCCGAATCCTGAAGAAGCAAAAAAGAAATTGAAACTGCTTTGGATTTCCTGCGGAGATAATGACTGGCTTATCGAAAATAGCAGAAGAACCCATGATTATTTGTATAAAAATAATGTTCCGCACATTTATTACATTGAACCGGGAGTTCATGATTTTAAAGTATGGAAAAACGGCTTGTATATGTTTTCGCAGTTTTTATTTAAGCCTGTCGATCAGTCTGTTTTTACATCGTATACTATTTTAGGAGATCCGGCAAAGACTAATATTCGTAATGCAAAATATCCGCAAATATTACCGGATAATAGAGTAGTTTTTAAAGTTAATGCTCCACAAGCTTCAAAAGTACAAATTGATTTAGGCAGAAAGTATGATATGGTAAGGGATTCGGATGGATTATGGACTGTAACTACTGATGTGATCAATAAAGGATTTAATTATTACTCTTTACTTATTGATGGTGTGGCTGTTGCCGATCCGTCAAGCGAAACCTTTTATGGTATGGGACGTATGGCCAGCGGTATTGAAATTCCGAATAAAGAAGGTGATTTTTATGCTTTAAAAATGGTTCCGCATGGTGATGTCAGAATAAAAAAATACTTTTCAAAAGCAACTAATTCATGGCGCGAAATGTATGTTTATACACCACCGGGTTATGAAAATGCTACCGAAAAATATCCCGTTTTATATTTATTGCATGGAGGTGGCGAAGATCAAACCGGATGGGCGACTCAAGGCAAGGCTAATTTAATTTTAGACAACTTAATAGCCGAAAAAAAAGCAAAGCCAATGGTAATTGCCATGTTAGATGGCAATATGGGAAATACAGGAGGAGTTGCCGGTTTTAATGAAAATGCATTAAAAGCTTTTGAGAATGAATTAAAAATGGGAACAATCCCTTTTGTTGAAAGTAATTTTAAAGTAGCAACTGATCCTAAAAACAGAGCTTTAGCAGGATTATCAATGGGTGGATTGCAAACACTTTATGCCGGGGTTAAAAATTCGGATATGTTTTCCAGCATAGGAGTTTTTAGCTCAGGATGGTGGGCTAATAATTCAGCTTTGTCAGCACCTCAATATGAATTCATGAAAAACAATGCCGCAACTATTAATTCAAATATTAAAAACTTTTGGATTTCAATGGGTGGCAAGGAAGATATTGCTTTTGAAAATTGTAAAATAATGATGAGCAAGTTTGACGAAATGGGTATTAAATATCAGTATAGCGAATACTCTGGAGGTCATACCTGGCCGGTATGGAGACACGATTTATTTATGTTTGCTCCTTTGTTATTTAATTAATTCAAAAGTTTATGAATCCCGGAAGACAAAAAAAGTTATGAAAATATATTTAGTTGCCATAGTATTGTTTTTTGGAATTTCATTATCTGCGCAGCAGACAGATGATTTAAAACTTTGGTATAAAAAGCCTGCCGGTGCCGTTTGGGAAAATGCCTTACCAATAGGAAATGGTTTTGAGGGCGCCATGGTGTATGGGAATGTCGAAAAAGAAATTTTTCAGTTAAATGAAGCCACGGTTTGGAGCGGAAGTCCGAACAGGAACGATAATCCGAATGCAAAACAAGCCTTGGGAGAAATACGAAAACTTATTTTTCAAGGGGAATATAAAAAAGCTGAAAAGCTGATAAATGAAAATATAATTACTAAAAAATCCCATGGGCAAATGTTTCAGCCTGTGGGAAATTTAGAATTGAGCTTTTTAGAGCAGCACGACTTTACCAATTATTATAGGGAACTTGATATTGAAAAAGCCATTGCCAAAACATCTTATAAAGCAAATGGTGTGACTTACACGCGGGAAGCATTTACGTCTTTTCCGGATCGTGTTTTAGTTATAAAACTTTCTGCCGATAAACCCGGAAAATTGTCATTTACAGCTGCTTTTACCTCGGAACATAAAAAACAGGAAATGTCCGTTAACGGCAATAATGAACTATCACTTTCCGGAATAACAAGTGATCATGAAGGAGTAGAAGGCAAGGTAAAATTTAATGCACTTGCAAAATTTAAAGTAAAGGGCGGACATATAAATGCAACTGGCAATTCAATAAAAATTGAAGGTGCAGATTCCGTTTTAATTTATGTTTCTATTGCGACAAACTTTATTAATTATCAGGATATCAGCGGAAAAGAAAAAGAACTGGCAAAATCTTTTTTAGACAAGGCATTTGATAAGAATTATGATAAAATGAAGCAGGTTCATATTGCTTATTATCAAAAGTATTTTAAAAGGGTAAAACTTGATTTTGGAACAGCAACCGCATCAAAATTACCAACAGATGAAAGGTTGGCAAATTTTAGAAATGTTTTAGATCCTTCTTTTGTTGCTTTGTATTATCAATACGGACGTTATTTATTGATATCTTCTTCACAACAAGGTGGTCAGCCTGCAAATCTTCAGGGAATTTGGAATACTAGTATGACACCGCCTTGGGATAGCAAGTACACCATCAATATAAATACAGAGATGAATTATTGGCCGGCTGAGAAAACAAACTTATCAGAAATGCACGAGCCTCTCTTAAAAATGATTCAGGAATTAGCCCAAACAGGAAAAGAAACAGCAAAAGTAATGTACGATGCCCGAGGCTGGATGGCACATCATAATACAGATATTTGGAGAATTAATGGTGCTGTTGACGGTGCCACCTGGGGAGTATGGAATGCAGGCGGTGGCTGGTTGAGCCAGCATTTGTGGGAGCATTATCTGTATACGGGAGATAAAGTGTATCTTGAATCTGTATATGAAACGCTCAAAGGAGCAGCTGATTTTTATGCTGATTTTTTAGTAAAAGATCCTGTAAACGGATGGTTGGTCGTAGTACCAGGAAATTCCCCTGAAAATGCTCCGGCTGCACACCAAGGATCAGCAGTTACCGCTGGATCAACGATGGACAATCAAATTGTATTTGATGTTTTTAGCTCAGTTATAAAAGCATCAGAAGTATTAGGCAAAAATAAACAGTATACAGATAGCTTAAGAATATTACGAAATATGCTGCCTCCCATGCAAATAGGAAAATACAATCAGCTTCAGGAATGGCTGGATGATGTGGATGATCCTAAAGATAATCATCGTCATATTTCACATTTATATGGGTTGTATCCTTCAAATCAAATTTCGGCATACAGAACTCCGGAGCTTTTTGCAGCGGCAAGAAATACCTTATTACAAAGAGGTGATATATCGACAGGATGGAGTATGGGATGGAAAGTAAACTGGTGGGCAAAAATGCAGGATGGAAACCATGCTTACAGCTTAATTCAAAATCAATTAACGCCGCTTGGTGTAAACAAAGATGGAGGTGGTACTTACAATAATCTTTTTGATGCTCATCCGCCCTTTCAAATTGATGGAAATTTTGGGTGTACATCAGGTATTACCGAAATGCTAATGCAAAGTTCAGATGATGCCCTTCATTTACTTCCAGCTTTGCCTGATGCGCTAAAAGAATACGGCGAGATAAATGGCTTAAAAGCACATGGAGGTTTTGAAATTAAAGAGATGAAATGGAAAGAAGGAAAATTAATTGCCGTAAGTATTCAGTCAAATCTTGGTGGAAATCTGAGGCTGAGAACTCCAAATGAAATTATTTTAAAAGGCAACTCCAATTTCAAGAAAGCTTCTGGAGTTAATTCAAATGTTTTTTATCAGACAGAAGAGGTAAAAAAGCCTCTTATAGCTGCAGCATCAAATATAAAACCTTTGAATATTGCTGCAACTTATTTATATGATATAGAGACTGAAAAAGGCAAAATTTATAACTTTTCAATTCAATAATATCACAAAAAAATCATTTAAGAATCTGTTTTTGAGTCTAAAAATGATTTAAGTTTTAATTCAATACATTAGCTATTCTATTACAAATAAAAAAAGTAATTAATCAAAAGTGCGTTATGAGTTTTAAATATATTTTATGTTTATGTCTATTTGGTTTTTTTAAATTAAATGCACAATCTATTGTAAAAAGTCCTGACGGAAAACTTAAAGTTTCTCTTCATGTTTCTAATGGAATTCCCTCGTATAGTGTTTTATACAATGAGAAAACGTTCTTAGAAAATTCTCCGTTGGGATTGAAAACCAGCGTTGGTGATTTTACAACAGGATTAGTTTTAAAAACTGATGCAACTCAAAATAAAATCGATGAAAAATATGAGTTATCTAATATAAAACAAAGTAGTGTGCATTATGAGGCAAATGAAACTGTATTTTCTTTCACTAAAGAAGACAAACCTGCTATTGATGTGCTATTTAGGGTGAGCAATAATAATGTGGCTTTTAAATATAAAATATATCCACAAAATAAAGCCCTTTCTTGTGTGGTACAAGAAGAAGCTTCCGGTTTTGTACTACCTGAACAAACCACGACATTTCTTTGTCCGCAAAGTAAACCCATGACAGGTTATGCCAGAAGTGCCCCTAGTTATGAAACATCGTACAGTTTAGATTCTCCAATGGGAAAAAATGGTTTGGGTGAAGGTTATACGTTTCCCTGTCTTTTTAAAGTAAAAGACAATGGATGGGTTTTAATCTCTGAGACAGGCGTTGACGGCGGTTATTGCGGCAGCCGATTAATTGGACATGATAAAGGATTATACACTATTGGATTTCCAATGGCAGGTGAAAATAACGGAAACGGAACCACAGCTCCGGGAATATCTCTTACTGGCGAAACTCCCTGGCGAACGATTACCATTGGCGAAACACTTGCTCCAATTGTACAAACTACTATTCCTTTTGATTTGGTTAAACCAAAATACGAAGCTTCCAGAACATACCAATATACAAAAGGTTCCTGGAGCTGGATTATAAAAATGGATGGCAATACTACTTTTCCGGTTCAAAAACAATATATAGATTTTAGTGCAGCAATGGGATATGAAACGATTTTAATTGATGCACTTTGGGATACTCAGATAGGAAAAAATAAAATTGCTGAATTGGTAGAATATGGATCAGGAAAAGGAGTTGGTTTGTATTTATGGTACAACTCGAATGGTTATTGGAATGATGCACCTCAGGGACCAAGAGGAAAGATGGACAATTCTACAATTCGCCGTAAAGAAATGGCCTGGATGAAAAGTATTGGTGTAAAAGGAATTAAAGTTGATTTTTTTGGAGGAGACAAACAAGTCACCATGAAATTATATGAAGATATACTGACAGATGCCAATGATTTTGGACTAATGGTAATTTTTCATGGTTGTACATTGCCAAGAGGCTGGGAGCGTATGTATCCAAATTATGCAGCCAGCGAAGCAGTTTTAGCGAGTGAAAATCTGCATTTTGGACAAGGTAGTTGTGATAATGAAGCCACTAATGCCTCGATACATACTTTTGTTCGAAATGCAGTAGGAAGTATGGATTTTGGAGGAAGTGCCTTAAATAAGTTTTATAATAGTGAAAACATTCCCAATAAAGGTTCTAAAAGAATGACTTCTGATGTATTTGCTTTAGCAACTGCCGTACTTTTTCAAAGCGGCGTTCAGCATTTTGCATTGGCACCCAATAATTTAACAGATGCTCCGGTTTGGGCAATAGATTTCATGAAAGAAGTTCCCACAACCTGGGATGAAGTTCGCTTTTTAGATGGATATCCCGGTAAATATGTTGTACTTGCACGCCGAAAAGGAACCAAATGGTATATAGCAGGAATTAATGCTCAAAAAGAATCCCTGAAAATTAAGCTAAAACTACCAATGATAAATTCAGGTACAGCTTTAAAGTATTATTTTGATGATGAGGATTTAAACGGAAAGGTAAAAACACTAACACTTAAAAATAATAGCGAGATTGAAATAAAAATTCCTTGTAACGGAGGAATACTGTTATTAAATTAAAAATTTCTTTTTCGTTGTATTTAATTGGAAAAACAAATAATTGGTTTTCAATTAAATAGTATATATTTAATTCAAATTACTAATCATTTTATAATGTTCAAAAAAAATTGTTTTAGAGTCATTGTCATTTTATTTTTTATAGCAAATAACTTGTTTTCTCAAAATACATTTGAAAACTATCAATTTCGTTTAGTAAATAAAGAGTCTTCAAAAAGTGGCATTTATGCCATAGCACAGGATCAGTCTGGATTTATGTGGATGGGAACAAATGGCGCTGGTTTATTTAAATACGATGGAGTTAATTATGTTGCCTATGAGCAAAACTCCAAGCTAAGTAATTCTATTAATAGCAATTTGATTTATGTTATTTACGTAGATACTCGCAACCGGTTGTGGATAGGAACTGATGAAGGATTGTGTCTATATAATAGAAATTTAGATAATTTTGAGAGTATAGATATTCAGAAGAAAATTAAAAAAGAAACCGTAATTTCTATTAAAAGCATTATTGAAGATAATAATGGAAATCTAATGTTAGGAACAGTTAATAATGGTTTACTAAAATTAAATACTACGACGCGGGAAATTACTAAAGTTAATTCTGATGTAGTAAATAACTCAAATTATCTTATCAATAGCCTTGCAAAAGATAAAAAAGGGACCATCTATCTGGGAACAAACTTAGGATTGAAAATATTCGACCCTAAAAAGAATGAGACTAAAAACGTTAACATTGGCAATGACAACCAGATACTCTCGGCAAGCATCGTGTCTATGTGTTTAGACAATAATCAAAATTTATGGATTGGCGATGGATTTAAAGGTTTGATAAAGGTGGATTTACATTCTAAAGTCAAACAGGCTTTTTTCTATCCTATTACGAAAAAAAGAATCATGTCCATTTTAGCAAGAGATTCTAAAACAATACTTTGTGCAACTGAAAATGACGGTTTAATCATTGTAAACGATCAGGGTGAAATTCAAAAAAAATATATAAACAGCAAATTCAATATACGCAGTTTAAGTTCAAATTCTGTTTGGTCTTTATTTCTGGATAAAGAGCGCAGAATTTGGCTGGGTTATTATAACAAAGGCCTGGGGGTTTTTGATAAAATAAACAGCAAGGTGAATATTATCGAAAGTTTGCCCGGAAACCCACAATCTTTACAAACTAATTGTGTTACGGGTATTGCAAAAGATAAGGAAGGGCAGTTGTGGATTTCAATGGAAGGCGGAGGAGTCGATGTATACAATCCTACAACTAAAAAAATTAAGCATATTACCAAATCTGACGCAAGTTTTTTGTCCGGATTAACCAATGATAACATCACAAAAGTATTTATTGATAAAAATCAGAATATTTGGTTGTCCAGTTGGAACGAAGGAATTTTTCTTTTAAAGAAGGGAAGCAGAAACTTTATTAATTACAATACAAAAAACACTCCTAATCTGGCCTCAGATAATATTATGAGTATTACTGAAGATTCAAGAGGCGTAATTTGGATAGGTACTTTTGCAAAGGGTTTACATTATTATACTCCTTCTGACGGACAATTTCACCATTGCAATTCTAAGCCTTTTTATAATGTAATGAATTTAGACATCAGAAATGTGATCGTCGATTCAGATGATGCTGTTTGGGTTGGATCTACAACAGGTTTATACAAGGTTACTACAAAAGATTTTATTACTTTTTCAGTTGTTTCTTTTCGAGATAAAATGTCTGAAAAGCTTAAAAATCATAAAAGCACACACACCATTAATACTTTGTATGAGGCTAAAAACAAAGAAATTTGGATTGGTACAGATGGCGCAGGTTTATTCAGTTACAATAAAAAAACAGATGTTCTAAAATGGTACATCAATTTTAAAGGGCTTAATGAAAAATCAATTTCATCTATTGTAGAATCTAATGATGGAGGAATTTGGTTAAGTGGAAAAAAAGGAATTACGAGACTGGATTTAAAAAAACAAACCACTTTTAATTATTCTATTTATGATGGTTTGTTGGGAAATGATTTTAATAACAATTCGGTGCTCAAAGATGAAAACGGAGTATTGTATTTTGGAAGTTATGAAGGCCTGAATTATTTTAATCCTACGAATTTAGTTAAAAGTAAAAAACAGCTTTCCGTTTATTTTACAGATCTAAAACTCTTTAATAAATCAATAGGACCGCTTGAAAAAAACTCACCTTTAATCAAAGTTATTTCCCAAACAAAAAAAATAATTCTTAGACATGATCAGTCTGTATTTACTATTGATTTTATTGCCATTAATTATTCTTTTCCTGCCAGAAATGAATTTGCATATTATTTAGAAGGCTTTGAGGATTCGTGGAATTACGTTGGTAACAAACGCTCTGCAACCTATACGAACCTGGCGCCGGGCAATTATGTTTTTAAGGTTATGGCAGCTGAAAAAAATGGAGTTTGGAGTCAAAAACCATTAGAATTAAAAATTGAAATTTTACCGCCCTGGTGGAAAACCTCTTTTGCCTATTTATTCTATACATTATTGTTATTAGCAGCTATTTATTTTGCCAATCAATATTATCAGAATCGTTTTAAGCAAAAGCAAATGATAGAATTTGAGAAAACAAAAGCGATTCAAATTGAAAAATTAAATAATAAAAAATTACAATTCTTTACCAATATCTCGCATGAGTTTAGAACACCGCTGACTTTAATTTTAAATCCATTAGGTGATATTATCAGAAATTATAGTTCAGATTTACCAGAAAGTGTATTGAAAAAATTACAGACAATTCAAAAAAGTTCTGACAGACTTTCAAGATTAATTAATGAGTTAATGGATTTTAACCAATTGCAGTTTAATAAAATGACATTGCAATTACAATTAATTGAAATAGTTAGTTTTACAAAAGAAATAGTTAGTTATTTTGACGAAGAAGCACTTAGCCGCGGTATTCAATTGCATTTTGAATCGAATAAAACAACTTTAAAAGATTGGATAGATCCAAAAATGTTCGAAAAAATTATTTTTAATGTAATTTCAAATGCTTTCAAGGTTACTCCCGATAATGGCAGAATAACAATAAAAATAGTAGTTAACAGCGAATTTATCCATTTTCCTTTAATAGATTCAGACACTGCTTATCCTTCATTTGAAATTATTGTTGAAGACACCGGGTCAGGATTAGATAAAAAAGATATAAAGAGAATTTTTGACCGTTTCTATCAGGTAAATAATTTAAATAAAGCCTATTACGGAAGTACAGGAATAGGACTGGAAGTAGTACGCGGATTTGTAGAATTACATAAAGGAATAATTGAAGTAGAAAGTGAATTGGGGATTGGTACAACTTTTAAATTATTATTTCCTGTTGGAAAAGAGTTCTTTAATGAAAGCGAAATACTGCTTGAGGAATATAAAAGGGAGAAAAAAATGAGTTTTACCCCAATTGTCGATAAAGAGGAAATTCAGTCAGAAGATAATCAGGAAAAACAAGACCGAATTTATACCATCCTGATTGTTGAAGACAATGTAGAATTACGTAATTATTTAAAAAATGAACTCAAAAAAGAATATAAGGTTTTAGTAGCCGAAAATGGTCAGGTTGGTTTAGAATTAGCTTTGCAAAAACTACCTGATTTGATTCTAACAGATGTAATTATGCCAGTTATGAGTGGTTTAGAATTGTGTAAAAGCATTAAATCCGATTTAAAAACCAGTCATATTCCGTTAATGATGTTGTCTGCAAAGGCATTAGTTAAAGATAGATTAGAAGGAATTGATTCGGGCGCAGATATGTACTTAAGTAAACCTTTTGATATGGATATTTTAAGATCCAGCTTAGTACAATTGATTAACAGCAGACAAATAATGTTTAATAAATTCTATAACGGAATTACGCCAAAAGCGAAAGAAAAAACAACAACCTTAGATAATGAATTTATCAAAAATGTATTGAATTACATTAATGAAAACATTAGCGAGTCTGAGTTAAGTGTTGAAGATTTGGCCTCGAAAGTATTTTTGAGCAGAAGCCAATTGTATCGTAAAGTTAAAACGCTTACAGGCGTATCGGTAAATGAATTTATTCGTAATGTTCGTTTAGAAAAAGCCAAAGAATTAATAGAATTAGGCAATGACAATATAACGGAAATTAGTTATAAAGTAGGTTTTAGCTCTCCTTCGTATTTTACGAAATGTTATAAAGATAAATACGGATATCTGCCTACTCAGAATAACAAGAGATAGTATTTTTTATGAATGTATCTAAAGACGGCCTGGCCGTCTTTTTTTTGTTTTAATAAATAACAAATCGATGGTTATTTTTAGAATTTTCATATTTATAAATCAATAGTACTGCTTTTTAATTATCAAAATAAAACTCAGATAAGAGTTTATTATGCTTTTTTGGTAATTATTAAATTAATATTAATTGTCTTTTAATTTCTGAATAGCAGAAAAAATAATGCACATTATTATTAATATCTTATTTCTATTTTCTGTATTAAATAATCCTAAAATACTGATTTTGCTCGTTTTTTTAACTCTCATGCTACAAATGTGATAGTTTTTGCATCATTTGTAGTATGTGAAATTTATGTTAACATTATATTTTTGAAGTAACTAATATCAAATAACCACGAAACCATTATTAACAATTTTAAACCAATTTAGAACATGAAATGAAACCACATTTGTGTATTGAAATCCTCTTTTTTTTATCATCAAAAATTAAAAACCAAGAATTTATGATTAAAGAAAACAGAAAATTAAGAAGACATCACATTCGTGATTTTTGAAAATTTTAAAGGGTAGAAAATTAATGTAAAAATTAAATTATCTCAATGCATAAATAACAAAAAACTTTACAACCAACAATTATTTAAACTAAACAAAAAACCAATTAATATGATGTTAAAATTAAAATTTGCAATAATCGCATTGCTAATGATAAGCTATCAGAATGTGATGGCACAATCAAAGACCATACAGGGTGTGGTTATCGATCCGTCAGGGTTTCCTTTGCCTGGTGCCACTATTTATGTAGAAGGTTCAAAAAATAGTGCATCAACAGACTTTGATGGTAAATACTCTTTAAAAGGAGTTAATCCTACAGACAGAATAACATTTTCATATGTTGGATTAGTTACACAAACTATTACTGTAGGTACCAGCAGTGTAATTAATGTCACATTAGTAGAATCTGCACAAAACTTACAGGAAGTTGTTGTAGCCTATGGTGCTCAAAAGAGATCTAAGGTAACCGGAGCAATTTCGACAGTAAGTTCAAAAGATATTACAGCAGTGCCTATTACCAATGCCGAGTCAGCTTTACAAGGTAGAGCAGCCGGTGTTACTGTTGTAAATGGTGCACCCGGTTCAAGCCCGACAGTTAGTATTCGTGGTTTAGCAACAATGGGAAATAGTGCTCCTTTATATGTTATCGATGGAGTTTTAACAGGTAATTTATCTGGATTAAGCCCAAATGATATTGAATCAATGTCGGTTTTAAAAGATGCTTCAACAACGGCTTTATATGGTTCTAAAGCATTTAATGGGGTAATTATGGTAACTACTAAAAAAGGAAAAAAAGGTCCTGGTCAAATAAATTTTAGTACTTACGCAGGTTTTCAAACCATTACAAAAAGATATGATGTTTTAGATACACAACAATATTTGCAGTATGCTAAAGCGTTGGGAAGTGATTTAACAGCAAGAGCTGCTCAATTTGGAAATATTAATACAAATTGGCAAGACAAAATCTTCCAGGACGGAGTAATGCAGGATTATAATTTAAGTTTCTCTAGTGGTACTGAGAATTCTACAAGCCGTTATTCTGCTGAATATCTAAAACAAGAAGGAGCTGTTATTAGTACTGGTTTTGAACGTTATTCATTCAGAGCAAACAATACACAAAACATTGGAAAATTAACTATAGGAAGTAATATCGGATTGTCTTTTAGTGAAACCAATCCAGAGCGTGCCTCGGGAGGTAGAACATTATTGGAACACGCTATTAAAATGGCACCGTATTTACCTGTTTATAATGCAGATAACGTAGGTGGTTATCAAGGTCCATCAACAGCTGATGGGCAAGATGCAGAAAATCCGGTTCGTGTAGCCAATTTGGGATATCAAAAAATCAATGGATTATCTATAATAGGAAACATTTATGGTGAATTTCAAATTCTTAAAGGTTTAAAATTTAGATCACAGGTTTCCTTAGACTATTATACAAGTGAAGACCATACTTTTATTCCCGGATATGAAGATGGTTCTGCTCACAAACAAGCTTATTCGTCAACAGCTGAAACAAATTCTAAAGGACAAACTATCGTTTTTGATAATAGTTTAACATACAAAACGACTATAGCTGATAAACACAATTTAGAAGTATTAGGAGTTATAACTAAAATTGAGAATAAGAGCGAGAATCTAATAGCGAGCAGCCGTTACTATATTTCAAATGATATAGACCAGTTGCGATTACAAGATGCCAATTTAAGCTCTAGCAATATTGAGGCTAATAACTTGGGTTATATAGCTCGTATTAACTATGATTATGATGAGAAATACCTGCTTGCTGTTTCTGGACGTAGAGATGCTTCTTCTCGTTTTGGATCTAATAATCGTTATGGTAATTTCTACTCTGTTGCTTTAGGTTGGAATATTGCAAAAGAAAGTTTTATGACAGATTCTGTTTTTAGCACATTAAAACTTAGAGTAAGTACCGGAACAACAGGTAATGACAGAATAGACGATTATCAATACAGTTCATCTTTAGCAGCAAACTATACGTACCCGTTCAATGGAGCTGCAGGAGCAGGTGTTACTGCAGGTAGAGCTGCAAATCCGGATTTGAAATGGGAGTCTAAAAATGACAGAAACATAGGTTTGGATTTTGGTTTATTTGATGAAAAATTCACAGGATCTTTCGAATATTTTAATAATAAAAGTAGCGATATTCTTTTCGCAGTACCGCTTCCTGCTTCTGTAGGTTCAGCCGGTGGAGGAACTCAAATTCAAAATATTGCCGATGTCAAAGTAAGCGGATTTGAAGTTTCACTTGGATACAACGACAGAAAAGGTGATTTTACATGGTCTGCTATTGCAAATTTAGGTACAAGCAAAAACGAAGTAACGGCTTTGGCTCCGGGTGTAACTAGTGTACTGGGTGGTCCTGCAGTAAGAGCAGGTTTAGAAAACTTCTCAAGATTAGAAGTAGGTCAGCCATTGTTCTATTTCTATGGATATCAAACCAACGGAATTTATCAAAACCAGGCAGAAGTAAATGCTGTTTTAGGAACAGGTCAAACTGTTGTTCAGCCGGGTGATATTAGATTTGTTGATCGTAATGGAGATAAAATAATTAACTCTGATGATAAAACAAATATCGGAAATCCATATCCTGATTTTACATACGGTTTAAACCTTACAGCCGCATATAAAAAATTCGATTTTAACTGCTTTATAACAGGAGTTCAGGGCAATGATGTTTTTAACGCAAATAAATTTGATTTAGAAGCTATGTCACGTTTGTTTAACGCAAGTACAGATGTTCAGGACAGATCAATTGTTCAAAACGGAGTGGTTACTAATCCATCTGCTACATTACCAAGAGCTCTTGGTGCAGGACAAAACTGGTCTTCGGCAAGTCAGCGATATGTTGAAGATGGTTCTTATACAAGATTAAAAAATGTTACGATAGGATATACCTTTTCAGGAGACACTTTCAAAAGCTATTTTTCACACATAAGATTCTATGTAAGTGCACAAAATCTTGTTACAATTACAGATTATTCTGGTTTAGATCCTGAAGTTGCACGTGTAGATGCTAATGCGAATTCTGCCGGAATTGATATTGGTAGATATCCGCAACCGAAATCAGTAATTTTTGGACTTGATGTTACATTTTAATTTATAAAAAATGATGAGAAAAATAAAATATATAGCTGTAGTATTGTTAGGGATTTTTGCAATAAATTCATGTAACGATAATGATTTAGAATTAACTAATCCAAACGAATTATCCCCTGAAACTTTCTTTAAATCAGAAGCACAGGTACAATCTGCCGTAAATGCAGCATATGCAAACCTGCAGACAAGAGGACTTTATGCCAGACATATTTTCTTTGCTTTAGACAATATGGCTCAGGAAAATAAAGGGAATCCACAATTAGAGGGAAACAAAAAACCTTTCCTTGATTTTTCTTTTGATGCGAGTAGTGATATTATTCAGTTTTATTGGGAAACCTGCTTTTTAGGAATATCCAAAGCTAATTTTGTGTTAGATAATGAAGCTAAAATTCAGGCTTTACCCAATTCAGTTTTAACACAAGAGAAAAAGAATAAATTTTTAGGAGAAGCCCATTTTTTAAGAGCTTACTATTACTTTTTGCTAGTACCTCGTTTTGGTGATTTACCTCTTTATACAAAACAAACTATTGTAGGTGCACCAAGAAGTCCTAAAGCGGATATCTATAAATTAATTACAGATGATTTTGATTTTGCTTCTAAAAATCTATTAAGCAAAAATGTAGAAGATAAAGGAAGAGCAACCAAAGAAGCTGCTTTTGCTTATTTAGGAAAAGCATTATTGTATCAAAAGAAATATGACGAAGCTTTAACTGCTTTTAATAAAGTTACAGGATTTAGCTTAGAATCTAATTTTTATAACAATTTTATGGATGAAACCGAGCATGGTCCGGAATCAATTTTTGAGATTGAATATGATGAAAAATTAGGAGTAGCCGATAAATGGGGTAGCGATACTGCCGGAGATGGTGTAGCTGAATCAACACTTAGAGGCCAGGAGTATGGTAACTTAGGTTGGTATAATGTTTATCCTTCAGATAATCTGTTAGATTCATATGAGCCGGGTGATAAACGTTTTGGAGATACTTTTTACGTGCCGGGATCTAAATACAATAACGGAGCGAATACAATGACAGCTGCTAACTTCTCTTCGTCTGAAGGTCTTAGAAGAGCAGGTTGGAAAAAATATCAAAATTATTATAAACGTACTGATGAAAATCTGGATTCAAGTATCAACTTTAAAGTAATGCGTTATTCAGATGTATTGCTTATGATGGCAGAATGTGAAAGTATGAGAGGTGGTGGTGTACAGGCAACAGCTATTGGTTATATCAATCAGGTTCGTTTTAGAGCAGGTGTACCACTATTAGCAACAACACTTTCAAAAGATCAGGTTTTTACAGCTCTTATTCACGAACGCAAAGTAGAATTAGCTGGTGAGCAAGTTCGTTTTGATGATATAATTAGATGGGGTATTGCTAGTACCGAATTGGCAGGAACTGGTTTTAAAGCTGGTAGAAGCGAATTATGGCCTATCCCAAATAGAGAAACATCTTCTAATCCGAATATAAAACCTAGTAATAATAATCCTGGATACTAGGTGATTGAAGATTGTTAGTTTGAGTTAGTTAAGTTAGTATTTGGCAAACAGCGCACCGACGTGCGCTGTTTATCAATACATTATGCTTTTGGATATTAGAAGTATAGTTTTTATCTAATTCCGAGGCAGCAAACAAAAATGAATGTTGCAAATCTTGTAAAAACAAAATGCTATTTCTAAAGACTTTTGATTTGAATATTTCAACATTTAAGGCAGACTGAATTTTATTCAATATGAAAAGAATTGCTTCACTTTTTTTAATCGTAACGTTGTTTTACAATGTTTTAGGATTTTATATCATGTTTGCTGAACAACAAGAGCAAGTGTGGGTAAATTCTATGGAGAAAACTGACAATTCAAATTTTGAAATAATTGAAGTCAAAATCAGCCCTTATGCCTATGTTGTTGATTCTGGTGAAGAAGATGCCAATGAAGATTTCGTGATCAACAATAAAACCTATCACGTCTTTAAAAAAAGAATTCAAAACAATGTTTTAAAATTATATTGTCTAAAAAATTCGCATAACGAAGCTTTAAATAAAGATTTAAAAAGAATTGTGGACAGTCAATTATTTGATTCAGATTCAAATAAAGAAAATCCTAGTAAAAAATTAATGAAATCCTTTATTCAGGATTACATTCCGGGCGACACAATAAATTTAATACCTGTTGCCATAAAATTAACTTTCCCTGTTGCTTTAAATTCATTCAATCCAGAAAGAAGTCTTCTTTCCGGATATTTTACTACGAATGATCCTCCTCCAGATATGGTTTAGCATTTCCTTTTGATGTTAAAATGTAAATAGCAATTATTCTTAACCCCGGCATTAAAGCTTTAGTTTTATGCTAAGGGTTATATCTGCTTATTTACAATTTAATATACAACATTCAATTAATCCTAATTGAAAAGAAAGCTATCTAACAACCATAAAAACCAACCAAAAATGAAAACTTATAAATTTCTGTTTAAAGTACTTCTTTTTAGTGCTTTAAGCGTAAATGCGTTTGCACAAACTAAAAACAACAAAAATCAAATTACCGAACCAATCGGAATAGACAATATGGCCTATAAATGGAGCGAAGTAGCCATACGTGCAACAGCAAATGATACGGACAGATTTAAGCCAAGACCAACAGTGACTTCCCGTTTTTTAGGATTGACATTTGTTGCTGTTTTTGATGCCTGGAGTCGTTACGATCAAAAGGCTATCCCTGTATACTTAAAAGATACAGAAAGAAGACCACTTAAAGAACAAACACTCAAAAACAAAGAAATTGCGATTAGCTATGCTGCCTATAATGCCTTAAGTGAATATTATTTTTCAGATAAAGAATTGTTTAAAGCTTATATGGTCGAATTAGGACTGGATCCTGATAATAAATCTCTTGATCCCAAAACGCCGGAAGGAATAGGGAATTTAGCGGCTAAAGCAGTAATTGAAGCGAGAAAACATGACGGTTCAAATCAATATGGAGAAGAAGACGGATCAAATGGAACTCCATATTTTAACTATGTAAATTATAAGCCGGTAAATACTCCAGACGAAATGACTGATGTATACCACTGGCAGCCAAAATATTTTTCAGATGGAAAAGGTGGCAAGTTTGCACCGGGTTGTATGACGCCATTTTGGGGCAAAGTTAAGCCAGTTGGGTTAAAATCGGGAGAGCAGTTTCGCGCAATGCCTCCTCCTTCTTTAGATTCACAACAACTCAAAAATGAAGTTAAAGAACTGATTGATTTGCAATATAATCTAACTAATGAACAAAAAGCGCTAGTAGAATTTATGCGTGATGGCCCAAAGTCGGTACAACAAGCCGGGCATTGGTTAAAATTTGCTCAGGATGTTTCCAGACGTGATAAGCACACGCTGGATCAGGACGTTAAAATGTTTTTTTATAATCAGGTTACTGCTATGGATTGTTTTATAGCATGTTGGGATACCAAAATGTTTTACGATTTTGCTCGTCCTTATGCTTTAGTGCATTATTACTATAAAGATAAAACTATAAATGCATGGGGCGGACCTGGTTTTGGAAACATAGAAATGAAAGGACAAGACTGGAGACCTTATTCGCCAGATGTTTTTTTATGTCCTGCTTTTCCGGGTTATGTTTCCGGACATAGTACAATTAGTGGAGGCTGTGGTGAAGCATTAAAATTATGGACAGGCAGCGATACTTTTGGAGAGTCTGCAACAGTGAGTGCGCCAGGTTCAATGACAGAACCAAACAATATAGGAAAACCTGTTGTACTAAAATTTCCAACGTTTACAGAAACAGCAAATATGGCCGGAATTTCAAGAGTAATGGGCGGTTATCACATTCAGGCAGATAATGTTGAAGGACTTAAACTGGGCAGAAACGTGGCTCATGAGGTTTGGAAGTTCTATAATTTTCATATCGGAAATAAAACGGTTGATAAAATTACAGCAATTGAATAAGTTCTCCAATATTCAAAAGGGATTAATCTATTCTAAAAATGTTTTAATTATGAAAATTAAGCCGCTATTATTTTTATTTTCAGTAGTTATATTGGCAGTTTCATGCGATCATTTTTCGAACCCAAATGATAAGATGATTAAGATTTTGGACGCTAGAAACAGGATGTATAAAGTAAAAGACAATCCATTTGCAGCACAGGCAGAAGTCGCTTATTATGATTCGATAATCAACAGTTCAGACGAAGGTTTTTTCAAATTATTCAACGAATTAAATAAAGGAAATGCCTTATTGAAATCCGGAAAAGAAGCTGAGTCTGTATCAATCATAGAAAGTGCTATCAAAAGAAAAAAAGCAATAGATGGAAAAGACGATCTTCAATCATTAAAATGTTTGGCAATTGCTTATATGAGACTGGGCGAAAAACAAAATTGCGTCAACTACCACAATCCGGAATCGTGTATTATGCCCATTCAAAAAAATGGTATTCATACTGTACGTCAGGGTTCTCAGAGTGCAATTGAAATTTATAAGAAATTATTAGATTTAAATCCTAATGATTATGAGTCGAGATGGCTAATTAATATAGCTTATATGACTTTGGGCGAATATCCTTCAAAAGTTCCTCAAAAATGGCTAATCCCTAATTTGAACAAAGACAATTCAGGATACCCTATAAAACCCTTTTTGGATGTTGCTCCAAACGTAGGTATAAAAAGCAGAAATATGTCAGGAGGCGTTATTGTTGATGATTTCAATAATGATGATTATTTAGATATTGTAACTTCTGACTGGAGCCTGGAAGGTGTTATGCACTATTATCAGAACGATAAAAAAGGAAAATTTCTGGATCTTTCCAAAACTTCAGAAATAGGGCGTTTCAAGGGAGGTTTGAATATAATACAAGCCGACTATGACAACGATGGCGATACTGATATTTTTGTTTTGAGAGGCGCCTGGATGCGTAAATACGGAAGACAGCCAAATTCACTTTTGCGTAACAATGGCGACGGTACTTTTACGGATGTTACCATAAAAAGCGGTTTGTATTCTGAATTTCCTACTCAGGCCGGAGTCTGGAATGATTTTAATAATGACGGTTACTTAGACTTATTTATTGGCAACGAATCATCAGATAATGAATCATATCCTTCTGAATTATATCTTAATAATCAGGACGGAACATTTACTAATGTTGCCAAAGATGCTAAATGTGATGTTGTCGCCTATATAAAAGGGGCAACAGCAGCTGATTATGATAATGATGGCGATGTAGATTTGTTTCTCTCCGGAATGAATAAGAGAAAAACATTATTAAAAAATACAGGACTTAAAAAGGGCATTCCACAATTTAAAGACGTTACAGACGAAGCTGGTTTAGCAGGAATTAATGTCATGACTTTTCCAACCTGGTTTTGGGATTATGATAATGATGGCTGGCAGGATATTTTTGTTTGTGGCTATCAATTTAATGGTTCGATTGCCGGAGAAATTGCAATGGAAGCATTAAATATTCCAAATGGAAGTAGCAAAATGTATTTGTATCATAATAATCATGATGGTACTTTTTCGGATATGTCTACAATATCCGGATTAAGTAAGACTGTCTTTGCGATGGGTTCTAATTTTGGAGACATTGATAATGATGGCTTTTTAGATATGTACCTCGGAACAGGAAATCCAGATTACAAATCATTGTCACCTAATAAGTTATTTAGAAATATGGGTAACGGAAAATTTGCTGACGTTACGGTTTCCAGTCGTATGGGAAATTTACAAAAAGGACACGGAGTTGCTTTTAATGATCTTGATAACGATGGGGATAATGATGTTTTTATAGAAGTTGGAGGGGCTTATTTTGGAGATGCTTTCAACAATTCTTTATACCTAAACCCAGGCCAAAACAACAATCGCTGGATAAAGTTGAAATTAGAAGGTACAGACAGTAATCACTCTGCCATTGGAACAAAAGTAAAGGTTAGTTTCAAAGAAAATGGAATTTCAAGATCTGTATACAGGATAGTCAATTCAGGCGGAAGTTTTGGATCGTCGGCTTTACGAATGGAGATTGGAATTGGGCAAGCAGCAATCATTGACCAAATTGAAATTACCTGGCCCAAAAGTCAGAAAAAACAAATATTTAAAAACATACAGCCCAATCAATTCATTAAAATTATTGAAGGAGAAAAAAACTTTTCAAAAGTAAATCTTAAAAAACTTGCCTTTCCAACAGCTGGAGCAAGATCTCCTATTTGTATGTAATAAAGCAACTGGAATAAAGAGAACAACTTATATCCAGTCATTAAATTAAGGTATTTATTAGAAAACATTAGAAATATAAAAATGAAAAATATAAATAAGAAAGCAGTTTTTTTTGGCCTTGTAAGCTTATTATTACTTGTCAGCTGTTCTACTAAAGAATCAGATGAGAAGATATTTACCACTTTAGACCGTTCCGATACTGGAATTGATTTTAGCAATAATCTGAAAGAAAATGATTCACTGAATTACTTCACCTACAATTATATTTATTTGGGAGGAGGAGTAGCTACAGGAGATATTAACAATGATGGCTTGGTAGATATCTTCTTTACAGGAAATCAGGTATCGAATAAATTGTACTTAAATAAAGGAAATCTGAAATTTGAAGATATTACAAAAAAAGCCGGTGTTGGCGGTGATTCCCGCTGGTATACCGGAGTCACTATGGCAGATGTAAACGGCGACGGATTTTTAGATATTTATTGTAGTGTAGGAGGGAAATTCGGACCTAAAAATAATGAGTTATATATCAATAATCATAACGGAACTTTTACAGAAAAAGCCAAAGAATATGGTATTGATGATATAGGAAACAGTGTTCAGGGAACTTTTTTTGATTACGATAAAGATGGTGACCTGGATTTATTTGTAGCGAATTATCCGCCAACGAAATTTAATTCGGCAACGGGTGATTATGTGCAAATGATGCTCCATGTTAAAGACAATGAATCAGGACATTTATACCGAAATGACGGCAATCATTTTGCTAATGTAACGGAACAAGCTGGTGTAAAAAATTATGGATTATCATTAAGTGCAACAGTAGGCGACTTAAACAATGACAGCTGGCCTGATATCTATGTTTCTAACGACTTCAATTCACCTGATTTTATGTACATCAACAATCAGGATGGTACTTTTAAAGAAGTAGTAAAAGAAGCCATGGCACATAATTCTTTCTACGGAATGGGAGTCGATGTATCCGATTTTAACAACGATGGAAATTTAGATATTTTTCAGGTTGATATGGACGCAAAAGACAATCGTCGTAAAAAAGCAAACATGTCGAGCATGAATCCAAAACTATTTTGGGATGTCGTTGATGCTGGTTTTAACTATCAATACATGCACAATTGCATGCAGTTAAACACAGGAGTTAATGAAAATGGTATTCCGCATTTTGGTAATGTATCCCGTATTACCGGAACCTCATCTACAGATTGGAGTTGGGGACCTTTGTTTGCCGATTTTGACAATGACGGAAATAAAGACCTTTTTGTAACGAATGGAACCCGAAGAGAAATTAATAATAATGATTTCTTTCATAGTCTGGAAGCACTCAATTTACAGCCAAAAGATTTGTTGAAGAAATCTCAGGAAATTCCTTCGGAGAAAATTGACAATTTTATGTTTCAAAATAAAGGAAATTTAAATTTTGAAGAAGCCAATAAAAAATGGGGAATTGAATTTAAAGGGTTTTCAAATGGCGTTGCTTATGCCGATTTAGATAATGACGGCGATTTAGATTTGGTAGTAAATAATATCGATGATTATGCGTCTGTTTTTGAAAATTCAAGTTCTAAACTTAATAATTACATCAAAGTCAATTTCAAAGGAAATACAAAAAATACTTATGGTCTGGGGAATCGTGTTTATATAAAAACGAAAAAAGGAACCCAAATGCAGGAACTTACTTTAACAAGAGGATTTCAGTCGTCTGTTGCGCCCGAATTGCATTTTGGTGTGGGCAAAGACAAAACTATCGATGAGGTAAAAGTTGTATGGACAAACGGTAAGGTGCAAAAATTATCGAATGTTAAGGCGAATCAAACTTTAAGCTTTAAAGAGCAGGATGCTAAAGAAGAAGCGGTTGTAAAAACAGCTCCTAAAACCCATTTGTTTGCAACTGAAAACGCAATTTTTCCTGTTTTTAAACACGAAGAAAATAAGTACGATGATTTTAAAGATCAGGTTTTATTGCCTCATAAAATGTCCACTTTTGGTCCTGCAATTGCTGTTGGGGATTTAAATAAAGACGGTCTTGATGATTATTTTATTGGAGGTTCTGCAACCTACTCAGGAAAAATATTTATGCAGACTAAAAATGGTTTTACAGAAAAAAATGTTCCAGCACTTGAAGCAGACAAAGACAGTGAAGATACTGGAGCACTAATTTTTGATGCCGATAATGACGGCGATAATGACTTATATGTAGTAAGCGGCGGTTATGAATTTTTAGTTAATGACCCAAAATTACAAGACAGATTATACCTCAATAATGGAAAAGGCGATTTTACAAAAGCACCAAAAGGAGTGTTGCCAACGATGTTAACGAGTGGTTCAAAAGTATATCCTATTGATTATGATAAAGATGGCAAAAAAGATCTTTTAGTTTTAGGAAGACAGGTTCCGGGGCAATATCCTTCACCGGCAACGACTTATTTACTGCATAATATAAGTACGCCAACACAGCCAAAATTTGAAATTTCTAAAAAATCACCAAAAGAATTTACCAATTTAGGAATGGCAACAAGTGCTGTAATTACCGATATTAATAACGATAAATTAGCCGATATCATTGTAGTTGGCGAATGGATGCCAATCCGTATTTTTCAGAATACATCGGCAGGTTTCAAGGAAGTTACAAAAAACATGGGACTTAATGATGATACAACCGGCTGGTGGTGGAGCATTCAGCAAGGCGATTTTGACCATGATGGCGATATGGATTATATTGTTGGAAACAATGGTTTGAATTACAAATACAAAGCAACTCCAAATGAGACATTTGATATTTATGTAAAAGATTTTGACAACAATAAACACAAGGATATTGTTTTAAGCTATTACAATGATGGAAAACAATATCCCGTACGCGGTCGTGGTTGTTCGTCTCAGCAAATTCCAAATATCAAGAAGAAATTCAAAGACTACGAAAGCTTTTCAGAAGCTACGCTTGTCGATGTTTATACAGAGAAATCACTTAAGGAAGCTTTGCATTATAAGGTAAAATCATTCGCCAGTATTTATTTAGAGAATAAAAATGGCAAGTTTATCATTCACGAATTACCAGTTGAAGCGCAGCTTACCTGCATCAATCAAATAATGGTAGATGATTATGATAAAGATGGTAAACTCGATGTTTTAATAAGTGGTAATATGTATAATTCCGAAGTAGAAACTCCTAGAAACGACGCTGGTCATGGATTGTTTTTAAAAGGAGATGGCAAAGGAAAATTCAAATCAATTTCAGCAGTTGATAGCGGATTTTTTACTCCGGGTGATGTTAAAAACATGGAAAAAATTAACGTACATGGAAAAACATATCTGTTGGTCACTAAAAACAATTCGTTTTTACAAAGTGTCAGAATCAATTAACTTCTTTGTTTGAATTTTTTGCAGTATGTCTTAACCTAACAGGCTAAGACATACTCAAATAACAATTAACCAAAAACATTAAAAATGAGAAAATTATACTTGTGCTTTCTCTTCATGATTCCGGTTATGATGAGTGCACAAACCGATATCGATGCACTTATGATGAATAAAAATAATTTTTGTTTCGGGGCGGTTTATCAATATAGCAGTTGGAATGAATACTGGGAAGGCACTTTTAAAAGAGAGAATCTTAATCTTGGAACGGTATCTGCTCAAGGCCCTGCATTTATGGGCGATTATGGAATAACCGACAAGTTGAATTTTCTTGTGACTATTCCCTATATTGAAACCAAGGCAACTGCAGGGACTATGAAAGGCCAAAAAGGAATGCAGGATTTATCCTTGACCTTGAAATATATGCCAATTAAAAAGAAAGTTGGTGCAGTTACTTATTCTTTATTGGCTTTGGCAAGTTATTCAATGCCTACCTCAGACTACGTGGCTGATTATTTGCCATTAAGCATTGGTTTGCGCAGTAAAACCGGAACTTTTCGACTAATGGGTGATGTACAATATCGTACTTTTTTCACCACTTTCTCAGCCGCGTATATGAAAAGGGGAAATATTACCATTGATCGAAATTCCTATTTGGATGATGAAATTCATTATACCAATGAAGTGAATATGCCAGATGTTATAAACGTTAATTTTAGATTTGGATACCGTTCTTCAAGATTAATTGCAGAAGCTGTGATTGATAATTCGGTTACCCAATCTGGAGGTTTTGACATCACAAAAAATAACATGCCTTTTCCAAGCAATACCATGAATGCCTTTAAATTGGGCTTAAATGGAAAATATACTCTAATAAAAGTTCCTGAATTGGCAATTGTAGGCGGATATAATGTAGTGACAGAAGGTAGAAATGTAGGAGAAGCAACTTCATTCTACGGAGGTATTTTCTATCTGATTAATTTTAATAAAAAAAACAAGTAAGATGAAAAATAGTATTCAAAAAATTGTCTTTAAAAGTCTGACTCTTGTATTTCTGGCAGTTGGATTAATGTATTCCTGCGATGATGATATTTCGCAGCGAAATGAGGAGTTTCCACAATTAAATCCTAAGAATTCAGATGCGGAAGCTGGTACATGGAAACCTTATCTTTTAACTGCACCTGATGAATTTTCGATAGATGTACCTGTTGCGACTACCACACCTGCTTATACAAGAGAAATTAATGAAATAAAGAGTTTTCAGGTAAATATTACTAATGAACAAAAAAATATAATCGAGTATTGGAGTGCCGGCAGCGTGTTGCGTTGGAATGAAATTCTGCGAACCCTGGTAGCGAGACATAATCGCCCGCCGTACCAAAATGAAGACGGAACTTATCCCGCACCTTCAGCTGCAAATCCATTTGCTTATCCTCAATTTCCATTTTCTAATCCTCCTTATGCTGCGAGAGCATATGCCTATGTATGTGCCGCTCAATACGACGCACTGATTGCTGCCTGGCATTATAAAAAACTGTACAACAGAGCTGCACCTTATACTGTTGATCCAACCTTGCAGGTATTGGTTCCTAAAAGCACATTGCCAGCATATCCTTCTGAGGACGCTGTCGTGGCGGGAGTTACTGTTGAGCTTTTAAAGTTACTATTTCCAACTGAAATCGCGTATATAGATGTAAAAGCCGAAGAAGAAAAATTGTACCGAATCATCAGCGGTGGAAATGTTCGTTCTGATGTTGATGCCGGAATAATTTTAGGTAGAAAAGTAGCTGCAAAATTTATAGCTCGCGCTTCAACTGACGGAGCTGGAGCAGCTATTGGTACACCGGCAATTTGGGCTGCATTAGAATCTCAAACTGCAGCAACAGGAGAAGTTCCATGGAAATCATTAGAAATACCGGCAAGACCACCAATGTTGCCTTTATTCGGAAAAGTAAAATCATTTTTGATGACAGAAGCAGATGTTGTAGCAAATCGTCCACCTGCACCTCCTTCAACAAAATCTGATGCTTTTGCAAAAGAATTAGCCGAGATTAAAAAATACAGCCAGGATAAGTCTCGCGAACACTTAGAAATTGTAAGTTTTTGGGCTGATGGCGTAGATACCTATACACCTCCCGGACATTGGAATGCTATTGCTTCAGAAGCATTTGTAGAACAATCGTACAGTGAAGTTCGCTGGGCGAGAAATTTAGCTTTGTTAAATGTCGCAATGATGGATGCTGCAATTAGTTGCTGGGATGCTAAATATACTTATTTCAATCCACGCCCGTGTCAAATGGATCCTTCGATTAAAACAACCACGGGAGTTCCTAATTTTCCGGCATATGTTTCGGGGCATTCTACTTTTAGTGCTGCTGCCTGTACTGTTTTATCACATTTTATTCCATCTAAAAAAACAGAATATGAGGCAATGGCTTTAGAAGCATCAAACTCAAGAATGTATGGAGCCATACATTACAGAAGTGATTGTGAAAAAGGATTGGATTTAGGTAAAAAAGTAGCTGCTTTTGCTGTTGCGAGGGCAGCAACTGACGGTGCTCAATAGTAGAATAAATAAATTTTAATATCTATTTTAAGCCTGCCACGTCGCAAAACCTGCCAGGTTTTTTTATTTACTGATCATTTGAAATTGCGTAAAATTTTTAGACATCATTTTGTATTTAATGTAATTTTTATAAGGATTAGATCCTGATGTGTTTTTTCATGCAAGTTTGCTTCATTTATGCTATAAAATGCTCGATTTGTAGGGTTTCGATATTTCGTATTCGGCTATTTTTGAAGCTTTTTAATTGGATTATTTTTCCAGTTAGTATTCAACATCAAATTATTTAATTTAACCAAAAGGTTTTCTAAAACATATAAAATGAGATTACGATTTATAGCTGCTGCTTTGTTTTCAGTATTTTTTCAAAGTTCTTTTTCACAGACAAATGCTTCAACCGAAAAAAGGATTCAACAGTTAATTAAAAAAATGACTTTAAAAGAAAAAGTCGGCATGCTGCACGGAAACTCTAAATTTTATACTGAAGAAATAAAGCATCTCGGCATTCCGGAATGGGCTCTCTCTGATGGTCCGCATGGAGTAAGGGCAGAAATGAATCGACATAATTGGCAATATGCAGGACAAACAGATGATGCTTCAACTTGTTTTCCTCCGGGAACGGCTATGGCTGCAAGTTGGAATCTGGAACTGGCCAGACAACGCGGTATTGTTTTGGGCGAAGAAGCACGTTTTCGTAAAAAAGACGTTTTGCTTGGACCGGGCATTAACATTATTCGTTCTCCGCTTTGTGGGAGAAATTTTGAGTATTTGAGTGAAGACCCGTTTCTTATTTCGCAAGTTTCTATAAATTATATCAAGGCTTTACAAACTCAGGATGTCGCTGCTTGTGTAAAGCACTTTGT
This sequence comes from Flavobacterium sp. GW821-FHT11G01, assembly GCF_058808175.1. Classification (NCBI taxonomy): domain Bacteria; kingdom Pseudomonadati; phylum Bacteroidota; class Flavobacteriia; order Flavobacteriales; family Flavobacteriaceae; genus Flavobacterium; species Flavobacterium sp. GW821-FHT11G01. Next base: position 54,688 of record NZ_JBXARK010000007.1, on the reverse strand, counting down.
TGCTAATAATCAGGAAGAAAATCGTTTTGTTGTGGATGTAAATATGAGCGAACGCGCTTTGCGTGAAATTTATTTGCCGGGTTTTAAGGCTTCAATTGTTGATGCAGGAGTATTGGGCGTTATGGGCGCTTACAATAAATTCAGAGGTTCCTATTGTACCGAAAATGATTACTTGGGGCGAACTCTTTTGCGTGAAGAATTTAAATTTAAAGGCGTTTATATGTCTGATTGGGATGCTGTTCATAGTACTGAAAAAGCGGCTTTGGCTGGTTTGGACTTAGAAATGGGAACCGAAAAAGAAAACTATAACGACTGGTATTTCGCAGATCCTTTGATTAAAGCCGTAAAGCAGGGAAGCATAAAAGAAAGCATAGTGAATGAAAAAGTGGCCAACATTCTGAGAGTTATGATTAAAACGAAAGTTTTAGATCCTAAAACACGTATAATTGGTTCCATAAATACCAAAGAGCATCAACAGGCAGCTTATCGTTCTGCTGTAGAAGCGGTGGTTTTACTGAAAAACGAAAAGCAAATTTTGCCATTAAATATGAACTCTATAAAATCAGTAGCAATTATTGGTGATAATGCAACCCGCACGCATTGTGGTGGTGGATTTAGTTCAGAAATCAAAACTTTATATGAGATAACGCCACTTCAGGCTATGACCAATAAATACGGAAAGTCAATGCAAATAAATTTTGCACAAGGTTATGAAAAGCAATCTCACGTTGTGGAAAGAAGCAGCGATGGTCAATTAAACACAGATAAAGTTGATTGGAAATTAATAGAAGAAGCCGTTGCTCAGGCCAAAAAATCGGATGTGGCGATTGTTTTTGCCGGTCTAAACCATGATTTCGATTCAGAATCATTTGACAGATTGCATATGCGTTTACCGTACGGGCAGGAAACTTTAATTCAGGAAGTGGCCAAAGCAAACCCTAAAACAATTGTCGTAATTATTGCAGGTTCTCCGCTTGAACTGGCGGGTATTGAATCTCGCGTACCGGCCTTAGTCTGGGGTTGGTATGGCGGAATGGAAGCCGGTAATGCTGTGGTTGATGTTTTGAGCGGAAAAGAATTTCCTTCGGGAAAATTACCATTTACGATTCCGGTTACTTTAAGCCAATCGCCAGCACATGCTTTAGGAGCCTATCCGGGACATGATTTAAAAGTGAATTATGAGGAAGATATTTTGGTAGGATATCGCTGGTTTGACACTAAAGGAATTGTATCTCAATATCCTTTTGGTTATGGTCTGTCTTATACTTCTTTTGAAATTTCCAATGTTGTTGCTGACAAAAAAATATACGGCGTTAATGATGAAATAATAGTAAAGGTTAATATTAAAAATACAGGTAAAACAGATGGTGCAGAAGTAATTCAATTGTACGCTGGTCAAACAACTTCATCAGTTTTAAGACCTAAAAAGGAATTAAAAGCATTTGATAAAATATTCCTTAAACCCGGAGAAGAAAAAACAGTAAATTTAAAAGTGACAGTAAAAGATTTGGCTTTTTACGATGAGAAAACTTCTGACTGGAAAGTTGAGCCAGGCGAATTTGTACTTTATACGGCTACATCAGCTGAAAACATTGTGAGTACGCTTGCTATTACAGTGCAATAAGATAATAATATAGTTTTTTTTACAGTAATATAGTTCTTTCTTCGAACTGTATTACTGTTTTTTTTTAGCATGTACTTTGCGTTAAATTTTTTACCACAGAGATACACAAAGATTTTTCACAGAGTTGCACGGAGAACATTAAATTTGCGTCTTTGTGAGATTAAAAACCAAACCAAAACGGAGTGGCTCTGCCAAGAATGGGATTAATTAAAGGTTTTTTGTTTCACCCAGATCCTACAGATTTCAGTAAATTTTACAGATTTATTTCTTATGAGTTATCTGCGCATATCTGCTTAAATCTTTTTGAAATCTGCGTGAAAAAACTTTGCGCCCTTGTGGCTCTGCGAGATTAAATAAAGCCTTTGTGGATCTCTGCGAAAACTTGGTTTACTCTGTGGTATTCAATTACACAGCTTTAAGACATAGCTACATATCAAAACGGGCTAATGTCCTCTTCTTTCCTTTAAATCTTTTTCAATTCCAATTTCCATATTTCTGTCTATTGCATAAAAGCATAACAGAACGGCGCTTATAATAAATATAAAACCAGGATAGATACTCACACATAATTTGATTCCTTCTACTGCTGCCGGCACCTGATTGACCTCTTCGGCTACATAGCCGTATTTAGATAGAAAAGCTGCACCCAAAGCACCGCCAATACTTATCCCTATTTTTAGTCCGAAAATCATGGCAGAAAAAACGGTAGCAGTTGCTCTTCGATTGTTTTTCCATTCGCTGTAATCGGCCACATCAGCGATCATGGCCCATAATAACGGAATGGTTACTCCGTAAATAAATCCATGCGCTAATTGGGTCAGAAAAACCATTGTAATAGCGGTTCTGCTGTAAAAATTAAAAAGCAATAAACTTATAGCGGATAAAAAAATAAAAGTGATGTAAATGTTTCTTTTGCCAAATGAATCGGCAAGTGATTTTGAAAACAAAATTCCAAAAATCATAAAAAGAATTCCTCCCGCATTAAAAAGACTAAAGGCAGAAGTGGGAACGTCTCGTGGCCACTGAAAATCTACTAATCCCATTGCTGTCAATGAATTATTCAGATCATGAATAAATGCTGTAAAACCAATATCATTCAAAAATACAGTTTGGGCAACGGGATCTAAATAGTATTTAAAATAGAAAACATACATTCCGCCTTTTAAAGACAAAGTGATAAATACCAAGATGGTAACCAGCACCATAACCAGCCAGGGACCGTTTTTAGATAAATCGATATAATCCTGCTTGACAGAGGATTTTTGGTTTTTAGCGGGTATAATTCTTTCTTTGGTAGTAAAAAAAGTAATCAGTAAACAAATTACTCCCGTAATGGCAAATAGAATCATCGTATTTTTAAAGCCAACTGCTTTATCGCCATGTCCCAGAATTAAAACCAATGGCAATAAAAGGGACTGAATTATAAATTGAGCTATCATTACCGCAACAAAACGATAAGAGGAAAGACTGTTTCGTTCTTTCATGTCGCCGGTTAAAACACCACTTAAGGCAACATACGGTAAATTATTTGCTGAATAGATTATTACCAGAAAAAAATAAGTCAGTAAAGTGTAAATTATTTTGCCGTTTTCTCCAAAATTGGGAGTTAAAAATGAAAGAACGGCGCCAATTCCAAATGGCAAGGCAGTCCATAATATCCAGGGTCTGAATTTTCCCCATCGGGTTTGGGTTCGATCAGCGATAACGCCCATAATGATATTAAAAAAAGCACCAATAAATCCTCCAATGAAAATAATAATACTTGCTGTTCCAGCCGGGATTTTATAAACATCTGTATAAAAGAAAGCTAAAAAGGTCAGCAGGGTCTGAAAAATCAAATTTGCTGCAAAATCTCCTAAACCGTAACCTATTTTTTCCAGTACAGAAAGTTTTTGAGACGCATTGTTATTCAATATACTGGTCGCTTTTTTTTTGTTTATCCCCATCGTGTTGATTGAAAATTTTTTAGAGCGCTATTTTATTATAAAAATCACACTTCGTTTTCATTTCATTTTAATAAAATGTTAAACGTAAAAATAGCTTGAAAGTTGAAATAAGATTGTCAATTTTGAAGCCTTTAATAGCACATTTGAAGCATTCTTTAGTTATCGCAAATCTATTAAATTTAAATTGCTATTTTAGCTTCTGATTAAAAAAAACAACTGATAATCAACATCATTATTCACACTTTTTTCATTTTTATTTATATGCGTATTTTCTATTTTATATTGATCTTTTTCTGTTTTATTGCTTGTAATAAAAAACAGAATACGGAAGAATATCACAAATATACCAACGATTTAATTAATGAAACAAGTCCGTATCTTTTGCAGCACGCGCACAATCCTGTTAACTGGAATGCGTGGAATAAGGAAACGCTGAACAAAGCGAAAGCAGAAAATAAACTTATTATTATTTCTGTAGGTTATTCTGCTTGCCATTGGTGCCATGTTATGGAGCAAGAAAGTTTTGAAAATGAAGCTGTCGCCAAATTAATGAATGATAATTTTATCAGCATAAAAGTAGATAGGGAAGAGCGACCTGATATTGACCAAATTTATATGAATGCCGTTCAATTAATGACTGGCAAAGGCGGGTGGCCTTTAAATTGCATTGCACTTCCTGATGGTCGTCCTATTTTTGGCGGTACTTATTTTACCAGAGAAGAATGGACAAAAGCCTTAACAGAACTCTCTGATTTGTATAAAAATAATCCCAAAAAAGCGAGCGAATATGCAGATAAATTAGTGGCAGGAATTCAGAAATCACAATTAATTGCGGTTAATAATAGTAAACCTGATTTTACAAATTCGGAGCTTTCTCAAGCTATAAAATTATGGCAAAAACAATTCGATTATAAAGAAGGTGGGATAGTTGGCGACATCAAATTTCCTATGCCAAACGCGTTGAGCTTTCTGCTCCGTTATAGTATTCAAAATAAGGATAAAATAATTCAAAAATATGTGGAAACAACACTCACAAAAATGGCTAATGGCGGAATTTACGATCCAATTGGTGGTGGTTTTTGCAGATATTCAGTAGATTCAAAATGGCATGTTCCTCATTTTGAAAAAATGCTCTATGACAATGCACAATTGGCAAGTTTATATGCTGATGCATATCTGGCTAACCCAAATGAATTGTATAAAAAAACGGTAGTTGAAACACTAAATTTTGTCGAAAAAGAACTCATGGCATCCAACGGCGCTTTTTATTCTTCTTTAGATGCTGATAGTAAAAACAAAGTAAAAAAACTGGAAGAAGGCGGGTATTATGTCTGGAAAAAAGAAGAATTACAAGCTTTATTAAAATCAGATTTCAAACTTTTTCAGGAGTATTACAATATTAATGAAAATGGTTTCTGGGAAAATGGAAACTATGTTTTGTACAAGACGCAATCAGATAAAGACTTTGCAATCAAAAATAAACTAACCTTAACAGAATTAAATTCTAAAATAAAAAATTGGAAACAGATACTTTTGGTAGAGAGAAACAAAAGATCAAAACCTCATTTAGATGACAAAACCTTAACTTCATGGAATGCTTTAATGATAAAGGGTTATGTTAGTGCTTATCGCGCATTTAAAAACCCGCATTATAAAGAAATCGCTTTAAAAAATGCCGATTTTATTGTGAAGAATCAGCTTCAAAAAGACGGAAGTTTAAATCATAATTATAAAGACGGCAAAAGTAGTATTGCTGGTTTTTCAGAAGACTATGCTACCGTTATAGATGCATTTATTTCTGTATATCAGATAACACTTGATGAAAAATGGCTCAACAAAGCAAAGCAATTAACAGATTATACCATAACTCATTTCAGGGATAAAAAATCAAATCTGTTTTATTTTACTTCTAATGCTTCAACAGAATTAATTACCAGAAAAATGGAAATTGCAGACAACGTAATTCCAGGTTCTAATTCTATTCTTGCACACAATTTATTTTTATTGGGACATTATTATTCTAATGATACTTACGCCAAAATTGCGCAACAGATGCTGAATAATGTAAAAGAAGATGCTTTACAGTCTCCAACTGAATATTACAATTGGCTGAATTTAATGCTCAATTATACCGGTAATTATTTTGAGGTTGCCATTTCCGGAAAAGATGCCATTAGTAAAACAAGCCAGCTTCAAAATTATTATTTGCCTAATATTCTTATTGCAGGAGCTACCAAAGAAAGTAAACTTCCAATTTTAGAAAATCGTTTCACAGACAATGAAACCTACATTTATGTCTGCATTAACAAAGCCTGTAAAATGCCAGAAAGAGATGTGACTATAGCAGTGAGTAAAATAAAAAATAGTTTATAGAATCTATTCTCATCAGTTGTTGATTTTCAGTTATTTGATGTAATTTTTAGTTTATCAATTTTTGTAGGTTATTTAATGGAATTGAATTAAGTCTTTATAATTGTCAGTGTTTTGTTTTAAAACTATCTTCAAAATATGTTTAATTCAATTTTTTATCCTGAAAAATAAATAGAATGTTTTTATAATGCTTTTTTTTGGCAATTATTGAATAAAATATTTAAGCAACCGGTTGTGTATTATGTGTTTTTGTTTATATTTGTAGTAAGTACACTTATTAATTTAGGTACGATATAATTAAATAATAAAGACTTTGAGTTTAGATTTAAAAATTAATATTGGTTATAAGTGTTATTCTACAAAATTGGTTTGTAACTAAGTGTAAGTGTTAGTTTTTAAATTAAAGCCGAAAGCTTAATTACTTTCGGCTTTTTCATTCCGTTAGAAATTATACAATTTATAATTCGATCAGGTTAAAAAGTATTAACAATGAATTTAAAATCATGAAATTAAAAATTGTTTTATTGTTTTTTGTCTTACTGAGTTCCTGTTATTCCTGGTCGCAACAAATACAATTGCAATCACCTAATAGAAAAATTGCAATGAGTTTGCATGCTATGGATAATGAAAATCAAGTGAAATGGTATTTAAAAATTTACTATCAGACCAATAATAATTTATCTGAAATAATTTCAAAAGTGAGCTTAGGACTTTCAAGAAGTGATCAGGATTTTTCAGATAAACTTCATTTTTTAAAAGCATCTAATCCACGAATCATAAAGGAGCATTATGAACTTCCTTTTGGTAAAAAAGCAATACGCGAAAATACGGCGAATGAAATAATTGTTTCTTTTGAGAATCCTAAAAAAGCAAAATTAAATCTAATTATAAGAGCTTATAATGATGGAATTGCATTTCGATATGAATTCCCGGAAAAGCAAGGTTCTTATATCATTAATGATGAATTTACGGCTTATCAAATACCAAAGAAAAATAAAAGATGGCTTGAAAAATGGAATCCGGCAAATGAGGGTTTGTATGCTGTTTCTAGTGATAGCACTATAATTCAACAAGAATGGTGTTATCCTGCATTATTTAATTCATCAAATAAATCATGTTGGTTTTTGCTGCATGAGGCCGATTTAGATCGCAGTTATTGCGGAACCAAATTGAGTAATACAAAAGATATAGATAGTTACAAACTTACATTTCCCGATCAACAAGATGCCAGAGGAACTGGTGAATCAAAACCAAAAATTTCACTTCCATGGCAATCTCCGTGGCGAGTAATTACTATTGGCAGTTTGAATGATATTGTAGAAAGTACTCTAATTGAAGATATATCGACTCCAACTCGTTTTAAAACAACGCAATGGATAAAACCGGGAAAAGTATCATGGAATTACTGGTCAAGTAACCATGGAACCAAAGATTATAAAACCGTATGTGAGTTTGCTGATTTAGCCGTAAAAATGAATTGGCCCTATACGCTTTTAGACTGGGAATGGGATAATATGACCAATGGTGGAAATCTCGAAGATGCCTTAAAATACATACATTCAAAAGGAATAACACCATTAATGTGGTATAACTCAGGTGGAGACCACACCTGGGTACCGTCTACTCCAAAAGACAGAATGCTTACGCATAAAAACAGGGTTGAAGAATTTATAAAACTAAAAAAACTCGGTGTAGCAGGGATTAAAGTTGATTTTTTTGAAAGTGAAAAACAAGATATGATCAAATATTATCTTGATATTTTAGAAGATGCTGCTCAGTTTGAAATGATGGTCTATTTTCATGGCTGTATTGTACCACGTGGCTGGTCACGCACGTATCCTAATTTAATGACTTATGAGGCAGTCCGGGGAGCAGAATGGTATAATAATGGTCCGGAATTTTCAATTACAGCACCACAACATAATACGATTTTGCCTTTCACAAGAAACATAATCGGAGCAATGGATTATACGCCTGTTACTTTTACGAATTCGCAGTATCCGCATCATACTTCTTATGGGCATGAACTGGCGCTTTCTGTAATTTTTGAATCTCCTTTGCAACATTTAGCTGACAGGCCAGAAGGATATTATGAATTGCCTGAAGAGGCTAAAACATTTTTAAAAGAAGTACCTACAACCTGGGATGATACAAACTTAATTGATGGCTATCCAGGGCAGGAGGTAGTTATGGCACGTCGAAAAGGAAATGTTTGGTATGTGGGCGGAATTAGTGCTTCTGAAAGTAAAGAGGCAACAAAAAATATCAAGCTGGAATTTTTAAAAGAAGGAGTTAATTACCGTGCAGTTTTAATTGCTGATGGCAAACATGATAAAGCTTTTGATTCGCAAGTTTTAGTAGTGGATAAAAATTCAACTATTGAAATAAAATTACTGCGCAGAGGAGGCTTTGCAATTTCATTAACCCCAATGGATAAATAGCTTTAAATGAATAAACAATGACGCAATAACTATAAAACCAAACCAAAAAATATTAAAATGAAAAATCAAACCAAAATTTTATTTGCACTATTATGTTGCCTGTCAGTAATTAAAATAACAGCACAAAATCCTATAATCAAAAATATTTTCACTGCAGATCCGGCGCCTATTGTGCATAAAGGAACGTTGTATCTGTACACGGGACACGACGTGGCAACGGAGCAGGATACGAATTACAAAATGGCCGATTGGCGTGTGTATTCGACAACAGATATGGCAACATGGAAAGATCATGGAGCACCACTTTCACCAAGCACATTTTCATGGGCGACCGGCGATGCTTACGCAGCGCAATGTATTGAGAGAAAAGGAAAGTTTTACTGGTTTGTTTCTACATTTCACAAAAAAGATGATGTAAGCGGAGGCGGTGCTGCAATAGGAGTAGCCGTTTCCGATAGTCCGACTGGTCCTTTTAAGGATGCAATTGGCAAAGCACTTATCATTAATGAAATGACAACAGATATGACATATGCCTGGGATGATATTGACCCGACAGTATTTGTTGATGATGACGGACAAGCTTATATGTTTTGGGGTAATGGTAGCTGTAAATGGGTAAAACTAAAAAAGAATATGACTGAAGTCGATGGTCCAATTACGACTTTGAAACCTAAAAATTATATTGAAGGGCCATGGGTGTATAAGAGAAAAGGAATTTATTATTTAGTATACGCCAGTGCAGGTACAAAACCCGAAATGATTGAATATTGTACCGCCAAAAATCCAACCGGACCATGGACATATCAGGGAATTATTCAGGAAAATGTACCCAATAGTTTTACCACACATCCCGGAATTATTGATTATAAAGGCAAGTCATACTTTTTTTATCACAACGGAAGTTTGCCTACAGGCGGCAGTTACAGACGCTCTGTTTGTGTAGACTATATGTATTATAATGAGGACGGAACCATTAAAAAAATAATACAAACCACTGAAGGTGTCAGCAAAATCAAGTAACGACTTATTTTCAATTTTAATTTTTTGTCCCATGAAAAAAAGAATTGACTTCATTTTCGTCTTCTTTGCTTTGCTCATACAGGCTATGGCTTTGGCGCAAGCCCAAAATCCATTAATTTTTGCTGATGTGCCTGATTTGTCTATCATTAGAGTTGGTAAAAATTATTATATGAGCAGTACTACCATGCACATGAGTCCGGGTTTACCTATTATGAAATCTACAGATCTTGTGAATTGGAAACTGATTAATTATGCCTATGATACTTTGGCAGATATGCCGGAGTTAAATTTGACAGAAGGAAAAAGTACCTACGGGAGAGGTTCTTGGGCGAGCAGCCTGCGTTTCCATAATGGGATGTATTACGTGACCACTTTTGCACAAACTACTGGTGAAACCTATATTTTTAAAACGAAAGATATAGAAAAAGGAAATTGGCAAAAAATCTCGTTTAAACCTTCTTATCACGATCATTCTTTATTTTTCGATGACGATGGTAAGGCCTATTTAATTTATGGTTCCGGCAAAATCAAATTGGTGGAATTAAATGATGATTTAACGGGAATTAAACAAAATGTACCTGAGAAAGTTATTATAGAAAACGCCAGTGAACCCGCTGGAAATAATATCATGTTGGGTGCTGAAGGTTCTCAATTATTCAAAATAAAAGGAAAATATTATCTCTTTAATATTTGTTGGCCTCAGGGCGGAATGCGTACCGTAATTATTCATAAAGCAGACAGTATTAATGGTCCATGGGAAGGAAAAATAGCCTTGCAGGATTTAGGCGTTGCGCAGGGCGGATTGATCGACACTCCGGATGGAAGCTGGTTTTCCTATCTTTTTCGTGATTTTGATGCTGTGGGCAGAATTCCTTATCTCGTTCCTGTAAAATGGGAAAAGGATTGGCCGGTATTGGGAGAGAATGGTAAAGTTCCCGAAAAATTAAATCTGCCAGCCACTAAAAGTTTAATTCCGAATTTGGTTGCTTCTGATGAATTCAATCGCAAGAAAGAGCAAGAGACATTTCCATTAGTTTGGCAATGGAATCATAATCCAGATAATGCGCTTTGGTCTTTAAAAGAGAGAAAGGGATTTTTACGACTTAAAACGGGAAGACTTGATACTGATTTTCTTCAGGCAAGAAATACACTTACACAACGCACGATTGGTCCAACAAGTTCAGCGTCTGTTTCTCTGGATGTTTCTACAATGAAAGAAGGAGATTTTGCAGGATTAAGTGCTTTACAAAAAGAGTACGGATTGGTAGGGGTGAAAGTTGAAGGAATTACAAAATCAATAGTAATGATAAAAACTGATAAGGATAAAGCTGTTGAAATACAGCGAATTCCTCTGTTTCAAAATCAGGTTTATTTCAAAATTGATTGTGATTTTACGAATAAAAAGGATGAAGCTAATTTCTTCTACAGTTTAGATGGAAAAGTCTGGAATTCGATAGGCGAAACATTAAAAATGAAATATACGCTTCCACATTTTATGGGCTATCGTTTTGGCTTGTTCAATTATGCAACAAAAAATACTGAAGGATATGTTGATTTTGATTGGTTTAGAATTAATTATTAAAAAGACAAAAATGATAATAGATAAAAATTTTATAAGCGAATCTCTGGTTAGAATTCACTTTTTAGTACTGCTTTTTGGATTGATTTTACCAGTTTTGGTCGTTAGTCAAAATAAAAAGAAAATAGAAAAATCAGAATCCAAAACACCTCAATACCGCAATCTATTTAAAGAAGCAGGTTATAGTCAAACTGAAATAGACAAAAAATTAGCCAAAGCGTATTACGATGTTTTTGAGGGACCTAATAAAGTATATTTTGAAGAAGGTGATTCGTTAGGATATGTATCGGATGTCAAAAATAAAGATGCCCGTACCGAAGGAATGTCATATGGAATGATGGTTGCCGTTCAGCTCAATAAAAAGGAAGTTTTTGACCGAATCTGGAGATGGTCTGTAAAATACATGCAACATCAGGACGGCCCAAGAGAAGGCTATTTTGCATGGAGCGTAAATCCCGAAACTAAAAAGCAAAATTCAGCTGGTTCTGCTTCAGACGGAGAATTGTACTATATCACGAGCTTACTTTTTGCTTCTAATAAATGGGGAAATCATACAGGAATAGATTATTACAAAGAAGCCAGAAGAATATTGGATGCTATGTGGAAAAAAGACGGCACCGGTAATGTTCATAATATTATAAATACAGAGCATAAACAAATATCTTTCGTGCCGGAAGGAGGAGGGTATAACTGGACAGATCCTTCTTATCATGTTCCTGCATTTTATGAAATATGGGCATTGTATGCCAAAGATGGCCACGAGCAATTTTATGCAGCATGTGCCGATGTTTCCCGTAATTTTCTTCATAAAGCTACTCATCCTGTAACGGGTTTAAATTCAGATTACACCGAATTTACAGGAGAACCTCATCCTACACCGTGGATGCCTCCAGGATTTCGTTATGATTCCTGGCGCGTTCCCATGAACATCGCAATGGATTATACCTGGTACGGAAAAGATAAAAAATGGCAAGAAGAGTATGCTCAGAAATTTCAAAATTTTCTTAGATCTAAAGGTTTAGACACTTTCGAAGATCAATTTAATCTGGATGGTTCTACTCCTGATTTTATTCTGCAGGCTGGTACAGTCAAAAAACTCAGACACTCTATTGGATTAGTGGCCACTTCGGCTACTGCATCTTTAGTCAATCCCGATAAAGCAAGTATGGATTTTGTTCATGCAGTTTGGAAAGCGAAGCTTGAACCGTATGACGACGGTTATTTTGATCCGTATTATGATGGGTTAATGTATCTCTTTAGTTTAATGCATTTAAGTGGTAATTATCAAATTATAAATCTGGCAGTTAAATAAATTTTAAACTTAAAAAATAAAATTATGAAACAATATACAGTTGGTATTTTATTGTTTATTCTGTCACATAGTTCCTTTTCACAGAATTTGGTACTAAACGAAAAAGAATATTTCGAAACTCCAGGCTTGAATGTCTGGGTTTTTAATAACGAATACAACGGAATGTTTTTTGATGAAAAAACGGCCGGAATAGAGTTTATCCATCATGGTGTAAGAACAGTAACAGGCGGAGCAATCAGACTTCAAAACACACCGGAACAATGGGATTTAATTCCGAAAATGATCAGTCGAAAAGTCGACAAGGCAAGTAATACCATTGAAGTTACACTAAGATATGAGGAGTTTGATTTTGATTCTAAAATCATAGTTACACCAAAAGGAAAAGGTTTTGTCATTAATGTTGTATTGGATAAACCAGTTCCGAAAGCTTTAGAAGGAAGAGCAGGATTTAACCTGGAATTTATACCCACTTCCTATTTTGAAAGCAATTATTTAGTAGACGGAAAAGCGGGAACTTTTCCCAGATATCCTGCAAGTAATACTGAAATTCGACCGTTATCTCAAAAAATCCCACAATTTGCCGGACATACCACATTTGATGATCGTGGAAGAAATGAATTTATAGCAACTCTTCCTTTAGAATCGGGTAAGACTTTAATTCTTGCGCCCGAAAATCCGGAACGCACGGTAAAAATTCAATCCGAAGATCAGCAAATCATGCTTTTTGATGGAAGAAATCTGGGGCAAAACGGTTGGTTTATCGCGCGAAGTATTCTTCCCATAAATAAAAAAGGAAAAGTACTGAGCTGGTATGTAGAACCCAATGCGATACCGAATTGGAAAAGAGAACCTGTAATAGGATTTTCTCAGGTTGGTTACATGCCAGGCCAAAAGAAAGTAGCTGTTATCGAACTTGACAAAAACGATCAGGCATTAAATACCGCATCGGTTTTTAAACTTGGTGACGACGGAAAATTTGTGGAGAAACTAAAAACCGACGTCAAGGTTTGGGGAAATTATCTTAGATATAATTATGCCCAATTTGATTTTAGTGCTGTTCAGGAAAAAGGACTTTATTATATTCAATACGGAGATCAGAAAACAAATACTTTTCAGATAGAAGATGATATTTATAAAAACATTTGGCATCCAACAATGGACGTTTGGTTTCCTGTTCAGATGGATCATATGGAAGTAAACGAGGCGTACAGAGTCTGGCACGGAAAACCGTTTTTAGATGATTGTCTTCAGGCGCCCGTTAATCACGAACATTTTGATGGTTATAAGCAAGGCCCAACTACAGAGACAAAATACAAACCTTTAGAACGTATCCCCGGAATGTCAGTAGGCGGATGGTTTGATGCCGGTGATTTTGATATCCAGACTTTTTCGCATGTTAGCGTAATCAACAGTTTTGTTGAATCATGGGAAGCATTCAAAGTCAATAGAGATGAAACGTATATTGATCAAAAAACACAGTTTGTAGACATTCACCGTCCTGATGGTCAGCCTGATTTATTACAGCAAATTGAGCACGGAGTATTGAATCTTGTTGCACAAGTTGAAAATATTGGGCATCCTGTAAGAGGGATCGTGGTTCCTAATCTTCATCAATACCATCATTTGGGAGATGCTTCGACAGAAACAGATAATCTACCTTATAATCCATCCCTTAAACCTTATGAATCGAATGGAGTTTCCAGCGGTACACTTGATGACAGATGGGCCTTTACAAACCGAACTTCATTTCTTGATTTCAGAACAGCAGGTGCTTTAGCATCAGCAAGCAGAGCTTTAAAAGGATATAATGACGAGCTTTCTGCTAAATGTTTGTCACTTGCTATAAAGTTGAACAACGAAGCAACTGAATTGGATAAAAAAGCAAAACCAGATAATAACCCAATGTCGAGATGGGGTAAAGGAAGTGATATGATTGCGATCTTGCAACTTTACTTAAGCACAAAAGACGAGCAGTATAAAAAAAGTTTTGAAGATAAAATATGGAAATTACTGGATGAAAATGTAGAATTTAATATTAACTCAGCACTATTAGCAGTGCCTTCTATGGATGATAATTATAAGCAAAAATTACGTGTCTATGTGATTAAGTATAAAGAAAAAATGGACAAAGAAAATGCTGAAAATCCATATGGTGTACCTGTTGCAAAGAGAGGATGGGGTGGTAGTTCACAGGTTATTAACTGGGCAAGTACAAATTATTATATCCATAAAATTTATCCTGATATCATGGACAAAGAAAGTGTTTATCAGGGACTGAATTATATCTTGGGCTGTCATCCTTATTCTAATTTATCTTTTGTAAATGCGGTCGGAAACAGATCTAAAAAAGTAGCCTATGGTGGCAATCGTGCAGACTTTACCACAATCGCGGGAGGAGTAGTTCCGGGACTTATTTTTCTTAAACCAGATTATTTAGAGAATAAAGATGACTGGCCATTTTTTTGGGGAGAAAATGAATGTATTATAGATGGCGGCGCATGGTATGTTTTTCTGGTGAATGCTGTAAACGAGCTGGCAAAAGAAAAATAATAACTTAACGAAAAAGAGAATAATCAATTTAATATGAACAGATTTTTATTTATTGTAGTTGTTCTAATCAACATAAATAATGTTTTTGCACAAACAGCAACTGACAGTATAAAAACGCACAAGCTTTCTCCTGTAACAGTTGAAGGAAGTCGTATTTCACTAGATATTCAGCGTCTTGAACCCATACAGGGAACCTATATTTTTTCGGGTAAAAAGACAGAAGTTATTGAGATGACACAAAAGAATGCTGCTATTACAGAGAAATACGGCAGACAAATTTTTGCAAAAATACCTGGTGTATTTGTTTATGATATGGATGGCACTGGCAATCAGGTAAACATTTCTACCCGCGGACTTGACCCGCATCGTGGCTGGGAATTTAATATGCGGAAAGACGGTATTATAACCAACTCTGATATGTACGGTTATCCTGCCAGTCACTATAATATTCCTATGGAAGCCGTTGAACGAATCGAGTTAGTTAGGGGAACAGGTTCTCTGCAATATGGTGCACAGTTTGGCGGTATGTTAAATTATATTGCTAAACAACCCGATACGATTAAGCCAGTTACTTTTGAAACCATTAATACGCTTGGGTCATACGGTTTGGTGAGTACTTATAACAGTTTGTCCGGCAAAATAGGCAAATTCCGCTACTCTGCCTGGGTAAATGGAAAATGGATAACCGGTTATCGGGAAAACAGTGACTCAAGTTTTGATGCTGAAGGAGTTTCTTTTTATTATGATGCTTCAAAAAATTTAAATTTTAAACTGGAATGGACACATTCTAATTATATTACCCATATACCCGGACCTTTAACGGATAGTATGTTTCATGAAGACCCTAAAATGTCAACACGATCGCGAAATTATTATCAGCCAAATATTCACATTCCATCCTTAACAGCAGATTGGAATGTCACTTCTTCAACAAAATTGCGATTGACAACTTCAGCTCTTATTGGGGCGAGAAATAGTGTTATGTTTGACAGACCCGCCAATATTGCCGACACGATTGTGCCTGCGACACTTCAGTATAACAATCGTCAGGTCGATATTGATCATTTTAATAGTTATACAACAGAGTTGCGAATGCTTCAATCGTATAAATTTCTCAAACAAACAAATTCACTTGCAGCAGGTATTCAGTATATGAATAACGATCTGCACCGCCAACAGCAAGGAAAAGGTACAACAGGAACCGATTATGATTTATCGCTTGTAACACCAAGCTGGGGCAGAGATCTTCATTATAAAACAAACAACATAGCATTATTTGCAGAGAACCGATGGATGTTTACAAATCGATTTTCAGTAAATACAGGAGTTAGAATGGAAATTGGTGAAACTAATATGACGGGTGTTACAACTTATTATTCTGACGCGGAATTGCCTAACAAAATAAAACACAATTTTCCGTTGTTTGGTGTAAGCACGCAATATGATGTAACAAAAGATATCAATATTTATGGAGGATGGTCGCAAGCTTATCGACCTGTTATTTTTAAAGACATTATTCCTCAATCTGTTTACGAAGTAAGCGATAAAAATCTGAAAGATGCTTACGGATATAATGCAGAAATTGGTTTTAGAGGCAAATGGAAATTTCTAAAATGGGATGCAACTGGTTTTTATCTGCAATACAACAACCGTTTGGGTACGCTGGCACAAACAGACATAGCAAACAATCTGATTATTTTCAGAACCAATATTGGCGACTCACATACGGCAGGGCTTGAATTCTTTTTGCAGGGAGATTTTTCTTTGAGTAAAAAAGCTGGTTTATCTTTGTTTACGTCTACCTCATATATGGATGCGCGTTATCAGGATGCCGTGATCAGGTCAAGTAACAGTAATGTAAATGTTAGTGGTAATAAGGTTGAAAGTGTTCCGGCATGGATTTCCAGAAACGGAATTACATTTAAGTATTCAATCGCCAGCTGCTCTGTACTTTATAGTTATAATTCTGAGAGTTTTGCCGATGCACTAAATACTGTAACTCCTTCTGCTAGCGGTGCGGTAGGTTTGGTTCCCGCTTATCAGTTACTTGATTTAAATTTTGCAATCCGATTGACAGAAAACATAAAATTTCAATTTAATGTCAGCAATGTTTTAGACGAACATTATTTTACGAAACGTCCACAATTTTATCCAGGACCAGGTGTTTGGCCTTCAGATGGAAGAACATTTTCAGGAACAGTATTTGTAAAAATATGAAAAAGATAATACTAAAAGAAAGGTGTTTTTGAAATAGGTGAGATATACTAAAATACTTTAATAGTTTTTAAGGTTTTGAAGCAATAACTTAAAAGCAAAAACTAGTTTGAAAATTGGGTAAAGAAGTAAATGTAAAAAGCACCTCATTGAGGTGCTTTTAGAAGGAAAAATGCTCCAAACTTTATTTTTAATCCTGGTGATTATGTAATTTGCATACTACTATAAAAACAGGAACAGATGAAAGTACATTCCAAATTAAAAATGCATTAAGGATATTAGGTAAGTATTAATGTTTATCTTCCTATAAAGGAAAAAAAATAAATATATTCTTTTTTACTTTCCGGTCGGAATAATATCAATTATTACGGTACGGTTGTAAAAACGTTCTTCAGGAAGTTTGTTTTCAAAAACAGCCATACTTTCATCTTCTCCAAAACCCTGTACTTCGAATTTCACATCTTTTCTGCCTGAAGCGGATAATGCTTTTTCGATAATCCCTTTCACTTCATTGGCTCTATCCAGTGATAAAGTCAAATTATGAGATTCTTCGCCAATGATATCGGTATGACCATGAATAATTACAACACCATTTTTAGGTATTTTGGGTGCTACAACTTCGATTAGGTATTTCTCATACATGGCAATTGCTTTTGATTGGTTAAATTCAAAAATGATGCTGTATCTAAGTCCTTCATCTGTTTTAGATGGTGTCCAAAGCACCATATGTGTAGTAGTTGCCTTTTGTACGATTGAACCGTTTTTGGTTTTTCCGATCATTTTTATTTTATAATCGCCTTCAGAACGGGTTCCCATTATATCTTTACCAGAAATACTTACTTTTTCTTGTGTGTAAGGGCCAAAAACTTTTACTTTTCCATCCGGATCAGTAGTTTCAAGAGACCATGAAGAATATGCCTCACGTGCACCGGATGCATCAACAGTAACATAACTATCGATAGGAGCTTCCTGTACGGTAACAAACTCTAATGGTTTTAATGGTGCATCAGGACCCGCTTGAAATTCCATCAATAATTCAGGTGAATTACTTTCGATAGAAACTCTTCGATCTCCCTCGCGAAGCAGCATTAATTCTTTTGTTGCTCCAGGCTGTTCAGATGGAATATTAGGTTTTAACTGTCCCTTTGTTGTGATTCGGGCCACATTTATTTCAAAAACATCAACTAAATAGGTTTTGACAGCCATAGCCATTGCCATTCCATCGTCAGTTCCTTTTTCTGAAGAACCGGTAAGTGTAATATTTGTTGAAGGATTTTTAACCATTCTGTTTCCAAGAATATTAATTATATTGTAATAAACTGCCATTTGTCTGGCAGAACGACCTGATGGATTTACACTTGCCGTAATTCCGATTTGCTCTTCATTGAAATCTTTTACATTTTCTTTTTTCAATAATTTGTAGCGGCTTGGAATTTTATCTGATCCCAAATCGAAAAAAACATAATTACGCAAAGGAAAAACTTCACGAACATTACGTTCTCCCGGAATATTTTTAGGTGCATTTACAGAAAACTGTACTTGTGATTCCGGTGCTTCTGGAGTCGAAACTGCAGTTCCTTGTCCAAATTTAAGCGCCATTCCTACTCGAAGAGCTGTTATGTTCCAGGTTTCGGTTGTGCGTGGATGCTGTCCGAAATACGGCTGAAAATTCACAAAAGGAGATAGAATAAATTGTGTTTTATGATTTTGCGACGATAGCGGAATATCATAACCAGCACCAATCTGCATTGAAATAAGTGTCTTGCTTACTGCATCAAAATCTCCTCTTACCGCTGGCTGTGCCTCTTGGTTGGGAACATTAGGATTAGTTCCTATTGAATATTTAAATGATTTATCAACATTGAAAGCCAAACGAGGCCCTCCATACAGATAAAAATTAGATTTGAAAGGTGCAAAACGAATGCTTGGCTCTATAGTAATGTAACTTAAGTTTACAGATAAATCTGCAGGACAGTTACAAGGTGTAATTTTCTGGTCAAAAGAACCTTTTCTACTGTCGTAACCTGCCTGAAACATAAATCCTAATCTGGTATCCGGTTTGTAAAATTCGACGAGCGGCGCTAAATATAAACCTGCACCTTCGCCATTATGAAAAGTAACCGGAGGAGTCAGACTTGCATTCAGCTGATGTGTTGAACCACGATAGAAACTATAGTTGGTGGCACCTGCAACACCAAAATACCAGGAAGGTTTTGAGTAATACACTTCTTGTGCCTGAAGTGTAGTCTGGGCACCTATGTATAACAAAGTCAACAGTAAAAACTTGTTTAAGAGTGTTCTGTCTGAAACCAACCTTGTATGTAATTTTGTTTTAAAACTAATTTTAGTTTTCATTTACGTTTATTTAGTTGTTATTTTTTTATGGAGAAAAATCCCGTCCGAAAACGGGATTGATTATGTAATACTGTTATTTAAGGAACATTTATGGTTGTATTGACCATGGTTACAGAAGCAACTAAAGAGATTGCCCTTCCATTAAGTACGGTTTGATTGGCATTTCCGGCAGTAGAAAACGTAACGCCTGAACTGGCAATTATAGTTCCTACCATCGTACCGCCTCCGGCACTGTTGATTGTAGCGGCGCTTCCTACATACCAAAAAACATTTTTAGGTAATCCTCCGTTGATCATTATAACACTTTTTGCACCTGTAGGTCCTGCAATTCCAACAGTAAGTCCCGAAGCAGTTTGAAAAATCCAGGTTGCATTTGGATCTCCCTGCGCATCAAGAGTTAGATTGCCATTGCTGATTTTGAAAGTACCGCTTGCTGATTTATAAACGCCCGGTGCTAATGTTAACCCACCTAATTCTCCTGCATTTGGATCTGATCCTCCTGGTTTAGCAGCCGGTGAAATACTTAAATAAGCTGCATTTGCATCCAATAATGCTTTTTGTGCAATTAGCAATGATGTTGCTGTTCCCGGAGCCGGTGGTGCCGTAAAGATATCACCTGTTACATTTCCAACATTTAGTGGAGTTTCGGTATACACGATAAGACCGTCATGAAATCCTGTAATCAGTGTCGAAGCGGCAGTTGTTCCAATGCTTCCGTTGTTTATTACTGTATTTAATCCCTGATTTGTTACTCCGGCGTTTCCACCAAAAGCACCAAATATAGAAGCAGTACCTAGGTCTATATTTACTTGTACGGGAGGTACGAGCATAGTGGTAAATTTCCAAACATAATCATTTGCCAAGGCAGTTCCCGAAGCACTTTTTGCCCCATTTGTAATAGTTGCTGTATAAACAGTTCCTATTGTCAGCAGGTTTGTTGGTTTAAACGAAGCTGTAGTTCCGGAATAAGAAACTGTACCCGGAATCGTTGTTGTTCCCTGTTTCAGCGTAAATGTTGTTGTATTGATTGAAGCCACATCCATAATACTACTAAAATCAGCCGTTACAGTTTGATTTAAAGCCACATTCAAAGCATTGTTAAGCGGGTCAGTTGCAGTTACTACGGGCACATTATCTGTAGTGAAATTCCATGTATAAGGCGCTGCCATTGCAGTATCAAGCGAGTTTTTTGCTCCGGTTGTTATCGTGACAGTATAGATTTTATTGGCCAGTAAAGGAGTTACAGGAACAAAATAGACTGTTGATCCTGTATACGAAATTGTTCCCGCAACGGCAGTAAGTCCCTGATTTACTTTGAAAGTTGTGTTGTTTAATGTAGACGCATTCATCACCATATTGAATGTTGCCGAAATTGTTTTGTTTAACGGCACGGCAAGTGCATTATTAATAGGATCTGCAGTAATGACTACAGGCCTTAAAAGTGTACCTGTTGAAAATACCCATACAT
Source organism: Flavobacterium sp. GW821-FHT11G01 (assembly GCF_058808175.1). Lineage (NCBI taxonomy): Bacteria > Pseudomonadati > Bacteroidota > Flavobacteriia > Flavobacteriales > Flavobacteriaceae > Flavobacterium > Flavobacterium sp. GW821-FHT11G01. The sequence continues at coordinate 33,809 of NZ_JBXARK010000007.1, read as the reverse complement.
ATTCTAGCTGTAAAAAGTTTCCCATTACATCTTTGGCCTTTGTAGTGATTCTTGCCGTATAAGTAGTGTTCTCTGCAAGCAAACCTCCTGGTGTAAATGACGCTGTTTTTCCCGAGTAACTCACTGTTCCTGCAATAGGAGTTGTCCCCGCTACAATAAAGGTAGACGACGTGATAGAACCTGGATCCATCTCTTCATTGAATGTAGCAGTAATGACTTGACTCACAGGTATATTTAAGGCATTACTTAATGGGGTCGTCGACTCCACAATAGGACAAACTCCATCGACTTCTTCAAAATCATCGTTTTCGCATCCGGTAATTAATGCGATACATATTATAGCAAAAGTGAATAGTAAATTTTTAATTTTCATTTTATTTTCTTTTAAGAATTGGATTATTTCCACTGGTAAAGGTGATGTCGAATGATGCTTAAACATTATACAATTCTCACTAAGAGTTGCATGATTAACACTGTTAGCTTTTTAAAAAGAATGTAGATTTTTTGTCCATTTTTAGGTATGAATTCCAACGAATGCACATTCTCAGAACCGGACAAATAATCTATATAGATGATCTTTTTAAGTTGCCCGGATATAAACGTCGGGGTTATGCAGGGAGATTATTCAAATTTGTAGTGAAAAAGGTAAAAGAGCAGATCATAAAATCAATTCACTTAGATAGTGGATTTTCTTTACACCCAGCTCACAGATTATATTTATCACAAGGTTTATTTTCTGGCCTGTCATCATTTCACAAAATTTATTGAAGCATAATGGTACATATAAAAAAAAGAAGCACTTGCTGATTTCTTGAACTACATTAACTTTTAGATGTATGGCGCAGGTTAGCTTTGCAGAAAATTAAACACATGAAAAAAATATTAGTAATTAATTCAAGTCCTCGTGATGACAGATCACGCAGCAGAAGACTTGCTAACACATTTATTAAATCCTGGAAAGAACAAGTACCCGCTGCACCAATAACCTTTCGAGATTTAGCATCAACCAATGTTCCACATGTGAGTGAAACGTGGATTGCTGCAGCATTTAAGCCTGAGGCCGATAGAACAGCAGCTGAAACTGAAGCATTAAAATTAAGTAAAGAACTTATTATTGAATTGAAAGAGGCTGATGTAATTGTTCTTGCAGCCCCAATGCATAATTGGACAATTACCAGCTCTCTTAAGGCTTATATTGACCAGGTTTTAAGAGTAAACGAGACATGGAAACTTAATACCGAAGATCTTTTGAATCCTTACATCGGTCTATTAAAAAATAAAACTTTATTTCTGTTAACCTCAAGAGGAGCTCAAGGGTATGAAAAAGGTGAGTATAATGAGCATATGAATTTTCAAACTCCCTATCTAAAAATGGTCTTCAAAATTATTGGAATAACAGATATTCATGAAATTACTGTTGATGGAGAAGGATATGGTCCGGAAGCAATTGAACTTGCGATCCAAAAAGCAAATGCAAAGGTTACAAGTTTAATAAAAAAATATTTTTATAATCATTAAGCATTGATTTGGTATTCATGTAAATTCGAAAAATACTTTGGACGTATTTCATGTGAAGTATGATCCGGAAACCTTGTTTTAAGATCAATCGATGTACTATTGTAATTCTCTAATAAAGTGTACCTACAGGTGCACTTTTATAACACTAGTTTCTAGATATTTTTTTTAATTTGTTTAAGTGGAAGGGTAACTATAAATTCAGCGCCATTTTCTTTTTCTCCATGAGCTATAATAGTTCCATTGTGCCTGTTAATTATTTTTTGGCAAAGTGCCAGTCCAATCCCGTTTCCTTCGTATTCATTTTTTGAATGAAGCCTTTCAAAAGCAGCAAATATTTTTTTTGCATAAAGAGGATCCAGGCCAATACCATTATCTTTGAAAGAAATTTCAATTGATTCAATCGAGTTGATATTCTTTATAGCGGATGTAATAATAATTCTCGGAGGCTGGTTGGCTTTTGTGAATTTTAGTGCATTTTGGATAAGATTATAGAATAGCTGATGAATAAGAATAGGGGCTCCCTGGATTTCAGGAAGATCCTCTATGATTAGAATGGCACCTTTTTCTTTTATTATAAGCTCCAGGTCTGTTTTGATGTTTTCCAAGAGTTCGTTTAGGGAAATCTCTTCAACTGGCTGAGTGCTTTTGTCCATAGTGGAATAGGCAAGGAGCCCTTCAATTATGCCTTGCATGCGGTTTGCAGAATGGGCAATTTTGTTTAGGTGCATAATCGAACGGTCCGGCAGTTGCTTTGCAATCTCATTTTTTAAGAAAGCATTGAAAATCTTAATTTTCCTGACCGGTTCCTGAAGGTCATGGCTCACCACATTGGCAAAATGCAGCAGATCATCATTAGAACGACGGAGTTCCAGTGTACTTTCTTCGATCTTTCTTTTCAGTTCTACTTCAAATTCCTTTTGCTTATGTATATCCTGTACAACTCCTAAGATTGTTAAGGGGGCACCTTTTTCATTTTTTATGATTTTTCCAAAAACTTTAATCCACTTCTGGGACTTATTTTTCTGTAAAATTCTGGCTTCGTAACAAACTACTCCGTTGAGTATTGCATCTTTATGAGCTTTTTCCCGAAGGTGGCGATCATCTGGATGGAGTTTCTCTATCAATGCCTCTACAGTAATTTCAGAGTCGATAGACCAAAGCTTTTTAAAATTATCGGATGTTTTGATCCTATTTGTTGTAACGTCTATTTCATATGTTCCCATGCCACAGGCCTCGATTGCCATAGTCAGCATTTCATCGGAGTTTACTATTTGACTTTTTGCTTCATGTAATTTAGTTACTTCTGTACAGGTATGTAACACGCCATAGACAACTCCTGTTTCATTGAGAAGAGGTGTAAAATTATAATTAAAAAAAAGAGGCGTCACTATTCCCTTTGGCAGGATATTAAGTTTTTGATCGTAGGCCTGAAAAGGCATTCCTGTTTTCATTACTCTTAGAATTTCTTCGCTAATCGAATCTTTCTCAAACTCAGCAGTGATATCAGCGAATTTTTTTCCTATAACCTGCTCGCCTTTATTCCATAAATTGCGCATGGCGGGATTAGCAAATGAAATTACTAAATCATCAGTACAATAAACTGCAGTGGGCACAGGCGTTTGTAGTATTATATCTTGTAGAAAAATTAAATTATTCTGCACATTTGTTAGCTTTATGGTTTATGCTAAAGTAGTGTACTACCTAAAAAGTTATGTTATAGAATTTATACTAATGATTGCACAACTCCAATTTAACTCAGCCATAATGGATTATGGTCGGTAATCTTTAAAAATACCATATATTTTAAGATTATTGCCTTGTCGAAATTTATTAAGCATTTATATAGTACTTTTGTAAATTGTAAATCCCCTCCAATATGACAAGTCCTAAAAATTCAACCGTAACTTCTAATGATTTAGAAGAAAAAGAGCCACTAAAAATTATATTGGCTGAGGATGATAAAGATGATCAGGAATTATTTATGGAAGCTCTGAGTGCAACAAAAGTACCTTCTGAAGTTATTACGGTAGAAAATGGTGAAGAATTAGTTAATACCATGAAAGATCCGGCTGAACCAAAGCCTGATATTGTTTTTATTGATATAAATATGCCTATTAAAGGAGGTAAGGAAGCACTAGAAGAAATAAAAAGCGATAAAGAACTTAAGGAGATTCCTGCGGTTATGCTTTCCACTTCCAATCACCCAAAAGATATTGAAGAGACTTTTAATAAAGGAGCTAACCTCTATGTACAAAAACCAAGCTCTTTTACCGGCTTTATTCTCATCCTTAAAAAAGTATTCATTCTCCATTGGACAAAAGCTTTAATTAATCCGGTTAAAAATATATTTTTTGTTTCTGAAAAAAATATTTCTCATAAGAATTAATATAATATATTCGAGACTAAACTTCTTAGACCTTGATTTTGCTACATTTCTTGTTTTCAAAAACACCATGTGCCACGATTCTGCCACAAAGCTCAAAGTAGTTATTTGATTTCAGTGAACAGTTATGAATTGTATCTTATTTGTACCTCACATTCATTTAGTATTACTAAATAATGCAAAATTATTTTCTGGAGATGTAATTAGTAAAATATTTTAAAAGATTGCCTTTCTTTTCCATTTTGGGCTAAAACTTTTGTCCTGTGTTTACTTTACGTATGAACTTCACTTTATCAAATTCGAAGTAATTGGACTTAAATAAAATTTAATGTTGTTGGCAGATTGCTTTTTTAGAAAGTTAAAATAGATTCAGACATGTTATCTTGCCATTTGTGGCATTCAAATAATATACTTATGAATTATTTATCTGTTGCTGGTTGAATTATTTCACGAATTGTAGCCCAACCAGTTGGGCTTTGTTTATATCTGACATAAACAATCATAGAACGGCCTTTAAATATAAAAGGGTTTCCATTTCCTTTTTTGGGTGTTCCTTTAATAGTAAAGAGGGTTTGCTCAACAGCAGTTCCGCCATTGATGAAAATATTTTCAATTTTATTTTCAATAAATTCTAAATGAAAACTATCAAGTGTTCCTTTTAATCCAGGTTTCAGTGATTCTCTTCCTTTTTCTATACTATTGTAATTTAGGGTTTTAATTACATCAGGATGATGATATAAAAGTATTCTGTCAACATCTCCACTTGCAAATGCTAATCTTATAGCATTACCAGTGTTTATCAAAGAATCACGATCTGCTGTGCTTCCGTTAAAATCATTATTGGTTTGAGAATATGAAGGTGAGAAAATGAAAAGAAGTACAATTAATAAAATAGACAGGTGATTTTTTACATTTATAATTTTCATTTTTTAAGAGGTTTTATGTTATAATTCAGTATATATTATTTTAGAAAACATTGAAAATTACAACAAATAAACTCATATATCTAATATAATACCTTTGCTTAACGCTAATGGAACAAAATAAACTTTATCTCATTCAATTTGTTTAATCATTATAAGTATCCATCGATGGCGGTACAAATTTAAGCAAAACATCACTTACTATCCTAGCGAAAAAGGAATTGAAAAAAAACGAGTTAAAATATTATTTATCAATACTTTAACCCGTTTGTTTGTAGTTGTTTTGTGTTATTTTGTCTTGCTATTTTCCGATGCAGAAATTAGCAAAAATATTCCCTAACAATTCGTCATTTGAGACTTGACCAGTAATAAGTCCGAATTGATATAAAGCTTCACGAATATCAAGTGCAATCAAGTCACTTGAAAGATTCGTTTCTAATCCAAATTTTACTTTTTGTATTTCATCTAAAGCTTTTAATAATGAATCGTAATGTCTTGTATTAGTTACAATTGTTTCGTTATTTCTTAAAGCTCCTGTATTGACAAAAGAAAGTAATTCATTCTTTAAATCATCAACACCAATTTTTTCTTTGGCAGAAATTAATAAAAGCTTTGCATTGAGGTTTTCAAGCTTTGATGTGATGTTTGAAACTTCATCAGCTGACAATATATCTTTTTTATTTACTACAATTAATAAAGGTTTTAGCGGATATTTATTTTTTATTTGTTCAATCTCAGAAACAAACTCAGAACTTGAAACCTGAAATTTTAAACCATCAAACAAATAAATTACAACTTGTGCCTGTTCTATTTTTTCGAAAGTTTTTTTAATTCCGATGCTTTCCACAACATCTTTCGTTTCACGGATTCCTGCAGTATCAATAAATCTAAAACCGATTCCGCCAATGACCAATTCATCTTCAATTGTATCTCGGGTTGTTCCTGCAATGTCTGAAACAATTGCACGTTCTTCGTTTAATAAAGCGTTTAACAAAGTCGATTTACCAACGTTTGGCTCTCCAACAATCGCAACCGGAATTCCGTTTTTAATTACGTTTCCAACAGCAAATGAATCAATTAAACGTTTTAAAACAAATTCAATTCGATTTAATAATTCATGAAATTGCGTTCTGTCTGCAAACTCAACATCTTCTTCAGCAAAGTCTAGTTCTAGTTCAATTAGTGAAGCAAAATTCAAAAGCTCTTCTCGTAGTTTGGCAATTTCATTACTAAAACCACCACGCATTTGCTGCATTGCAATTTGGTGCGAAGCTTCATTATCTGACGAAATTAAATCGGCAACTGCTTCTGCTTGCGATAAATCTAGTTTGCCATTCAGGAAAGCTCTCAATGTAAATTCTCCTGCATCAGCCATTCTACAGCCTTTTCTCAATAATAACTGAATAATTTGCTGTTGAATATAGGTTGATCCGTGGCATGAAATTTCAATTGTATCTTCACCTGTATAAGAGTTTGGTCCTTTGAAAACAGAAACTAGTACTTCATCCAGTGTTTTTGAATCATCTATAATATGCCCCAAGTGCAAAGTATGCGTTTTTTGCTTGGTCAAATCTTTGTTTTTGATGGATTTAAAAACCGAATTTCCGATAGTGATTGCCTCGGAACCTGAAATACGAATGATAGCAATAGCACCTGCTCCGGACGGAGTAGCCAATGCAACTATAGAATCTTGATTTATCATGGTGCAAAGGTATAAAAAAAAGGCATAAAGTTCCGAAGAGGAAGTCAGGGAGTATATCTTGTTTTTACTTTTTAAAAGTAATATTTTAAGAATTTATTAAATGTTAAATTACTGATAATTATCAGGTTGTTTTGTTTTTAGAATGATTAAATTTGAGAAAACAATACTCTAATCTTAAGCAAAATGAAAAAGATATTATTTCCCACCGATTTTTCTGAAGCAGCTACTAACGCATTTGTTCATGCTTTAGAATTTGCAAAAATTGTCAATGCCGAACTGGTTTTGTTGCATACTTTTGAAATTCCGGTTTATGACAGTCAGTTTTTTCCGGAAAATTACGCTTCGATTTACAGCTCAATCGAGTTGGCTAAATTTGAGATGTTTAAAGATGAAATTCCGAAACTTAGAACGATTGCTATCGAACGAAACTTAGAGGATATAGTGATAAAACATCGTCTGATGGATGGTGATTTAATTTATAATTTGAAAAATGCTGTTAAAGAGGATAATATTGATTTTGTTATTATGGGAACTTCAGGTGTCTCAGATTGGACTAAATTTTTTACAGGATCAAATACAAGCTCCGTAATTTCTGAAGTTAATGTACCGGTTTTATGTATTCCTGTTACAGCCAAATTTCATAAAATCAAAATTATTGGCTTTACTACCCGTTATCGTGAAAAAGACAAAACAGAACTTCGTAAAGTGCTTGAAATTGCCAGAAAAACCAATGCAAAGGTAAAAAGTCTTTATGTTAAAACATCGAATTCAGATGTGCCGGAAACCACTGTAAAAGAATGGGAAAAAGAATTTGCCAATGATAATGTGGAGTTTTTAGTATTGCCAAGCGATGAAGTTAAAGAAACTATTCTTGATTTTATTCTTTATAAAGACATTGATATTCTGACCACTATAACACATAAAAGATCTTTCTTTGAAAGTATCTTTGAATCCAGTTTTACTAAAAAAATTGCCAAAGAAGTTTCGGTTCCGGTTTTAGTAATGCATGAAACTTAAAAATCGTTTTTTTAAGATTGATTTTATGATGCAAAACTTATATTTGTATTTCCTCAAATCAATAAAATGAATTCATATCAAAATAAGGTCACACATTATTCAGAGCTTTTTAATAAAATCAATAAAAGATATAATAGCATAAGTTTACTACGTTTATTAAGTGTTTTTCTGTGTTTGTTTTTGTCGTTTTATTACGTCAAGACCAATGAAACTCTTTACGTAATACTTGCTTTTCTGTCTTTTGTTGGTTTTATTTTTTTAATGCGAATCCACTCCAAATTATCTTTTCAAAAACAGCTGACAACAGCTCTTCTACGAATCAATCAAAATGAGATCTCCTATCTAAAAAGAGAAAAGATTCCTTTTGAAAATGGAATTGAATTCAACGATTTCCATCACCCTTATGCTTACGATTTAGATATTTTTGGTGAACATTCTTTGTTTCAAAATCTAAACAGAACTGCTACTTATATTGGAAAAAAAACATTGGCGAATCAATTATTGACCCAACTTCCAAATGAAGTAATTCTTGAAAATCAGGAAGCAGTAAAGGAACTGAAAACGAAAATGGATTGGAGACACGATTTCCTGGCATTGGCAACAATCAGTAATGATTCAAAAGCCTCTTTTGATTCTTTATTGCATTGGAATTCATTTAAAAATAATACTTTACCTAAAGTTTTAGTTGCACTTTCTTTTGCAGGTCCAATTTTGTTTTTTGGAGTTTTAATAACTTATTTTATTACTTCGAAAACCATTTTATTATCTTATCTGACGTATATTTTTATTGCTAATTTGATGATTTTAGGTAAGTCAGTTAAACGAATTCAATCGGAGATAGCAAAAGCAGATAACGTTGATAAAATTATAAAACAATATAGTTTGCTGCTTCAGAAAATTGAATCAGAAAGTTTTAAATCCAAAAAGCTGCTTGATTTACAACAACAGCTCATTTTTAAGAAGGCAACTGCAAGTGTTCATCTAAAACAATTGTCAGAGTTGTTTTCGAGAATGGATACTATTAATAATTTTGTAACAGCAACGGTTTTTAACGGAACATTTTTATTTAACCTTCACGTTTTAAAAGCGTTATTGAAATGGAAAGAAAATTATTCTGCAGAATTTGAGAAATGGATTGCTATTATTGGAGAATTTGAAGCTTTAAATAGTTTGGCAAATTTGGCCTATAATAATCCTGATTTTGTTTTTCCTGAAATCAATTCAGAATATAAAATCGGATTTAAAAATTTAAGTCATCCATTATTGAATCCGACAAGCAGAGTAGGGAATGATACTCATTTTTATCCCGAAACTTTTATGATTTTAACGGGCTCTAATATGTCCGGTAAAAGTACTTTTTTAAGAAGTTTGGGTGTGAATATGGTGTTAGCTGGAATAGGATCAGTTGTTTGTGCTTCAGAAGCTAATATTCATCCACTTCCAGTTTTAGTTTCAATGCGATTATCCGATTCTTTAGCGGATAGTGAATCGTATTTCTTTGCATAAATCAAGCGTTTGAAACAAATTATGGATGCTTTAGAACAGAAGCCTGCCTTTGTTTTATTAGATGAAATTTTAAGAGGAACTAATTCTGACGATAAACGAAATGGGACAATTGAAGTAGTAAAAAAGATCATAGCCAAAAATGCAATAGGAGCAATAGCCACTCACGATATAGAAGTTTGCCTCACAACAAATGATTATCCGGATACTTTAACGAATCAATGTTTTGAAGTCGAAATCAAAAATAACGAACTTCATTTCGATTACAAACTCCGCAACGGAATCTGTAAAAATAAAAGCGCTACATTTTTGATGCAGAAAATGGGGGTTATTTAGGAATTTTAGAATTCAGATTTTGATCTACAATATGGAATTAACCGCAAAGCACGCAAAGATTCTGATTAACACGTTTTAATAAAACCGAAAAGTTCGCAAAGCTTTATCTAAACTTTGCGAACTCTGCGTAAATCTTTGCGGACTTTGCGGTTCATCTAAAATCTAAAATTACTTCTGCATTTCCTTAATCGTATTCACAAAAGCTTCTACCGGTTGAGCACCAGAAACTGCATATTTTCGATCAAAAACAAAAAACGGAACTCCTTGTACTCCAATTTCATGAGCTTCGGTAATATCGTGCTTTACATCGTTTAAATAAAGGCTTTCATTTTCTACAACTTCTTTTACTTCAGAAGCATCTAATCCAGCCTGGATTCCTAATTCGATTAAAGTTTGAGCATCATTTAAATCTTTTCCTTCTGTAAAATAAGCTTTAAAGAAAATCTCTTCCATTTCATCGCCTAGCTTTTTAGTTTTTGCTAAATGAATAATACGATGAGATGTTAAGGAATTGGAAATAATCGCTTTATCAAAATGATAATCCAAACCAACGCTTTTTGCGCGTTCTGTCACACCTTTATGCATTTCTATAGATTGTTCAACTGAAATACCTTTTCGTTCGGCTAAGAACGTATAAACGTCTTTTCCAGATTGAGGTGTGATTGTCGGGTCAAGTTGAAAGCTTTTCCACTCAATTTCAAAATCATTTTCAGGAAACGCTTCCAGAGCGGTTTCCAATTGTCTTTTTCCGATATAACAAAACGGACACATGATGTCCGACCAAATTTCTATTTTCATAAGTACAAAGTTAAAGAAAAATTGTTTCAGGTTTCAAGTTTCAGGTTTCAAGTTTCAGGTTTCAAGTTGAATGGCTTGAGTAGAGTTTAACCACAGAGCACGCAAAGTTTTTTCTATTATCAGGATTTTTAAAAACACAGAGTTCACAAAGCTTTGTGGACTCTGTGTTTTTGAACTCAATCTATCTCCAAAAAAACTTTGCGTGCTCTGTGGTTAAATTTCAAAGTGAACTTGAAACCTGAAACTTGAAACCTGAAACCTGAAACCTGAAACAAAAACTCACCAAAATAAAAAACCGCAATTCGTTTGAAAGAATTGCGGTTTCTAGGTATAAAAAATGGTTGGTTAATAGCGATATTTTTTTTTACAATGATATGTCTTTAATTCGAAACTAAAAAAAATCCCTGTAACAAAAAGAAGTTTTGATGTTAACTATTTAACATTACAGGCATTACCAACATAGTAACAGTTTCTCCTTCTTCTAAACCATCAACTGGTGTAAGGATCCCGGCTCTGTTAGGCAATGACATTTCTAACATGATCATGTCTGATTGTAAGTTTGTCAACATTTCAGTTAAAAAACGAGAATTGAAACCAATTTGAAGATCATCTCCTTGATAATCACAAGTCAATCTTTCTTCTGCTTTGTTTGAGTAATCAATATCTTCTGCAGAAACATTTAATTCAGCTCCGGCAATTTTTAGACGAATTTGGTGTGTTGTTTTGTTTGAGAAAATGGCCACACGCTTAACTGAACTTAAAAATAAAGAACGGTCAATCATTAATTTGTTTGGATTTTCTTTTGGAATTACCGCTTCGTAATTTGGGTATTTACCATCAATCAAACGACACATCAAGATATAATTGTCAAATGAGAAAGTCGCATTTGAATCGTTGTATTCAATTTTAACTTCAGCATCAGAACTTCCTAAAATACTTTTTAAGATATTCAAAGGTTTCTTAGGCATAATAAAATCAGCTACCTGAGACGCTTTCACATCTGTACGTGCATATTTTACCAATTTATGAGCGTCAGTAGCAACAAAAGTCAAACCTTCTGGTGAAAACTGGAAGAAAACTCCAGACATTACCGGACGTAAATCATCATTTCCAGCAGCAAAAATAGTTTTACTAACAGCAGTTGCCAAAACATCAGCAGGAACCAAAGTTACAGATGGATCTTCAAGACTTACTGATTTTGGAAATTCTTCTCCTGCAGCATATGCCAATGCATATTTTCCTGAATTAGAGCTGATCTCTACTGTATTGTTATCTTCAACTGTAAAAGTTAAAGGTTGTTCTGGAAATGTTTTTAAAATTTCAAGCAAAAGTTTTGCAGGCACAGCTACACTTCCTTTACTTTTAGAATCGATTGATAATGTAGCTGACATTGTAGTTTCAAGATCTGAAGCCGAAACTGTCAACGCATCATTGTCTAGTTCAAATAAAAAGTTGTCTAAAATAGGCAACGTGTTGTTACTGTTAATTACACTACCTAAAACTTGTAATTGTTTTAGTAAGTACGAACTCGATACTATAAATTTCATCTGTTTTGTTTTATTTTTTGATGTGTTTTTTAGCAATTTGGAGGCTAAATATACGGATTACAAATATATCGTAAACAATCTTACTTTCGCAATTTTTTTATTAACATCTATTTGCTGTATTTTCTTTTTCTCATGTAAGTAAATGCAAGTCCGAAAACCAATAAAATTAGAATTGGAAGTCCGATAGTTATGAATTGCGTCATCGTGTAGTTTTCATAAACTTTATCCTTATCTAATAATGGCAAATCGACATCTTTGCTTCTAATGTTAATAAGTCCGGTATCGTCTAAAAGATAATTGATGCAATTCATCATAAAATCTTTGTTGTCGTATAAATTTCCGGTACGTTGGTCATAACCTAATTCTACCGGCATCAAGTTTTTATCTAATTGATTTCGGGCCAAATCTCCATCGGCAATAACAATCATTTTGTTTGGTTTTCCTTTTGCCTGAAATGCACTTTCTTTGAAAGGTAAAACGCGATTTTCAAAAGCCGAATGAAATTCTCCTTCTAATAAAACAGCTAAGGCTGAGTTTCCTTTATTTAAATATTCCTGTGGAGTTGTTTGTTCAGTTACAATATTCAAATTGATTTCGGTTGGAGTTCCAATTTTCTTAGAATATTGAGACGATTGCAATAAAACCGTTTTCTTTATTCCATTTTTTAAAGTATCGATCGGACTTGCAAAATCAAATTTTATTTCGCCTAAATTTTTAACGATTGGATGTTTGCTTGAAGGAATTACAACAGGAGCGTATTTCCATTTAAATTCCTGATATTGAGTTGCACTTCCTTGTTCTCCGGTTGCTAGTTTTATTGGGCTTCCGTATTCGTCTTTTATTAAATCAGGATTAATTCGGAATCCGTATTTAAAGAACATATCGTTCAAATTCAAATCTCTCGGATAGGCCAGAGTAGCGCCAGATTGATTGTACAAACTGTCCATATCAGCAGAAACCTGATCAATTAACCACAATGTTTTTCCGCCATTCATAATAAACTGATCTAAAACCTGTTTTTCTTCATCAGAGAAAGTTTCAGTTGGTTTTGATATAATGGCTAAATCATATTTTTTAAGTGCATCTAAAGTTCCGGTTGGATTTTTACTAACAGAATCCAGCGTGAAAGGGCCTATATAATAACTTTCCTTAATTTGTCTCAACATTTTAGCAACATGAACCTCGTTCATTTCGCCATTTCCTTTTATAAAAGCAACTTTCTTTTGTTTGGCTTTGGTAATTTTATTAATAGCATCAGCAATCGAATATTCTAAATGCTGAATCGATCCAATTACTTTCTGCGTGGTCGAAGCACCCATAATGTTTTTCAACAATGGAATATTAACTTCTTTGTTATCATAAACTGCAATGGCCCACGGAAAAACCATTGCCTGAGATTGTTTTCCTTTATCGTCAACAGTTATATTTATTGGCGTTAATCCTTTTTGGTAAAGTGATTTTACCATTTCCATGCTTTCGTCTTCGTTTTCCATCGGATTTACAAATTCGAAAACAATATTGCTGTTATAAGCCTGAAATTCTTCTAATAATTGTTTGGTTTCCTGTTGCAAACGTCTGAAATCTGCAGGAAGATCGCCATGCATATAAATTTTAATCGAAAGCGGATTTTTAACTTGTTTTACAATTTGTAAAGAAGTTTCAGATAAGGTATAACGTTTGTCTTTGGTTAAATCAAATCGCTGGAAAAACAAAGTTCCCAATACATTTAAAACGATTAAAACGAAAATAGTAATACCTAACGTTTTGATATTTTGTTGAGTAGATGCTTTCATTACGCTTTAAAAGATTTTAATTGATAAACTGTAAAAGACAGAAACAATACTGTAATGCTTAAAAAATAAATAACATCACGTGTATCGATAACGCCGCGACTCATACTTTTAAAGTGATCCTGCATACCAAATGCCGAAACAATATTAGAATCTCCCGGAATTAACGTAGCTAAACCCTGAAAACCAAAATAGAAGAAAAAACATAGAAAAACCGCAATGATAAAAGCGACGATTTGATTTTCTGATAGAGTAGAAGTAAAAATTCCGATAGCAGAATATGAAGCAATCAAAAACAACAGTCCGAAATAGGAACCAATTGTGCTTCCCATATCGATATTTCCTTCAGGTAAACCCAAATTTGAAATCACTTTTACATAAATAAATGTTGGAATAATTGCTAAAACAATTAGGAATAAAGAACCTAAAAATTTTCCGTTTACAATTTCCCAAATCGATAATGGTTTAGTTAAAAGCAGTTCTAATGTGCCTTGTTTTTTTTCGTCAGAGAAACTTCTCATCGTTACAGCCGGAATCAGGAAAATCAGAATCCAAGGTGCTAAAGTGAAAAACGGAGTCAAATCGGCGTAACCAGTATTTAAGATATTGTAATCTCCTTCAAAAACCCATAAAAATAGTCCGTTACTAATTAAGAAAATAGCAATGACCAAATAGCCAATAGGAGATCCAAAAAAAGATTTTATTTCTCGTAAAATGATTGATTTCATTCTTGTTTTTTTTTTTATTTGTTTCAAGTTTCAGGTTTCAGGTTGCCAACTTTGCGTAAATCTTTGCGGACTTTGCGGTTAAGTTAACCTGAATTTTGAAACTAATTTAAGCTTACTAATTTATCAACGCTCCAGGCTTCAGGCTTAGCATTGAATAACTTCTTTGTAAAATCCCAAACGGTATTAAAAAGTTCTGATTGTCTGTAATTTTCTAAATCAGCTTCGGTTTCCCAATAACTGTAAGTAAAAAAGATACATTTGTCATTTTTATCCTGATACAATTCTAAAAAACGGTTTCCTTCTGCATTTCGTATTTTGTCTTTCACAGTTTCGAAATTATCCAGAAAATCCGGGATTTTTTCTTCATGAAAACTCATTTTTACTATTCTGACAAACATATTTGCAATTTTAGATTTTAGATTGTTGATTTTAGATTTTGAATGACTAAAGCTCCAATATGCGGGCAAAAATACCAAAATAGATTGTTCTTTTATATAAAATTTTTAAATTCCAATTCTGTAATTTTAAATTCCACATTTCCAGTGTTTTCAAATCTAAAATCTAAACTCAGAAATCTAAAATTGTTAAAGGAACTGAATCGTAATCACATCCCGATAATTCAATCCCAACAAGCTGTTGGCAGAACCTACTTTTGAAGGATTACTTCTAAAAATGGCAATTTCGAGAAAACCGGCCTCATTAAAAATGGCTAATTTTTCGCCTTCGTAAGTTTTAATTGGATACTTCTCAGAAGTTGCAATTGCAGAATAATTCGGTAGAATTGTTTTGATGCTTTTCGGTTTCATTACGATTTCGTACGGGCGACCTTTGGCAACTTCTACAAATTGTTTTTTAGAAATATTAGTTACAATATTTCCAAAATGATCAATGTAAATTACATAACCTTTTAGTGAATTTCCATCGTTGGCAACCACCGCTTGTAATTCAGTTATTTGTTTAATTTCCTGAATTTCTTTACCAATAACATTCAATAAGCCACCTTTTGCAATATGACAGGCCACTTGTATAAAAATATCCAAATCGCTGAATTCAATCGGAAAACGATCGTGAATGTTGATTTCGACAATTTTCTGCGGAACGATTTTCTGCGTAAGCATGCTAAGAATTCCATTATCAGCACAAATAAAATAATGATCATTCCATTGCATTGCAATATGCTGATTTTCTTTATTACGTTCAATATCAACACCAATAAGATGCACCGTGCCTTTAGGAAAACTCAAATAAGAGGCGCCAATAACATAACTTGCTTCGGCTGTATTAAACGGATCAATATCGTGCGAAATGTCAATGATTTGAACCTCTGGATATTCAGAAATAATTTTACCCTTCAGCGAGCCCACAAAGTGGTCTTTTAAGCCGTAATCAGTAGTAAGGGTAATTATTGACATAATTTTGTTTATAACTATTGGTAGTATTTAAATCTAATTTTCATTAAATTTGAGAAATGCAAATCTAATAATACTAAATACAAATTGAAAGAAGAAAAGACAATTTGCATTTAAAGATATGAACATACCCGACAACAATAGATTTACAAAACAAATTTATTTTTAATTTAAAACTACCTCATTTGAACGAAAGAATTATCGAGCTAATAGACATCGCTCCAAAAGACTTTTGGGGCGCTCAAGACACTCATCTTGAAATAATTAAAAAGTACTACCCAAAGCTTAAAATAGTAGCAAGAGGGACGACTTTAAAAGCATTTGGCGAAAAAGAAGTTTTAGATGAATTCGAAAAAAGATTTCAAAGGTTGATGCTCCATTTTACCCGATACAACAACATTGATGATAATGTAATTGAACGCGTAATTATGAGTGATGGTCAGGATGAAAGAAAATCATACGATCATGACAAAATATTAGTTCATGGTGTTGGCGGTAAAATAATTAAGGCCATGACGCCTAACCAGCAATTACTGGTAGATACCATCAAAAAAAATGATATGGTATTTGCTGTTGGCCCTGCCGGAACCGGTAAAACTTATACCGGTGTAGCAATGGCGGTTAAAGCGCTTAAAGACAAAGAAGTTAAAAGGATCATACTAACGCGACCAGCGGTTGAAGCAGGAGAAAATCTTGGTTTTTTACCCGGCGATATGAAAGAAAAACTAGATCCGTATATGCAGCCTCTTTATGACGCTTTGCGCGACATGCTCCCAAACGAAAAACTCGAAGATTATATTTTAAAAGGTATTATTCAGATTGCGCCACTGGCATTTATGCGTGGGCGCACACTTGATAACGCCTTTGTAATTCTCGATGAAGCACAGAATACAACCCACTCACAGATGAAAATGTTTTTGACGCGTATGGGAAAAAACGCCAAGTTTATGATTACGGGAGATCCTGGACAGGTCGATTTACCACGCAGAACTATTTCAGGTCTGAAAGAAGCCATTTTGGTTCTGAAAGACGTTGACGGAATCGGAATTATTTATCTGGATGATAAAGATATCGTGCGTCACAGATTAGTGAAAAAGGTAATTGACGCTTATAAACAAATAGAAAATCACGATTAATTTTATAAAATGTCAAATGTAAATCGTGAAATGTGTTTTGACATTTATTAATATTCGTTTTCTACATCATCTTTTTAGAATGTGGAAAACGAATATTTTTTTGCGACTAATCACATAAATTAGCACAAATTAATTCGCGGAAATTTGTGAAATTCGTGGCAAAAAAATAGAGGATTAATAAATCAGTTTAATCTGCGGCAAAAAACAAAACAACAAGCATTTCAGAAAATGAAACAACTAGATGATTTCTATTTAAAACAAGAAGAACCTGTAAAAGGTGTATTTCTTGCTTTAAAAGAAATTATTCTAAAACAAGACAAAGACATTGCGCATGTTTTGAAATACGGAATGCCCTTTTTTTGCTACAAAGGAAAAATGTTTTGCTATTTATGGATTCATAAAAAACACAAACAACCTTATATCGGAATTGTGGAAGGAAAACATTTTGACGAACCTTTTTTACTGCAGGAAGCGCGTTCCAGAATGAAGATTATGTTGTTTGATGCTGATGAAGATTTACCTTTGGAACAAATTGAAAAGGTTATTCAAAAAGCAATAAATTTATACAAATCCGGAATTATAAAAATTTAAATTATCTAAAATTCAATATTTAACGAAATAGTTAAATAAATAATAAACTTCTCTCATTTCGGGGTTTTAAGACTTATAATCTTTGTTCTTCTGAGTGTAAAGCAGTAAATTTGCATTTTATAAATACTTGATCTTTAATATGACTAAACTTAAAAATATAAAAGTTGTAGTAAGCGACCTTGACGGAACTTTACTTAATCCTCAACACAAAATTTCAGATTATACCAAATCAATTTTTCAGGAACTCCACAATCAAAATTATCTTATCGTTGTAGCTACAGGTCGTCATCATCTTGATGCTATGGCTATTATTGAGACACTTGAAGTTCCTGTTTATTTAGTGAGTTCAAACGGAGCGAGAATTCATTCCCCTAATAAAGAAGAACTTTTTTCATTCAATTTAGACAGTGAAGTTGTGAAAAATGCTTTGAATGTTGATATTGACCCTGAAATCACAGTAGTTTTATTCAAAGAAAATGTTTGGACGACTAACAGAATTAATGAAAAATTAAATGCTTTTCAATCTGAATTAAAATATCGCCCGGAACTGGTAGATTATAAAACTTTGGAAGATTTTGGAGCAATCAAAATTTTCTTCTCCTGTGATGATCATGAAAAATTAGTGAAACTAAAAGATGCTATTTTAGCTAATTCTTCAGAACATTTGCATCATGCTTTTAGTTTGCCAACATGTTTAGAGTTTATGGATAAAGCTATAGATAAAGCAGTTGCAATCGAGAGAGTTTTAGAAAAAGAAGGATTTACTTTAGAAGAATCAGTTTCTTTTGGAGATGGATTCAATGATGTTCAAATGTTATCTGCATCTGGAAAAGGCCTGATTATGGGAAATGCACCAGCTTTATTGAAGGAAACCTTACCTGATTTAGAAGTGATTAAAACCAATGCAGAAGATGGTGTAGCCAAATATATTTCTTCTAAAATTCTAAATAAAGAATTTGCAGTAGGTTAATTAGATTTTTTAAATTTTTAATAAAAATACAATCCCTGAAGGTAATTCTTCAGGGATTTTTTATTTTAAATGAACAATTCATAAAGGATTTCGCAGGCAATTGACAAAAAGATTTTTTTAATAATTTTCAAAGTGTATTTTTGTTTTCTCAAAAACTACCACAATGACAAAAAACATTTTTATCCTTGCCTTTTTATTTTTCTGTGTTACTGGAAATAGCCAAAATTTGAAGTTAGAAGAAATAATGAAGGGCGAATCTTTTATTGGAAATCAACCCACAAACGGACGCTGGTCTTTAGACGGAAAAAAAGTTTATTTTGAATGGAATCCGAAAGATGAAGTAGGGGCAAGCACTTATTTTTGGCAAAAAGGAATGACAAAACCAGAAATTGTATTGCCAAAAGAAGCCGTTTTTTCTCAAATGGATTTTAAAGCAAAGCCCGGATCTGACGTTGTTTATTATCTGGATAAAGGAAGTTTGTATTCGTATTCAATTCAATCTAAAGTTTCAAAAAAACTGATTCAGGAATCAACTCCAATTTCTAATTTACAATTAGGATCTCAAGCCGGAGTTTTATTTTTTGCACAAAACGATAATATCTTTAAATACAATACCAAAGAAGGTACAATTTTACAGATTACTAATTTTAGCAAAGGAGTTAAAAAAGAAACAAAACCTGAAAAAGAAACTTTTCTAAATACCCAACAAAAGGAATTATTTCAGTTTATAAAAGATAAGGAAGCCAGAAAAAAATGGAATCTTGCGAAAAGCAAAGAGGTTAAATCTGATTTTGCGAAAGAATATTTTTATGGTAAAGATGATTTCAATAATTTAAAAGTAAATCCAAACGGAAATTTTGCCACTTTTAGATTAATAGAAGATACAGAAATCAAAAAAGAAAAGATGGAAGTTTTTATAACTGCTGACGGGTATAACCAAACTCCGGATACAAAGGAAAAAGTTTCTACAGCTAATTTTGTAAAAACAAAATTCGGAATTTACTCTGTAGCAAAAGACTCTGTTTATTATGTGAATTTTTCGACTTTAAGTCATATTCAGGATACACCAAAGTATTATGAACAGTATGATAACTTGAAAAATAAGGCAAAAGAAGATAAACTTATTGTTCCTCAGGCACCAATTTACAATGAAGACGGATCGTTGGCAATTGTTGAAATCAGAAGTCAGGATAACAAAGACAGATGGCTGATAAATTTAAATTTAGATAAAGGAACTTTTGAAGAAATTGAATACCAACACGATGAAGCCTGGATTGGCGGACCTGGAATTCCGGGATATTCATTTTCTTCTGGAAATTTAGATTTCCTTGCTGATAACGAAACGATTTATTTTCAATCTGAAGTTACAGGATACTCTCATTTGTACACTTATAATGTAAAGACAAAAAAGAAAACACAAGTAACACAAGGGAATTGGGAAGTTCGTGATGTTACTTTATCTAAAGATAAAAAAGTGTTTTATTTAACCACAAACACAACACATCCTGGAAATAGAAATTTCTATAAATTAGCTGTTGCTGATGGTGTTTTACAACCGATTTTAACCAAAGACGGGGCACATGAAGTTGTACTTTCACCAGACGAAAAATCGCTTTTAGTTCGTTATTCGTATAAAAACATTCCTTGGGATTTTTATGTTGCAGACAATAAAAAGAATTCAACTTTGCAGCAAATTTCTTCTTCAAGAACAGAAGCTTTCAAAAAATATCAATGGAGAACTCCTGAAGTAATCACATTCAAAGCGCAAGATGGAACTCCGGTTAACGCAAGAATTTATACGCCTAAAGCAGAAGCGGCCAACAAAGCGGCTGTAATTTTTGTTCATGGCGCAGGGTATCTTCAAAATGCTCATAATTTTTGGAGTAATTATTACAGAGAATATATGTTTCATAATTTGTTGACTGATTTAGGTTATACTGTTTTGGACATTGACTACAGAGGAAGTGACGGTTATGGTAGAGACTTTAGAACCGGAATTTATCGTTTTATGGGAGGAAAAGATTTGTCTGACCATTTGGACGGAAAGAAATTATTAGTTCAAAAATATGGTATTGACGCCAACAGAGTAGGTATTTATGGAGGTTCTTATGGTGGTTTTATCACTTTAATGGGGATGTTGACAACTCCGGGTGAATTTACTTCGGGAGCGGCTTTGCGTTCTGTTACAGATTGGGCACACTACAATCACGGATACACAGGAAACATTCTAAATTTTCCGGAAACTGATCCGGAAGCTTACAAAAAAAGTTCTCCGATTTATTTTGCAGATAACTTAAAAGGAAATTTAGTTATGCTTCACGGAATGGTTGATGATAATGTAGAATATAAAGATATTGTACGTTTGTCTCAACGTTTTATAGAATTGGAGAAAAAGAATTGGAGTTTAGCTTCTTTTCCTGTTGAATCTCATGGTTTCAAAGAAACGTATTCATGGATTGATGAATACGGCAGAATTTTAAACTTATTTAATTCAACACTTTTGAAAAAATAAGTTTTTAGTTGATAGTTTATGGTTGATAGTTTTTAGATGAACTGTATTGCAATCCAAACTATCAACCATAAACATTTGCTTGCTCTTTTAATTAGTTTTAAATTTGCATTCAAAGAAAACAAAAACACAACTACATATAATGAGCAATACAATTACAACAACAAATTTTAATTTCCCGAATCAGAAATCAGTTTACCGCGGAAAAGTTAGAGAGGTTTACAATATCAATGATGAACTTTTAGTAATGGTAGCAACTGACAGACTTTCTGCTTTTGATGTAGTTTTACCAAAAGGGATTCCATATAAAGGTCAAATTCTAAATCAGATTGCAACCAGATTTATGGAATTAACAGAAGATATTGTTCCAAATTGGTTGATTGCTACACCAGATCCAAACGTTGCTGTTGGACATTTATGTGAGCCATTTAAAGTAGAAATGGTAATTCGTGGTTATGTTTCAGGACATGCTGCTCGTGAATATGCTGCAGGAAAAAGACAAATTTGCGGTGTAACAATGGTGGAAGGTTTGAAAGAAAACGATAAATTTCCGGAACCTATTATTACCCCAACTACAAAAGCTGATAACGGTTCTCATGATGAAGATATTTCTCGAGAAGATATATTAGCAAAAGGAATTGTTACAGAAGAAGATTATATTGTTTTAGAAAAATATACCCGAGATTTATTTCAAAGAGGAACTGAAATCGCTGCAAGTCGTGGTTTGATTTTAGTAGATACAAAATACGAATTCGGAAAAACAAAAGAAGGTGTTATTGTTTTGATTGATGAAATTCATACTCCGGACTCTTCACGTTATTTTTATGCTGATGGATATTATGAAAGACAAGAAAAAGGCGAGGAGCAAAAACAATTATCAAAAGAGTTTGTGCGTCGCTGGTTGATCGAGAATGGATTTCAAGGGCAGGAAGGACAACAAATCCCGGATATGACTGATGCTTATATAGAATCTGTATCTGAAAGATATATTGAATTATACGAGAATATTTTAGGAGAAAAATTCGTTAAAGCTGATATTGCTAATATTGACCAACGTATTGAGAAAAATGTATTAGAATATCTTGCTTCTAAAGCATAATTCTACATTTAAATTTATTTTAGCCCAGATTAAATAAGGTATTTAATCTGGGCTATTTTTTTATTCCTCCATTTTGGCTTTTAAATTTTCAAGTCCTTTTTGTAAATCTTTGCCAATCATCTGATCCATTTTCATCATTGGCATCATAACATTCATTGGATATGGAAAAACACCGTTGATTCCCCATTTGACTTTTGTCTGATTTCCAGAAATAGCTTCGGTAGACATAAAACCAACTGCGGTATCATTCATTGGTTCTTTAAAACGTAATGCAAAGTCAATACGTTTCCCTTCGGTTATTTTGGTAATTTCCTGTTCTCCAACTCCAACATCTTTTACATCACTTTCCCAAGCCGAAATAGCGCCAACAGTTCCGTCTGTTCCTTTATAAGTCGATTTCATTTTAGGATCTATATTAGCCCAAACGCTAAATTCATTTTGATTCTTTAAATATCGTACATAATTAAATACACTGTCTACAGGTTTATTGATGGTGATTTCTCTTTGTACAGCATAATCTTTAGGCATAAAATAAGCTGCAATTAAAACTACTGATACAATTAAGATCAGAATCAATAAAATTCTTTTAAGGATGAGCATAGTTTATGGTTTTAAGTTAGTATTAGTTTATTTTGTTGGTATTCATTATAGTAAAGTTAAAAAAGTTAAATAATGATTTTACGGCATTCTAAAAAAAATATAAGATTTTTTATATTTTTTTGATTTAAACTGTAACATATTGAATAAATGAGCGTCTATATATGAAACGGTAATTTAACATTCAAAAGAGTTTATTAGGTTTTTATTAAATGAATGTTAAGAATTAGTTAAAACAAGGTACTTGGTAATACATAATACAAAAAAAGAATTACATTTACATAGAATTTAAAAATCATCAATAATCAATCAATTTAACAATCAATCAACATGAAAAATTCAGTAATTATTTTAGGAGTAGCTTTAGTAGCTTTTGCCAATGTTTCAATGGCAGCGAATCACACATCATCAGTAGTGAATCCAAAAATTGAAATTTCACACAATTTCTCAGCACCATTACACGTAGCAGTTAGTAAAGGAGATGTAGAAGTAGTGAAAAAATTTATCGCTTATGGTGCCGATGTAAATGAAAAATCAGAAGACATGACACCTTTAATGATCGCAGCACGTTATAACAAAGTTGAAATAATTAAAGTTTTATTAGAAAATGGTGCGCGCGCTTATGATAAAAACGAACAAGGTTTCACTGCATTAAAATATGCACAATTGTCAAATGCAACAGAAGCTATTGCAATTTTGAAAGATTTAAAATAACAGTTTAAAGCTAGTTTGAGTTAGTATAGAAATGGTCTTCTTTGAGCGGGAGACCATTTTTTATTATATATGTAATTGCTAGGCACAAATTAAAAATCTATTTTTTGAATTTGTTTGTCCTGAATTTTTGAAAATAAAATCAAAGCTATAATTGCTCCAATAGTTGCATATAACATATCAGACTGGGTATCCCAAATATACCCCTGAGTTCCTAAAAATGAATCTCCGCCTTCGCCCGTTGCAAGAGATACAAACCATTCAATAAATTCGTAAGCGGCACTAATTGCTAAACAAATACTAACGATAATAAAGTTAAAAAAGCTTTTATTGTTAATTACTTCTTTTCGGATAAACAATTCTCTGATAATCATCGCCGGAACAAATCCCTGGGCAAAATGTCCCACTTTATCATAATTATTTCTGCTTTGATGAAAAATTTCTTTTATATAATCAAAAAAAGGAACTTCGGCATAGGTATAATGGCCGCCGATGAATAGAATAATACAATGTATTAATATCAAGGTATAAGTGAAATTTGTAAAACGAAATTTTTTAAAAGTGAAAGCTAAAATCAGAAAGCCAATAATCGCCGGAATAACTTCAAGAAAACAAGTAAATCCCTCTTTTGGATTTATAATTGAGGCTAATAATGAAATTGAAAACAGCGTGATTAAAAAGTAAATATATTTCATAAATAGTTTAATTGATGTAACGCAAGATATTAAACTAAAATGTAACGGAATCAAAAAAGCATCATTAAAATAATGATGCTTTTTCTTTTAACCGAATCAAATTAATTTAACCGTTTAGTTAATTTATTATTCAATAGGAACATGTTTTTTGCGGTTGAAGACCCAAAATATAATTGGGAAAACCAATAGCGTTAAAATTGTCGCCGTTATTAAACCTCCAATAATTACAATAGCCAATGGTTTTTGGGATTCAGAACCAATTCCCGTTGAAATCGCGGCAGGCATTAAACCTATTGATGCCATTAATGCTGTCATAACTACTGCTCTGGTTCTGGCTTTTACTCCCATAAAAATAGATTCTTCGAGTGTAAATTTAGCCTTCAGATTATGATGAAATTCAGATATCAGAATAACACCATTTTGAATACAAATTCCAAGTAAAGCAATAAAACCAACACCGGCCGAGATTCCGAAATTCATTCCGGTAATATGTAAGGCCATAATTCCACCAATAATGGCAAACGGAACATTCGCTAAAACAAGCAATGAATCTTTTATATTTCCGAATAAAATAAACAGCAAGACAAATATTCCAATTAAACTGATTGGTACAACTTGTGCCAAACGCGCACTAGCACGGACCTGATTTTCAAATTCTCCTGTCCAGCCTGTTGTATAACCGGAAGGCATTTTCAATTCGGCTACTTTTTTCTGTGCTTCTGCAATGGTACTTCCTAAATCGCGATCACGAACAGAGAATTTTACTCCAATAAAACGTTTTGTATTATCTCTGTAAATGAAAGCCGGACCTGTTACCGTTTTAATATCGCAGATTTCTTTCAGCGGAATTTTAACTCCGCTAATGGTCGGAACTTTTAGTTCGGCCAGATCTTCTTCATCTTTACGATATTCTTTAGAAAAACGAACTCTCACATCAAATTTTTTCTCATCTTCATATTTTTGAGTGGCGGTTTTTCCTCCAAAAGCCAACTCTAAAACCGCCTGAGCATCATTTAATGTTACTCCGTAAGCGGCCATTTTTTCTCTGTCCAGAATTACACTGATTTCTGGCTGGCCAACGTTTCTCAGAATTCCGGCATCTTTTATACCCGGAATATCTTTTATTTTTGCCAGAACTTCATTTGATAATTCATCTAATTTATCTAAATCATCGCCATAAATTTTTACTGCATTTGAAGCTTTGAAACCAGCTACAGATTCGGCTACATTGTCAATAACGGGTTGAGAATAATTATAGGTAATTCCCTGATGAACTTTCAGTTTATTGTCCATTTCATTAATCAGTTCATCCATATTGATGTTTCTTTTCCATTCTGATTTTGGTTTCAAATCAACCTGAAGCTGAATAAATCCAAATCCGTTTGGATCTGTTCCGTCGTTGCTTCGACCCGTTTGGGACAAAACCTTTTTTACTTCCGGAAAACTTTCAAGATCTTTTCGAATCATTGAAGCAGTTTGCACGCTTTCAGGAAGAGAAGTACTCATTGGCAATTCTGCTGTTACCCACAAAGCTCCTTCATTTAATTGTGGCAGGAATTCAGTTCCTAAAAAAGTAGCAGAGAAAAAGACAGCAACCAAAATAGTTATTGATGCGATCAACGTTTTTACTTTGTGTTTAAATGTCCAGGCAAAACCTTTCCCGACAATTCTATCCCAAAAATTCACAAACGGATTATTTTTCTCTTTTACATTTTTATTTAAAAGAATATGAGATAAAACCGGAACTAATGTCAGTGTAAAAAGTAAAGCTCCCATTAACGCGAAACCTAAAGTGTAGGCTAGGGGCGAGAACATTTTCCCTTCTACTTTTTGGAAGGAGAATATTGGCAATAAAGCAGTAATGATGATTAATTTAGAAAAGAAAATAGCTTTACCCATTTCAGTTCCTGTTTTTTTAATCAGGCTTCCTTTGGCTATTTTATTGTAAGCCGTCATTCCCAATTGATGCGCTCGGTGGTCCAATACCACAAACAATCCCTCGACCATCACCACCGCGCCATCAATAATAATTCCGAAGTCGACTGCACCTAAACTCAGTAAGTTTGCGCTCATTCCCATCATTTTAAGACATAAAAAAGCAAACAATAAGGATAACGGAATAACAATTGAAACCGTAAAAGTAGTTCTCCAGTCGGCCATGAAAAGGAATACTACACACGTAACCAGAATGATCCCTTCAAATAAATTGTGCATTACGGTTTCGGTCGTGAAATTCATCAAATTATCGCGATCGTAAAAGGTTTCTATTTTTATGTCTTTTGGAAGAACATTATCATTTAAATCTTTAATTTTATCTTTGATTAATGCTAAAGTTTCCTGAGCATTTTCACCTTTTCGCATCACGACAATTCCTTCAACTGCATCATCGTTTTTGCCAATTCCGGTTTGCCCAACTCTAGGCATGGAGCTTTCATAAACCGAAGCCACATTTTTTACCAAAATGGGATTCCCTCCGGCATCATCAACAATAATATTTTCAATATCCGGAATCGATTTTAAGAGCCCAACACCACGAACTACAAATGCCTGCCCATTTTTTTCTATAATATCTCCACCAACATTTAGGTTTCCTGCATTTACAGCATTGTAGACTTGTAATGGTGTAATGTTGTATTTCGCTAATTTGATAGGATCAACACCAACTTCATAAGTTTTAGTTTGTCCTCCAAAAACATTTAAATCGGCAACACCAGGAACGGAACGAAGTTGTTTGTCAATAACCCAGTTTTGGTAGGTCAATAATTCTCTACTGTCTCTGCTGTTGCTTTTTACAATATATCTAAATATTTCTCCAGTTGGTCCGTACGGAGGCTGAACATCAGGTTCAACATCTTCGGGAAGGGAAACATTTTTTAATAAATTATTGACTTGCTGACGCGCAAAAGTATCGTCGACTCCGTCATCAAAAATAATTTTGATTACAGATAATCCAAACATGGTAATACTACGAACGCTGGTCTTTTTCTGAACAGAGTTCATGGAGATTTCAATAGGAGAAGTTACAAAACGTTCTACTTCCTCAGCACTTTTTCCATTCCACTGTGTAATGATGATAATTTGCGTATTCGTTACATCCGGAAAGGCATCAATTGGCATATTTTTGAAGGAAATAAATCCGGCAACCGCCAATAATCCCACCCAAAAAAAGGTGAATGCTTTATTCTTAAGCGAAAAAGCAATAATATTTCTGATGAATTTGTTCATGACTTATTCGTTTAAGGCGCGGTAAATAAATAACTGATTGTTTGTAATGACTTTTTCGTTTTCTTTTAAGCCACTTGAAATGTAGGTTGTGTCACCAACAACGCTATAAACTTCAACTTGTCTGGTTTCAATATTGTGACGATCTTTAAAAACCATGACGAAATTTTTACTTTTATCAAAAACAATCGCATTGCTCGGAATCGCAATCAAAGATTTATCTTCCTTAAAAGATAATTTGATATTGGCATTCATATCAGGTTTCAACAAATAACCTGGATTTTGCAGTTTTATACGTGCCTGCATTGCTTTGGTTTCGGGATCAATTACGTTGAAAATTTTATCAACTTTTCCTTTAAAAACTTTATCAGGATAACTTAAAGTGGTTACATCAGCATCAATTCCAAGTTTTACTTTATCGATATCAGTCTCATTAATGTTTGCCATTGCCCACACTTCACTGATTTCGGCAATATCAAAAATGTTTTCAGAACGATCACTTCTTAAAAGCATATCCTGATTAATGCTTTTCTGAATAATAAAACCACTAATTGGAGCCGTTACTTCATAGATAGACCCCGCTTTGATATTATAAATTTTATAAGTTTCCTGAATTTTTCCTAATTGAGATTGTGCTTTAGTTACTTCAGATTTTGCTTGTAGCACATCACTTTCTGAATTTAATTTTCCGTCAAATAATTCCTGAGCTACTTTCAAATTGTTTTTCGCTACCAATAAATCACTTTTTGCATCAAGAGATTGTTTTTCAAAATCAGCAATATCAGTACTTTTTATGGTTGCCAAAACTTGTCCTTTATGTACATAATCTCCAAGTTCAACATTTACTTTGATCACATTTCCACCAACAAGCGGATAAACATCAATCATTTTATTATTGTCAGCTGTAATTTTTCCGTAAAAACTTAATTCATTTTTTACAGGTTGCGTTTGTGCGATAGCTGTTGTAGTTGTTTTTAGCATTGAATCACTTAATGCAAAAGAAGTATTGGTCTGCGGATTTTCAACTTCTTTTTTACAGCTTGTGAATGCCAGACTCACAATTGCAATTCCTATTATTAGTTTATGTTTCATCTTTAATTAGTTTTAAAATAAGTCTTTATTAATTGTGCTGTTCAATTCTTCTCCTGAAAGTGCTAGTTTTTTCTTTAATTCATTAACCTGAACGGTGGCCTGATTGTAACTTTCCATAAAATCTGTAAATTCTAATAAGCTCACGTTTCGTTTTTGAAAATTGGTTAACATACCGTTGTAAACGGCATCAAAATCGGCATTAACAGTTGGTTTTATAACTGCGTAGTTTTTGCGTGATTCATCCCATTTATTCCAGGCTGATGTGATTTCGGTTTGCAATTGCAAATCGAAATTCTGTTTTTCAACTTTAGACTGATCTAAAATGGTTTGAGCATATTTTATGTTTCCTTTATTTTTATTCCAAAGAGGAAGAGGAATACCAAGCGTTAAATTAGCTTCCTTATTAAAAGCACCGCTTCGTTGATCGTAGTTCGCACCGACCGTAATATCAGGAACTGAAAGTGATTTTTGCCATTTTACATTAATTTCGTTGGCATCAATTTCTTTTTGTTTGGCTAAATAATCAGGACGATTAGCGATAGCCTGATCTTCAAAAGATTTTAAATCAAAATTGATAGTTTTTAGATATTTATTGAATTCTGAATCAGAAACAATCGGAACTAAAGTTTCAGTTGAGTTTAACAACAATTTCAAATTGGCTTGTTCTTCAATGTTATTATTTACAACTTCCATTCTTTCATTTTTGAAGTTCAGGTAAAGCGACTGCAAACGAACAACATCTTTCAAAGGAATATTTCCTTTTTGTGCCTGAACAGAGTAGGAGTTAATTAAATCTTCAATGTGAGCAAGCTGTTTATCAGTAGTTTCAAGACTTTTTGTATTGTAGTAAACAGTATAAAAACTCTTACGTAATTGCAATTTTAAGGTTCTTAGTAAATCATTAAATTGTAATTCGGCCAATTGCTCATTAGTTTGCGCCAGTTTTACTTCGTTGCGTTTTTTTCCACCTAAATAAATAAGCTGTTCAATTCCAAATGCTTTCTGGCCTTCTTTTCCAATATCGAAATATTGATTTTTTTCAGGATTATAGGCATTTAGTTCTGCCGTAATTGTTGGATTATCCCAAATTCGTGCTTGAATAGTCAGCGCCTTCGAAGCATCAATATTGTATTGAGATGCCAGTAAAAAAAGATTGTTTTTTAAAAATTGGCTTTCACAATCTTCCAGAGTGACTGTTTTTTGAGCCAAGCCTGCCTGACTTGCTAAAATCAAAAACAGGAATGCAATTAACTTTTTCATTGTATCGGTTTTATTTGATACAAAGATGCTATCACGAGACTTTAAGAGACCTTAATAAGAACCTTAAAAAGACCTTAAAAATGATTTAGATTGAAGTGAAAAAGATTTTAATGAAAAATCAATTGAAAAAGATTGGTATTTTTTTCAGGAATACTGTACTTGATTGTAGCTCTATGAAGCGTTAAAATACGATTGACAATACGCAATCCGAGTCCAAACCCAGTAGTGCCTTTAGAGTTTTCGCCACGCATAAAAGGTTGAAAAAGATTCTTTTGTTCGTTTTCACTTAATGTATTTCCACTATTTGAAATCGAAATAACAAGATGATGGTTTTGAGTACTAATTTTTACTTTGGCTTGTTTATTATCGGAGTAAACACAAGCATTTTTCAAAACATTGCCTAAAGCTATTTCGAGTAAGTTTTTGTTTCCTTTAATTTCTAAAGCGGTGCCTAAATTGTCATCTTCTTCCATTTCAAAAAGAATAACAAAATCAGGATAGCTCTTGTTTAAATTTTCAATTGCTGAAAACAGAATTTCATCCATTCGATGTTCTTCATAATTCTCCTGATTCTTATTGTCTATTTTAGAAAGAATCAATAATGAATTAATCAGTTCGGTTAATTGATTGACATCAGATAAAATAGTTTTTAAGAAAGATTTTCCTTTATCAGAAGTTGCAGAATTGGTAATGGTATTTTCAATTTGCGAAGTTATTCGTGACAACGGAGTTCTGAGCTCATGTGAGGCGTGCGCCGTAAATTCTTTTTGTTTTTGATAAGAAATCTCAATTCGATCCATCATGAAATTAAATTCATTGGCAATCAAATCGATTTCATTTTTATTACTTTTTGATGCTATACGAGTGTCAAGATTGTTTTCGTTTATATTTTTTATTTTTTGATGAAAAATACTCAACGGACTCATAGCTTTTTTTACCATAAATGAAGTCAGAACCCAGCAAATACAAGTAAAGAATATATAAGAAACAATTAAAGTGTATCTAAGAAAAAGCAGTTTTCGTTTACCATAATCATCAGTTGCTGATATTAAAGCATAAAAATCCTTGTCTTTTGTATCATAAAAAACACCGTAAACTTCATAATCGCCTTGCTGTTTAAAAAAAGTTTTATGTTTTTTAAGGTATTTTAAATCTTCAATAGACCAGTTTATTTTGGCATCGTCAATACTACTGTAGATTAATTTATAATGAGAATCAAATACCAATGTTTTTTCGTCATACAATTTATTGATTGAATTTTGATCAATCATTTTCAGAAGCTGATCGTCAACTTCCTTAACATTCACTAAAAGCTTGATGTTTGAAAGCGCTTTTATTTCAAGTCGATCGCGAAATTCTTCTTTTCTG
Organism: Flavobacterium sp. GW821-FHT11G01; assembly: GCF_058808175.1. Classification (NCBI taxonomy): domain Bacteria; kingdom Pseudomonadati; phylum Bacteroidota; class Flavobacteriia; order Flavobacteriales; family Flavobacteriaceae; genus Flavobacterium; species Flavobacterium sp. GW821-FHT11G01. The sequence continues at coordinate 2,905 of NZ_JBXARK010000007.1, read as the reverse complement.
AAATTAGAATACAAAACAAATATCACAGTAGATGCCAACCCAAACAGGATTGTAAAAAGCAAACTTACTAAAAGCGATATCCGGTTTTTTAATGTCATTCCTGATTGCTTAAATAATATCCGTAACCAATTTTGGTACGAATCAGTTTTGTTTCGTGATCTTTATCGATTTTCTTTCTTAAAAAATTGATATAAACTTCAATTGTATTTTGATTGGTTTCAATATGATAATCCCAAAGTTTCTCGGCAATAAATTGTTTAGATAGGACTTTTCCTTTAGCATGAGCCAAAATAAGAATCAACTTAAATTCTTTAGGAGTTAATTTGATTTCTTCGCCTGAACGAAATACTTTCATATCATCTTCCAAAATTTCTAAATCTTCAATAATAATTTTATTTTCACTTTGCTGCGGAATATCTTTTCGTCTTAAAAGTGATGAAATACGCGCATACAATTCCTCAAAATGAAAAGGTTTAACTAAATAATCATCGGCACCATTATCAAACGAAGCTAATTTATCTTCAATTTCACTAAAAGCAGTGAGCATAATGATAGGTGTTTTTTTATCAATTTCCCGAATGCCTTTACAAACGTCGATTCCGTTCGTTCCCGGAACATTAATATCAAGAACGATCAAATCATATTCCTGCGGAAAGTATTTCTTCAGTAATAAAGAACCATCATAATAAGGTACACACTCGAATTCTTTTGAAGTAAAGAATGCTGAGATTTCTTTAGATAAAGTAAAATCGTCTTCGAGTAGTAGTATTTTCATGTTATTTTATATTAGTCAATTCGGTTATTACTAACCGAATTGACGTTTTAAATTTTCTTCTTATTTAAAATAAGAGAAAGTCTCATTATTTTCAATTTTCAATAATGATTCATAAATTAACTGAATCACATTTTCAACATCTTCTCTGTGAACCATTTCTACAGTGGTATGCATATAACGTAAAGGTAATGAAATCAACGCTGATGCTACTCCGCCGTTGCTATAAGCAAAAGCATCAGTATCTGTTCCTGTAGCTCTTGAAATTGCACTACGTTGAAACGGAATTTTATTTTCTTCAGCTGTATCTACAATTAAATCACGCAATTTGTTTTGAACTGCCGGAGCATATGCAATTACGGGACCTTTACCCATTTTAAGATCACCTTCTACTTTTTTATCAATCATTGGAGTAGTGGTATCGTGGCAAACATCAGTGATAATGGCAACATTTGGTTTAATAGTTTGTGCGATCATTTCAGCACCACGTAAACCAATTTCTTCCTGAACCGAATTTACAATGTACAATCCAAACGGAAGTGTTTTTTTATTTTCGTGCAATAAACGAGCTACTTCGGCAATCATAAAACCGCCCATTCTGTTGTCGATAGCACGACAAACGAATTTATTTTCGTTCAAAATCATGAATTCATCAGGATAAGTAATAACGCATCCTACATGAACACCCATTTCCAGGACTTGTTCTTTGGTTTCACAGCCCAAATCAATAAAGATATTGCTTAATTTCGGAATCTCTTCTTTATCACGCAAACGAGTATGAATCGCTGGCCATCCAAAAACACCTTTTACAATTCCCTTTTTAGTATGAATATGAACTCTTTTTGATGGCGCAATCTGATGATCAGAACCACCGTTACGTATTACATATAATAGACCATCATCTGTAATATAGTTTACATACCACGAAATTTCATCGGCATGACCTTCAATTACAACTTTAAAAGGCGCATCAGGATTAATAATTCCAACGGCTGTTCCATAAGTATCCGTAATAAATGTATCAACGTATGGTTTCAAATAATTCATCCAAAGTTTTTGTCCTTCACTTTCATATCCGGTAGGCGAGGCGTTATTTAGGTAGCTTTCCAGGAAAGCAATTGAGGTATCTTTTAAGATAGATTCTGTACTCATAAAAATATTTTTTTGCTAATTTATAAATTTGGTATTAGAGTTGTATATAAATATATAATTTTACATTTAAATTATGACTCAATGAAATTTACCTACATTCTTTTATTCTTTATATTGATTTCGTTTGCAACTCAGGCTCAGGTTATACCAAAAGAAAACCAGCAAATGGGTTATGTATTGACTGAAAAAGATTCTATTTTGGGCGATACAATTGAATTGCCAGAGATTATCATTACAAAAGAGAAGCTCGATCCCGAAGCACAAAAGCAATTTATGATTCTTCAGAATAGAGTTTATAAAGTATATCCGTATGCAAAATTAGCTGCTGATAGATTGACAGCTTTAAATCAGGGAATGGCACGTCTAAAAACCAATCGTGAAAAAAAGAAGTATTTTAAAATTGTAGAAGACTACCTTAATAATGAATTCGAAGCAAGGTTAAAAAAGCTTTCGCGTAAACAAGGTCAAATTCTAGTTAAGCTAGTTCATAGGCAAACCGGAATTACAACCTATGAATTAATCAGAACCTTAAAAAGCGGTTTCAAAGCTTTCGTCTCTAATACTACTGCCAATTTATTTGATATTAGTTTAAAGAAAGAATACAATCCATACGAAGTCAATGAAGACTATTTAATAGAAACCATTCTTCAACGAGCATTCGAATCCGGCCGATTGGTAAATCAGAAACCTGCTAAACCAATAAATTATGGAGATTTAATGAATCAGTGGGAAGCAAAAGCAAAACAAGCTAAAACTGAGGAGGCAAAAGACAAATAGTATTCCTTATTATAACATCAACCCGACAGTTTTCCAAACCTATCGGGTTTTTTTATACATATATATTAAGGAAGGAAATTCTATTATAATATTTAGATAAGGTATTGTTTAAAATTTAGGTTTTAGATTTTAATCAGGAGCTAATCCCGCTATCCGTTCCAATCTTTTGCTTTTTAAAGAAAAAAGCAAAAGGATTTCCACTTC